>JAEZFD010000031.1 GCA_023417655.1 Planctomycetota bacterium | reverse complement strand
ACGCTCGGGTTCGGTGACATCACCTTTCAGTCTGACCTGGGTCGACTTTTTTCTGTCGTTGTCCTGCTCTCCGGCACAATTTCGATGCTGGTTGTGCTGCCCTTCATGTTCATCCAGTTCTTTTACGTTCCCTGGCTCGAAGCACAGGCCGCAGCTCGGGCGCCGCGAAAACTTCCCTCGTCTGTGACAGGGCACGTCATTCTGACAGGACTGGGACCGGTTGAGCAGGCTTTAATCCGGCGACTGAATCGCTCGCGACTGGAATATGTGCTGCTCGTCCCGGAATTGGCGGACGCTCTGCGTCTGCATGATGAGGGATATCGCGTCATGCTCGGGCAGTTCGACGACCCTGAAACCTACCTCCACGCGCAGGTCAGGCAGGCAGCACTGGTTGTCGCACTGCAGAAGGACACGACAAACACCAACATTGTGTTCACCGTCCGTGAGACATCCGAATCCGTCTCGATTGTCGCTTCGGCGGCGACTGAGGCATCGACAGATATTCTTGAACTTGCCGGATGCAGCCAGACCTTGCAGCTCAGCGAAATGCTCGGGCAGGCACTGGCCAGACATGTGCTTGGACGCGATGCAAGATCTCGCGTCATTGGTCATTTCGGAGACCTGCAGATCGCGGAAGCAGCTGTCTCCGGGACTCCCATGGTCGGTCGATCTTTGCGGGAGATTCGACTTGGCGACCATGCCAAAGTGAATGTGATCGGCATCTGGGATCGGGGAAAATTCTCGATCTCGGGGCCAGATTCCGTTCTGACGGCCACTTCGGTGTTGGTCCTTGCCGGATCAAAAGAACAGCTTGAGGAATACGACAGCCTGTTCTGTATCTACAGCGAAACAACTGCTCCGGTCGTGATTCTCGGCGGAGGCCGTGTCGGGAGAGCCGCCGCGAAAGAACTGGAGCGTCAAGACGTCCCATATCGCATCGTTGAACGTCTCCCGGAACGGGCACGCGATTCCGAACATTATGTGATTGGAGACGCTGCCGAACTGGAGGTCCTGCAACGGGCCGGGATTATGGAAACCTCGTCTGTTGTCATCACCACGCATGACGATGACATGAACATCTACCTCGCGATCTACTGCCGTCACCTGCGGCCTGACATCCAGATCGTCGGTAGGGCAAATCAGGATCGCAATGCGAGTACGCTGCATCGCGCAGGGGTCGATTTTGTGATGACGTATGCTTCCACGGGGGCGAACGTCATCTTCAATCTCCTGCAGCACGGCAAAGTCCTGCTGCTGGCAGAAGGACTCGATATTGTGCGACTTCCGGTTCCAAAGGCGCTCGTCGGTCAGACACTGGCGGGCAGCAAGGTCCGACAGACAACCGGCTGTAATGTCGTGGCCGTTGTGCAGGATGGGCAGTTCAATTCGAATCCGGATCCCTTCATGCCGTTACCCAGCGAGGGGGAACTCATTGTCATTGGGGATGCCGAGTCGGAGGCGCGATTTTTCGCCGCATGGGCGAAGAAATAGCGTCTCACAGGACTCTGGCAGGCTCGATGAACGCCTTGTTAATGCGTGTAATCCAGCGGCTACTCGCGGATCTGGCCGTCACCCCAGGCGATGTACTTATAGCTCGTGAGTTCTTTCAGTCCGCACGGTCCCCGGGCGTGAAACTTGTCGGTGCTGATTCCGATCTCCGCGCCGAGTCCGAATTCCCCGCCATCGTTGAAACGCGTGCTGGCGTTCACGATCACTGCGGCCGAATCAACACATTGCGTGAACTGTCGGGCTGCCTGCAGATCGCGAGTGACAATGCTCTCGGTGTGATGAGAACCGTACTCCTGAATGTGATCGATGGCCGCCTCAATGCTGTCGACGACCTTCGCTGAAATTTTCAGATCAAGATACTCGGTGCGGTAGTCGGCCTCGGTCGCAGCAATCGCCTCAGGAATGAGCGCTCTCACCTGATCATCACCGCGGATCTCTACGCCATTTTTCACAAGTGCCCGGCCTGCGCGGGGCAGAAACTCTTTTGCGATTGCCGCGTGGACCAGCAGAGACTCAGCGGCATTGCAGACGCCGGTTCGTGAGCACTTGCTGTTGATCAGAATCCGTTCGGCGAGGTCGAGATCGGCATGCTGGTCGACATAGACATGGCAAACCCCGTCGAAGTGCTTGATGACGGGCATCGTTGCTTCGGCACTGACCCGTTCGATCAGCGACTTGCCTCCGCGCGGAATCGTGACGTCGATGAATTCATTCATCTTGAGGAACTGGCCGACTGCGGCGCGGTCGGTGGTTTCGACCAGTTGCACAGCGTGTTCTGGGAGCCCACACTCGATGAGTGTCCCCTTCAGCAGGTGGAAGAGGGCGAGGTTGCTGTGAAGTGCTTCCTTCCCTCCGCGAAGAATGACTGCATTCCCGCTCTTGATGCACAGCGCAGCGGCGTCGGCAGTGACGTTTGGTCGTGACTCATAGATGAAGAACACGACGCCCAGCGGGACGCGTACCTGAGTGACCAGCAGACCGTTCGGACGGGGATTGCTGGAAATGATCTCACCGACGGGATCCGGCAGCATCGTCACCTGTTCCAGTGCATCGGCAATGGAATCGATGCGTGACGGTGTCAGCTTGAGACGATCGGTCTCAGCGCTGGTCAGCCCGTAACTGGGAGCCAGTTCAATGTCTTTCGCGTTGGCTTCGATCAGTGCGGCGCTTTGTTCGCGGATCGCGGCAGCGGATTGACGAAGCCAGCGGTTCTTTGCGGCTCCGTTGATCGTGCCCAGGATGCGCGACGCCTGTCGAGCCTGCTTTGCCACACGCTGGGTATAAATGGAAAGATCGTCCATGGTCGAAAACGTTGCCTCGGGGAAGTGAAGTCCCCTGTCGAAAAGTGGTGCGATTCAGTAAGTCATCGGCGAGGCGATGGCTTGGAAATTTACATGTCAGGACGGTGGGGTTCGAATACCGTACGGCGACGACGTTCGACCCGACGAATCGTCTCTCGCGCCTGCCGGTACAGTTCCTCCTGCGAACGAAACGCCGGTTTATCATCGGGCGCGAGGCGCTGATAGCTTCCGTCCGGCATCAATTGTGACGATTTGACGTTGTCACGGAAATAGATCTCAAGGACTTCCTGAAGACGGCGCTGGCAGAATTCGGACTCGACCGGTACCAGCAGTTCTTTGCGGTGATCCAGATTTCGCGCCATCCAGTCAGCGCTCGAAATGAACAGCTTCGGGACGCCGCCATGATGGAAATACAAAATACGCGCGTGTTCCAGAAACCGGTCGACAACGCTGACAACTCGGATGTTCTCGCTCATCCCCGGAACGCCTGGCTTCAGGCAGCAGATTCCGCGAATGTTTAACAGGATTTCAACACCGGCCTGCGAGGCCTCATAAAGTGCTTTGATCAGGATCGGATCGGTCAGGGCATTCAGTTTCAGGATGATCTTCGCGTCTTCTCCATCGCGGCAGCGGACCGTCTCGGCATCAATCAATTCGAGCAGTGTGTCGCGCAATCGCAATGGAGCCGCTGACAGCTTGCGATAGCTGTAAGGCGGCTGTGAGTAGCCTGCCAGTGCATTGAAGAACGCCAGGGCATCGACCCCGAGATCCTCGTTGCTGGTCAGGTACGAAACGTCGCTGTAGAGCCGGGCCGTCGATTCGTTGTAATTTCCGGTTCCAAAATGGAGATACCGCTGGACGCCGTGAGGTTCGCGCCGCACGATGATGCAGAGTTTGGCGTGCGTCTTCAGGCCTTTGACGCCATAAATCACCTGAGCCCCACGGGCTTCCAGATCCGTCGCCTGCTTGAGGTTCCGTTCTTCATCGAATCGGGCTTTCAGTTCGAGCAGCACGGTAACATGCTTCCCGTTGTCGATGGCCCGGTGTAGGGCCTTGACGATTTGGCTGTCGCGGCTGATTCGATAGAGCGTCTGCTTGATCGCAATGACGTCAGGGTCATCAGCCGCTTCTTCGATGAGGCGGACGACCGGTTCGTAACTCTCATAGGGGTGATACAGCAGCACGTCCCGATCAGCGAGAATGTCGAACATCAATTCTTCCGACGGAACCTGGGGAGAATTGATCGGAGGCCAGGGTTCATCCCGCAGGTTTTCGAATCCGCGACGGCCTGCGAGTTCCAGCAATCCACTCAGATCAATCGGGCCGGGTACGCGGATGACCTGTTCTTCCGTGACTTCCAGTTGTTTCTGCAGAAAGGCTCTGACCTCTGGTGTGGCTGCCTCTTCAATTTCGAGTCGAATGCAGTCTGCGGTTGTCCGAGCGCGAAGAACGTCGGCCATGTTCCAGGCCAAACCGTACGGGGTCAGTTCCTGAACTTCGATTTCCGCGTTGCGGGTAATACGAAAGGCAGAACATTCCTCGACTTCTTCCCCCGGAAAGAAATCTTCAATGTTCATCGATAACACATCTTCCAGATGCATATACGAGAGCCCTTTTTCTGAAGGGACCGTAATGAATCGGGAAAGGTTCCGGCCAACAGGAATGATCGCGAAGCGACTTTCGGAAGCGACCTCTGTCGTGGAGCCTGCTTCATCTCGTCGGGGCGGGAGTCGAACGCACAGGCTCAGCAACTGATTGGCGAGGAGAGGAAATGGTGTTCCCTCGTCGATTGCCATCGGAGTCAAGACGGAGAAAATCTCCTGATCGAAGATCTGGCGAACGAGTCTTCGCTGCGTCGTGTTCAGTTGCGACGGCAGAAGACGTTGGATCCCATGTTCTGCCAGTCGGGGAATCAGCTCTTCGAGATAACAGCGATACTGGTCAGCGACCATTTGCGTGATTCGCGCACGCACTTTCTCAAGCTGCTGGCCTGGATTCAGGCCTGAAGGAGCGGTCTGAGTCGCTCCTGCTTCAATCAGCGTAGTCAATGCTCCGACCCGGACTCGAAAGAACTCGTCGAGATTCGAACTGGAGATCGCCAGGAACTTCAATCGCTCCAACAGGGGACCCGCCGGGTCCAGAGCTTCGTTCAGGACCCGCTGATTGAACTCCAGCCAGCTGAGTTCCCGGTCGAAAAATGGCGTCGCAGTGTCAGCACTCATAACGGAAATTTCTCTCTGCGTCCTCAGGTGGCAAACCTGACCTCCGGTGTCGCATTCCTGCGGAGGTTCCTCCAGTGGTCAGGTCTGCAGGCACAGTTGTATCACGTTTGCTCGCAAATCCTATGGTTTCGCCCCTCACCGCGTCAGATTGATTTCGCTGATTCCGGATGTCGTGCCTGAAGTCGCTCGTCCGCCAGCGGGTGGGGACCTTATGAGATCTTTAGCTGTGGTGCGTCGTCTGC
Source organism: Planctomycetota bacterium (assembly GCA_023417655.1). Classification (GTDB taxonomy): domain Bacteria; phylum Planctomycetota; class Planctomycetia; order Planctomycetales; family Planctomycetaceae; genus Planctomicrobium. The sequence continues at coordinate 164,990 of JAEZFD010000031.1, read as the reverse complement.
TCCTTGATTCCAATAGAGTGATGAGCGAATATTGATGGGTTAACGCTCCGTCGTCCTTCATTCTACGGGTTTCCTCGATGCCGGGCTTGAATCAGCGATTTGCACTGCTCTTTTGCTTCGTTTCATGGCTGACGTGCACGGAGGCTCAGGCCGAACTCAAACTTTTTCCTGCGGAAGCTCAGCTGACGGGCTCCGACTGCTCGCAACGACTGCTGCTTCACAAAATTGAGCAGGGAGAAATTCGCGAGCAGCTGGCCGACAAGATCGAATGGCAGAGCAGTGACCCTTCCATTGCAGAAGTAAGCGAAGAGGGGATCGTGCGTCCCGTCGGAAACGGCACTGCGACGATCACGGCCCGCAGCGGATCTGAGTCGGCGAGCTGCACTGTCAAGGTGAGCGACGCCGAAAGGCAGAGACCCTGGAATTTCCGGCAGGATGTTCTACCAGTCCTTTCCCGTCAGGGATGCAATATGGGCGCCTGTCACGGCGCGCTTGCCGGTAAGGGGGGATTCCGTCTGTCGCTTGGGGCTTATGATCCCGACAGCGACTTCTTCAATATTGTGAAGCAGGATCGCGGACGTCGAACTGAGTTCGCTGCACCAGCGCAGAGCCTGATTCTGACGAAGCCCTCGGGAGGGCTCCCTCACAAAGGGGGAGTCCGCATTTCCACTGATTCCCGTGACTATCAAATTCTGGCCGAGTGGATTGCGCAGGGAGCCGCTGCTCCGACGGCAACTGATCCGCAAATCGAGTCGATTCAAATTCTGCCGGAACAATCGCGCCTGCAACCGGGAGATCAGCAGCAGATGGTGCTGATTGTCAACTACAGCGACGGGCGACAGGAGGATGTCACACACTGGGTGCGCTGGAGTTCAGCGAATGATGCGGTCTGCCAGATTTCAAAAGACGGTCACGTGACTGTCATCGGACCGGGCGAAGGGGCCGTGACCGCCTGGTTTTCCTCCAAAATTGCCGTCGCACGTGTCACCGTCCCATTCCCCAATGCGGTTCCAGAAGAGGTTTTCACGTCGCTCAAGCCAAGGAATTTCATTGATGAAGAGGTCAATCGGCAGCTGAAGAAATTGAACTTGCCGCCGTCGGGACTCTGCGATGATGCGACGTTCATTCGTCGGGTATTTCTCGACACGATTGGACTGCCCCCCACCGTGGATGAAGTGCAACGGTTCCTTGCGAGTCAGGAGGCCGACAAACGCGACAAACTGATTGACGCACTGCTGGAACGTCCGGAGTTCGTGGACTACTGGACGTACAAGTGGTCTGACGTGCTGATGTTAAATGGGACCCTGCTGCGCCCGGAGGCGTTGAAGGCTTACTATCAGTGGATTCATGCTCACGTGGAGAAAAACACTCCCTGGGATGTCATGGTCCGTGAAATCCTGACCGCGACAGGCAGCAGCACCGAGAATGGAGCAACGAATTTCTTCGCGCTCTTTCAGACTCCGGAAGAGATGACCGAGAACGCATCGCAGGCGTTCATGGGACTCTCGCTCGCCTGTGCGAAATGCCATAACCATCCCCTCGAAAAATGGACGAACGACCAGTATTACGCGATGGCGAATATCTTCGCCCGGGTTCGTGCCAAGGGGTGGGGAGGTGACCGTCGAAATGGGGACGGAGTGCGAACGCTGTTCATCGTCGAAAGCGGTGAACTCGTCCAGCCGCGCACCGGAGCCCCGCAACCGCCAACCCCGCTCGACAGCAAGCCGATTCCATTTGATGACCCGGGCGACCGGAGAATCGTCCTTGCTCAGTGGATGACCTCGCCGGAAAATCCCTACTTCGCGAAGTCGATTACAAATCGCGTCTGGGCCAACTTCTTCGGCATTGGTCTGGTCGAAAGTGTGGACGACATGCGGGTGTCAAATCCCCCGACGAATGAGCCACTCCTGCGACGTGCCGCCGAATATGTCGTTGCCGAGAAGTTCAATCTCAAAAGTCTGATGCGCGAGATTCTCCGGTCTCAGGCTTACCAGCGTTCCAGTCTTCCTGTCGCAGGGAACGAGAAAGACCAGCGTTTCTATTCTCGCTATTTTCCACGGCGACTGAATGCCGAGGTTCTGCATGATGCCGTGGTGCAGGCGACCGGCGTGCCGACCAAATTCGACAGCATTACCTTCCCCGGGGCTGACGCACAGAAGACCAGCTTCTACCCACTCGGGACTCGTGCCCTGCAACTCTATGATTCCGCGGTCGATTCCTATTTTCTGAAGGCCTTCGGGCGGAATCAGCGGAATATTGTCTGCGAGTGCGAACGTTCGAATGAGCCGAGTATGGTTCAGGTACTTCATATTTCGAATGGTTCGACGATCAATGAGAAACTCGCCGACAAGAAAAGTCTGGCATTCGAATTGACCGCACAGCTGCAGAACGGAATGGCGGTGACGACGCTGGTCGATGAGGCCTATCTCGCGTGCCTGTCACGCTACCCGACGGCTAACGAGCGGAAGCAGTTCGTATCTGAACTCGAAAGTGCGCCGTTGACGGAGCGGGGAGCACTGGTGGAAGATCTGTTCTGGGCTCTCCTTTCGAGTCGGGAATTTGTGTTCAATCATTAGGCCGCACCCCTGAAACGCTCAGTCGCGGTGATCCCCCATTCACAGCAGTTGCAGAGGGAAGTCATCGTCGCTGGGTGGCTAATCTTCAAATTGATTTCATTGTCCGCACCAAGAGAGAAGGTCGAACCTGATATGACGCTGACCCGCCGTTCTTTTCTCAAGTCCAGTGCGGCTCTTGGAATGTCCGCCTTTGCGGCTCCTGCCATTCTGGGAGCAGACAAAGTTAAACGGTACAGAACCGCTTTGATCGGCACTGGCTGGTGGGGGATGAATATTCTTGAAGAGGCGGTGAAGTCAGGTCAGTCGCAGGTGGTTGCGCTGTGCGATGTCGACCCGAGTCAACGAGAGGTGGCCATTGATGAACTCGGCGGAATGACGTCGGATCAACCTCGCAGTTACTCCGATTTCCGCGAGATGTTCGATCAAGAGCAGATCGACATTGCCATCATTGCGACCCCCGACCATTGGCACTCATTGCAGTCGATTGCCGCATTGAAGCATGGAGCTCATGTCTTCGTCGAGAAACCAACAGGGCACACGATCAACGAAAGTCGGGCAATCGTCTCGGCCGCGAAGGCTGCTGACCGTATTGTTCAGGTCGGCCTGCACCGACGCATTGGCCCCCATCACGTCTCAGGAATGCAGTTCCTCCGCAAGAAGGAACATCTCGGCAATGTTGCCATGGTGAAGATGTTCGTGAACGGAGGCGGCGGTCGTGAGAACCCGACCCGCAACACCGATCCGCCAGAAGGAATGAACTGGGACATGTATTGCGGACCCGCGCCGCTACGTCCGTATTGTCGAAGAATTCATCCAGGCGGCTTCCGCGAGTTTCTTGACTTCGCCAACGGTCAACTCGGGGACTGGGGCGTCCACTGGCTCGATCAGGTTCTCTGGTGGGCAGACGGACAGACTCCGCGGAAGATCTTTTCAACTGGCGGACGCGAAGTCGCCGGCGCTCCGATTCTGAATGAGAATGAACAGACGACGGATGCCCCAGATCATCAGGTCGCCGTCTATGAATTTGAGTCTTTTACTGCCACATGGGAGCACCGGAAGTTCGGCGGTCCAGGGGGGCAACCGCACCCGTTCGGTTGCTATTTCTATGGCGAAAACGGCGTCTTTCACATGGGCTGGCGTGACGGGTGGACGTTCTACCCTCGTGACGGCAAGAAGCCGGTGGTTCATCAGGACCCGCAGTTCGACAATCCGCAGGATGGTCACAACGTGACGATGCTCTGGCGTGACTTTCTGAATTCAATCGAGACGAAGCAAAGCCCTGCAGCCAGTATTGAAATTGGTCACCGCGCGACCACGATGAGCCTGTTGGGCATGCTCTCGATGAAACTGGGGCGAAGTGTCGTCTGGGACGGGGAGAAAGAGCGGTTTGTCGACGACGCAGCGGCTGACAAACTGCTGTCTCGCGAATACCGCGGAGAATGGGTCTATCCCCAGATCGTCTAATTCCCCTGTTTGTCTTGTTTGTCCGCACTCATCGGGAAACAAAAACGCCCGCCTGACAGTTCCGTCAGGCGGGCGTTCTCTATTCACAATCCGTCTGAAGCTCGCGAACTACTTAGGCAGGCGACCGTGCTCCATTTTCGGGAACTCGCCGGTGCAAGCTTCCATGAAGGCCACCAGATCGAGTTTCTCCTGAGGAGTCAGATTCAGCTTCTTGATCTTGTCGCTGAGGTTCTTGTTGGGGATGCCCCCTTTGTCGTAGTGCTCAACCACTTCCATCAGGGTCTTCAGGCTTCCGTCGTGCATGTACGGAGCTGATGTTGCCACGTTACGGATTGTCGGAGTTTTGAATGCCCCCCAATCCTTCGGATTGTTCGTGATCGCTTCACGTCCTGGATCGGGTTTCTCCACGTCCATCCCGACTCCGAGATTGTGATACAGTTCATCGGTGAGATTTGCACCGACGTGACAGGTGGCACAGTTCGAGCGATCACTGAAGAACAGATCCCGGCCACGAATCGCACTTTCTGACATGGGGTGGGCTGCGAGAGCCTCTTTCGCGGCTTTCAGTTCTGCTGCGACCTGGGGCTGGTCTTCGAGCAGTTCTTTCAGGTCTTCCGGATCAAGTTTGGCAAACCGCTGCACTTCTTCGTAATAGTCGAACGGTGAAGGATTCGTCACGATTGCCCGCTCGAACGCGGCGATTGCATTCCCGACGTTTTCGATGGTGATGGAGTTCTTGCCGAAGACGGCTTCGAATTCCAGAACGTAGCCGGGAATCTTCCGCAGGTCGGCAACGCATGTGTCATGCGTGTTTCCCATTTCGATGGGGTTGGCGATCGGACCAATTGCCTGATCTTCCAGTGAATGAGCGCGACCGTCCCAGAACTGCAGGTCTGAGAGAATTCGGTTGTAACTGATCGGAGAGTTGCGACCTCCCTCCTGTCCGCCGATGCCAACTCCGAAGCGGGTTTCACGTCCAAAGCCGCTCTCGGGGTGATGGCAGGAAGCACAGCTGATCGTTCCATCCGCGGAGAGCCGTGGATCGAAATAGAGCTGACGCCCGAGTTCAATCTTGGCTCGCGTCATCGGGTTCTTGTCGAGCCCTTTGATGGAAGCCTCTCCGGCAGCCAGCCCGAGTGGAAGTTTTACCTTGAGCGGTAGATGGTTTCGGGGATCCGAAAACCACTTCTTGATTTCCTCTTCTGTGAGAGGCCCTTTACCCGGGATGCCAGTCAGCAGATCGCCAGAACCCAGCAGGACCTCCTCACTCGCCGCAGCTTCACTCGCCGCAGCCTCCGCAGCATGAATCACTGACTGTTGTGAGAGAGAGACGAACAGCGGACTGCAGATCGCCAGTCCTCCAAGCAGGAATGCAGAGCGAAGTTTGGAATTCATGGACTTCTTTAGGTTGGACGTTCGAGGGGGGGAGGGGATCTATAACGGACGAGATTCCTGATCTCACCGAAAGCAATCAATCCCTTTCATTGGAGTGCCGCGTTTTTCGTGCGACTCCGTCTGAGTTCCGTCTGGGGCGCGGAGTCGGGCAGTCAAACGCTGTTGCCGGAGAGAGCCGGAGGCCACTCAGGAGGTTCGTCAGGGGTCTTAGCAGGTCCACCAAGAACCTTGGACCAAACCAATGGCCGTTCAATTATATGCCGTTCTTCTTTTGTGACCACTTCGCAGGCCGAAATTGTCCGCAGTTCAGCACTTATCAGCAACTTAAGAGTCCTGCAGTTCCCCTTCCGGCTTCTCTTTCCATCCGTTTTCATCAATGTCTACGTCCTGAGACATTGTCCCCCCATTGTGATGCCATCTTGCCTCATTTTACGGTTTTGATGATGAGGAAAAGAGACGCGGGTGACGGAAGGCAACATTCTTCTTTTTGGCAGCATTGCGTTTAATTGCTGATTGGTATTCATGTTGTGGCGAGGGGCAGAGCCCGCGGTTCCGGCCACTCCGAAATCTGGCGCTGCGATTGCGTGAGCACAGGGATGTTATCAAGGGCACCTCAGTTTGCTTACGGGACCGAAATCAATGGCCGAGCGCAAGTACACCCACGGGCTTTCCGTTGAAGAGACGGATCAGGGAGTTGTTGTCAGCATCGGTGATATGGAGATCTGGGACGGGGCTGATCTGTCGTTAATTCGAGATACGTTAATTCGCCTGATTCTCCAGGAAGGGACCGACAGAATTCTCATCGACATGACCTTCGTTCAGCATGTCCCGAGCGGCTTCTTCGGGATGCTCTTCGACTGGATGGAAAAGGGAGTCGAGGTTCGACTGATCTCCCCCCGGGAGCGGGTCCGGCAGATGCTCTGGTTCCGCAAGTTCGTTGTTCAGACCAGCGACACGATCTGGGAGTTGCACCACGGTCTTGGAATAAACGAAAAGCAGACGGAAGACCTTTGGCTGGAGAAGAATCGAATCGCCGGCGGAAACGCCCAACTCGGGCTTTCGACTTAGACCGACTCGCCGAATAACTTTCACTGCTCGGCAGCTGGGAAAAATAGGCTGTCAGTGACAATCAGATCGTTCATTCGAAACCGCCCGCAGTTCTCAGTGCGTCCCTGCTACGGCACCCACGGCTCTCTTTACTCGCCGATCCAATTTGACTGTCCGGAATCAATGTCGCGCACGCGACTTGAATTTCTCGATACATGGGGCGATTTCTTTTCTCAGGATGCCTCGGACAGATTACGATTGGGCCGCAGTTCCCAAAGTCACATCCTGTTTATGAATCGCAAGCGAGGCGAGGTCTCGAGTCATCCGGTCAGAGGTACTTGATCACGCGATTATTTCTGTTCTCTCAGTCTGATTGGGCTGCCCCTTCAGGAATGGCCGCTCAATCAGGTTTTCCCGGTGCGGACTGACTCTCGCTTTCGCATCGCTTGCGCTGATGTTTGCCAAATTTCTGACAATGGTGGCCTCGTTTTCCTCTGTTTCGCTTGAAAGTCGTCGTCGCTTTGAGGCACATTGTTGGGCAAGCGGCGCAATCTGGGTGCAATCTTGCCGCTGCGTTGTCTGGGCTCTCGTGCCTCCCGAAGAGCCTCCTCCCATGCCTGATCAGGCCTGAAATTCAGAACTGGTGAACATCTCTGATGACCATGCGAAACCAGAAAGTCCGACTGATCGACATCGCCAAGAAGGCCGGTGTCTCACGAGCCGCAGTCGGACACATTCTGAACCAGTCAGGGAAAGACAATGTGAGGGTTTCGGAAGAGACCCGGGCTCGAGTCATGGAGATCGCCACAGCACTGGATTACCGACCTAATCAGGCGGCTCAGCAACTGCGTGGACGTCCCAATAAGACACTCGGCGTCATTCTCGACACGGTGAATACCGCTGTCTTTTCTGCCCGACTTGCGGCCGTTGAAATCGAAGCCCGCCGCCGGGGATACCGTCTGGTCATCGGTCAGGTTCATCAGGATCCCAAGGAGATTCAGGCGTACCTCGAGGACTTTTATTCCCGGGGAATCGACGGCGTTCTTTGTCTGTTTGATGCGATTCAGGGAATCCGCGACGACTTGCAGACGGTCTTTCGGACCAGCTCTCGTGCGGTGATTCATGCGTCACCGATTCTGAGTTCGCAGTCCTGCGTCCGGGTCGACACTGCCTCTGCTGTGAATCAGCTTGTCGATCATCTTGTTGAACGTGGACGAAAGCGAATTGCCATGGAACTCTGGTCCATGTCCGACTCGCTGATGTCAGTTCGCGCCGATGCCTGGAAGGCGGCTGTGAAGCGTCATCGACTCAGTTCTGCAGACAAGCTGATCTGGGTGAACCCGATGGGGGCTCAGCGACCGACCGCCGAAGTGATTGATCAGTGCGTCCAGAAGCTGGTGATTTCCCAGAAGGCGGATGCCATTCTCGCTTCTAATGACGAGTGGGCCGTTCGTCTCATCCAGGGGCTGCGTCGCTATGGAAAAGAGGTTCCTCGCGATGTTGCTGTGACCGGCTATGACAATCTGGATATCGCGGAAGTGATTGAACCTGCTCTCACGACGATTGATCAGTGTCACGCTGACTATGCGGAAGCCGCAGTCGATCTGATGATTCAATCAATCAAAGGCAAGGTGACCGGCGACAACAAGGTCCGAATCATTCAGCCGCGATTAATCGTCCGCGACTCGACATGAACCCGGCGTGCGTCTGAGAAGCTGTCCGGGAATCAGCCCTTCGATGAGATCGATGAACTCATCGGACTCACTTTAGGCGGACGGACGCCAGTACCCGCCAGGCCCACAGCAGTGATGATCTTGGGAACCGCTGTGTCTCACAGGCCGGGTTAATCGGGATCAGGAGAATCTCGTCTCCTTGGCTCTGATAGAGCTTGCAGTTGACGCCGATCTGATTGATCTGTCGGGCGACACAGGGATGAGATTCCACTGCAGGGAAGTCTGGACTGGTGACAACAAGATCGCCATCGGCATAGCGTGGCGTCATACTGTCGCCGTCAATTCTCCAGGCAACTGCCTTGGGATAACGCTTCTTCAATCCAGCCGCTGAGAGAAACTCAAGGATGCCATACTGATCTGGAGTGGAATACTGGACGAGCGAAACCGAGTCGCCTTCCAGTGAGTTGACGACTGTTGTTTCGCCATCGCCACTTGTTACTTCAGAGGTCAGTTTCTGCAAGATCTCCTCAACCCGGGCATCCGCCTCCGCTCCGCCGACATCTGTCTTGAGCTCACTCCAATAGTGGGCCAGACCGGCGGCAGTGCTGCCGATGATCGGGATCAGTTGGGCGTCCGAGCCAGGCGGCGATAGGGGTAACTGAGAATGATCGGAAGCGAGGCCACGCAGTGCCTTCACAAATTCTTCTGCAGACGGAATGAGTTCTGGCGATCGGAAGAGAAGCCGCGCGAATTCATCCGCAAGCGCCCGAACCGGATCGGCTTCCTGGCCTTGATTCAGATCTTCTCGAACCCCTGATCCGGCGATGAGCCATTCGAGTCGCGTCCCCGTTAGCCTCGCGACTTTCAACAAAAGCTCCGCAGGAGGTGATCGGCCCGTCTCGTAATGCACATAGGTCGTGATCGGAACCCCGAGATCACGCGCAAACTCTGAACGCCCGCGCTCTCCATAATGCGAGACTCGCACCGCAGTCAGCCGCGCGGACAACGAATCCTGAAAATTAGGTTGATTTGTTTTACCCATTTGGGTAAGTTCTTGCTTCAATTGACGCGATCAGGGTGTTTCAGTCGCCGCGGGGTCTGCGGGGTTTGTCACATTCGTGCTGTCATGCGGTGGGCCGCTCTTTGCTTTCGGTGAACGGGTCTCGAAAGCAGGTGGGGTCATCGTGCGCGATTCCAATGTCTGGTTTCAGACCCAAGACACGGATCCTATGAAGATGCCCCGGAAACGCCAGAGTGAAACACTCGATCGCGACAATTCCATCTCGGAGCCCTCGCATGAAGAGCAGGGAGTCGACTCCATTCTACGCGATCTGGATGGATTGAATCGATTGCAGGCCTATCAGACGACGTTGCTTCAAAGGCTTCGCGTTGAATTGGAGAAGCTACGCGCTGAATTGCGGCACGTCGACAAGACCGCCGGCCCCGTCTGAACTGCGGATGTGGATCGCGGATGTGGATCGAAGTCACTTCCGTGTGAATTGCAAGGACTGGGCAAGGACTGGGCTGTCCCCTGAGCGATGCTGTTGCCGCGTCCGAAGGAGAGCATCCGTCGAGTCGGGTTCTCACGCACTGTATGACACGAGAATCCCTGGCGTTGTGCGTAGGGACACAATCCCTTCGGGTTGTGCGGTCTCTCTCCGATTGCATATGGACCTTGAAGTGCCGCGGCATTTCAACGAGTCGATTGCATCGAATGAATCGACATTCGTTGAATTCTCGCCCCGTAGTTTCTTATTGTAGGCGATCGACCGGTCTCCGGTTTCAACGATAGGGCCACAGACGAGGATGGTCTGTTGAGTTCTATCCCCGCCGCATGATGCGGGAATGCAATCGTCCTCTGGGGAGTGCCAAACGTGCGAAGGTTAGCCACGCTTCTGGTTTGTTGCTGTTGGGTTCTGTTTCAATCCGCCGCTGTCAGCGCTGACGACGGGTTCAAGCCGCTGTTCAACGGAAAGGATCTGACGAACTGGGACGGCGATCCGGCGCTGTGGTCCGTAAAAGATGGCCTGATCACCGGTGTTTCCGACGGAAGCCTGAAGGGAAACACCTTTCTGATCTGGACCGGAGGCACCGTTTCCGATTTTGAATTGCGAGTTGAGTTTCGCTTCGAAGGGAACAACAACACTGGCGTTCAATATCGTTCGGTGCGTCGCCCTGAGTTGGGTAAGTGGGGCGTTTCCGGGTATCAGGCCGATGTGCATGCAAAGCCTTCGTACACCGGGATGATCTATGAAGAAAAAGGCCGCGGAATTTTGGTCGAACGCGGCAACAAAGTGACAATTACCCCGGATGGGAAGAAGCAGGCGACTCCGCTGGGAGGCACTGTCGAACCGATTGATCTCGAGCAGTGGCACACGCTGACGATCATCGCTCAGGGCAACAAGATCATTCAGAAGATCGATGGGAAGGTCGCGATTGAACTGATTGATGAGCAGGCATCTCACCGCCGGGCGGATGGCATTATTGCACTGCAGTTGCACGCCGGTCCTCCGTCGAAAGCCCAGTTCCGCAAGGTGGAACTGAAGGACCTCAGCAAGCCCGCCACTCCAGCTCCCGGGCAATCGGAAACCTCTGCTGCGCCAGCTGCTCCGAAGTGGATTACTGCCGCCGCTCCCAAGGCGGACGGCGATAAGAAGAAAGAGGCGGATTCATCAGGACCCGGCCGAGTCTTTCTGACCCGGGAATTCGTGCTGGACGGACCTGTCAAATCAGGGCGGCTGCTGCTCTCCTGCGCGGACAAGGCTCAAGTGTCGATCAACGGTGTCCAGATCGCTGAACACTCCGGAGCGAGAAACGCTTCGAATGTGGATGTCGCCCCGCTCTTTACCAAGGCAAAAGCAGGGGACAGCGTCAAGATCGCCTTTGAAGCTGAGGGAAAGGGAAAGAACGTTGCCGGACTGATGATCCTCGAACTCATCGGACCGAATGGCGAGATCCAGACCGTGGTCACTGACGACCAGTGGAATGCTTCACTGAAGCCGCTGCCGAACTGGAAATCGAAAGATGTATCAACTGCAGACTGGTCGACTGCGAAGGTTGCTGCTGCTCTGGGTGAAAAACCTTTCCCGCTCACAGAGGCCAATCTGGCGGAAGCTCGCAAACTGAAGGATCCCGTTGCCACACCTGTGGACCGGATGATTGTCGCGAAGGGATTTCAGGTGGAGCGGATCTATTCCGTTCCCAAAGCAATTGAAGGTTCATGGGTCTCAATGTGCCTGGATCCACAGGGGCGTCTCATTGTCTGCGATCAGTACGGCGGTCTGTTTCGCGTCACGCCTCCCGGAATCAAAGGGGCGGAGTCGGTCCAGATCGAGTCGATCCCCGTCGACATTGGCGAAGCTCAAGGTCTTCTTTGGGCCTTCGACAGCCTGTATGTCGTCGTCAACAAGGGAGCCAAGTACGAGAGCGGTGTTTATCGTGTCACTGACACGAACAAAGACGACATGCTTGATACCGTCGAAACACTTCGCCTGCTGCCAGGAAGCGGTGGGGAGCATGGTCCGCACGCTGCCGTCTTGAGCCCGGACGGTAAATCGATCTACATCATCTGCGGGAACAAGACAGATCTGACCGAGTTTGCTGCGACCCGGGTCCCTGAGATCTGGGACGAAGATCAGATGCTTCCTCGAATCTACGGGAAAGGCTTTATGAAAGGCGTTCCCGCACCGGGGGGCTATATCAGCAAGATGAGTCCCGACGGTAAGGAATGGGAACTGGTCAACGTTGGATACCGAAATCAATATGATGCTGCGTTCAATGCCGACGGAGAGATGTTCACCTATGACGCCGACATGGAATGGGACTTGAATACTCCCTGGTATCGGCCGACTCGGGTGTGTCAGATCCTCAGCGGTGTCGACTACGGATGGCGGAACGGCAGCGGGAAGTTCCCAGAGTATTTCGCAGACACGATGAAGCCGGTACTGAATATCGGACCCGGTTCTCCGACAGGCGTCTGCTTCGGATATGGTGCGAAGTTTCCTGCGAAGTATCAGCGAGCCTTCTACATCGCTGACTGGAGCTATGGAAAGCTGTATGCGGTTCATCTGGAACCAAATGGTGCCGGCTACAAAGCCAAGGCCGAAGAATTCATCACTGGCACGCCGTTGCCACTGACCGATCTGGTTGTGAACCCTGTCGATCAGGCAATGTACTTTGCGATCGGCGGACGAAAAGTTCAGTCAGGACTCTATAAAGTCACTTACGTCGGTTCGGATTCGACGGCCCCAGCTGAATTGAAGGACTCAGCCGGTGCCAAAGAAAGAGCACAACTCCGCAAGCTACAGGCGTTGCATCTGGGTGACCACCCGGAAGCAGTGAAGATCGCTCTCCCGTTCCTCGCGAGCAATGATCCCATCCTGCGTTCAGCTGCTCGGACAGCCATTGAGTTCCGTCCCCGAGACGAGTGGATGCCCCAGGTTTTGGAATCGAAAGACACATGGACTCGGCTGGAAGGTCTCCTCGCCATCTGCCGGACTCAGGTTCGTGCGACCCGAAATCCAAAAGAAGCTGTCGATACTGTTCCCCCACGTTGGGATTCCACAGACGTGATTCCTCCGGCTGCCGATCTGATCATGCAGATGTCAGTGCTGGCATCACTGGGTGAGCTGGATGACACGACTTTCACTCCGGAACAATCGTTCGCCAGCCTCCGGATTATTCAGCTCGCATTGCTTCGCTTTGGCACGCCTGAAGAAGTCGTACGGCAGGGATTGATTGATCGTCTGGGAGAGATCTTGCCGACGCCTGACGCGAATGCAAATACAATGCTGCTGGATATCCTCTGCTACCTGCAGGCACCGAAGGCCGCCGCTCAGGGAGTTGCCTTGCTTCAGTCCGCACCCTCGCAGGAGGAGCAGATGAACTATGCAAAAGCTCTCTCTTATCTGCGAGCCGGCTGGACGCCACAGCTGCGGGAGACCTATTTCAAGTGGTTCCATCAGGCTGTCGGTTATCGCGGCGGCGTCGGATTCGATCTCTTCGTTAATGACATTCGCAAGAATGCACTCGAGACTCTGTCGGATGCCGAGAAGGAACAGTTAAAGCCCATTCTCGAACACCAGCCAATGGTGGCTCCTGTTGCAGCCGTCGCCCCTCGTCCATTCGTGAAAGAGTGGAAGCGGGACGAAGTTCTGGATCTGATGCAGAACAAACTGAACGGCCGAGATTTTGAGAACGGCCGAAAGCTGTTTGGCGCGGCAAGTTGCTATACCTGCCACCGCTTTAACGGCGAAGGGGGAGCACTCGGACCCGACCTGACCGCACTGGCAGGACGATTCGACGCGACTGCGATTCTGGAATCGATCATCGACCCGAATAAAGAGATCAGCGATCAGTACGCTGCGGTGCAGATCATCACGATTGACGGCAAAGTCGTTATCGGTCGCATCATGAACCTGCATGGGGAAGTGATGCGAATCAACACCAACATGCTCGACCCGAATGAAACCGTCGGTGTGGAACAGCGGCAGATTGAAGAAATGTCACTGTCAAAAACATCGATGATGCCGGCCGGTCTGCTGAATACCCTCAATGAGGAAGAAGTCCTCGACCTGATGGCCTTCTTGCTTTCCCGCGGGGATCGGAATCACGCCATGTTCAAGTCCGCCAACTCAAAAGGGACAGCGGGCGAATAGAGTCGTGAAGCCCGAACTTCCGGCTTTCTGAAATCAAAAAAGGCGTGCCAGGAACTGTTCCAGGCACGCCTTTTCGATTTGAAGAGATTGGTTACATCTTGCGGATGCGAATTCCGCCAACCCCGTGACCGCAATAGGCGCTTTTGACCTGTTCGATGACCTCGAATCCCGGTGGCACAGGCTGGTTACCGCAGATGATGATTTCCGCACCCGGTGAGACCGGCAGTCGCTGAATGATCCACGAGTTATTTCCCAGGCCATTACAGCTGACGGAGTGACGGACTCCCACCACGACCCAGTTGGGGGGGATCGACCGGTTTGTGCAGATGATCATTTTCTGATGATCATCGTAAGGGAGTTCCCAGAAGCGAACTGGTTTCCCCACTGGATATCCTTGATACCAGTTGTGTTTCAGCTTTCCACCAGCTTTTGCCGAAACGGTCAGCAAGCCGAAGGTCAGTGCGATCAAACACGAACTAATGAGAAACCCGCGCATGGCTCATCCTTGCCGTCACTCAGTGCCAATGGAAATCAGAGTGGGTTGTGGAAATGTCGTCGACGCTTCAGGAATCTCCAGCGTCGAGTGAGTTCTAGACAGGTTGGCGTCGATCCAACCAAGGGGGAGGGGAAGTCTCCTCATAACGCCGGGACCGCGAGGCGGGAAGAGAAAACTGCTCGACTCCCTTCAACTTCTGGTTCCACCTGCATCTTCTGCCGATGACCGAGTCGAAGGAGAGCGGGCGTAAGTGAGGTCAGCTCGCTCTAAAATTCTGCTTCGGCGCTGCAGTCGACACCGCCGTCTTCACGGAATTCGAGTCGAATCACGACCGGGGAGCAGCAAATGGGACAGTCCTCCACGTACTCCTGCTGTTCCCCTTCGGTCACGTCAATTGGAATGACGACCTCTTCTCCGCAATATGGGCACAGATAAGTCGCTTCTTCCGGCATGGTGATGACTTCCCTGAGCCGATTGACAAAGACGCTGCCTTGCTCGTGAGACTTCCATGGCGTGGGCAGACGGTGGAGCAAGTTGCTTTAGGCGACTTTTCGACCGAGGCCAAGGTGTGGCAGATGGTGCTGCAACAGGGCTTCTGGTCCGTGTCGGCCTTCGGAAGAACCGTCCCATGCATGGGCTGATACACTTGCGAGAATCTGCTCGGCGACCTGCAGTGCTGCGAGGCCCTGCTGTCCACTGACTCGAGGAGTCTGTCCTGTCCGGACGCACATCAGAAACGATTTCAACTCGGCCGTCAGTGCATCGGCGTCAGAGCAGTTGAATTGTTCATGATGAATGAATCGTGTGAAGATCTCTGGTTTCAGAGTCGCTGGATCTGCTTTCCGCTGCTGCACCAATTCAAAGGGAAGTTCTCCCTGCAGTGAAGCGGCGCCAGGAGAGAACGAGCTGACCGAGCGGGCATTCAAGTCTGCAGAGACACAACCCACTTCCGACCAGCAGGTCAAACTTCGGGTGAAGCCAGGAGCGACCCGATTCGCCGTCAGATCAGCAACACAACCGCCGGGGAACTTCAAGCGGGCCTGAACGCAGTCTTCCTGTCCACCGACGAGAGTCACTCCGAACGCCTCGACCGAGATCGGCATTTCACCGACAAGGGCCAGTGTCAGCTCGATATCGTGAATCATCAGATCGTGGACGGCTCCGATGTCCATTGACCGAAAGGCATAGGGGCTGACACGTTCGCAGCAAATGTATTTCGGATTTCGCACCCTGACCGAGGCCGCTTCGAAAGCAGGATTGAATCGCTCAATGTGTCCGACCTGGAGCGGTAAACCTTTTTTCTCCGCCAGTTCGACGAGGGCTGCCCCATCAGCAACATTCGCCGTCAGAGGCTTTTCGACCAGAACGGGAATTCCGGCTTCAAGAAACGCTCCTGCGATCGGGCGATGCAATGTCGTTGGGACGACGATGGAGACGGCGTCGATCCGATTCAGAAGCGTTCGGTAATCGTTCGTCCATTCACAGCCGCAGCTTTCGGCGACTGCACGACCTTGCTGCTCATTTCCGTCAGCAACCGCGACCAGTTCCGCCTCGGGCAGCTGAGAAAGAATGCGGGCATGGTGTCGACCCAATGCACCCACGCCGACCACGGCGACTTTCATTCGATCAGCAGACCTGGTTCGAGGGGTGTTGAGCGTGAGATCAGCCATTTCGTGGAGCCAGACGATGCAGGAACAAAAGTGAGGAACGAACGAAGTCAGGCGATTTTCTTGTGTTCAATTAAGGGGCTGGTTCGGGCAGCTTCGCGTGCTCGACCCATTCTCCCTTTTCGCTGTTCTTCGATTGCCTGGAACAGCACAGCCAGTTCGAATGGCAAGGGGCCTTCAATCTGCTGTTCAAAGTGCTGGCGAACGCTATCTAATGAGCGGTGTTCCCGAAAGAGCAGTTTTTGAGCCTGTCGAAGATGACCGATGACCTCTTCGCTGATCCCGGCTCGGCGGAGACCGATGACGTTCACGGTTTTGATCTCCGGATTGTCACTTCCCGCGGTCAGCATGTAGGGCGGAACATCTGTCGGGACACGGCAACCGCCGCTGACGAAGGCGAGGCGGCCAATGGTCGCGAAGTGGTGGACGACGGAGTTCCCTGAAATGATGGCCCGGTCGTGGACATGGACGTGTCCCCCCAGCAGCACGCCGTTCACGAGCATCGTGTTGTCGTAAAGGCGGCAGTTGTGAGCGACGTGGGAATTCGCCATCAGCAGATTGTGATTGCCAATCCGGGTGCAGCCATCCTCTTTCTCGGCGCCGCGATTCACCGTCACTCCTTCGCGGAACTGGTTGCCGTCTCCGATCAGAACCCTGGTCGGGGCTCCGGAGTGGTAACTGTAATCCTGAGGTTCAGCGCCGATGACGCAGTTTGGCCAGAAGCGATTGTCTGATCCGATGGACGTGTGACCTGTCAGGGTGACGTTGCCCATCAGAACATTGCGATCGCCCAGGACCACGTTCGGTCCGATCTGGCAAAACGGGCCAATCTGCACATCGTTTCCGAGTTGTGCAGAAGGATGGATATAAGCGAGGTTTGAGATTTCTGTTGCCATGGACGGGGCATCCTTGCAAGGGAACGCCTTGAGTTTGTTTCGATAATCGAAAGTGATAGGGGATGTGTCAGTCGGTGCGCAGTGAAAGGTCAAACTTCGGTCGGCTGAGACCGTTTTGCTTTTTGAACTGCCCGTTCTCGCCATGCGGAATTGAATTTTTCATCAATCGCCACGCGCTGCACGGACACTCGATAAAACAAACTCGCTCTAGGAGTGAGCAACTCCCGATGGTGGGCAAAAGGCGGGTCCGGAAGGAGTAGCTGCCGCCAGAGAGTTCTGGGCGGCGCGCAACTGCCGGATGATTTCGTGATTCAGTCTGTGTCCGGATCGACTGGCAGAAAACCGGCCGATCAGATCGCAGCCGGCGAGCGCAAAGTCGCCGACGCAGTCGAGAATTTTGTGGCGAACGCACTCGTCGTGACGTCGTAATCGGTTCTCAATAATGCCGGTCTTGCCGAAGACGATCGCGTTCTGTGGTGTCGCTCGACGTGCCAGTCCGTTTTTTCGAAGTGCATCGGCCTCGTGTTCGAGAACGAATGTCCGGCAGTTGGCGAGTTCGGTCTGGAATGTCGTGGGTGTGACCTGCACGTTCAACGTCTGGAACGGGATTGGGCCCGGTCCGAAATCAAGAATGAAACCGATCTGGTAAGACTCATCGCGGCTCGGCTGGGCGGCGATCCCTACTCGTTCCGTCTCAATCTGAATGGTCGTATCTTCGACTCGCAAGACTTTTCGCCAGGCATCCTGTTCAACGATGCCAGCCGAAAGGAGAGCCTCTACAAACGCCTGAGCGGATCCATCACAGATCGGAGGCTCGAGCGCGTTCATTCGTACGAGACAATTGTCCACGTGTAGTCCGGCCAAGGCTGCCATCACGTGTTCGATGACGGCGACACTGACTCCGTGCCGGCTGATCACGGTGCAGCGTTCCTGGGGGACTACGAATTCGACGAGCGCCGGGATCCGCCCGGGAGGGATGACATCAGTGCGTTCAAATACGATTCCGTGGTCGGGTGGAGCTGGACAGAATTCCAGCCGGACGTCTGCACCGTGGAACAGTCCGTAACCGGTGACGACGGCCGTACGTGAGATCGTTTGCTGTCGGCGTGCAATCATCCGTGGAATTCCCAACAAAATAAAAAGTCGTTCATCCAGATCGGCTGAGTGCTCATTCCCAGATCCTGACAGACAGAGCAGGGTTCTGCTGGCTATCAGCACTCAATCCGTCGAGGCGGTTGGATCGCATTCCGGGGGGGAGGGGAATGCGGCCCGTGGCCGGATGAGAGCGGGGTATTCTGCAAACACTGGAAATCTGGTCAAGACGTTTTCATCGGGAGTTCCCCGTGCCAGAACGGCTTACAAGCGTGAGAAATGCAGCATTTCGTCACGAATGGAGATGCATCGCAGGTACCGGTATCGAAGTGATGCGATGAACGAAAAAAGTCCGCCGGAACGAGGACGTTCCGACGGACTTCAGATATTTCCAGTCAAATTGACTGGTTTACCGCGAGACTCTCATTCCCTCTTCGCTCCTCGGGAGTTCAACAATCAGCCGTAAAGCCGACTTGAATCGAGGGGCTCAAAGAAATTCGAGTGATCTCGAAAATTAGTTTGCAGCTGGAGCTGGAGCGGCAGGTGCTGCCGGAGCTGGAGCGGCAGGAGCTGGGGCTGCCGGAGCCGCTGGTGCTGGAGCCGGTGCTGGTGCTGGTGCTGGTGCAGCTGGGGTTTCTTCAACCTTTGGAGCAGCTGGCTTCGGTGGCTTTGGAGCAGCTGGCTTAGCAACTTCAGATGGAGGAGCTGGAGCAGCTGGCTTGGTTTCCTGAACTGGGGTCACAACAGTTCCGTTCGAAACTGGAACTGCACAACCTGGAGCGACTGGGGCGCCGCAGGTTGGGGCGACAGGAGCACAAACAGGAGCGCAAGCTGGTGCACAGGCAGGAGCTGGTGCACAGCAAGTTGGAGCAACTGGAGCTGCGCAAACTGGGGCAGCACAGACAGGAGCAGCACAAACTGGAGCGCCGCAGGTTGGGGCTGGTGCACAGCAGTCATTGTGACGGCGGTGATGACGGAACTTCACTCGCTTCACGCGATGGTGACGACCAGGAGCGTCACAGCAGCTTGGAGCTGGTGCACAGCAGGCCGGAGCCGGTGCGCAAGACACTGGAACTCCGCAGTCACCGGCTTGGGCAATCCCGCCAATGGTGATGGCGGCCAGACACGTCAGAACCTTGTTCAACATAAAACTTCTCCTGTTCGATGAGTCACCCGCGAAAAATCAAAAAACCCTTTTCCGGCCGGGTGCTCCCATCCGACACATGTGAATGTCGAAATGGGAGGACTGGAAAGAGTTTGCCGATCACATCATTTCATTGAACTAGGTACAATGGAGGGGAGCGAAAGTCAAACCACTCTGCTCAGAAGTTTTGCGTCAGAAGGCATAACTGGGGCAAAAATGGAGAGATGGCGGTTCTGGTGAAGCTCCTGCTTATGCGAATCCCTCCTGTTTCGACCTTCGTCATCAATTATTCCGATTGCAGCGACTTGTTGCTGTTTGGCAACTGAAAAAACGAGCAACCCTCGCGAACAGGCCAATCCGCTTAATCATCCTGCGTGCTACGTTTGTTGTTGTCAGAGGAATCGCTGCGGCCTGTCATAGGGACAATGCGAATCGGGGTGATTCCGCTTGAAGTCTGGTCAGACAGATTGAAGTTACAGCCCCGTTAACGCCGAAAAAGTAAGTCGGATGGTTCGAATCAAACGCATCGGGAACGCCATTCCCAGCGATTGCATGATGCAACGCAGACGTTTGAAGAGTTCACCATCATAGGGGGGGTTCATGCTTGGATCGGGGGGGGCAGTTGGTTTTGGCAAGATGCCAGAACCATCTTCTGACCGTATTCGGTGCGTGGCTCAAATACAGCTTTCAAGCCTGCGTTCTGCTGGTTGACCGACAATTCGTGCGAGCAATGTTGCCCGGACGTGTTGTGTGTGGAAACCGTGCGAATTGATGTGGTCCAACCACCAGGACTGAAGGATTGGAGAGAAACGAGTTCGGAGCTGTGCCGCAGCAGTTTCCGGATGCGTGGATTCCCTCGCACGACGACGCCGATGTTTTTCTGTGCCTGAGCAGGCTGCTGACCACAGTCTCCTGTCACAGAGGGGCGAAGGCCGTCGATCGTTTCACCATTTCCTGAGATGCCCCTGCAATCGACGCTGGTTTTTGCCATGGACCCACGGGCGAGGAGAGCCAGCCATGTCGTCGTATGCGGGGTGAAGATCTGGAGCTAAGCCAGCTCCGACCCAGACAGATTGTGATTGGAGAGCCCGCAATGAGGACGATCTTCACTACTGGTCAAGTCGCCAAAATTTGTAAAGTCGCACCACGTACCGTCAGTAAGTGGTTCGATTCCGGGCGGCTCCGCGGATACCGGATCCCCGGTTCCCAGGACCGCCGGATTCCCCGTGAGCACCTGATCCGATTCCTTAAAGAACACGGCATGCCGCTGGGCGAACTCGAAGACGAAGCAATGGGCAAACTGTTGCTCGTCGGTGTGGACGGTGTGGTCCGCTCAGGACTCGAAGGAGTCCTTCCGATTGAAGATTTCAAAGTCGAAATCGCCAGCAGCGGTTTCGAGGCAGGAATTCAGGCAGAATCACTGCACCCGGATTGCGTCGTCATTGACTTCGCAATGGGTCGCAATGAGAGCTTGATGATTGCTCAGAATCTGCGTCGGAACAATGATTACGCGGACACAGTTCTGATCGCTCTGCTGAGCGATGATGACACCGCAAGTGGTTTTGACCGAACCATTTTCAACGAAACGTTCCGTAAGCCGTTTGACGCAGCATTGCTGGCGGAACGGATTCGGACGCTCGTCAGCCGTCGGAAGACGCTGGCCTAGCGGATCCGGCAGTCATGCCACCGCTGCCGGGACGATCTGGAGAGCCATAGCCAGGGAGAATCAAATTCCCTTGGTTGGGGGGATCCGGAAGTTCCTAGAAGTGTGCAAGGATGCGCGACCGGGAAGTGGAATCGGCAGCGATCAGGAAGCAGCGCGAAAGCTCTGTGCTGATCAGCCTCGATTTTCCTGGTCACAAAAACCCATGGAGGGGAGTTCGAGCTGTGACCGGATGCGATGACATCGTTTCAGGGACATCGGTTCGTGAGTTCCAACTGTAGAATTGTGACGAGCACTTCTCCGCGCAGCCCCATCACGACCAGGTGTCGCGAGCTTCGGGTCGGATGAGTCGCCTGAAAATGGCGGCTGATTCGGACGGCTTCATGATGACTTGATGGAAAAGGAACGGCCATTTTTGCTCAATTGTTGACTCATTCCATTCTTAAGGATTTCCAAATACGTGGGTCCATCCTTCAGGTTGATGTTGGGGAACGTCATCTTGAACCGCGTTTGGCGACTGCGAAAATGGAGTGGTTCACAAGACAGCGAACTTGTCCGGCCTTGATGTCGGAATCATGAAGCCCGGCCTAACCGGGGAACAACCTACCAGATTGTTGACCGGATTCGCTGATGAGCGGCTCGACAACAACGCACGAAGCGACCCCTACTCAGGTGGTCGCTTCGTGCTTTTTTGCATTTCGCTTTTCGCTTCTGATCGGAGTGATTGCTTGCGGGATGGTGCTCTCCGCAATTGATGCTGGAGACGACTGCTTCTGGTCGGCACCGGGGCCCGGAATCACTTTTGATGAAGGGCTCAATACCGAGGGTGGGGTCTATTTCGTCGAAATGGGTCTTCAAAGCGGGATCGGCATTGTCCACCCCGGGACCTGGTACGACATCTTCAATCACCCCAGTTATCATCCAGATTATCCGCCACTAGGGCGACTCCCCGGCGCGGTTTCAAATGCTCTGCTGAGTCGGCTCGCACCTGCCGAGGGAAGACCGCTTTACTCGGTGAGTTATGCACGAGTCGGAACAGCGATCGTCTTCGGCCTTCTCGCCGCACTCGTGACTTTCTCCACTCAGCGATTGTGTGGTCCGATTGCCGGACTCTTCGCAGGACTCTCTCTTATCTTCATGCCGCGCGTCTTCGGTCATGCTCATCTGGCATCCGTCGAGACCATGATGAATCTGACCTATGCCGCATGTGTCTTCGGCATAGTGTTGCTGCTCGGGCATCGGGATCAGTTGCGAGCGAAAGATGGAATCTGGCCGGGAGTGCTGTTGGGGCTCGCACTTCTCACAAAGATTCAGGCAATCTTCCTGCCGCCGTTGCTCACCGTGTGGATCCTGTGGAACTGGCGGAAGAATGGCATTTCCACGCTGCTGGTGCTGGCGTTGACCTCGTTTGCAGTGTTTCTGCTGGGATGGCCCTGGCTGTGGAGTGATCCATTCTCCCGCTTCTTCCAGTACTTCGCTCAGACAACGGATCGAGTCACGCTGTACTGCTATTACTTTGGCCAGCGGTATGCAGATAAAGCGGTGCCGTGGCACTACCCTTTCGTGATGTTCGCGGTGACCACCCCCATCGTCACACTTGCGCTGGGGATGAATGGTCTGATCTTCCGCCAGGAGCCCGCAGACAAACGAGAGCCTGCACCTCTGGTTCCGCTGAATGGGAGGGGACGACAACTTCTTGCCGGAGCAATTGTTCTCCCGCTGGTGGTCTTCGCGATCCCCGGCGTCGCAGTGTATGACGGTGAGCGGCTGTTTCTGGTGGTCTGGCCGATTTTCGCCCTGTTCGTCGGCATCGGCGCCCAGCGATTGTATGAGTCCGCGCGCCTTCGTTCTGGAGCCCTTGTTGCCGGCATCCTGACAGCGGTCGCGATTCTCGGAGAACCAGGGTACTCGCTGCTCAGAATTCAGCCGTGTTATCTGAGCTATTACAGCCCGTTGATCGGTGGTCTGTCGGGTGCCGTGAAGCTGGGACTCGAGCCGACCTACTGGGGAGATAGCCTGACTCCGCGGTTCCTGCAAGAAATGAACGACAAATTGCCGAAAGGGGCGGTCGTGGGAGTCGCGCCTGTCCTTCATCCCTTGTATCTGGAGAGCCTCAAGAAGGACTCACCTTTAAGGCTGCGGCCCGACCTGCAGATTGTGGCCTTTGACGATAAACAGCCGCAGGCACCGCAGTACGTTTTCTGGGTCCGACGCCTCGGCGATCCATGGGATTCACTTTTGAATCGGGATGCAGAGACGGAAATGATCGGCGAAGTCTCTCGCAGCGGCGTTCCCTTGGCCGAGTTGTTATATCGTTCAACTCCCTGGACCGCGGCGAATGCAGTGAACCCGCCTCAGAACTGATCACTTGTTGACGGTACTTCTTTCCTTCGCTTTTCAAAGCGGGCCTCGTGCAACGCATGATAGAGCTGATCGACTTTGGCTCTCAGCGAGTGATGTGTCTCCACATATTGCCTGGCAATCTGCTGATCCGCTGAAGTCCGAGGTGACTGCCAGAAGTGTTGGACGATTGTGGTCAGGCGCTCAAGATCCCCGTCAGCACATTCTCCGGCGTGGGACTCTCTCAGAAATTGCGACTCGACGTTAAGAGATGCGATTGGAATTCCCGTCGCCGCGGCCTGCAGATACGTGTTGGGAAATCCTTCCAGCGACGACGTATTCAGCAGGACTGCAGCCCGTTCCATTACGCCCGGCATTTCCGGGAAGGGGACTTTCTCGATGATGCGAACATTCGAGGGTGCCGAGCGACGGATCTCGGCTTCAACAGAGTCGTCGCGTTTGTTCAGAATCATTAAAAACGGAATGTCGGGACACCGCTTCGCCACTTCGATGCAGTCAATTGGCCGCTTATGGACATTTTCCGCCCGTCCGACCCAGAGGACATAACGTTCTTTTGTGGACCTGTTCTGACGTCGTCGAACGTCAGCGAGCATCTGCTCCCACTGATCAAGATCGATGGGGTTTGAAATTACTTCGGCCGTCCGTCCAAACAATGATAATCGCTCTTGTTGCCTCGGGGTCTGGCAGAGAATTTGATCTGCATTCTCGATTGCCCAACGACAGACGACGGCCGAGTCCCGATAGGTGCTGACGAATTTCGAGTCGGAGAGATACCGCTCGTCGAGGTCACCGTCTGAGCCCAGGAACAGCAGGGCTGGTCGATCGAGGGAGTGCGCCGACGAGATCACCGTTGCTGCATTGTTCTGCACACCAAACGTCAGGTAGACGTCGGCGTCCACGTCCTGAAACGCCCGAAGTGGTTTGAGTGGGTCAGGAGTCGGAATTGCGAGTTTCCTCGCGGCGAGAAGCGGCAGGTAAAAAGCATCGCTAAGACGAGGTTCCCGGAGCGTGACGTAAGGGAAGCGACCGGTTCGCTGGAGACGCAAAGCCAGTGATTCTCTCACTGCATACAGGCGATCCCGAATCATCCGGAGGCGAACCCCCTGAACTTCCGAATCACGGAGCGGTTGCCAGTGGCGAACGACAAAGGTGACTTCGCAGTCATCTCTTTGAGCGAGTCCCCGGGCGAACATCCATGATCGAGTCTCGACTCCTCCGATTCCGCCTGGCACTCTGGAGTCGATGGCAGGATAAGCATTCAGCGCCACAATGCAGATCTTCAAGGGCATGTGACGATCGATCGGGGGCTTGAGTGAATGAATGCTGGAAAATCCGGACGACTCTTGAAGTCCATGCCGGTTTCTCGGAGAACGGGCTTCAAGTCTCTTTCAAAAGTCAGCATACTCTGCAGGACCGCTTCCAGGAACTGATGGCGCCGATCTCGGAGAGCTGCTGGAGGGGGATTCACTGGCAGCAGGACGCGTGGCTTATGCTCGCCTGGCGACTGGCGATTTCGGCAATTCTGGTTCCCTCGCTGATCGGGATTTTTTATCTCGATGCTCTGGCTGGAGAAGCTGCGCCGTGGCTGCTCGTTTTTGTTCAGCTGCTCTCTCTGCGATGTGTGTGGGAACTTTCGGAATTGATCCGCCCACGGCTTCCCCGATTGAACCTCGGGATCATGATGACCTGCGTCGGCATGATCATTCTGGGAGGCTGGTGGCCCCATTTCCGACCGAATCCGCCGAACTATCTCGACTTGACGCCGCTCGCGCTGGCGATGTGCTTGTCGGTGATGCTGCTGTGCCTGACAGAGGCCCGTGCATTCAAGGTTCCTGGGCAGTCCTGGGAACGCCTTGGCGTTCAGCTGCTGATTGTCTGTTTTGTCGGGCTGCTCCTGACGATGACCGCACAACTGCGATGGGTCGCCGGTGAGAAGGCCGGATATCTCGTTCTGGGGTCGGTGGTGCTGTGTACGAAAGGGGCCGACGTCGGGGCTTACTTCGCTGGCAAGAATTTCGGCCGCACGAAGCTGGCACCGGTTCTCAGCCCCGGAAAAACCTGGGAAGGAGTTGTCGGTGCCTTTGTGGGAGGAGCCCTTTGCAGCTGGCTTTGGCTGACCTATACGACCGGCTGGTTTATCCCCGGGGCCCAGCCGAGTTCGACATTCATTGCTCTCATGTATGGTGGAATTCTGAGTCTCGCTGGAATGGCGGGGGATCTGTGTGAATCCCTGCTGAAGCGGGACGTTGGCAGAAAAGACTCAGCAGCACTGCTCCCAGGTTTCGGAGGAATTCTGGATCTGGTCGACAGTGTGCTTTTTGCCGGCCCGGTGGCCCTGCTCGCATGGAAGGTGCTGCCCCTCGCCACCTGGCTGCCTGCGGAAGCTCCTTAGATGCCGTGAGTTGGCGTCCTTTTCCCTCTCTGGAAGAGGCGCGCCCTGAATGGGATTTGATCTTCCGGGTGACCGCATCTGATGCGATTTCACACCTGTTGAGTGACTGAGTTCCTTGAGAGCAGTTCGACTCCTGCATCGATATCTCTCGACACGAAAAATGCCCCGGCAGAGCGAAATGCTCTGACGGGGCGAAATCATTTCTCACGATGCCAGCACAATAGCAGTTCAACTGAGTCTGCAGGGAGACACTCTACTCAGGCAGCTCTTCTCCGTGAGTTTCAGGAACCAGCCAGATGACGACGAGGCCGAGCAAATAGACCATTCCCATCATTGTGCAGGCCATCGGGTAGCTGTCTTTGAAGACGTTCTTCATCAACACTCCGGTTTGAAGGGTTCCTGCTGCAGCAATGATGCGGCCAAAGTTAAACGCGAACCCCTGAGCGGTCGCCCGAACGCTCGTTGGGAAAAGTTCAGGCAGATAGAGCGGAAGCCATCCATAGAAGGAGGCCGTCGCTCCTCCGGCGAACAGGGCACAAACAAGGAACTGTGTTCCATAGGCCTGATTTCCCTGATACAGCAAGAGAATCGATGCGAGCGAAATCACGCAAAGCGAGAAGTAGGTGATCCGGCGGCCGAAACGGTGACCAGCCCAGGCGGCGACGATGGTTCCAATGATGGCTCCAACTCCCAGGGCGATCTGCGTCATCTCTTTGCCGCGCAGTTCCGGAGAATTCTGGGTCATCTGAGCGGCCCATGGAGCGGCCCATTGCAGAGATCCCCAGGTTCCCAGGAGAGCCACGCCGCTGATCAGGGCTCCCAGCAACATCAGTCGAATGACCGGTTTACCATGTGCCCCCACGAGCACACGACCTTGTCCCTGACGTTTGAGATACCGCGAGACGGGATAGAGATACCCGAAGATCGCGAGAATCAACCCAAGGATTGAGCCCACGATCTGAATGGGCAACGGAATATCCGTTCTCGCCCAGAGAACCAGCATCCCAATGGGGCCGAGTGCTCCGAGAAAGACTCCGAGCAGGTCGATCGTTGCCCAGTTCGAGGTCGCTCCCTTCTTGTTCTCTTCTTCCCATTTGTGTGACTCAGGAACAAAGAGACGAATCAGGAAGGTCAGCACTGCCGGGAAGGCTCCGCACATCAGCAGCAAACGCCATCCCCCACCTGAGGCGAGATGATCGACCTGAGTCTGTGTCAAACCGATTGAGAGAAAGAATGTCTTCAGGGACTCGAGGACGTTCAGCAGGTAAATACTCAGGATGGCGTCCAGAATGAAGCCGACATTCGACGCGGCTCCAATCAGACCGGCCAACCAGCCTCGGGATTTGTTCGGCCATAGCTCCATGACGAGTGAAACGCCCAGTGCCCATTCGCCCCCCATGCCGAGTGAAGCGAGGATTCGGAAGATCAGCAGCGTCTCAGGAGAATTTGCGAAGCCACACAATCCGCTGAAGACGGCATACGTCAGAATACTGAGTGCCATCGCACGGACACGGCCGATGCGATCACCGAGCCATCCGAACAACACCCCCCCAGTCGCAGCACCGACGAGAAAGCCGGCAGTGATGATGCCGATCCATTTTCCGATGTCGCCGGCCTGATCCGATCCGAGCAGCTCGCCCAGAGCGTTGTGGGCGACGAGAGGAAAAAGTCCCATCTCGAAACCATCAAACATCCAGCCGAGCAGGGCGGCTGTCAGCGCGGCCCACTTTCCTTTTTCTCCTAGCGATTGCGACATGACACTCTTTCGGTAGTCTGGACGGGTCAGCGAAAATGCCGCAACAGCAAGGGCGTTCCGCTGGCTTTTCGCTCTGTCGAACGTGTGGGGTCTTTTGAGGAGAGTTACAAACTAGAGATGCATTTTCCACTCAACGGCGAATTTCGCAGGGGTGAAGTTGCACCTATTCGCTGCTTTTATGAATTGAGTGCTCGCAGATGACGTGAGAAATGCTCTTCCAGAAACTCGGTGTACAGATCGACGTGTTCAACGAGGATTTGGTGAAGCAGTGGACCAAACTCCGGCTGAGTCATGACTGATCCAAATGTGCAGTGCAGGATCTGTCGTCCCGGAGCGGTGAAACCATGGCCCTCAGGCACATCTTCCCATTTTTGCAGGTAAACGTCCTCTAACTCATCCCTGTCCAGAATGGAAGCAGGGCTTGCAACCGAATCCAGGGTCGCAGAGACGTGATATGTCGCCTTGTCCGTGTCGTATCGCTCACGGCA
This sequence comes from Planctomycetota bacterium, assembly GCA_023417655.1. Taxonomy (GTDB): domain Bacteria; phylum Planctomycetota; class Planctomycetia; order Planctomycetales; family Planctomycetaceae; genus Planctomicrobium. Next base: position 137,223 of record JAEZFD010000031.1, on the reverse strand, counting down.
AAAGCGGACGAGTTCGCGAAACTCGCGCGGGGCGCAGTGAGACATCACCCGGAGTGCTTCCAGATAACTGGTGCCTGCCGTCTTCACATGAAATTGACCCTGTGTCGCCCGAGCCAGTGAGGGATAAATCGACAGCTTGTCAGATCCCGAATGCAGGCTCAGCTTGTAGGGGCCCAACGCTCTCGCAATTGCCGCATGTTCCTGCAGCGAACAGTCCAGCGCATCAATGTCGCCTTTGTAGTCGACCCCTTTCTCCAGTTCGCCAATGAAACGGGGAGCCAGACTGATGAATGGCACGTTCCTTCTTCTTAACTGATCTGCGATGATGTAATGTTCCGCGAGGCTGGTGGGATGGTCAGTCTCATCAACGCTGATCTCAATTTCGAACGGTTGCTTCAGATCGGCCGAAGTCTTGCGAATCACCTCCGCCATCGTTTCGACTCGATTGATAGCTCGCCCATACTTCACAGCGGCACGGAGCACGGTCAATTCATCGAACTCGATTTTTGGCCCGTTGGGAACATTCAGTGTTCCGCTGTAATCATTCGTCCAGCCGACCTCTTCGCGGATGTCAGAGAACTTCTCACGCAGATCGCTCTCGGAATCCAGATCCGCTGTCTGATCCACATCAGGGGAGGGGTCGATCGTATAAAAGACGAAGCCTGCCTGAGCAGTCACCTGAACGTCTTCGGGCGTCTTCAGGTGATCGGCGTCGGCTCCCCAAGGTTCGGAATAGTCACGTGCAGCGAGTGCGGAGGCGGCAGCACTCATGACCTCCTCCGGAGTCCGATGAGTTCGAGTCATCTCGCGGATGGATTGTTGCGCAAAGATCCCGCGAATCCCCCCTCCTGAATTCTGCAGGGCCGCGAGATGACCGGGTGTCGCCAGCCCGGTCCGATCGCCAAAGCCAAAGCTCGAGGCCAGTCCCAAGGGAACCGGACGCGGAGATCCTGATGTCGAAAGTGTCATCGTTTCAACCTTCCGTCTGAAGCAACTCCCTCGCGAGAGGCACTCATGAGCCCTGACGTGATCTCTGAACTGATCCCTGAGATGACTCAGAATTGATTGCGAAGATGAGGTCTCGTTGATGGCGTGAAATCACTCGACAGAGGATTCGCCTGCGGATCAGCCTCCGAAACACTTCGGTTTATCGCCCGTCGACGACCACAAATTCCGCTTTGGAATCGGGTTCTTTAGCGACCGTCAGGTTCACTGTCGCTGCCGGTGATTCGGAAAGGTCGACCCTGATCACAATGGAATGCTGGCCCGGTGTCAGCGTGATCGGAACTTCCGATTTGTCACCGAGATTTTTGCCATCCAGCCATAATGTTGTTTTCGCGGCTGTTTTCAGTTCGATGCGGGCGTCACCTCCCTCGAGACAGGAGATGTCGCCGCGCAGGAAGACGACTTTTGGACCGTCTTTTGGCAGAAACGCCGACAGTGGGAGATCGCCGTTCACTCGGGCGTAGGCAGGAATCCAGTTCGAGGAGCCAACGACGCTCTTCTGGAATTCCTCGTCGTTGGGGATCGATTCGCGAACGGATTTCGGTGCGTTCGTGAGGACACGATACCGCTGCATCCGTTGAGTAGACCGGATGGCGTAATCACCGGGTTTCCCCAAGGCGGCCAGAAACGCGACGAGGTCAATGAACTCTGGTTCCGTCATGAAGTTGGAGAGGCCCTTGGGCATCAGCGACTTCCCTTCGACTTCTTCATCGATGTCCGCGATCGGAACGGAGATCAGTTTGCCGGTCGCATCCTTCAGAACCAGCGAATCGTTCGTCCGGCTGCTGATGATTCCCTGCAAGACTTTTCCATCGACGGTGATGATGATCTTGGTCGCGAAGGCTTCTTTGATCGCCAGATCCGGATCGAGCAGTGAAGTGATCAGATACTCAACAGGAGAGCTGACGCCAATGGCGCTGAGGTCAGGTCCGATATCACCTCCCCCCTGGCTGACCGAATGACAGTTCAGGCAGCTGAGTTCTGGCCGACGGAAAACTTCTTCACCCCGCGCCGGATCTCCTGACTTCGCGACCTTCGCCACCATGGCGGCAAGCTGCTCTTTTGTTGGCAGCGGAGGTGACTGATTGATTTCAGCAATTTCGAGCAGCACGTTGTTGAGAACCGCATCCGTCCGCCCGATCGAGTACATGTGGCGCAACAGAACTTTCGCAACGTCTTTGGAAGGTCGCTGTTCTTTGATGCCAGCTGCGAGAATTGCCGCGCCATCTCTCAGTTGAAGAAATGCGTCGAGGATGCCTGTGACTGAATCGTCGACCGTCGCTGTGGAGAGGAGTTTCGCCGCCGCTTGTGCAGCAGCCTTGGGCTTCAGTGCAACGAGCACTTCGATTCCCATGGAACGGGTGTCAAAGCTCGACTTCGAAGTTGCCAGTTGAGTCAAAGCTTTCTCGGCCTCTGCGGGATCAATGGTGGCGAGCGCCTCAAATGCCTGCTTACGGAGGGCTGGCGGAGTTGTCGATTTCTCTGCCAATGCCATCAGAGCGGTCTGAGCGGAGGGAACTTTCCAGATGCCTGTCAGTTCGACGGCTCGCTGTTGAACCGCAGGGCTTCCAGATTCAAGAAGTTGGGAGACTCCGGAGATGTCACCGGTGGGAATCACCTTTCGCTGGACGGCGGCTGTGGCCAGCCACTCGAGCGTGTTGCTTTGAAGCTCGTCGCTCCAGCTTTTTCCCTTGAGCAGCTCGGAAAGCACGAATGCGAGGTCGTCGTCATTTCCGCGTTCGCAGATCATTTTCACGACGGTTGGGAGTCGGGCTTCCGGAACCCGTCCACTCTCCAGCAGTTTTCTCATCGCTGCAGCAGGGCTTGGCGGATCCGCAGCCAGAAGTGTCCCCCCTGGCTGGATCGTGGCGGTGAGAATCAAAACGGCCAGAATCACAAGGGATCGCATTACTCGCAAACTCCAGGGACGTGAATAGACGGCTGACCGGACCCGACCTGTGCCTCACCTGTCTTCGAGCTCTTACTCGCAGCGCATTCAGAGATTCGCTCGTGTCATTTCGATCCGAACAGGTTCTCACAGGTTGTTGTCAGCGACAAATAGGTCAACCACTGCGAGAACCATCGTAGCGGGCGTTTTTGCAAATTACCCGCATCCGAAGGAGTAATTCGAACAGGGACCATGAAAACCGGGATGAATCGTGCATTCCATCGATCCTGCGGAAAGAGTCAACGAATTCAAGGATTCAGTGTCTCAGGGATTCCCCCGATCAGGTCACAGAATCTCCCGCTGGCCCGGTGAGTCGGACTCGACTTCCGCGAATTGCTGGGTCCCATTGTCCGTTTGCCGCGGCGAAAAGACTGGCATGGCAACACTGGCAACGTGGATCGTCGCCCCGCTGCTGAAGATTCGAGCAAAGATTTCCAACAGGAGACCTGCTGGCATGCCCACCAGGAACGCTGCTCCCAGTTTTAAGCGTGCTGCCAGTGTGAGACCCCGCAACTGACGTTCGTCATGAGCATGCAGGAATTCATAGAGGCTGTTGCGTGGGAACAGGTTCGTCTTGTTCAACGCGGATTGGACCCATCCAAATGGATTCTGACGAAGGGAAAAATGATGAACGGTTCCGGGCCGGAATCCACAATCTTGCAGCATATTCAGCAATGCACGTTGGGGGATCTGGAGGAGATGTCGCGGCAGGTCGAGATGAAACCACGCCGCACCGGCCCATTGAGCCTGCAGGCTGGAAAAATTGGGGACCGCCACAATCACTTCGCCCCCCGGCTTCAGAATGCGATGAATCTCCTGCAACAGCTCCTGGGGAGCCGCCACATGCTCAAGCACATGCCAAAGAATGACCTGATCAAAGTAATGGTCTGGATAGTTGACTGAGGTCAGGTCCTCGCCGACTCGCAGCTGAACCCGTGGATCAATTCCTTCGGCAGCGGAGGCAAATCGCTCAAAGCCGTGCGTCTCGTAGTTGCGATCAGCCAGCTGTTTCAGAATGACCCCACGGCCACATCCGACATCGAGAATCCGTCCTTGAGGTGGAACTCTTCGAGCGAGAAACCTTGCATGTCGCCCACCGATGACGCGAACGACCAATTCGATCAACGGCTGGAACTTCCGTCCTGTATTTCCGTAATAAGTGGGAGGATACTGCTCGGCAACTAACTCGGGAGAGGGCATTGGATGCAGAAAGCCTGACCCGCAATTCCTGCACACGACAACCTGTGACCCAAAGCCAGTGATGTCGAATCGGGAATCAGCTCCAACTCCATCGCAAACGACACACTTTAAATTCGGGAGTGAGGTTGCCGACACAGCTTTCTGAACAGGGCGGTTATATAAAGTATAATCTTCAGACCAATGCTTCTCAGGGACATCGGCGGACAAGATTATGACTCCAGCGCAGCAGGCTTAACGGATGACTCCTCTTTCGAGGCAGTTTCGCAAGGAAACCGACTGACAGACCCGCGGCCCATTGCTGAGTGCGGCGAGTTCCTATACAGGTGCTCGATAATGTCTGCTTAAGATCTCAGCATGCAACAACGAGAACCGCAAGGCAGAACGGATATTGCTGACGTTGAAACCTGCTGGGATCGCATGCGAATCGTATTTAGCCGCTTTATGCCGCGCCTGTTTTCACGCCTTCCCGCGAAATGAGAAGGCTCGGCCTTATCCTAATTCGATAACGGTAAGATTAAGTTGTTCGCGGGCGAACCCAATAGTTGATTCGTCGACACGCAACTCGCAGAAAGCACGGCATGTCAGCCGATGGAACTTCCGTATCGAACGCATCGCACACTGCGCTCCCGAGTGGCGGAGTACGTGCGGCATCGGGGTGGTTAGGTCTCATCGCCTTCGAGTTTCTCCTGTTACGCCTCCCGGTGATGTACCTACAGCCCGGGGGGCAGGATGAGGAATTTTACGCCGTACCGGGGGTCACGATTCTGCAATGTGGAATCCCCCGAATGCCGCATATTCCGGCGCGGAATCCGGAGTCGGCATTCTATCGGTCTGACGAAGCGTTGTTCTCAGAGCCGCCGCTTTATTTCTACTTTCAGGCGCTCTTTTATTCCGTGCTTCCCGTTGTTTATGGCACCGCCCGGCTGGCCTCGGCCGTCGCTGGTGTCTGGCTGCTCGTTTTCACCTTCCGCATATCGCAGATGATCGGGGGAACGATCACGGCCTCACTCTGGGCAGCGGGGCTATTTTCCTTTTCGCGCTGGTTCTATTTTCCAGCAACGTCTGCCAGACCGGATCTCCTTTGCGCCGCGTTCGGGCTTGCTGCGATCTGCAGCATTTTAAGGTGGCAGCAAGGCCGAAATTTGAGGGACCTGATCTTTGCCGGAATCTCTCTCGGGCTGGGAGGGTTAACACACCCGTTCGCGATCATTTACGCCATGCAGATGGGGATATGGGTGGCATTCGTTTCGCGCCGCTGGCACAGAGTCCTGAATCCGTTGCTGTTGGCCGGAATTGCGGTGGCGGTTTTCTCGGCGTGGTTTCCCCTCATTGCCATGTTCCCGGAAGTGTTTCAGGTGCAGTTTCGGAACCAGTTTGGGGGCGTTGCGGATCAATCCCTGGCGGAACGATTCTTCTCCCCATGGCCCTCACTTCTCTACCACTTCGGAATGATGTGGGCGCACATTGGAGCGATTCAGTTCTTACTGGTCACAGTGGGCCTGATCGCCAGTACATGGATTGCATGGCGGCAGAATCAGGCGGGACTGAAGATCATCTGTCTTCTGACCTGGACGTCGGTTTTTCTGCTTTGTGTGCTGATTGGTCCCCACCATCCGGTGATTGGATACTGGAGTTACCCTGCGGCATTGATGTTCATCTGTTTGGGCGCAGCGATGGGACGACTGAGTGATACTCTCGTCGCTCTCATCGCTCCTGCCGACCAAACCCCCAATTCGGCAGTGCTCTCCGGAGATGTCCCGAAAGAGGGGCGCCGGGGAATGGTCATTGCCATCATGACCGTTGCCGTTCTCTGCTCCCTCCTCCCGGGCTCAGGGCTGCGAACATTGGCTGTTCATCTGCGGCATTGGGGGGATACGAATTACAATTCCCCACGATTCGCGCGAGAGTTGATCGATTCCTTGCCTCACGAGGGAGTCTATGTTGTCGACACCCAGTTCCTGCTCGATTTTCTCGCCGCCGGTCGTCAGACGCTGTTAGCGAATCGATTCCCTGTCTACTTCAAGGTCGATGAGTTCGACTATGACTGGCTGATCATCAGTCGATCAAGTCGCGAAAACGGCCTCGCCGAGGCGATGCAGGGAGCGCTGGTTCGGACCGCAGGGAATGAATCCGACAAATTTGCCTGTTTTGCCGAGATCTACCGAAGTCCCGAACACCGTTCAGCGACTCTTCTTGAGCGTCGTGTGGCAGATCCTATGGAAACGGAGTGAGGTTCCGCCCGCTGTGGATGGTGGACTGTGTAGAGCGGCAAGTTGCGGCAGATCTGACCGGATTGAGTCACATGCACCGGCAAATCAGGAAAATCCGATTCCCTGCCAGACAGGACGTTGGGCGATCCTGTGGAAGAGTGCCAAATAAGCAGATTCTGCGACGCTTCCGATTTTCGCATAATGCAGGGGGCGATATGGGTAGTTTTCACACTTTTGCGATTCCGACGAGCCAGTTTCTTTGGTGAGCAGGTGGAAATTGCCGATTCATTCCGTGGACTGATGAAGTTTCCTCACGAGCGTGAACGAAATTCAGATAGGACGCGGAAGGTCTGTTTCAGCTTTCGCGTTCCGACCCGTGCTGCGAACTCAGACGGTCTTCTGTGACTTTGCTGTAATCTGCGTGACTTCCAGCCCCGGAGTGACGACGCATGCCGCGTTCGGAACGATCCGCCTCGCCCTGGTTTCGAAATGTGCTGGCGACCTTGATCGCCGGAGGCGCATTTGGAATTTCTCAGGTCAACCTGGACCCGTTTGTCTCCGGTGCAGACGGTGGGGGAACGAAGAAGGCCAATGCTGCGGCTCCTCGTACCGCTTCAGTTGATCTGGCGGTCTCTACTGTCAACGCTCTCCCCAAGGTCTCGGGAGAGTCGGATCCGGCACCGGACCAACAGCAGCAGGTGAATGATTTCCAGACTCTGCGCGGGATCTGGGCGATCAAGATGAGTCAGGAGCTCCTGAAAAAGGGGTGTGCCAATTTCGCCAAAGTCTCTGACTACACTGCTCACATGTACAAGCAGGAGCGGATCGGCGGAGTGCTCAGCGAGGGCCAGGCAATCGACATGAAGGTTCGGCACGAACCGTTCAGCGTCTATATGAAATGGCAGACAGGGGACCGGGGGCGACAGCTGATCTATGTCGAAGGGCAAAACGACGGCAACATGCTCGTTCAGCCCGGCGGGATTAAAGGGAGATTGACCGGCCTGCTGAATCTGGAACCGACGGGTTCGATGGCCATGTCAGAGTCACGATTTCCGATCACGAAAGCAGGGCTCCTGCAACTTGGGTATACCGTGATGGAATATCAGGATCGGGATATTGCACGCGGAAGCGGCTTCCAGTGCGAACTTCGTGACAATCAGGAATTCGAATCCCGTCCCTGCTATCTGTACCAGATCAATTACGACAGTCCGCAAGTGCATGAGAGTTACCGGAAGTCGCTGGTTTTCATCGACAAGGAACTCTCTTTGCCGATCTGCGTCAAGAACTACACCTGGGCCAAGGACGCCACGCCGGAAACAATTGACGACGAGACCCTCATCGAGTTCTATGCGTATTCAGAATTGCGCGTGCAGCAGCAGCTGGGTTCTGTCGACTTTGATCAGCACAACGGCGATTACAAGCTTCGCGTACGTAAGTAACGCGGCTCATCTGATTCAGCGTTTGATGCGATAGCCGAGTTCGGTCAACTTTGCCGCGACGCGATCTCGCTGCTCGCCTTGAATTTCGATCACTCCCTCCTGAATGGCACCGCCGGCACCGCAAGTTGATTTCAGGAGGGTTAACGTATCGGCGAGGTGCGTGCCTTCATCCACGAGGCCGCGGACGGTCGTCATAAGACGGCCTCCTTTTCGCTTTTCCAGACCGAGTCGCGCGGTCTGTTTCCCTGCTGGTGTCCTCTTTTCAGCAGGTGGAGGACAGACGCATTCTGCTTCCAGCTTTTCGCAGACCGGGCAGTGGGGAGGTCGATCGAACGGCGTCCCGGAAAACATTCCCATAACGTCAATCAACTTTCTCGGCGGTTGAATCTCAGAGATTGAGTGATCTCCGGTGGTTACGAGTGATCACGAATAGGCGACTCTGGCCTGGCGAAGGCTTCGGCGGCCATGATGGAATCTTCCCGGTCGGCTCAGGGGCATCGGGAGATCAAAGACACCAGCGTCTGATCATCTGGAGATACATCTCCGTCCCTTTTGTGAGATCTTCCAGACTAATCCACTCATCACTGGTATGAGCCTGCGCAATATCGCCCGGTCCCATGATGACGCAATTTTTCAACTCACCGAAACGGGCAGCATCCGTCCCATAAGCCACTGTCATCGGCCGTGTGGAATGGGAGAACTCCAGGCACTCCTGCACGAACTCGGACTGAGCGTCCCGGTAGAACGGGGTCGCCCGGAAGATCTGTTCGTACTCCAGTCCATGTCGATCGGCCGCTTCCCGGATTCGACTGATAATGGGATCACTGTTCATTCCGGGCATCGCACGGAAGTACAGCGTGCAGACGCTGCGTGCAGCCGTCACATTCATGGCCGGGTTGTAGTCGCTGATCCCCAGGTTCAGGCTCGTCGTTGGCGGAACGAATTCGTCGTTCTGCCATTCAGGCGACGATTCGAGTTCCGCATGTAATTCCTTCATCTCCTGCAGGAACGGGATCATCTTCCAGTTTGCACTGATCCCTTTGATTGTACTGGAGTGTGCAGCGACCCCGCGGGCGGTGATGCGAATGCCACAGCCTCCTTTGTGGCCATAGATCACGTTGAAAGAAGTCGGCTCTCCGATGATTCCTCGCGTATCGCCTGCCACCATTTCGCGGTAAAGGGCAGATCGTAAAGCGACCTGTTCCGCCCCGAGCATTCCGACTTCTTCATCGGCAGTGCAGCAGAGATAGACGGGAGACTGCAGGGAATCCACAGGGATTTGCTGAACGGCCGCAAGCATGCACGCCAGCGAGCCCTTCATGTCAGTGCTGCCTCGACCGTAAAGTCGTCCCTGCTTCTGCATCGGTTCAAACGGTCCGTGTTCTTCGACGGCCCACGCTCCTCCCGGAACGACGTCGGTATGGCAAAAGTACGCCATTCCGCCTGACCCGCGTCCGAGTTTGCCGATGAGATTGGCTTTGGGAACCCCGGCGGGATCGATGTAGTCGACCCGCTCGATCTCAAAATGGAGTGAACGCAGCCATTGCTCGACCCGTTCGGTGACGGGGAGGTTTGTCTTTGCACTGACCGAGTCGAACTCGATCAGCTCACTCGCGAAAGGCACAGCGCTGGACATGTTTAATGCAATCATGTCAGAAACATCGGGGCAATACGGTCTCCATGTTCGATCATCGACCTTCCCCCGTCAATTTCCAAAGAGGAATCAGTCTTCAGTCCCGGGTTCTTCCCCAAGAAGGTGGAAATTGGTTTCGACGGCCAACAGGGCGAGGCTTGTGTAATGGCCCAACTTCACATGAACCGGGACAACGACCCGACCGTTCGTTAATGGCAATTGCCAATCAAAATGTCCCGATTGCGAATCGACGGCTACTTCCCGGTCATCGATGAAAACTCGAGCCCGGGGATCTGTGCCGCCACTGAGGTTGAACGCCGCTTGTACAGTCAAGGCGGGTGCCCCCCGCAAGTTGCGATCTCCACCAGTCGAGGCCAGCACTGCGCCAGGTTGATACGCCGCGAGTTCCGGGGCGAGCTCGAAGGGACTTGAGTGGAAAAGAGAAAAAAAGCGGTCAGCTGAGGAGATTTCTCCCAGTTCCACCTGACATGTGCGGCACGGAAGAGGAACCCGTTGAAACCATTCCTCACAGGCTTCCGGGATTTCCACTTGGGAAAGCAATGTCTTTCGGGGAGGCCCATCAACTTCCAAATCGATGCGGTAAACACGGAGAACACGCTGCCGGCGATGACCCTCGCGACCGAATGCCGAGCGCGCGCGTGCGAGTGTCTTTTCGCTGACCCGCCAGCTGACATGCAGCCATCGAGGTCGAACCTCCGAAATTTGAAACTGGTCCTCGACGTCAACTTGCGTAGGGGACCCATTTCTTTCAAGCGGGGAGGACATCGAGTGACTCCTCTGCAATGGAGAAGCGGATGGTTCCAGAGCAGATGTGACTTTCGGTCGGCTTCTGGTCATGAACGGCTCCTGTCAGAAGACATTCCCATCATCAGGAATTGAATTTCCAAATGGAAGCGTCCAGGTAGAAGTGGGCATAGGCGGATAGGAAACAACATGTCAATTCCCTGTCACCGCCAGAGTCAGTTTCTCCTGCGAATGGCAAAATGCAGCCGTTGCAACGGCGCCCTAAACCCAAATTAAGGAATTCGTCAAGGTGCGATAACGGGGCTTTGACTTCATGTTAGGTCACGTTTAGACTCCCTCCCGATTGGTCGTTCTGAGCAGCGGAGCCCAAAAAAGCAGGCACCATGGTCAAAGGTCAAGGCCGCTCAGGCGGTACGGGTCTAAGAACGGCAATGGTCTGGGCAATCCAGTTGTCCGGCGTTTCCCTGGAACTCGCAACTTGCGTCGTTCTCGGTTACTTAGGGGATCAGCGATGGGGCACCTCGCCCTGGCTGCTGGTTCTGGGAAGCCTGATCGGCTTCACCATTTCAATGTTGCATCTCTGGAGGATCGTACGGTTGATTGAAAAATCGTCCGACTCCTCGGTTGGAAAATCCCGGTGAAGGCGTTCGCGATTCAGGTAGGGATCTCAATACTGGCTACTGGCCTTGCGTTGGGAATCTGCTGTCTGGTCGCTTGGGCTCTCAATCAACTGGGATTCATCGAACTGCAGAATTATCAACCATTGATCGCGGCAGGAGCGGTTTCGCTTGTTGTCGGAGTGTTCCTGGTTCTGTTTTTTACAGCACTGGGAATCAGTGCAGCAGCACTGGTTTTCGGTTCGCTATTGCGGGTAGGAATGACATTAGGGGGCGGGGCCGCAGTCGCGTGGGGCTACGGTTACTGGAATCACCCGTTTTTCGTGACGCTTGCGGTGATTTACATTGCCAATCTGGGTGTTGAAACCTGGATGGTCTATGAAGAGAACCGTAAGCAATTTCGAAAACGGGCGTCGTCGGTTTAGGCGTTGGGAATGGCTTGTTGTATGTGGACATTAGCCGCTCACGGTCGGTTTCATCACGTTTACGATTTCAGCGTGATCGAGCTGCCATTTGGTCTGACGCTTTCGATTCCGCAGATCGGCGGCCTGGTCGTCACCAAATTCATGTTGCTGCAGGTGACTGCTGCGATTCTTGCATTTGTGATCTTCCGCGGTCTGTCTGCTCGCGTCGCTGGCGGTAAAGTCGCTCACGGCTGGTTCTGGAACTTCTGGGAAATGCTGGCGGTCTACCTGCGTGACGAACTCGTTCGTCCCGTGATTGGTGACCCGAATCATCATCCCCCGGAAAAGGACATCGGGCATGGGCATGAGCATCCCAATGCTGAGGCCGCCCACCTGAACGCACATGCGACCGTGGTACACGCCGTGAAATCCCATCCGGCCGACAAGTACCTGCCGTTCGTCTGGTCATCGTTCTTCTATATCCTGTTCTGTAATCTCCTGGGAGCATTTCCCTGGGCCGGTTCCGCTACAGGAAATCTGAGTGTTACTCTGGCTTTGGCTGTCGTTGCCTTCGCCGCGACCTTTTTTCACGGCACAAAGCAGCATGGTGTTGTCGGCTTCTGGACACATCTGGTGCCAAACGTCGATGCACCAGGCCTGATGAAGCCGATCTTTCTGGTGTTGCTGTTCGTCATTGAAGTGCTGGGCCTGTTCATCAAGCACATCGTGCTTGCTGTGCGTCTCTTTGCGAACATGATGGGCGGTCACACTGCACTCGCCTCGATCCTGACATTCATCGCGATTGCTTTTGAATATCAGTTCAATACAGGTTTGTACGGAATGGTTCTGGGAGGGAGTCTGCTCGGGCAGATTGGTGTCTCTCTGCTGGAATTACTTGTTGCGTTTATCCAGGCTTACGTGTTTGTGTTCCTGTCGACGATCTTTATCGCGATGTCACTGCACGATCACTAGTCCTGTGTCAGAATTGGCTGTCAGGACGCGAATGAGCAGGGCTGGCGATGTGGTTCGTGCGTGACACGATTGCAAAGCGGTCAACTCGAAGCGGCCCGACAAAGTGTGATTGATCTTCCATCGGCCTCCGTCCTGAATCGGCGGGATGGAACCGAGTGCTTTCGGTTTCGAATTTTCAATGCGAGGAGTCTCCCTGTGAATCGTATGTTCTCAATGTGCTCAACCGCCGCTGCAACACTGTTGGCCGCTGCCAGCCCAGCCGCTGCCCAGGAAACCGCAGCTACCGTTGTCCAGAGCATCCCAAACTTTGGGCCAACCATCGGTGCAGGCATGATCATCATCGGTGCCGGTCTGGGCATCGGTAAGATCGGTGCTTCCGCAATGGAAGGGATTTCACGTCAGCCAGAAGCTGCTGGCGACATCCGCGGGGGCATGATCCTCGCTGCTGCTCTTCTCGAAGGGGTGACCCTGCTGGCTCTGATCGTCTGCTTCGCCAAGTAATTGAGCGTCAGCAGGCTTGGTCATCAGTCGCCCGGCTCAGTGCCGGGGCAGAGGACCGGTTGCAGCAAGTTGACAGGTGCAACCGCAGTTATGTCGCGATCGCGCCCTTCCAATTGGATCGCTCTCTATTCGTGAGAATGGATTGCCGCGTTGTTTTTAGCAGCCTTGTCCGTTGAGTGCATCATGTGTGTCCGTCGAAATCACCGTTGCAGATTGATCGGGATCGCCTGTCTGGCGTTCCTGGTTGGTATTGCCGTTAGTCTCGACTCGGCGAGAGCACAGGAACACGCGTCGCAGCACGCGACCGCTCCTGGGAATCACGCCATTGAGCATTCGGCGGTCGAACACTCGGACGGGCATGGAGGGGTCGATTATGATCTGCCACCTCTATACTTCGATCCAGTAATGTTCCTGTTTACGCTGGTTCTGTTTGGCGGCTATGTGATGGTGATGAAAGTCGCCGTCTGGCAACCGTTAGCGAAAAGTCTTGATGCCCGCGAGGGACGGATCGCTCAGGCTGAGGCAGATGCCGAGGCGACGCGACGTGAAATCGAGAAGCTTTCGCAACAGGCGGAAACGCGCTTGGCAGAGGTTCAGCAGCAGGTCGGAGCCATCCTGGCGAAGGCCCGTTCAGAAGCGGAAGCGCGGAAGGCTGAGATTACCGCAAAGGCTGAAGCGGAAGCACAACGCATCAAGTTGGAAGCTCTGGCTTCGATTGATCAGGCAAGGCAAGCCGCGCTGAGTCAGTTGGGGTCCCTGGCGCAGGAGCAGGTTGCATTGGCGACAGAACACCTCGCCGGTTCGCGTTTTTAATTCCCGTGGCCGTGGGTCATGGCTGAGTGACGGTTTTCGAGTCGGGGTTGTATTTGAAGAGGGGGCGTCCAGTGGTGGCAAGGCAAATGTCGCGAGTCATGATGACCTGCGCCGGTGTGCTGGCAGCATGTGTCAGCATCACAGGCATCAGCTATGCTGAAGAAGCAGGTGCAGTGGCTCACGATGCCCACCATGCACCGTATTCGATCTGGTCCGATCTTCCGTTCTGGTCATTCATCGCCTTCATTGGCTTTGTGATCGCCGTGAAGAAGCTCGGTCTCTGGGATCTGATGACCCGCAAAATGGGTGAACGGGAGCAGGCGGAATCGGAAGCGATTCAGATTGCGGAACGTGACCTTTCGAATGCACAGACCCTGGCACGGCAGGCGAAAGGGCGGATTGAAGCACTGGATCAGCAGATCCGTGAGATTTTCGCCGAGGCCCAGCGTGATGCCGATTCAACACGGCAGGAGATTCTTGCCATCGCGAGCCGGGAATCAGATCTGTCTTTGCAGCGGGTCAATCTCGAAATCGACCGGGTGAAGTCTCAGGCATTGAATGAGATATTTGCAACTGTCGCTGACAAGATTACGGCAACTGCGGAACAACGCCTCCGGGCCGGACTGCAGCCTCAGGATCATGCTCGTCTGGTCCAGGAAGCCCTGCAGCAAGCGACGATTCGTTAATCGAAACCGTTCCAGCACCCTTTCAGCAGAATTTTCGCAATGTCCGACGCATCTCAAACCTCTCGACCTGCTCATGTCCTGGTAGATCCCAGTTCACAGGCAGTGGCTCGCGTGTATGCGACGGCCTATCTGGACGCTGCGAAGAATGCAGGGGTCTCTGATCCGCTGGAAGAACTGAATTCTTTCCAGTCTGACATCGTGGGTGCAAATCCGCAGCTCGCAACTGTCCTTGCTTCAGAGATGTATCCCAGTGAGGCGAAGCTGGATTTGTTGCAACGGACAGTTTTGTCGGCAGCATCACCATTGTTTGCCAATTTCATCAAGGTCTTGGCCGGACACGACCGGCTGAACCTGATTTCGCAGATTCTGCCCGAAGCCGGACTCGAGCACGAACGCCGCGTCGGGAAAAAGCGTGTGCAGGTCAGCAGTGCCGTTCCGCTGAGCGACGAAGAGCTCAGCACAATCAAACAACGAATTCAATCTGCCCTGAATCTGGAACCCGTGCTGACTCCGTCTGTTGACCCGGAGCTGATCGGTGGGCTGGTGATTCAGGTGGGTGACACCGTGTACGACGGGTCGCTGAAGACGCGGCTCAAGAACTTGCGTCAGCGACTGCAAAAGGGATACCTCCATGAAATTCAAAGCGGACGAGATCGCTTCAGTTCTCCAGAAGGAAATTGAAAGCTTTCAAGGCCAGGTTCAAACCTCGGAAACGGGCCGCGTAATCGAAGTCGGTGACGGCATCGCACGCGCAGTCGGTCTTTCGTCGGCAATGGCCGGTGAAATGGTCGAGTTCTCCAACGGGGTCCGTGGTCTGTGCTTCAACCTGGAAGAACGGTCCGTCGGTATCATCATCCTTGGTGATTACCTCGGAATTCGTGAAGGGGATGAAGTTAAAACAACCGGTGCGCTGCTCTCCATTCCAGTGGGAGACGCACTGATTGGTCGCGTCGTGGACCCACTGGGGAATCCACTCGACGGCAAGGGCCCGGTTATCACCGGCGAATCCCGTCCTGTCGAATACCCTGCTGCGGGCGTCGCACAGCGCCAGCCGGTGAAGCAGCCATTGCAGTCGGGGATCAAGGCGATCGATGCCATGACTCCTGTCGGACGCGGCCAGCGTCAGCTGATCATCGGTGACCGAAAGACCGGAAAAACCGCCATTGCCATCGACACCATTCTGAATCAGAAGGGTGGAGACGTGAT
Source organism: Planctomycetota bacterium (assembly GCA_023417655.1). Lineage (GTDB taxonomy): Bacteria > Planctomycetota > Planctomycetia > Planctomycetales > Planctomycetaceae > Planctomicrobium. The sequence goes on along the minus strand of JAEZFD010000031.1, from coordinate 121,824 downwards.
CTGCGTGTATGTGGCTTGCGGACAGCGAGCTGCTAACGTCGCCGCCGTGGTGGAAGCACTCACCGAAAACGGTGCAATGGACTACACCATTGTGGTCTCCGCCTCAGCAGCCGATCCTGCACCGCTGCAGTACATCGCTCCATACGCGGGTGCGGCAATTGCCGAACACTTCATGTATCAGGGCAAGCATACACTCGTCGTTTATGATGACCTGACAAAGCAGGCACAGGCCTATCGCCAGCTGTCGCTGCTGATGAAGCGTCCTCCCGGACGTGAAGCTTACCCCGGGGACGTGTTCTACTGTCACAGCCGTCTACTGGAACGAGCCGCCAAGCTGAGTGATGAACTCGGTGCCGGTTCGATGACCGCTCTGCCGATCATTGAGACACTCGAAGGGGAAGTCTCGGCGTACATCCCGACGAACGTGATTTCGATCACGGACGGTCAGATCTACCTCGAGCCGGACCTGTTCTTCGCCGGGGTTCGTCCCGCCATCAACGTGGGGATTTCGGTCTCCCGCGTGGGGGGGAACGCTCAGACGAAGGCGATGAAGAAGATCGCTGGTTCGCTGCGACTCGACCTGGCTGCTTTCCGTGAACTGGAAGCCTTTGCCCAGCTCGGAACCGAACTCGATGCTGCAACTCAGAAGCAGCTCGACCGCGGTTACCGGATGGTGGAACTGCTCAAGCAGCCGCAGTACCAGCCGCTTGGATCAGCGGATTCTGTCATCTCGATCTACGCCGGGACAAAGGGCTTCTTCGATAAGGTCCCAGTGAACAAGGTCGCAGAAGCTGAAAAGGCGCTGCTGACGTTCATGAAGGACGAGAAGAGCGAAGTCCGGAATGCACTGATCAAGGAACAAGCTCTGACCGACGATATCGAGAATCAGCTGAAGGCCGCCCTCAGCGAATTCCAGGCTCGTCTGGAAGCGGGTTCCAAGACCGTGGGTGCAAAGTAGTTCTCAATTTCCCTTCGGGAATTGAGGATGGAAGACAGGTCATCCGGGGCACTCGCCTTTGACGAGGCGAGTGGCCCCGGTGACTGAATAGCAGAGAATGCCTGACTTCGTTCACTGACCTTGTGAACGAGATTGATCGGGAAGACAGTGAATCGGTGATCGGCCAGTCCGGTGTTTCTGGCGTTTGTGATCTCCAACCTTGATCAGTAGTGAGTTTCCAGATCCATGGCCAAAGCACGCGCTCTTGTTAAACGACGTAAGGCGGTCCGGAACATCCGCAAGATCACGCGGACGATGGAACTGATCGCGACTGCGCGGTTCAAGAAGGCCATGGACCGTGCGACGGAAGCCGCCGCCTATACCCGCAAGATCAACGAGATCGTCGCCGATCTCGCTCAGGCGGATCTTCAGTTCGATCATCCGCTGTTGAAGCAGCCCGAGCAGACTCAGAACGTAACAGTTCTGGTCCTGACGTCGAATCGCGGTTTGTGCGGTGGTTACAACGGCGGGATTCTGCGGGCGGCTGGACAGCGAATTCGGCAGCTCACGGCTGAAGGCAAGAATGTCACGATCGAAGTCTCCGGCAAGCGGGGGCTGTCGTTCATGAAGTTTGAAAAGCGACACGTCGAACGCAGCTATACCCAGTTCGAGGACAAGCCCTCATTCGATGAGGTCAATGCGATTGCCGACCGTCTGGTGACCGACTTTATTGAAGGACGGCTGCACCGTCTGGAAGTGGTGTATCAGCGGTTCATCTCTTCCGCCCGACAGACTCCGATTGTCGAAACACTGCTCCCATTTGGAGATCTGGCAACTGAGTCAGGCGGACGGACCAAAGTTGCGACAGATTACGAGTTCCTGCCAAGCGCAGAAGAAATCCTTGAAGAGATCGTTCCGGCGGCATTCAAGGCCCGATTCTTCAAGACGTTCCTTGATGCGGCCGTGGGTGAACAGATCGCCCGAATGGTGGCAATGAAGAGCGCCACTGAGAATGCGGACGAGATGATCCGTGACATTTCTCAGGAATACAACCGGGCTCGCCAGACGCAGATTACGTCTGAATTGGCCGAAATCATTGGCGGTGCTGCGGCCCTTGAATAAGCCGTAGTCTGCGAGAAGTGACCGAGCGTCGTCGACGCCGGTGCGATAAATCAAATTTGATATCCCGTTGTGATCGCCAGGGAACTGGGATCCATCGAAGCATCAACCCTTAGCGAGGTGGCTCGGAAGATTGACAGAACCGGAATCCGGAAGGCAGGAGGCCTTTTCCTGCATCACCCGATTCCCTCCTCTGAATGATCAGTTCCAGCAACCCACGATCACTATTATGAGCACAGCAACGACGACAAATATCGGTCGCGTGACCCAGATCATTGGTTCCACATTCGATGTGGAGTTCTCCGACGACAGTCTGCCCGCGATCTACAACGCCATCAAGGTCGAAGCGACCATCAAGGGCGTGAAGATCAACGTCACCGGGGAAGTGCAGCAGCACCTCGGCGGTGGCCGTGTCCGCTGTGTCGCTCTGGCTTCAACCGACGGAATGGTCCGCGGGATGGAAGTGGTCGACACCGGGGCTCCGCTGTCAGTGCCTGTCGGTAAGGAAACACTGAGCCGCGTGTTCAACGTGCTGGGTGAGCCCATCGACGGTCGTGGGCCAGTCGTGACGAAGGAACATTGGCCCATTCACCGTGCTGCTCCCAAACTGCAGGATCTCTCTTCGAAGACGGAAGTGTTCGAAACGGGGATCAAGGTGGTCGACCTGCTGACGCCGTTCGTCCGCGGAGGAAAAGCCGGTCTGTTCGGGGGTGCCGGTCTGGGTAAGACCGTGATTCTGACCGAGTTGATCGCCCGTATTGCTCGCGAGCACGGCGGTTATTCCGTGTTCGCCGGGGTGGGTGAACGTACCCGAGAAGGAAACGACCTGTGGCTGGAAATGCAGGAAACTCAGATCGGCGACACCGGTCGTTCGGTCATTGAACAGACCTGCATGGTGTTCGGCCAGATGAACGAGCCACCTGGTGCCCGTCTCCGCGTCGCGTTGACCGGTCTGACCATGGCCGAGTGGTTCCGGGATACGACTGGTGCTGACACCCTGCTGTTTGTGGACAACATCTTCCGGTTTTCACAAGCCGGTTCGGAAGTGTCGGCGTTGCTGGGACGTATGCCATCGGCAGTGGGTTACCAGCCAACACTGGGAACCGAACTGGGACAGCTGCAGGAGCGAATCACCTCCACCAAGAAGGGGGCGATCACCTCAGTGCAGGCTGTGTACGTGCCTGCCGACGATCCGACAGACCCTGCTCCAGCGACCGCATTCAGCCACCTGGACGCGTTCATCTATCTGGAACGTAAGATTTCGGAAAAGGGGATTTACCCCGCTATCGACCCGCTGGCGTCTTCTTCCCGAATTCTGGATCCGAACGTGGTCGGCGATCGTCATTACGCCGTCGCCCGCCGCGTGCAGAAGATTCTGCAGCGTTACCGCGAATTGCAGGACATCATCGCGATCCTCGGGGTCGAAGAACTCGCCGAAGAAGACAAACTGGTCGTGTTGCGAGCACGCCGAATTGAACGATTCCTGTCACAGCCGTTCTTCGTGGCGGAAGTCTTCACCGGCAAGGCCGGGAAGTTCACGAAGCTCGAAGACACGATCACATCGTTCGAAGAATTGTGCGATGGCAAGTGGGATCACCTGCCAGAATCCGCGTTCATGTACGTCGGTGGAATCCAGGAAGCCGCTGAACAGGCTGAGCGGATGGCGAAGGCCTAATTGTGAAATGAGGATGCCCGGGACGACCGTCGTTTGTTGACGGTTGATCCCGGGCCCTGACTCTCATAGCGGTTTCGCAGGTTGCGAAAGAATGTTATGAAAGTCGGACGTAGTTAATGAGGTTGATTCAGAGTCCCTTCTGATTTCCAGATCAGAATGATAAGTGAACTATGATTGCTGCCCGAGATCTGCATCTGGTTGTCGTCACTCCGGAAAAGACGTTGCTGGATCTGCCAGTGAAGTCCTTACGGTTTCCGTTGTTCGACGGACAGATCGGAATTCTTCCCGGCCGCGCTCCGCTCGTCGGCCGTCTGGGATCAGGTGAATTGAAGTTTGATCTCGTCGGCGGCAGCAGTGACCGGTTCTACGTCGAAGGCGGCTTCGTCCAGATCAAGGGCTCAGTCGTCACACTGCTGACGAGTCGGGCCGTGTCTGTGGCAAGCATCGATTCGACAAAAGTTCAAAAGGACCTCGAAGAAGCCCTCGCCAGCACCCCCAAGGGGACCGCGGAGTCAAAGCTCCGGACTCAGGCGATCGAGCGGTATCGCAAGATGCTGAAGCTGCGGGAAGCCCGTTAAGCACTTCGTGCAATCAGACATTGAATCACGAGACAGCCCGGCGAAGTTCGTCGGGCTGTTTTCGTATTTGAAGCGGCAACTTGAGTTCGTGGAAAGCAAGGAACATTCCTCGCCGGACGCATTCTGCTGGTTCTGAAGTTCCGGCAGTTTCCAATTTCTTTTCCGCAACGACTGACGTGGAGTGGACGTCACCAGTATAAATTTGGATGCCGGTTTGTGCTGGCAGATCGCGTTATGTCTCTCCAGAGGAGCTGCCCCGGATGGAAACCGTCCCCGTTGCCTATTCTGAGTTGGCCCGTCAACTGAAAGAGTTGGCCGTTCTGCGTTCATGCGCTGCATTGCTGGGGTGGGATGAACAGACCTATCTGCCGCCGGGAGGGGCAGAACACCGCGCCAATCAATTGTCGCTGCTGGCCGGTCTGTGCCACGAACGCAGCACCAATCCGGCGATTCAGGAATTGTTGGATCAATTGCAGGATGTCAACGAGCTCGGTGGAGCAGACTCGATTCTGGCAGCGAATGTCCGTGAAGCCCGGCGGAACTTTGAACGCTCTACGAAGCTGCCGCGTCGCCTGGTGGAAGAACTGACTCGGGTAGCCACTTTGGGACAGCAGGCCTGGGTTCAGGCTCGTCAGAAGAAGGATTTCCAGCTCTTCCGTCCGTGGCTGACCCAGATGGTGGAACTGAAGCGCGAGGAAGCAGACGCATTGCGCGTCGCTGACAGCCCGCGCTATGACTCACTGCTGGAGGACTATGAACCTGGGGCAACCTCTGCGGAAGTGAAAGTGATTTTCGCTGAACTCCGTGAGGCACTTGTCCCCCTCGTCTCGGCGATTCGTGATTCCGGAATCGCCCCTGACATTTCGATCCTCGAACGGAAGTTCGATGTCGAGGCTCAGAAAGAATTGAGCATCGAAGCCGCGAAGCTGATCGGTTTCGACTTTGATGCCGGCCGACTCGATGTGGCAGCCCATCCATTCTGTTCCGGAATTGGGCCGGGAGATTGCCGTCTGACGACGCGGTATAACGAGCATCACTTCTCCGGCTCGCTGTTCGGGACATTGCATGAAGCCGGGCACGGAATCTACGAGCAAGGTCTCCCGGCAGCCGATTTTGGAATGGGAACGGGTGATGCCTGCTCGCTGGGGATCCATGAATCGCAGTCGCGGATGTGGGAGAATCTCGTCGGTCGCAGCCTCGCGTTCTGGGAATTCTTCTATGACCGGACGCAGTCCCTCTTCAAGTCGTCACTGGGCGATGTCTCCCTGCAGCAGTTCTATCAGGTGATTAACGACGTTCGGCCGAGCTGGATCCGTGTCGAGGCCGATGAAGTCACCTACAACCTGCACATTATGCTGCGGTTTGAAATCGAACAGGCGCTGATCGGCGGCGACCTTGCCGTTGACGATCTTCCGGGAGCGTGGAATGAACTTTTCCAGCGCGACTTCGGAATGACTCCGCCGGATGATTCGCTCGGGTGCATGCAGGATGTTCACTGGAGTGCCGGTCTGTTCGGGTACTTCCCGACGTACTCGCTGGGGAACATGTACGCGAGTCAGTTCTTCGAACAGGCGAATACCGATCTCGGTGACCTTCATGAGCAATTCCGGCGCGGCGAGTTTGCTCCGCTGAAAGAGTGGCTCCGTTCGAAGATCCACGTTCACGGCAAACGCTATTCCGCACCACGACTGGTTGAGATCGTTACTGGGAAGCCGTTGTCGGCAGCACCCCTGCTGCGGCATCTGAAAGGAAAAGTCGGGCCACTTTATGGCCTGACGGCGAAGTGATTTGTCGCCCAGTCCTCAAAGCGGGTCGGGGAGATTTGTGCGTTCGGTCCTGGGGTTAATCCCTGATGATTGAGCGCGGCTCCGAAGTAGGTTGCGTCGGGATCCGCGATCACGGTTCGCGGGTTCCCGGCTGCCCGAAAATATCGCTGAATGAATTCAGCGATCGACAATGATTCAGGTCCGGCCAGCTCCAGAATCGCATTCCGTGGAGGACTGAGAGCGATCTCAGCCAACGCCGCGCTGACGTCGGCTGCAGCGAGCGGCTGCATGGGAGCGGCGGGAAGATGGACGGACTCGGCCTCTCCGCCTGACGCTCCGATTGCCGCGAGAAACTCAAAGAACTGGGTCGCCCGCACGATCGTGTAGGGAATACCGGACGCTTGAATCAGGTCTTCCTGAGCGACTTTCGCCCGCATGTAGGCACTGTCCTTCAAACGGTCAGCGCCGACGACGGACAACGCGACATGGTGAGCGACACCGGCTCTCGCTTCGGCGGCCAGCAAATTTGTCGTCGAGCGAACGAAGAACTCCATGACGTCCGCTTCGGCGAATGACGGCGAGTTCGAGACATCTACGACGACGCTGGCTCCCTGAAGTGCAGCATCGAGACCTTCTCCGGTCACGGCATTGACCCCGCGGGAGGGGGACGCCGCGATGACGAGTTGATCCTTCTCGATCAGCAACTGGACCAGTCGTTTTCCGATCAGTCCACTTCCTCCAATGACGACAATTTTCATTTCCTTCTCCTGAATGGAAAGCATGAGGGAATCGAGCAGGGCTGCTCATGATCCCGGATGAAATGTGAAAGCAGTGATTGGGAGCGAAGACTATTCCACTTCGATCGCAGACCATCTCAACAGTTTGTCGGGGTTTACTGTGATGCAGACGGTCTCAATGGTTTCGTGTCCGTTAATGGAAAGGACATCCCGGACCTGACCGTTAGAGAGAAACACAACTCCCGGGTTACCGTTGACCCGAGTGGTGCGCAGCTCGCAATATCGCGACAACTTCCGGAAGACCCCGCACAGGAATTTCGCTGAGCGTTTGCGGCCCTGAATGACCACGCGGGCGGCGGTGACTTTGCCTCCTCCATCGGAGTGGACTTCGACCGTCTCCGACATCAAACTTTCGATGGTCTGCAGATCTCCATTCCGACAGGCATCGAGAAACCGCTCAGCGAGTAAGTCTGCCTGAGAGAGCGGAACAGCGACTCGACGTCCGTCAGCAAGTCCGATTCTTTCACGGGCTCGACTGACAAGTTGGCGGATGGCCGGTTCTGACTTTCCGAGAATGTCGGCGACTTCGCTGTATTCGTAGTCGAAGACGATGCGCAGGAGAAACGCGGCACGTTCGTTCGGAGTTAAGCGTTCCAGCAGCAGCAGGAATGCCTGGGAGAGTGACTCTGCGAGAACCGCTTCCTGTCCTGCGATTCGAGTTTCAACGGGTTCAGGCACCCAAGGACCGATATAACTTTGGCGTCGGCGCTGACGAAGTCGGTCAAGGCAAAGGCGAGTCGTGGTCCGGATCAGAAATCCCTCGGGGGCGTGGACCTTGCTCGCGGTCTGATATCGGAGGAAGGCATCCTGCACCGCATCTTCGGCGTCAACGACGCTTCCGAGCATCCGGTAAGCAACGGACATCATCCGCTGCCGGAATGAACTCATGTCCTGATTCATGGCACGCCCCATCTGCTCACGATTTCAGAAGCGAGGCGGCGGTCACCTCTTGTGTGGAACACAAAGCCGCCGCGGATGCTGCTGATTGATCATACATCGCAACTTCATCGCCCGTCTTCTGGTGAGGCAACGAAGGAACTCTGCCAGCAAGGACGAATCTCTGGGACGTTTTGTGACAGAGCGGCGTCCAGATTCAAAAAGAATTCTTGCAACCTTGCGGGTTCATCGCCGTCCTCAGGAACTGGGTTCGCGAATCGTGACAGGATGCCCGAGTGCATTCCTCGCCGGAATCGAAGACTCCGCAGGTGTGTCAGCAATTCGAGAGAGCGATAATCCCGTCTGTCTCTGCGGATTTGGGGATCTGGACTGGCGAAAACCGGCGGGAAGAATCGCCTTCAACATGACGGAGGAAGTTTTTACGATCCGTTGCGCTGGCTGGAAGTGCGATTGGTTGTACAATGCTGAGCACGCATGGGCAGAGAAGCGATCTGATCGCTCCTCCCCTGCGATTGCGAGAGTGGCGGAATTGGCAGACGCGCTGGATTTAGGTTCCAGTACCGTAAGGTGTGCAGGTTCAAGTCCTGTCTCTCGCATTCCCCGGAATTCCGTCAGCGACGCGAATTCCCGGGCTGTCTTATTGAGGTTCCTCTGAGGCGTTTCTGGGGCATTCCGGAATGCCGCCTCAGCGTGATTGAACCGCTCTCATCAGTCGCTCAAACAGGCGGTCGATTTCGGCCGCGGTTTCTTCATCGAGTTCCCAGCTGACCGGTGAACGCTGGAGCGTGTTAGGGAAGAGTCCGCGTTTCTTCAGCAGGTATTTCTCGATGGCGAGGAAGCCATCCAGCCCCGCTGAGAGCTGCAGAGCAACGATTGCACTGAGGGGAAGCGAGATCTCATAGATCCGGTCTTCATCGTTGGCCTTAAGTGCCCGCCAGAGTGCGACGATCGCGTCCAGAAGATCGGCTCCCGGCATCGTGCCATGGATGCCGCGTCGATAGCAGTCGACGAGGTTGATTCCCCCGGAGCCCTCGAAGATACGAGCCTGTCCGTCCGTGGCATCGCGCAGTCGGGAGAGGTTAGGACCGAGGGGACTGGCTTCCGGTTTGAAGAGAATGCGCTCCGGGCCGAATTCCCGAATCAGATTCTGATAGACGTCCATGGAGATCGCTGCGCCGACGTAACCGGAGGCATCCTGAACGACGAGCGGGATTTCGATGCTTCGGGCGATGTTCGCGAAATAGTCGCAGGTCGCTGCGCTTCCAAGGCGCGTCGCGACAGGTGGGATTGCCATAACGGCGCTTGCTCCATGCGACTGCGCATGTCGGGCAAACTCACACGCTTCATCCGTGCTCTCGGCACCAACACTGATCACAGAGAAGCCGCGTCCCTGCGCTGCGGCGCAGGCGAGTTCCGCGAGTTGCAGGCGAAGTGTTTTCCCCAGTCGGAGAATCTCGCTCACCATAGCAATGACAATGCCATCGGCACCCACGCTGAAGGCCCAGTCGACTTCTCGCTGGAATGTGTCCTGATCAATGGAGCCATCTTCCAGAAAGGGAGTCTGCAGAACCGGGAGGACTCCCTGGAGGGAACGATCAGGCAAGGATGTCATGGATCAGGGCCTCGGCGGCAGTCAGGGTATTCTCAAGGCAACCCGCTGCGAAGGGGGTTTGCCAGACGGGGTAGATGTCATATTGAAACAAGTCGGCGGGGGGGAGATAGCCGTTTGACCCGTTGATGAGATTCATACAAACGATTGCTGTGTCAGGGAAGCGTTTTCGCAGTTCCTGCTGAAGAACGGAATATGCCTCGCCACTGCTGCCGATGAAGACGACCTCGCCTACTCGCCATGCGAGCATCTCGAGGGCGTAAGTCTTTTCGTCTCCAAGATACTTGCGAATCGCGAGTCGCCGACCGAGTCGTTCCTGCTGGAAGCGGTCGGGGGTCTCGCTGATCTGTTGTGCGAGTTCTGCGGCGGTCGGCCATTCTTTCATCGGGACTTCGACCGTCCGCCGGATGGAGATCAACTTCGACGAACTATCGGTCGGTTGGTTCCGCCAGACGGCCAACGGAGCGCCTGACTCCATCACGCCTGTGAAAGCGAGAGCCTGACCCGGCGGCTCCATTCCATAAAGTGTCGCCAGCACGGCATGCCCAAGCTGCTTTCCGTGCCGATCTGCGAGACCGACATCGCCGGTGTACTGTGAACGCGGAGCGAGTTCCCCACACATCCCGAGCAGGAAGAAGACGTGGGCCTGAGTCTCCTTCTCGATCGTCTCCCGCATGGCCCCGATATAGTCGGGAGAAACCGACGTATTTTCCCAGGCGAGTGTCGTGGGATGACAGGCGTAATTCACAACTGTGCCGCGCTGCTTCCCGGTCAGGTCAGAGAGGCGGCCGACCAGCAGCGTATCGTCTGCTCTTTTCTCAGGGGCATAACCGCACAAGTAGCGATCACTTCCGGGGGCGGGATCCGGGAAGTCACGAACCGCTGCCAGCCCACACCGACCGATGTGCCACTCGAGCAAACCGTCAAACTGCTGCTGGAGAGCTGTTTGAACCGTCTGAATTGCAATTTCGGGCAGGGACTGCATCCACTGACGAATGAGGTCTCCCCCCGGCACATCGCCTTCAGGATCCATCAGCGGAGGCGTTGCGTGACTGTGACTGACGGCGAAGATCAGTTCATCCGGCTGCAGAGAAAGTGCTTCACGAATTCGCGAATGGAAAACGGGAATGAGACTGTTGGTTTTCCAGTAACTCAGGTCGGCACAGATCAGAACGAGCGGTGACTCCCGTTCAGTTGACTTGATGACCATGGCGGTCAAAGTCAGGGGGCGGTGAATGGAGTCGGCGACTTCATGTTCAGCGGCTCCCCAGGTCCGGGAATGGACTCCGACCGGGGGGGTGATATCACTTTGAGCAATCCCGAATCGCCCGCGAAAGGAGGCATGTCGGAACTCTTTCGGTTGTTGTTGCATCAGATCGGCCCGATGATTGTTGAGGATCATTCTCGGATTCAGTTGTGGGAAGACAGGGCTACGCGGTTAGCAGCAGCGTCTCTGCACGCTGCGAGCCGTCGTTTCTTGATGGACTCAGCCTGATGACCGCGTGTTACCAGTCGCCGACAGCGCCGTCGGCATAGAAGACCCGTTGCGGAATTTCCTGTTCGAAGGGGTGCTTGCGAATTGCGTCTTCGTTCACGATGACGCCCAGTCCGGGCCGCATGTTCGGTTTCACTGTGCGCGTCGAGAGGTCGAGTTCATAACCTTCGTCGACGACTTCGTGACGCCAGGGGACGTCCTGATGGACGGACTCGCAGATGATATAGCTCGGTTGAGAAAAGCCGAACTCGAGAGAGGCTGCCGTGCTGACGGGACCCTGAGGATTATGGGGCGCCAATGCAATGCGATAGGCATCGGCCAGCGCCGCGACCCGGCGGGCCTCAGTGAAGCCACCACAATGGGTGAGATCGAGCTGACAGATTTCACAGCTGCGGGCGGCGAACAAGTCCTTGAACGCCGCGAGATGAGTGAGGCGTTCTCCAGTTGCAATCGGAGTTGAGACGGCAGCATTAATCGCTGCGAGGCCAGCGACGTTCTCGGGCCAGCACGGTTCCTCGAGGAAGTAAAGTCCGTAGGGTTCGAGTGCGTTCGCGAACTGCATGCCCATCGAAGGAGAAGGGCGGGCATGGCAGTCGACCATGATGTCGATGTCATCTCCGACCGCTTCACGCATGGCACCGACACAGGCGTCGGCCATTTTGATCGGCTTCAGACCTTCGACTGGCATCGTCGGCGGAACGGCCATGGATTTGAAAGCTGTAAATCCGGACTGCACAGCCTCTTGAGCAAGTTCGGCGAATCGCTTTGCGTTGTCGACGGGGGTTTCATAGAAGCTTTCGAGATTCCCTCCGCCGAGATGGCAATAGAGACGAATCGTGTCTCTCACTGGTCCGCCCCAAAGACGGTGGCAGGGGACGTCGTGAACTTTGCCTATGATGTCCCAAAGGGCCAAGTCGATACCTGCGATTGCAGTGGAACGAACAATTCCGCTGCCGTGCCAGAAATGTTGCCGCCACATCATCTGCCACAGATACTCGACGCGTGTCGGATCTTCTCCCAGGAGCAACTGCTTGAGATCTTCGACGGCTCCGACCACGCTCCGGGTGTGCCATTCGAGCGTCGACTCGCCCCAACCGACGAGTCCAGGCTGATTTGTGATCACCTTCACAAAGACCCAATTTCTCATCCGCGCGTGGCAGACATGGGATTCAATTGCTGTGATTTTGAGTGCCATGCTGGAGACTTTTTGAGATGTAAGTTGGCCGATGGAACGCCAAATTTGATTTTGTAGACAATCTACTTGATTTTGAAAACAAAATCAATAAATTTGTGGTGATATGTCAATCGCAAATTACATCCGGGACGATCTTGAGTGTCGATTGCGGTCGGGGCAGGACATTCCTCCTCAGCTGACGATCGATTCACTGGCGGAGATGTATAACGTCAGTTTCACTCCGGTGCGGACGGCAATCGCGGCCTTGATCGATGACGGCGTGCTTGAGAAGGGGCCAAACCGACGTCTGATTGTGAGTGTGCAACCGGATTCGTCATCGGGGAGCACCGGCCCGATCCGTCAGCCAGAGCCCCCCCGGGATCTTTACGAAATCATTGTTGCTGATCTTCTGCCGGTGAGTTTGCAGGGGGAGGCGGTCTATCTCCGTGAAGAGGCGACTGCCGAGAAGTACGACGCCAGCCGGTCAGCGATTCGGAATGTCTTTCATCGACTCGCTGGTGAAGGAGTCCTCGATCATATTCCGCGACGTGGCTGGCGACTTCGGGCTTTCTGTCAGGAAGACCTGCAGTCGTATGTGGAAGTCCGCGAATCGTTGGAGCTGAAGGCCCTGAAGCTGGCCTTTCCCAAATTGCGGACGGGCGAGTTGACGCGGATGCTGGAAGCGAACGTCGTTCCTTCATCAGACGAAGAGGCACCGCAGATTGACGAGTCGCTGCATGCTTATCTCATACAGCTCTCAGAGAATCACTACATTAGAGAGTTTTTTGATCGTCAGGGGCGTTACTACCGCCTTCTGTTTCAGTGGGAGGATCACGACAGGGAAACCGCCATCGAGACGGTCCATCAGCACCGGAAGATTCTCGAGAACCTGATTGAGAGAAACGAAGCGGGAGCCCGGGACGCGCTCAGTTATCATATTCTGAACAATCACCCGATTCTCGCAAAGATGACAGACCCGTCCCAGCGTTCACGCTGAATGCCGTCGAATACCGTTCATCATAAAGTGAAACCATGGTTTGGGCTCACAGAATCCTGATCGTCATCACCTGCTGCTTCGGGATCTCCCTGACTGCCGCCCGCGCCGACGACTCGGTTTATCTCACCGAGGTCAAACCCCTCCTCAAGGCACGCTGTTATTCTTGCCATGGCGGTCTGAAGCAGGAGGCCGGCCTTCGACTCGATACGGCGGCGCTCATTCATCAGGGGGGCGACTCAGGTTCTCCGCTGGCTGCTGCAGACAAGATCGACGCCAGCCTGCTTTTGCAGCGGGTGTCGACGACAGATCTGACACAGCGCATGCCGCCTGAACATGAAGGCGAGCCATTCACGGCTGATGAAATCGGAATTCTGACGAAATGGATCAAAGCTGGCGCCCCGGGCCCGGAGCACGAAGACCCCGAAGCTGACCCAAAGAGCCATTGGTCTTTCCGTCCGATCATTCGAAGAGATCCGCCTGCAGACAAATCAGGTTGGAGCCGAAATCCAATTGATGCCTGGATCGCGAGTCGGCATCAAGAACTTGGTCTGACGCCGCAGAAAGAAGCCTCTCGAATCGAGCTGCTACGCCGACTTTCGATTGACTTGATCGGACTTCCGCCGACAGACGCCGAGATTCAGGCGTTCGAGGCCGATCGATCTGCTGACTGGTACGAAAAGGCTGTCGACCGCCTGTTGAATGATCCGCGTCACGGGGAACGCTGGGCCCGTCATTGGATGGATATCTGGCGTTATAGCGACTGGTGGGGACTGGGAGCTCAGGTCCGCAATAGCTCGCCGCACATGTGGCACTTTCGAGACTGGATTGTCCAGAGTCTGAATGAGGATGCTTCTTATGCAGAAATGCTCCGTCTAATGCTCGCTGCAGATGAACTGACGCCTGAAGACCCTGAGAAACTTCGGGCTTCTGGTTTTCTGGTTCGCAACTACCTCATCTTCAATCGCGGCCAATGGCTCGATGAAACCGTTGAACACGTCAGCAAGGGATTGCTCGGATTGACGATGAACTGCGCGAAGTGTCACGATCATAAATATGATCCGCTCAGCCAGGTCGAATACTACAAGTTTCGGGCCTTTTTCGAACCATACATGGTGAGGATGGATTATCTGCCAGGGGAGCCGAACCTGCAGAAGAATGGCCTGCCACGTGTGTTCGACGGATTGCTCGATACTCCGACTTATCTGTTCATTCGCGGCGATGAAACACTGCCTGACAAATCGCAGAATCTCGCCGCAGGTGTGCCGGAGATCCTCTCGTTCGATGAGTGGTCGATTGAACAGGTCTCGCTCCCGCAGACCGCATGGCAGCCGGGCCTGAAGCAGTGGATTCTGGATGATCAGCTCGCGAGGGCGACTCAGCGTGTTCAAGACACGGAAGCGAAATTAGTCAAAGCTCGTGATACTTTCGAGCTGGCACTCCGGAAGGACAATGATTCGGCACAGGAGCGGGAACGGTCTGTTTCCATTCCGCCGATCAATGAACCTTTTGAGACGCTGGACCCGACGCGCTGGCGTGTCAGCGGTGAGAGCTGGAAGCACTCTCCTGCGCAGGTGAAGCAGATACAGGATGGGCAAGTTCGTTCAGCTCTGACCTATCTCGGCGAGATTCCGGCGGATTTCGATGCAACGGTGCGATTCCGCATTCAGGGGGGAAGTCGCTGGCGAAGCGTCGGACTGGTCTTTGACCAAGCTCCGATGAGCCCTGGGGGGCTCGATGGTCAGACCGTGTATCTCAGTGCGGCCGCCGAAGATTCCAAGATTCAGGGCTCTTATACACAGGGGGGAATCTCGCACTATCCCTCTGACGGAAGGAAGTCGCTCAAGGTCGAACTGAACAAAGACTACCGGATGCGAGTGCAAGCACGGGGGCAACTCGTGAACGTCACGCTCAACGATGAACTCGTTCTCGTCTGGCGTTCTCCGGTCGAACGTCGCATCGGCGGCATGCAGCTCATGACCTTTGATGCCCTCGCGGAGTTCACTGGCTTTCAGCTGATGCCATTGGACCCTCAGATAAGACTCAAAACGCCCTCCGGTAGCTTGGAGCAATCGCCAGGCGACGCGTTTGAACTCGCGCAGGTCGGAAAAGAGATTGCTCTGGCAGACCTGGAAAGTGTGAAGGCAAGAATTGCGGCGTCCATTGCTCGCCGTGATCAGCACGATCCGCAAGCACAGCTTTCGACCAGACGAGCGGCGATCGTCGCAGAACGTCAGCTGGCCGTCGAAAACGGAAAGTTGAATTTGCTCTCGGCGAAGCAATCCCTCGCCGGGGAAGATCAGGCCAAGCGTGCCGAGCACGAAAAGAAGGTGGCAGAGGCCGAGAAGCAGCTACAAGACGCGGTGTCTCTTATTCAAACTCCCATCACGGATGCGGATGACTTCACGCCCTTTGCAGGGGCGGTCTGGACGGCGACGAGATTCGGGCACACAGGTCAGGATGATCCGAACGTTCCTTTCCCTCAAGTCAGCACCGGACGACGAACAGCTCTTGCGAACTGGATCACAGATCAGCGTAATCCCCTGACGGCCCGCGTCGCGGTTAATCACATCTGGACTCGTCATTTCGGGCAGCCGCTCGCTCCGCTTCCTTTCGACCTGGGACGAAGTAGTACATCACCTGCGTCACCTGAACTGATTGACTGGATGGCCGACGAATTCATGGAGCATGGATGGAGTATGAAGCATCTTCACCGGCTCATCGTGACTTCCGCTGCATATAGAATGAGTTCATCACTGGCTGGTGCCGAGGTCAACATTGCCAAGGACCCTGATAATCAGTTTCTTTGGCGACGCCTTCCGAGTCGGATCGAATCTCAAGTCGTGCGTGATTCCGTGCTGACGCTTGCTGGGACCCTTGATCTGACTCAGGGGGGGCCATCCATCCCAATGAGTGAACAGGCGACTTCGACGCGGAGAAGTCTGTACTTCTTCCATTCAAATAATGAACGCAACCGGTTTTTAGACACTTTCGATGAGGCGAACGTCACTGAATGCTACATCCGTGATCAAAGCATTGTTCCTCAACAGGCGCTCGCTTTGACAAACAGTGAACTGATCCTCGAGGCGGCTCCGGCGATCGCGAAAGAATTATCCCATTCCGACGCTGATGATACGAAGTTCGTCCGTCGGGGATTTCGAGTGGTGCTGGGTATCGATCCCGATCAGAAAGAAGTCGATGCGAGTGTGCAGGCTCTCGAGAAATGGAGAACGGATGCTGCATTCGCGAAAGAGGACCCCAGAACGCTGTTTGTCTGGGTACTGTTAAATCACAACGACTTTGTCACCCTCCGCTGACCCTAGTGGAAAGGGCGTTTGCAATGACAAATGAAAACCGTCTCGCTCTTCCCCGGAGGTCTTTCCTGGCTGATGCCGGGTTGGGCTTTGCCGGCCTCGCGTTGGGAGCCATCTTGAATCAGGACGGAGTCGTTCGGGCGAACACCGCACCGTCTGATCGTCGCCCGCATTTTGTTCCTAAAGCGAAGAGTGTGATCTGGCTTTTCATGAATGGCGGCGTGAGTCAGATGGAAAGCTTCGACCCGAAGCCGATGCTCACGAAGTACGGCGGAAAGACAATCGCGGAAACGCCCTTTGCCTCGGCACAGGATCCGGCGAAGCTGGCCATTGAGCGGACGGTCGCACCAGATGCGAATGGCAACCAGAGAAACACGCTTTACCCGCTTCAGGTTGGATTTAAGAAACGCGGCGAAAGTGGCATCGAAATCAGTGACTGGTTTCCCTGCATCGGCGATCAGGCTGACAAGCTCGCCGTCGTTCGTTCGATGTGGACCACTGACAGTAATCACGGAGCACAGACGCAGTTTCACACAGGGCGCAACCTGATTGATGGAAAGTTTCCGACCCTGGGAGCCTGGGTTCATTATGGACTCGGAACACTGAACCAGAACTTGCCGCAGTTCATTTCCATTGGAAAGCGGGAATACTGGAATAGCCGGGACGGTCAGTATCTGGGCCCTGCTCATGATGCGGTGCCGCTGAGAATCGATCCGAAGAATCCTCTCGATTTCAGCCAGCCTGAGCGACCCATGTCGCAGACATCGCGACTCGCAGGACAGCAACTGCTTCGTCAGCTGAATGCTTACCGCAGCGTCGACTATCCCAACGATCCAGCGATGGCGGCACGAATTGCCTCATATGAACTTGCCTTTCGGATGCAGACGTCCATTCCTGAAATCGTTGACTTCTCGAAGGAGACGCAGGCCACTCAATCGCTCTACGGAATCGATCGACCGCAGAGCAAAGAGTTCGGGATGCAGTTGCTTGCCGCCCGACGCTTTGTCGAACAGGGCGTGCGTTTTATTCAGATTCAGCATGGCGGCGGCGGAGCCGGGGCATGGGACGCACATGGAGGCCTGAAGGCGAATCACGAGAGACTCGCCCTGCAGGTCGACCGTCCGATCGGAGGTCTGCTGCAGGATCTGGATCAGCGCGGTCTCCTTGATGAGACACTGGTCGTCTTCGCGACGGAGTTTGGAAGAACACCCGGTTCGCAGGGAGCCGATGGCCGCGATCACCATATTTTCGGCTTCACGGTCTGGATGGCAGGCGGCGGATTAAAACGGGGCGTAGTCCATGGAGCGACCGATGAAATTGGCTTTCATGCGGTCGAAAACCGTCACTACGTCACTGACCTCCATGCCACAATCCTGAAACAACTCGGACTCGACTCGCGAAAACTTGAGATCCCCGGTCGGAAGCGACTGGAAATCGATCACGGTCGCCCGATCGACGACATCATTGCCTGACAAATTCCTCGAATACTGGAACGTCGACTTCAGTTTGACCTCACTGGTCTCAGGTTTTCTATTCACTCGTCTCGCTCGAGCAGCCTGAGGCTGCCTGAGTCGATGTCGGATTGCGTAATTACGTCTTTTTGCTGACTCATTCGAGAACCGGGCTTCTCCCGGTCGGCTCTCGTTTCGATGCGTCTGTGTTCCGTTCTGACCTGTTCTTTCTGAACATTCTGTGAGGGTTCGATAATGGTCACTATTAAAAGATCCGGATTTACGCTCATCGAATTGCTAGTAGTCATCGCAATTATTGCTGTCCTGATCGCGCTCCTCTTACCGGCGGTTCAGCAGGCACGTGAGGCAGCCAGGCGTTCTCAGTGCCGTAATAATCTCAAGCAGATTGGGTTAGCGTTACATAATTACCACGACGTGTACCAGACCTTTCCGCTGGGAGCTCTCGGACTGGGGCGTCACTCGTGGGCTCTTGCCATTCTGCCGATGGTCGATCAGCAGGCCATTTATAACAAACTGCAGGTCGGGCATGTCGACTCCGGCGCGCCATCCGGTGTGAATGGAGAAGTCCTCCATCAGTGGACACCTGCTTTCGTCTGGTGTCCGTCCAGTCCGCTCGAACGGGTCAATCTGCGGACGGAACGACCTTATCGCTTTGCGACCGGTTCCTATACCGGAATCTCAGGCGCCACTGAGAGTGCAGCATCTGTCACGGATCCCACCGGTGCAGGGCGGTGCATTAACAGTCAGCAGGGATATGGTTGTTCAAACGGCGTTCTGACCTCGAATCGCGTCATGAGAAGTCGTGACGTATCAGATGGGCTAAGCAATGTCATCGTCGTTGGAGAGAACTCGGCACAGGCCAAGACAGCGACAGGTGCGCTGGCTGATACTCGAGCCAGTGCCGAATGGGGCATCTGGATCGGAAGCGTCACAGACGCGGGGCCCCCGGAAGTGAATCCAAGCCCATATGCTGGATCGACGAACTATCGGTGGAATACGAATCCATATTGCCGCAACGTGACCACGGTCCGGTATCCAATTGGAACGATCATCGAAACCGCGATCGCTGCTGGAAATCACCGCGATGGAACAAACTCCGCTCTGAATTCCGAACATACCGGTGGTGTGAACGTTCTCCGCGGAGATGGAGGAGTCAGCTTCCTGTCGAGCAGCCTGGACAGAATCGTCCTGCGGAATCTTTCAATTCGAGACGACGGGGGCGTGGTCGGTGATGCCCTGAATTAGAAGACGAGTCCAGCACAATTGATTCGCGTTCGTTCCGGCTAATGAAGAGATCGTTCCACGCAATGCGTGACTGAGCTCACACTGAAAGTGCGGACATCCGGTCCATGCGAAGTCACAGCGGCTAGAGAGCAGTCTGCTCTCCCGAGTGCCCGCGCAGCACGGCGTTCGGCAGCAAAAAGGCTGTCTTCAGCGTGGCGAGGACGGCAGATCAAAAAGCCAGTCGGTTTAGAAAGTGTCTTCTCATGTCGACGTCTCCGAAATCCGTCTTTCCAATGTCACCACTCTTTCGGTCGCTGGTCTTGTTGATTCTGATTACCGGCTGTTCGAAGGGAACCGTTCCCTCTGCGCAGGTGGCAGGGCTGGTGCGTCTTGAGGGCAAACCTGTCCCTGCGGGCTCCGTATTGATGATCGCAGAATCAGGCGACTTCGCGACCTCGACACTTCAGCCAAGTGGTGCATTCTCACTGGATTGCAAGCCCGGAAGATATCAGGTGGCCGTCGTCGCTCCCCCTGGGGCGGATCCATACGCTACCAATGTCAACGCTTCAATCGCGGGGACGGACATTGTTACCATTCCTTCGCATTATCAGGACGTCGGAACCAGTGGTATTTCCATTGAAATCCAACCCGGCTCGAACCAGTTCGACATCGACCTGCAACTGAAGAAGGCCCGATAAGGGGCAAGAGGGACGTCTTACAGATGGTGGGCTAAGATCACTTCTCAGGTCGTTCCAGAGGCCGGCGAAGAAGGCCGCTGCCGCGCATCAGCATGCCTGCCCCAAACTTGTCCTGGATCTGATCCGCGACTGCGTCGAGCTGTCCCCGTTTCTCCTGTTCCTCGTTGTCAAAAAGGGTGAGTTGGCGAGGTCGCTGGCGGCTTTCAAGGCTGCTGACACCAATCCCCAGCAGCCGGATACCGCGATGGATTCGAGGAAGACTCTGCTGAAGCAATGTCGCTGCCGCCTGCCAGAGCTCATCAGTGATATTCGTGGCCTGGGACAAGGTGTGGGATCGGGTGATCGTGCG
The DNA here is from genome assembly GCA_023417655.1 of Planctomycetota bacterium. GTDB lineage: Bacteria > Planctomycetota > Planctomycetia > Planctomycetales > Planctomycetaceae > Planctomicrobium. The sequence continues at coordinate 101,726 of JAEZFD010000031.1, read as the reverse complement.
AAAGTCGGCGAAACGGAGCTTGAGCTGGACTGTTCGCCCCCTCAGGTCAGAGCGACGCAGACGCCGGGCCACTTGCTCCGCCAGTTCCTGCAGCCAGGAGAGCAGGATGTCTGCATCATGAAGGTCGATCGAAAACGTCGTTTCATGTGAGATCGATTTGGCTTCACGATCAGGAACCACTGGGCGGTCATCGCGTCCGTGGGCGAGTTCCCAGAAACGTTCGCCGATCTGTCCGAACCGCTGGAAAATAGTCTCGCGTTGCAGACGCCGGACGTCGCTGATGGTCTGAATTCCGAGTTCCTTGAACTCCTGATTCGTCGCTTTTCCGACACCCCAGATACGACTGATCGGCAGTGGATCAAGAAACTGCTGAACCTGATCTGGCTCGACGACTACAAGTGAATTTGGCTTCCTCAAATCGCTGGCGATCTTCGCCAGAAACTTGTTCGGGGCGACACCGATCGATGCGACCAGCTTTAATTCCTGCCAAATGTCCCGCTTGATTTTGACCGCGATCTCATGCCCGGTCCCGAAGAGTTGCTTCGAACTGGTCACGTCAAGAAAGGCCTCATCCAGCGAGAGTGGCTCGACCAGCGGCGTGTAACGGAACAGGATCTCCCGGATCTGTTCTGAGATCTCCGCGTAATAACTCATCCGGACCGGGAGAACGATTACCTGCGGACAGAGACGTAAGGCTGTGCTCGTCGGCATGGCACTGCGCACGCCGAATTTCCGCACCGCATAATTGGCTGCTGCAACGACACCTCTACGGTCCGGCGTCCCGCCGACGATCAGCGGTTTGCCTGCGAGTTCCGGACGGTCCCGCTCTTCGACCGACGCGTAGAACGCATCCATATCGACATGCAGGATCATGCTTTTCTCACGGTTCGAAGTCCCATAGGGTGATTCGGCTCACGTCATTCCGAGATCATTCTGACACAACCTGAAGTGTTCCACCATCATCTCGGCCGACAAGTGACAGGAAGCAAAGCCGAGCAATTCACCACCCAGGTTTCCCAATGGAAACCGGAGACCGTGATGACAGGTGCTACTGCTGGAGGGAGAGGAGATTTCCGAATTGAGGTTCTTCGTTCTCCCTGATTCGGAGACGCCGGGGAAGCGGCACTGCGAGTACTCACCTATGCACAGAGGCGTCAGGTCAAACACTACAAAATCAGAGGCCTTTAACAGAGCAAAGCCAACTCGAATCGCCGTCGAGAGCAATCCATTGACCTTACCAAGAAGGAAGGCAGGTTTACGAACTGGTCGAGCGTGCCGTCAATCGCCCCGGCCCAATCAACCGGAAAAGAAGATCTACGGAAGAAAGAGTCTACAGTTCGAATCTCCTGGGAGCGGGAAGAAGCGGTCTCTGTGGGTATCGCAACTCGCGGAGTCGATGCATTGAACAAGGCAATGAGCATGAGGGTCTTCTTTCCTCATGCTCATTGGTCTATTCCTTGCCAATCCGGGTCAGTATTTTAAAAGGGGTGAAACTGCCGGCTGGGCTATTTTGCATTCACGGTCACGTCGAGAACATAGGTTTTCGGTTGCACGCCACCCCCTGTTGGCGTGAGTGAGACCTCCGCTTTTCCAGCGACCGAACTTTTCAGAAGGACGACCAGTTCAATTCCTCCGACTGCTCCCTTCTGATCCACTCGCAACACTGCTTCTTTGGAGAGGACGCTTCCAATGACTCCTCCGCCCTTAATTTCCACCTTCACATTATCGATCATGCCTCCGGGATAGCTTCCTCCGAACAGCTGGGCTTCGATGAAGTCACCGGCCACAATCGTAACACTCTTCTTCCAGGAGGGCTCAGGCTTCTCTGACGACTCTTTGATTTCGACTCGGTGAAGTTGATGTAGCTTCTCCTCTGCAAGACCTTGGGAAACAAGTGATGCCAGTATCAGTCCAGTCAGAAATGCACGAATCATCTGAACGCTCCTCTAGTAAGTGATTTCGGGAAATTGTCGCCCGCGGTTGTCGAATCCTAATCCTCTCCAAGCACCGTATCTTCCTGGAATTCTCTCATAGAAAGTTCTCTCTGGAAGAGGCTCGAATGCTGAAATTCGTAATACGGGTGTGAAGTGGGGTCTGTGATCTTCTGAAAGATGGAAACACTTTTTCATCGGAGAGAAATCCGTCGATGGAATTCCAAGTTCGCAATTGAAAGTTCAGAGAAGATGTTTGCGGCAACTTTCAGGAAGACCGAAGATCTTCGTCAATTCACGAGCCACCTGGGGTGGGCTCTTGTCGGCTGCAACAGTCGAGCTATGGTAAGAATCATCGACTTCAGTGAGCTTGAGGAAGGCCGCCTCTTCCGGGGATTTGTTTACAGGGGGATGACCCAAAGGGAGCATTGGGTACGCTGATGGCAGTTCATTCACAGATACACATTGGATGTGCTGGCTGGAATATCCCACGGGATCAGCGGGACCAATTCCCTCCTGAAGGCAGTCATTTGCAGAGATATGCCAGTCGCTTCCCCTGCGTCGAGATTAACAGCTCATTTTATCGTCCGCATCGCAGCCAAACATACGAACGTTGGGCAAAGGACACACCGGAAGGCTTCCGGTTTTCCGTGAAGTTTCCCAAGTTGATCACGCACGAGCAACGATTGCAGGACATACGAGAGCCACTCATGGCCTTTCTCGATCAGTCATCCCATCTGGGGGTCAAACTTGGTTGTTACCTGATTCAATTGCCTCCCAGTCTGAAATTCGATCCCGGACACACGGCCAATTTTCTTCGCGAGTTTCGTGAAATTTCGAATGTCCCGGCGGTCTGTGAGCCACGTCATGTCAGCTGGTCGTCACAGCATGCCTCTGACATTCTTTCTTCGTTTCAAGTCGGGATTGTTCAAGCGGATCCCTCACCTGTTCCGCAGTTGAAGGACGTCTCTGCCGGCGATGTTGTCTATCTCCGTTTGCACGGTTCACCGCGTATCTATTACTCAAACTACGACGGCCGGCAACTTGAGGAAATCAGCGCTCGGATCCGGAGTTACCATACGAAAGGCCATGAGGTATGGTGCATCTTCGACAACACTGCGCTCGGTGCGGCGACGATCAACGCGTTGCAGTTACAGTCATCGCTGAACAATACATCGGACTCGGCTGTTTCTTAGCATCCTTCATAATATCTGCGCATCTGGCTTAAGAGTGACAATTAGTATCCCTGAACTGTCCCTTGTCGTTCTCATCGGTCCTAATGGATCAGAGAAGAGTACGTTTGCGCGGAAGCACTTTCAGAGTGAAGAAGTCATGTGTCCGCATCATTGCCCTCGTCCGGGGGGCAATGCCGAGGATCATCATGGCTCGGTCAGCTTACGAGTCAATGAAGTGCGTGAGCGGGTTTCCCAGCGTCTGGGCCGGGGACAACTCACGGTTGTGGACGCTTGTAGCACCCACCCTGATGAGCGGCGAGATTGGGTTCGTCTTGCGAAGTCGTGCGATTGTGCCGCCGTCGCGATTGTGTTCAACATCCCTGAGAGAGTTTGCGAGGAGGGACATCATGCTCGCGACAGTGGGGCTGTGCGCGCCCACTTGATCAATGAGCGGTGGTTGCCACTTCGTCGGTCAATCAAAGATCTAGATCGTGAAGGGTTTCGTGACGTCTTTGTGATGAACTCACCAGAAGAAGTGGAAGCGGTCCATGTGGAACGCATGTCTCTTCCCAGTGACCTAAAGGGAGAGCATGGCCCCTTCGACATTATCGGGGACATTCATGGGTGTTGCGATGAACTGGAAGAGTTGCTGCTCGAACTAGGGTATCGACATGAGATGTTCGCGCCCGGCGGACCTGCGCTCGTCAGTGGACCGATCTTCGTTCATCCCGCGGGACGCAAAGTCATTTTCGTCGGGGATCTTGTCGACCGGGGACCGCGGATTCTGGATACGCTCCGGCTGGTTGCCGGGATGGTCAGCTTCGGGAGCGCCCTGTGCGTTCCCGGTAATCACGACATGAAACTGTTACGAAAATTGAAAGGTAAGAATCCGCACCTGACTCATGGCTTCGCGTTGACTGTTGCGGAAATCGACGCATTGCCCGACGGGGTCCGAGAAATATTCTGTCAGGAGCTTGCTGTGTTTCTGGAAGGGCTCGTCAGCCACTATGGGCTCGACGGCGGAAGACTGGTTGTGGCCCATGCCGGAATTAAGGAGGAGTATCAGGGCCGCGACTCTGGTCGAGTACGGGAATTTGCTCTGTACGGCGAGACCACAGGGGAGACGGATGAATACGGTCTTCCTGTTCGGCTGGACTGGGCCGTGAACTACCGGGGTTCTGCGCTGGTTGTCTATGGTCACACTCCCGTGGCCAAGCCTAAATGGCTCAACGGAACGGTGAACATCGACACGGGCTGCGTCTTTGGCGGCAGCCTGACGGCATTGCGATACCCGGAAGGTGAATGCGTTTCCGTCAAAGCGAAACGGGTCTATTGCGCACCGGCCCGACCGTTTCTCGCAGATGCGAAGGAGTGATCAGACGAGATCTTCGAGTCCTATTATCCGCCTCGCCTGCATCAAGCCGGTCACTTGGCTTCGTTTCCTACTAGGGCGAATCCGTGTTTGCTCTGAAACTCTGGCGATAGTCTCGAGCCGTTTCGCCGGTGTAGGCTTTAAAGGCCACGCAGAGGTGACTGGTGGAATGATAGCCGGCTTCGGTGGCGATTTTTTCCAATGATAGGCTCGTCGAAATGAGCAGTTCTTTCACTCTTTCCATTCGGACCCTGCGGATTTCATCGGCAGGGGAGCAACCGAGATAACGTTCGAATCGCTGCTCCAGTAATCGACGAGAGCAGGGGACGATGTTTACGACGTCACTGACTTTGATTCCGTTGCAGGCTTTTTGACGAATAAATCGGAGCGCCTGAACAAAGTCAGGGTCATCGACGACCAGAGTGTCTGTCGATTGTCGACTGATGATTCCGATCGGCGGAATCACTTTCGAAATCACGGTCACCTGCTGTCGCTGCATCAGCTGGGCGAGAAGTCGTACCGATTCTTCTCCAATCCGCTCTGCTGCGAGCACCACGCTCGATAATGGAGGATTGGACACCTCACATAGCAGGTCATCCGTATCACCTGAAAGGATGGCAATTTCGTCGGGAATGCGCATTCCGGCCACCCGGCAGATTTCGGCCAGCTGGATCGCAGGATGAGGATCGGCGGCGAAGACTGCGAGCGGTCGCGGAGTCCGGTTCAGCCATTCCAGAGTCTGCTGCTTCACGGAGTTCCACCCGCGACGGGAGGGACTGGCCGAGAACATCTCGCATGAGTAGCCGGCGTCCATAACGGTTCGCTGGAAGCAGAGCCCACGCAGGTCGGGATAGCGCTGGCTTGGAGGCCCGTAGTAGGCGAAATGTGAGAACTTTCTCTCCCGGAGATGCGCAAATGCCATTCTCGCTCGAATTTCATCATCGGTGTTGACCCGATGCCATCCAACTCCGGATCCCTGCCAGGAGGAGACGTTCACCATGGGGACATTCAGCGACCTCACGTGAGTCGCGGATTTCGTATCGCGAATTGCACCAATAACGCCGTCCCCTTTCCACCGGGACGGGACACGGAACCTCCATTCATCGTCTCGTGGTGCGATTAGCAGATCCCAGGCGTGGTGCTGTCGGACCTCTTCACAGATTCCGCGAATCACGCGTCTTCCCCAGCTGTCTCCAGGATCAATCAGCAAGGCAACCTCTTTGCGAAGGTTTGGCATCGATGGACAACCTCTGTGGCTGAGGGGGAAACGGAAACTGCGCAAAATCGAAATGAATTATGCAGAATTCCGTATTGAGATCCAGGAGAGAGATTCACAGTATGGCGTGCGTCCAATTCCGAGAGCGGTCGATTGCTGAGTTTGTGACCTCCCGAGACTCGATTCAAAGAGCAGCTTATGACTTTCAAAAAGCGAATGGTTTGGCTCACGACGCTGCTGGCGATGGGCTCCATTTTTGCGGTGATGGAATGCTCTATCGGCTATGCCCAACAGGCAGACATCGTGATCCGCAATGGGATCATCCACGATGGAACCGGGAATGATCCCGTTATCGGCTTCGTGAGTATTCAGGACGGAAAAATCACCGGAGTCGGGAGTGGGCCCGGCCCCGATGGAAGGATGTTGATCGATGCGAAGGACCTGGTCATTGCCCCCGGTTTCATCGATCTGCATACACACAGTGACTCTGCATTTGCTTCCGATGATCTGAAGGTCAGAGCCGCGGAGTGCTACCTGCTTCAGGGTTGCACGACCTCAGTCACCGGGAACTGTGGGATGGGGCCGATTGAGGTGAAGGCTTTTTACGACAAGGTAGACCAACATGGCACCGGAACAAACGTCGCCCATTTACTGCCTTATGGGACAGTACGGTCGACTGTCGTCGGAGGAGTGAACCGCAAGCCGACTCCGGAAGAAATGGAGCTAATTCTAGACACTGCCCGAACAGCGATTAAGGAAGGCGCCTGGGGGATGGCGACCGGCCTGATCTATACTCCCAATGCTTATGCTGAGACCGCCGAGTTGATCGAAGCAGCCCGTGAAATCGCAGCAGGCGGCGGGATCTATGCCAGTCATATCCGTGGCGAGGATGAGCGCCTTCTTGGAGCGACTCAGGAGGCGTTGCAGATTGGTCGGGAGGGCGGGTTGCCCGTGCACATCTCTCATATGAAAGTAAAAGACCGCCCGAACTGGGGGCACCTGAAAGTCTCGATTGCGATGATTGAGGCAGCCCGCCAGCAGGGACAGAAAGTCACCGCCGATCAATATCCGTACATCGCGGCCAGCACCAGCCTGGAAGCCACGATCTTTCCTGTCTGGTCAAGGTCCGGCGGGATCCGTGCGCTCGTAAGGCGATTGGACGAAGAGGCTTCCCGTGCCCGAATTCAGCAGGAAGTCGAGAAAATTCTGACCATTATGGATCAGGGAAAGCAGCTTGTTATTGCCCGGTTTAGTAAGCGACCTGCCTGGACGGGGAAGAATCTTAAAGAGATCGCTGACGCCGAGGGTAAGTCTCCTTGGGAAATTGCCGAGTTCATCATCAAGAATGGTGGGGCGGCGATTGTGAACTTTGCCATGAACGAAGATGACGTCCGGATGGCGATGACGTTTCCGTGGGTTGCCACCGCATCAGATGGTTATGCTCAATTGCCGGGACCAGATCGACCGCATCCACGAAGTTTCGGAACGTTCCCCAGAAAGATTGGGTACTACTCGATTCGGGAGAATGTCATTCCTCTGGAAGCCGCAATTCGCAGCTGCACCGGATTGCCTGCGGATATTATCGGGATGAAAGATCGGGGATATCTAAAAGTGGGACAGGCCGCAGACATCGTTGTTTTCGATCCGAAATCATTCATAGATCAGGCGACCTTCGATCATCCCACACGACTGGCGACGGGTGTCCGATACCTATTCGTGAATGGAAAGTTCGCAGTCAAGGAGGGGGAGATGACGAAAGAAATGGCCGGAAGATCACTGAGAAAGCCACATTCCGCCGCGACAGTGAGCGTCGCGCCATGAATCGCCCTGCCCGGGGTGTTTTACAAATCGGAAGAGCCGGAATCCCCTTATACATTTCTAATTAGAGTGTTGATCCGTCTGGGCGTGATCTGACGCCGGGGATCAAGCTCAATTTTTACGCCAGAAGTTAAAGAAGATGTTGACATTTAATACTAAGTCTCCACAGACATATGCTGAACAGGTTGCTCCGATTCTGGGATATGCGCGGATTGTCGTTGCTCTCCACGACGACGCTCCGATTCTGAACAGTAAAACCGCGATGAGCCTGCTGCGGTATCGGGAGTCTGATTGCATTGCAGTAATCGACCGAGCCCATCAAGGAAAGACTGCTCAAGAACGCCTGGGTGTTGGGGGGAATACTCCTATCCTTGGCTCTATTGCAGAAGCGGATTCTCCCGACGCAGTTTTCGTGGGGATCGCGGCCGCCGGGGGAACGCTGCCAGAATCACTGCGAGTCATTCTGCTTGACGGAATTCGCGCCGGACTCGACATTGTCTCCGGATTGCACGACTTCCTCTGTGACGATGAGGAAATGCGAGAGGCCGCGCGAGTCAGTGGTAGCCGTCTGATCGACGTGCGTAAAAATGACTTCCGGAAGACTGCTAAAGCGGTTGATTTCCGACAGGAATGCCTGAGAATTCACGCGGTCGGTCATGATTGCAGTGTCGGGAAGATGGTGACCACACTCGAGCTTGAAAAGGGACTGATTGCTCGCGGCCGTGATGCCAAATTCCTGGCGACGGGACAGACGGGCATCATGATCGTCGGGAACGGCGTCCCCATCGATTGCGTCGTTTCTGACTTCGTGAATGGGACCATTGAAGAGCTGGTTCTTGAAAACCAGCACCACGAGATCCTGCTGATCGAAGGGCAGGGGAGTATTACCCATCCGGCCTTCTCTGCAGTGACGATGGGCCTGCTGCATGGCTGTGCCCCCCAAGGGTTGGTCTTTTGCTATGAAGCGGCTCGTCAACACGTGAAAGGGATGCCCCACGTCCCGCTGAAGTTGATGGAGACCTACCTAGAGCTTTATAGAAGCATTGCTTCGCAGCGTTTCCCGTCGGAGATTATCGGAATCGCAATGAACGGTCGACACATCACCGCAGAGCAGGCGGAGCAGGAAAAGCGAGAGGTGTATGAGCGGACCGGGTTGCCTGTCTGCGACGTTTATCGCGATGGTTCAGCAGTCTTGGTCGACGCCGTGCTGAGCCTGCAGGAAAGGCTGAAGGCATGAAACTTTCCTGGCAACGAGTCGCGCTCCCTCTGCGAGATCCCTTCACCATCGCACGGGGAACATTGCGGCACCAGTCGGCTTTAATCGTTTCGCTGTCCGCCGACGGCGAAACCGGCTATGGGGAGGCGATGTGCAATCCGTATTATCGCCATACCTATGAGTCACTGGAGAGTTCATTGCAGCAGGTGGCCAATGCCCTGGCCGATCGTCGACTGGCAACCCCGGAGGAGTTGTACGAGTGCTGCCGTGAGGTTATTCCACATGACACCTTTGCACTCTCTGCAGTGGATTGCGCCGCGTACGACCTCTATGGCAAGGTCAACAAGATCACCACTCGTGAACTGCTCGGGCTGTCGGGGGATGCGATTCCATTTTCGAGCTACACGCTGGGAATTGATTCGGTCCCGGAGATGGTCCGCAAGCTGGGCGAGCAGCCTGGCTGGCCGATCTATAAGATCAAGCTGGGCACGGCGGATGATCTGATAATTGTGCAGACTCTTCGCCGAAAGACCGATGCCGTCATTCGGGTCGATGCAAACTGTGCATGGACGGTGGAACAGGCGGTGACGATGTCGCATCAGCTGAAGGCTCTCGGCGTGGAGTTCATTGAGCAGCCACTCCCATATGATCGCCCGCGGGAAGAGTTCGAAGCTGTCTTTCGCAACAGCGTCCTGCCTGTCATTGCAGACGAAAGCTGTCGCACGGAAGCAGATGTCGAGAAGTGCCATGGAGTATTTCATGGCGTGAATCTTAAGCTTGTGAAATGCGGTGGTCTGACACCTGCGGTACGGATGCTTCGTAAGGCACGAGAACTCGGGATGCGGACCATGGTCGGCTGTATGATCGAGTCATCTGTCGGGATTTCTGCGGCGGCTCAACTGCTTCCCGCTCTGGATTACGCGGACCTCGATGGGGCCGCGCTGCTGTCGGATGATCCGGCCGTTGGAGTCGCGGTTAAGGACGGTCGTGTTCAATTTACGGCAGGTTGGGGCAATGGTGTCACGCTTCGGCCTGGCTTTTCCGTCGACATGGAAATGGGAAGTCGAGACGAATGACCACTGGGACCGTCTATGCCGATTCATCTATGACGAAGCAGGGCGACGGGTCGCTGAAGTGTGCCATCATCGGTGCCATCGCGGCGTTCACGGCCTATTTCGCCATGTGTGCTTTCCGGCGACCGTTCATGGTTCTGGACTTCTCCGGAGAGTACGTCGGCACCGGCCCGATCGAATTGAAGACCGCCCTGGTCATCAGTCAGATTTTCGGATATGGCCTATCGAAGTTTCTCGGAATCTCCGCCTGTTCCCAGATTCGCCGACAGCAGATGTGGATCCTGTTGCTCTGCCTGATCGGTATGGCACAGGGGGCACTGGTGATGCTGGCAACGCTTCCTGAGAAATGGAAGCTGATGGCCATGTTTCTGAATGGACTTCCGCTCGGAATGATCTGGGGCTTCATGGTTCGCTATCTGGAGGGGCGCCGGATGTCCGACCTGATGTTGTCGGTTCTCGCCTGTTCATTCATTCTCGGCAGCGGTGTCGTCAAGGACGTCGGTCGTTGGTGGGTGAAGCAGGATCTCTTCTCTGAGATCTGGATGCCGGCGGTGACCGGGCTCTGTTTTCTGCCGCCCTTTCTGATTGCGGTTTACTTCCTGCACCGTCTGCCTGTTCCGAATGCCGTCGATGTGACGCAGCGTCATGAGCGGATTCCCATGACGTCAGCCGACCGCCGCGAGCTTCTCCGGGCGTACTACAGGACGCTGATTCCAGCGCTGGCTTTCTATTTTCTTCTCACAGCGTATCGCGACTACCGGGATCTTTACGTCGCCCAGATCGTAAAGGAACTGGGCTACGACTCTGTGCCAGCGATCCTGACCCGAATCGAACTGCCGATCGCAATACTGGTCACGTCCGTGCTGGGATTGCTGACGGTAATCCGTGCCAGCAGGACAGCGCTCTGGGCGATCTATGCTGTGATGCTATCCGGAATGGTCACCATTGGCCTGGCCGAGTTTCTTTTTCGCACTCAGGTCATCAACGGAATGACGTTTATGGTCCTGACGGGACTAGGGGCATATTTGGGCTATGTTCCTTATAATGCTGTTCTGTTCGAACGATTTATGGCAGCAACAAGAGCCAGAGGGAACGCAGTCTTCGGCATCTATCTGGCAGATGCACTCGGATATGGGGGGAGCATCTCATTATTGCTGTGCAAAGATATGATCTTCCCAGATAGCTCTCGCCTGGCATTCTTTCAGACTTGCTCGAACTTGATCTCCATCATCGGCGCCGCTTGCCTCCTTCTCAGTGCGCTGTTTCTTCGCAAGGACCTTCGCGGCTCGCAATCTCCCTCTCGCCAACCTGAGATGCAAAGCGAGCGAAAGATGGCAAGTTCGTGACCGACCACGAGTGGTCTTTCATGAATCGCTGCCAATCTCGAGGCTGGTGTACCCGGGAATCGCCTTGCACCAGCTGAGCGGTCTCCCCGTCCCACTTCCGTTCTCAGCCATCTTGCATTCTAGTCTACCCGTACCGGCCATGAGGAATTGGATCTTTCACTAACCCAAATGTGCGCTGCACTGGGGAGAGTCTGGAAGAGTTTGACCAGATCGTTCACGAGATGAATTTCCTGCTAGATGGGCAGCAGTTCGGCTGAGACCAGATCCCGGCAGGGGAAACGGCAAAACTGAGTGCAAGCGACGGACGCTGTGACTGAAGTGAAACAGTCACGACAGGTCGCTGCAGAGAGAAGGATCGGGTGGGGTTATGAATGGTATAGGAAGAGGTCCAGACAGCTGTTTCTTTAATCGCTCGTTGCGGATAACTGGTGCCTCCCCCGGAAAGGGTCTTCTGGCAGGGTTCTCCTGTGTGCTGATTCGCACACCTGTGCTCGCCTGCTCTGTTGGCCGCCGCAGCTGATGACCGTCAGCAGCAAGCAGGTTTCGACACCCGACCTTTGCAAAAAGTGGGGACCCATTTGCGTGCTAAATCCAAGGGAGGATTCACGCAATTCAACAATATCTGTCTGGATCTGTCTGGCAGAAACTTTCAGTTCGAGTGAGAGAACCATCTGGCTGAATGACAAATATCAAGAAGTTTGAGCGATGCTCCGGTTTGGCATTGTCTATGCGACTCGAAGTCACGAGAGAACAGCAAATTTTGAGAATGGAGAGTCTCATGACATTCCGTCACGATCCTGTTACTTCGTCGCAAATCTGGCTTCTCGTAGCGGATCGGTCCACCGCCAGAATTTTCCTCGTTTCGGAAACCGAACCAGCTTCGTTAAAGGAGATTCAGACTCTGATTCATGCGGAAGGTGCTTCCAGGCCTCGCGATGTGACCACAGATCGCCCGGGCCGATTGTCTGGGTGGAGCGGACTCCGAAGCGCGGGATATCCAGAAGTCGATCTTCGCCATATCACTGCGACGGAATTCGCTGCCGAGGTCACAGAAGCTCTGGAACGAGGCCGACTGGAGAATGAGTTTGGCAAACTCTTGATCATTGCACCTCCACTTTTCTTAGGGGCCCTGCGGAATCAGATGCCAGAGCTTCTGAAACGAATGGTCGTGGCGGAGTTTGACCGGGAGCTTGCCCATGCATCACCAGAAGAACTCTCGGCCTATGTCCAGCGAGCACTTGCCGATAAGGCGGGAGAGTGAGTAATGCTTTCAGGATCTCCCCAGTTTCCGTGCCAGCTGCAGCAGAATGACCACTTGACCGACGTCGGTTCAGAACGCCTCCGCGCGAAGCTTGCAGAAGAACAAAAGTTAGTTGAAAAGGCCGTCCAGCAATGGAAAGAATGGTGGACGGAAATGAAACAGATGGGCTATCCACATTTTGGAGAGCTGGGGCTGCATCTGTCGCGGATCTATCAGGGCCTCAAAAATCATTTTGAGCATGAGGAGAAGTCTGGGCATCTTGAACATCTCGCGAATGCAGCAAGTGCGGATCCGAATACCTATATCCGCCTGGTCGAGGAACATTCAGAGATTCTCGCGAGGTTAAAAGGACTTACAGACCGTCTGCAGATATACACCAGCAGTGAATTCTCTTGGGTCAATGCCTGTCAAGAATTCGATTCCATTCTGGATTCGCTGCGATGTCACGAACAGAAGGAGATGGAACTTGCAAAAGTTGTCCATCTCGGAAGTGGAATTAAAATTCCGGGTCAACCCGTCATAAATCCAGATCCGGGTTCCTCGTCGACACCCACAGGTTAGCTCAACGATGCCGGAACTTCGTTTTGACTGCACCACGGGAGACTGGGTCGTCTTTGCGCCCCTGAGACAATTACGACCTCATGCGACGGACAAAGAAAGCGTACCATCGTCCCCCCACAATCTCTCAGCCGAGCAGCACTGTCCTTTCTGCCCAGGCAATGAAAGCATGACGCCGCACGAAATTGATGCCTTTCGTGATAGCTCTACTCAGGCCTGGCAGGTTCGAGTGGTTCCAAACAAGTTTCCGGCACTGCAGATTGAAGAAGATAACCGCCGAATTGAACTTGGTCGGATTTTCCACAAGATGGGCGGATGTGGGGCGCATGAAGTTGTCATAGAAAGTCCTGAGCACAGCGCGGTTCTTGCCGCTCAGCCGGTGGAGCAGATTGAAAGAGTGCTGCGTATGCTGCAGCGGCGCTCTTTGGACTTGCTGAGAGATCGGCGCTTTCAGGCAATCATTCTCTTCAAAAATCATGGGGAACGTGCCGGAACTTCGCTCAGGCACCCGCATTGGCAGATTATTGCCACTCCTGTTGTTCCCCGAATGTTGAGACTGCGTTACGCAGAGGCAGCTCAATTTTTTGACCGCGAGGGGAGCTGTCTACATCAGGTGATCTTAAGAGAAGAACTCGCGGCCAGAAAACGGATCCTCTCGACCAATCAAGACTTCGTTGCTTTTCTTCCATTCGCAAGCCACCTCCCGTTTGAAACCTGGATCATGCCCAGTCAGTGCCAGCCCTCATTTAGCGAGATGAAAGAAGAGTTGTTCCGACCGCTTGCAGAGATCATTAAGCGAGTTCTCGCACGACTCTTTGTGGGCTTGGAGAATCCGGATTTCAATTTGACAATTGATACTGCGGCACGCGGGGACGAGAATCAGATCTCATTCTGCTGGCACATTCGTATCCTGCCAAGACTTTCCACGGCGGCTGGCTTTGAAATGGGCAGTGGAATGTCGATCAATACTGTGCTGCCGGAAGATGCTGCTGAGTTTCTGCTAGCTGGCAGTTCCGAATGAGCTTTCTTAACGTTTACGGAACTGTGGAGCATTGCTCTGCAAACACGAGTCTACACGAAACGCAAGCGGGCACATTATTGTTGATTCCGGGACGGAGAGTCCTTTTCGAATTCATTCGCGGGTAGCGAGATCAAGATCTCGGTCCCTGGCCCTGGGCCGACGTTGATCGCACCACCATGGGCTTCGACGATCCGTTTGCTGAGCGTCATTCCTAATCCAGTGCCGCGAGTTTTTGTCGTATAGAATGGCTCAAAGATTCGCTGGCGTTGAACCGCATCGAGTCCCGGTCCCGTATCACGAAAGGAAATTTGCAGCCACGTTTGACCGTATTCCTTCCAGGTTTTGCCGCGGAAGTAAATGGTCACTGGATCCGCGCAGGCTGCGAGCGAATTCTCCATGATGTTGCGGAAGACCTGCAGAATCATGAATCGATCGACCTTCGCATTCAAGGGCTCGGCAGTCTCTTCGATGTGCAGTTCGGCAAGGCGTCCCGCGCGGGCCTGTTCCAGATATGCCCAAGTTTCCTCAACGAGTTCGCTCAGGCAGTAAGGATGACGTTTCAGACAAACTGGAGAGGCGTACTGACGGACTTGTTCATACAACAGGTGCAGATGATTCTGAGCCTCTTGAATACAATCAACCAGCCGGAGTGCTTCTGCCTGACCAGACACCTCGACCGCAAGGAGCTCGAGAAATGCCTGACTCCGCTGGAGCGCATTACGACTTTCATGAGCTAAGCCGGTCATGGCCTCCCCGATCGCAGAAAGCCGTTCGGATTGAACGAGTTGTTCGGTTGCACGTCGAAACTCGGTGACATCCTGCCCCACCGCGAGAATTCCGGCATCTCCGTCTTTTTCATCGAGAACCTGAGTGTTCCAGACGATCCATCGCTGAGTCCCATTTGCGCAATGAATTGCGGTCTGATGACTATCAGGCAGTTGTTGGGAGAAGATGTTGTCAATGGTCGGTGCGGTTCCGGTGAGATCGAATTCAGGGAGAAAGAGTTCGACAAAATTCCGATTGAGAACCTCTTCAGACCGGTACCCCGTTAAGGTCTCGGCGAATTGACTGAAATATCGAATTGATAAGTCCGGTCGAAGAATCACAATCAAGCAGGGTGCAATCTGCACCAGATTACGAAACATTGCATCAGCGCGAGCTTTTTTCTGAGCGAGCCAGCGGCGATGAGCCAGACGTTGTAAGCTGCCCCGCAGTGCCTGCGAGTTAATGGGCTTAAGAAGATAATCGGCCGCCCCCTCGCGAAGTGCAGTGACGGCCTGACCAAAGTCGCCCTGAGCGGTGATAATGACGACATCTGCCGTAGGCGCAATCAAGCTGATACGTGGCAGCAAATCGAATGCAGTAGCGTCGGAGAGTTGCCAGTCCAGCAGAATTACCGAAGCGGTGACAAGGGCCGGGTCTTCCAATGCCTGCTGAGCCGTGTTAGCCAGGAAGACGAGATGTTCATCCAGTTCCAGAATATCTCGCAACTGATCGCACGCATCAACATTGTCTTCAATAATGTAAATTCGTAACGGAGGGGGCGAATTCTCCATAATACGGACCAGAAGTGATGTCCGAGGTGGGATGCCTGGACGGTCGTTCAAATTGCTCAATTCACTATGAAAATGGAGCGGAAATCATCCGCCTGAGTTTGCCAGTATTTCGCTTGGATCGGACGCGGACAGGCCAATGATGTCCCGAATGATCGATGAATGCAACTCAGAGATCACAGCCGTGGATAGCGCAGCAATCAAAATGCATTTATTGCGAGAGCTTAGGCACGAGTTGCTTTCAAAATGAGCTATCTCACTGCAACAAACTTAATTCATCCAGAGTAACCGGAGTTTGGCGTGTTCCCAGACTTCCGAACTTCGAATTCGCAATTCCCAAAAGGATATCGATCTGGAGAAATCGGGAGCGACCGCTTCTGCTCTACGGTGGCTCCCTTTCAGGCCATTAAACCCCACTTTCGGGAACTACTTCTATGTTCCTACCGTGAGATGATTCTCGACGTTGAAAACGCCTGGAGCAGACCAGGCAGCATGTTCAGCGGCGCTGCGTTCCATCCAAGAGGCAACTTTTCCATCCAGAACAACCTTTCCCCCTTGAGCAGCCACTTTGACGTGGCTCGCATCGATCTCCGCATTCCGCCTAAATGCTGCTTCGATCTTCTTGCTGATCTCGGACTGCTTCACTTGCGGAGTGACTTTGATATGGTTGTTGACGCCTCGAACGCCGGTCAGATATCGTACAGCGTCATCGGCGACTTCTCGTTGATAATACCAGTCGACGTTCCCTTCCAAAGTCAGAAACCCCTGTCGGACTGTGACTTTAATCTGCCCTTGAGGGAGGGACGAATTCCACCGAAGTGCATTGACTGCGGCTTCTGCAATCTCGGTATCGTTGGGATGGTCGTGTCCCACCAGGGAGACCTCAATATCATTGGCGACTGCCATGACACCAACAACGCGTTTGACAACCCGTTCCGCTTCGAGCTTTTGTGCATATGAAGGAACCGTTCCCGTCAGCGTGACGACACCGCTTTTTACAGTGACGCCAATCTTTGAGGAGTCGAGACTCGCCTCCCATTCTAATTCTTCGAGAATGTCCTGATGCAATACATAGTCACTCATCATGATCGAAACTCCTTTTGAGAGGGGATTCAAAGAAAGAATCCAACACACACGGTCTGCTGGCAAAGCCTGTTCCTGAGAGGCGACGATTTAAGACTGCGTTTAATTGATGCACAATCGGACAGTTGTTGCTCAATTTGAAGGGAGTTTCATCCAGCCAACAGGAATGAAGGACCATGTAAATTGCCCCATATTGTGACAATCCGCACAGCAACTTCGGTTGCAAGATGAGTCACGCTCCGCCCTGATCGAGAAAGTCCGATTCGCATTTTGCAGAGAGCGATGCTTGGTTTGGGGCCGCGGAGTCCCTATGTGAAGTTCGTTTCATCTTGATTGAGAACAACCGACCGCCAATTGGTTTCCCAAGGGATTAATCGCACAGAGATTCGAGCGTCAATCAGAGCTTCTTGGGAGAACTCAGGCTTATTCGCGAAGAATCGACGCGGGAGCGAGTTGATACTCCGGCAATGGAAGGTGCCTCAAAAGACTGATTCTGCCCTCACACAACCCTCAATGCCACTCAGCTTGGAGATATCCTGAGGACTTTCGCTCCCTGAATTGGGCCGCGTTTAAGATCCATGAGAGCCTGATTCGCCTCGTTGAGCGGATACACCTGAACTTTCGGACGGATGGGGATTTTCGCAACGATCGTTAAGAATTCAGCGATGTCAGTATGAGTGACATTGGCAACAGTTTTGATTTCCCGTTCCATCCACAGATGTTCTTCATACTTCAAGTTCAAGAGCGCCTGTTTGTCCCGGTCTTCCTTTCGGATTGCATTAATAACCAGGCGGCCTCCCGGCTTTAAGTTGCTCAGGGCTTCGACGACTGGAGTCCAAGCGGGGGTCGTATCAATGATTGCATCCAGCTTCTCCGGAGAACGGTCTGTTGTATCGCCCGCCCAGACTGCCCCCAGATCCAGAGCGAACTTACGACTGAGTGGATCCCGAGCGAAGACAAAGACCTTGGACTTTGGAAAGAGAAAATGAACCAGCTGAATGACAATATGAGCCGAACCGCCAAAACCGGTCAGTCCCAGTGATCGTCCATTGATCAACTGTGTCAGCCTCACTGCCCGATAGCCGACGGCTCCTGCACAGAGCAATGGGGCAACCTCTTCATCCGAGAATGCCGAAGGAATTGCGCAGGCATATCGCTCCTGAACGGTCATAAACTCTGCATAACCTCCCGGGGCGTCGCGCCCCGTCGCGAGGAATGCAGGACTCAGATTCTCATTCCATTCCCCAGTGGAGGAAAAGATCCACCCGACACCGACTCGATCGCCGATTCTGAAACGAGTGACGCTTTTCCCCAGTTCCGCCACTCGACCAACCACCTGATGCCCGAGAATCATAGGGAGCCGAGGCGGCGGCGTGCGTCCTTCGATTTCATCCAGCTCCGTATGGCAGACACCACAAACGGAAACACGAATCAGGATTTCTGTCTCGGACGGGACTGGGCGGGGAAGTTCCACTAACTCCAATGGAGTGGAATCAGCATCGAGCGAAGCAATTCGGCGAAGAATCATTGCCTTCATGTCGGTCGACCTGAGAGGAAAAATTCGCGTCGGTCAATGAAAGAACCCGTCGGGGGCCGCGCTTCAGGCAGAATACCTTTTCCTCTTATCAAGGCGTTTTCGGTACGTCGCGGATCAGCTTGTGACATTCGACACACGATCGCGTGAGAAGCTGGTAGGAGTTCAACGCCCCATCGATGTCTTTTGAGTTCGCGTAGCGGACAAGTTCCTTTGTGGCGAATTCGAATGCATTCAACTGACCCTGATAGTCTGAATCATTGACCAACTTATTTTCGAGACGCCAGTTTTCAAGAATGTTAAAGACGAGCAGTCTTCGGCCTTGGTCTTCGACTTTCTTAAAGTCTCCTTGAGTGAGTCCGGCCAGAATTTCCTGAGATGACTTCAACTTGATCTGCATCCATTTGTTTGCCTCCGCCTTGTTCTGAGGCGTTGTGACTTGCTTTCCGCTAGAAGGAGCCGGGTCACCATAGAGTGGGAACGCCATGACCAATCCAAGCAGAAGAACGAGCCCCAGTCGATTTGAATTCCTGACCATGGTGTGCTCCGTGCGACGTATTTTGTGAGTGAGAAACCGAAATCGTCGACGACTGCTGCTTGCAATTTGAATACCGGGCGTCCAGACGTCGGCTCTTTTCAGTTTAATAACGGGCTCTAAGAAGGGAATTGGATTGAAGCAGGCACGAGACAACTTCCTTGCGAAATCTCAATCAGACTCAGAGGTGTGCGGATTCGCACATCATTCAATCTTTTGTCGTACTGCAAGACTGAACAAACCCTGAGCTATTTCACTCATTATTATCGGAATACTCATTGCATCGGATCCTGGATGGCTTCAGCTCAAGGGAAGTGCAAGTTGCTCCCAACGCCTCTCCACAGCGAGGACTTGAATTCCGATGGCCTCATCCTCCCCGTTACAGCTCGATGAGGCGTATTGGTCTCTGGAGCCTGAAGTGCTTCTGCAACGTTTGAACACGACGGTGCATGGTTTATCTGGCATCGAAGCGGAGAGACGTCTCTCGGAAGGCATTGAGACACAGCAGCAGCAGCCAGAGTATACGGCGAACTGGATCTCCGTCCTCGGAAATCAATTAAAGAATCCACTGTTGCTGGTTCTCTTCTTTGCAGCAGGAGCCTCTGCTGTTACCGGTTCGCATGTGGATGCTGCAATTCTCCTGACAATTCTCTCAATAAGCGTCGGAATCGGTTTCAACAGGGAGTATCGTGCTCAGTCGATTGCGGCCGCTCTGAGAAAGCGGATCAGCATCAAATCCAAGGTGCTGAGGGACGGGGTCCCGATCATCATTCCCTCAACCGAAGTTGTCCTTGGAGACGTCGTTCAACTCTCGGCCGGAAGTCTCATTCCAGGGGACGGAGTTCTCCTCACATCGACCGATTTCTTTGTGAACGAGGGGATTTTGACAGGGGAAAGCTTTCCTGCGGAGAAGTCGGCAGACGAAATTTCTTCACCGAACGCGGGAATTGGAGCCCGAAAAAACTGTGTCTTTCAAGGGACGAATGTTCGCAGTGGAACAGGGAAATGTGTCATCGTCCGGACGGGGGGCGGGACTCAGTTCGGAAAGATTGCTCATCGATTAAAACTCCGGGCTCCTGAAAACGAGTTTGACAGAGGCCTACGGCATTTTGGCGAATTGCTCACGATGACGATGGTTGTCGTCATGGCGATGATCTTCGCAGCGAACATTATCCTGGGCCGTCCTCCCATCCAGACGTTAATGTTTTCGATTGCATTGGCGGTGGGATTAAGCCCTGAATTGCTTCCAGTCATTCTGACAATCAATCTTGCGAGAGGATCAGAAGAACTTGCCCGGCGTGGGGTGCTGGTGCGGAGACTGATCGCGATTGAAAACCTGGGAAGTATGGATGTCCTGTGCACAGATAAAACAGGGACACTGACCGAAGGCGTTGTTCGTCTCGACGGTGCGTGGGATGAGAAGGGGCTCTCGTCAGACCGTGTCTTTGAAGCGGCTTACTACAATTCTTCTCTGCAAACCGGGCTGATGAATCCGCTCGATGAAGCAATTATCAAGACAACCGGTAAGGTGGCACCACCTCCAGTCGAGAAACTCGCCGAGATTCCTTACGACTTCGTCAGAAAGTGCCTGAGCGTGGTCGTTCGTCAGGCTGACGGCATCAGACTCATCACAAAGGGAGCTGTTCCTCAAGTCCTTCGGAATTGCGATACGCTCTCCAATGGCGAGAAACTGACAGATTCATCCAGGAACTCGATTCAATCGAAGGCTCAGGAATGGAATGCGGCGGGACTTCGCGTCCTGGCGGTCGCTGAACGCTGGATGGATGAACAACCGACCTACACTCGTGAGATTGAGCAGCGATTGAACTTTCTCGGCTTTCTGACATTTCTGGATCCTCCTAAATCAGATGCTGCGGAGGCAATACATGAGCTGGGGCGCCTTGGCGTTTCGATCAAGCTGATCTCGGGAGATTCCGCCTTGGTGGCGATCCATGTCGCTGCCAAAGTCGGCATGTCGACTTCACGGGTTCTCACCGGACAGCAATTGGACAAACTGCATGATGAAGCACTCTGGAAACTGGCGGAGGAGACCGACCTGTTCGTGGAGGTTGATCCTAATCAGAAAGAGCGAATTATCGTCGCGCTGAAAAGGATGGGGCACGCCGTCGGTTATCTGGGAGATGGTGTCAACGATGCACCTGCAATGCATGCTGCTGATGTCGGAATCTCGGTCGACAAAGCCGTCGATGTCGCGCGAGAGGCTGCAGATCTCTTGTTGCTCGAATCAAACCTCCATGTGATCAGCAAAGGAGTTCTGGCGGGAAGAAAGACGTTTGCTAATTCACTTAAGTACGTCCTGACTACGACCAGTGCGAACTTGGGGAACATGATGAGCATGGCCGTCGCATCACTCATCCTTCCATTTTTTCCACTATTGGCGAGTCAGATTCTTCTGAACAATCTTCTGGCGGACGTGCCGGCCCTCGGCATCGCAGATGATTCAGTCGATCCGGAGTTGGTGGAACGGCCGCAACGCTGGGATATCCCCTTGATCAGAAGATTCATGATCAAGTTCGGTCTATTGAGTTCATTGTTCGATTTTCTGACTTTTGGAGTATTGTTAGGCCTCTTCTCAGCTAGCGCCGCGCTGTTTCGCACCGGTTGGTTTGTAGAGTCACTGTTGACAGAACTGGTCATCGCTCTGGTCGTCAGAACACGAAGGCCGTTCTATCGAAGCCGACCTGGAAAGCTATTTCTCTGGCTGACCGTGGCGGTCGCTCTTCTAACGCTCGCATTGCCATATCTCCCTTTCGCCAGCCTGTTCAAGTTCGTGCCATTACCGCCAGGCCTTCTGGGTTGCCTGATCGTTATCCTGCTGATGTATGTCGTTGCAACAGAAAGCCTGAAGAGCCGCTTTTACGGAACTGGCACCCGATAGAAAGCCCTGTGCGTTTCGATTAAAATTGTCAATACCTTGATCGACCAACTCATTGGATTGAACCCATGGCTGACCAGCCGTTGGAATTGCTTCTGGTGGAAGATGACGAGGCCTTTCGGGCGACGGCCGCACGGTGGATGACTAAAACCGGCCATCGCGTCGAGCATGTGGCTAACGGTCAGGAAGCGTTGCTGCAGTTCGAACGCAAACGGTTCGATGTCGCGATCGTCGACATGAACATGCCTGGAATCACCGGACTGGAATTGCTTCAGCGGGTGAAAGAAGCCGAGGTGGAGGTTCAGATGCTGATCCTGACCGGACAGGCCACGGTCGAGAACGCTGTCGCCGCGATGAAATTGGGAGCGAGCGACTACCTGACAAAGCCCTTCGCGCTCGCTGAACTGGAACGTCGGGCTCGCATGGCAGCCGAGCGGGGTCAACTTCTCAAAGAGAATCGACAGCTCAGAGAACTCATTCAGCGGCAGCAGGCGAAAACAAAAATGATCGGGCAGTCCAGGCCCATGCTTGATGTCTTTCATCTGATTGACAGGGTGGCAGCGACCGACAAGACGGTACTCATTCACGGCGAAAGCGGGACTGGGAAAGAATTGGTTGCCAGAGCAGTTCAGGAGAAAAGTCTACGAGCGGGTCAACCGTTCGTAACTATCAATTGTGCGGCTCTGCCCGAGTCTCTTGTGGAAAGTGAGTTGTTCGGGCATGAGAAGGGCGCTTTCACCGGTGCGACGAGCCGAAAAACCGGCCTGTTCGAGATCGCCGATGGGGGAACCTTATTTATCGATGAATTCGGAGAGCTCCCCCTTTCCTTGCAGCCGAAATTGCTTCGCGTTCTCGAAGACGGCTCGCTTCGGCACGTCGGCTCTCATCAGGAAAGGTACGTGAATGTGAGGGTGATTGCGGCCACGAATCGCGACCTGCAGAAGGAGGTCCGTGAAGGGCGATTTCGTGAAGACCTCTATTACCGCGTGAATGTGATCAGAATTGATCTTCCTCCGCTCAGAGAACGAGGAGAAGATATGAATCTTCTGATCGACTCTTGTCTTGGAGGCAGATGGGAACTGGATACAGAGGCTCGGACCGCACTGCTCAAGTATTCCTGGCCCGGTAACGTGCGCCAGCTGGTGAATGCACTCGACAGGGCATTGATTCTGGCCGACGACGGAATTATCACATTGGATGACTTACCGCATGAGATTCCAGAGGCCGCATCTCTTCCCGGCAATCGTCTCCCATCGGCGAACCAAGATCAGACGGATCTGGGTGTCGTCGAACGAGCTCACATCATTGCCGTGCTCAATAAGGAAAAGGGGAATAAGGCGAAAGCGGCGAGAGCCCTTGGAATTCACCGTCGTAAGTTGTATCGGCTCATTGAGAGATTTCACATCGGCCCGGATGCGTCCAAATGATTTCCCGTCCGCCGGCCGCAGTAAGTCGCGGCCGGAAGGATCGGGTAATGAACGGCTGAATCAGGAATTGACTGTAATTTTCTTCGACTGGCACACTTCGGATTTGGGGAGTGTCACGGTCAGGACCCCATCGTGGCATCGGGCGCTCACCTTATCGGTATCGACTGTCCCGGGGAGGAGAACTGACCGACGAATGCTGCCTGAACGTCGTTCAATGCGATGGAAGACCTTGTCGCCTTCTTCCTTTTCTTCACTGTGATCACCGCGGATAAGTAAAGTGTCCCCCTGCATTTCCACGTTGATTTCATCGGGCTTGAAGCCAGGCACGTCAACTTTTACTTCGATTGACTTGTCTGTTTCTGAGACGTCAATCGAAGGAAGTTTGATGCCGTCAGCGAATCCGCCGTCGAAGTCAGTGGAGATTTGATTGAACAGAAAGTCCATTTCCTCTCTCAAATTTTCGATGGGATTCTTCCGCAACCAGGATTGGATTCCTCGGGAGACGCGGGATGGCAACGTCGTCGACATTGATCTCACTCCTTCAAGTTGTTCATTGTCGCCTCATGCAACCGCTGCGAGAGAGCGACTCGAAAAGCGTCCGAAATTCAGACACGTCAGCACAAGTCGAGGTCTCTCCCCTCGCGAACATGGCCCCGTAGAGTGCCGACATGAGAACCGCTCCTTCGCGTTTTTAATTAGGGGAGCAGGCGAAGTCCTTCGAAAACAGAGAATTGCGATCCTCGTGCCAATCAGATCTCCACATCGATTAGAACAGCTCTTGAGAAATGGAAGAGAGCTTATCAGTCACTTTTGAGGGGAGAATCGCTGGAAACCGTATTCGCCTGCGAGAAATGGCCCCTCGCTGATGCGTGCGATCTCAGCGCAGCCGTGCGATGCCGCACACCAACTTTCAAGGCGTTGGGAGACAAGACCCGGGCATGCGCTTCGATGAAATCATCAATTGATTCGTCACATTATCGTAACTTCGATCACCGGGCGTCCGCCTCGCTGCTGCACTTTGAAACAAGGAGAGAAAAGTTGAGTCTGGTGGATGTTCGAAGCATCAAGACAGTCAGGAGTGGAATCGCAAAAATGAATGGACATTAGTCCGCCTCACCCAAAATTAGGGCTGGCAGTATTTCCAAACTTAACGAATATCAAATGCGGTGACTCCATTTGGGCTTCTTCGGACCCGCTTCCCCGCTTGTGAGGATGATTTGATGTCGACGACCGCTACCCTGTCGGACAATTCCGCTGCGGAATCAACAGAGAACCAGCCACTTTCCGATGATGAGCTTGGAAAACTCGACGCATACTGGCGGGCATCGAATTATCTGTCGATCGGGCAAATCTATCTGCTCGATAATCCGCTTCTACAAGTGCCTCTTTGTCGGCAGCACATCAAACCCCGACTTCTTGGACACTGGGGAACGGCCCCCGGCCTCAACATGCTTTATGTGCATCTGAATCGGATTATCAAACGGGATAATCTCGAGATGCTGTACGTTGTTGGACCAGGGCACGGCGGTCCGGCGGTGGTCGCACAGACCTATCTCGAGGGAACCTACAGTGAGGTCTATCCAGATGTGAGTCAGGACGCGGAGGGGATGCGCCGACTGTTTAAGCAGTTCAGCTTTCCCGGCGGGATTCCCAGTCATGTTGCACCTGAAACGCCGGGAAGCATCCACGAAGGAGGAGAACTCGGTTATTCCCTCAGTCATTCCTTTGGAGCAGCGTTCGATAACCCGAATCTGATTGTCGCATGTGTCATTGGAGACGGCGAGGCTGAGACGGGACCATTGGCGACGGGCTGGCACGGCAATAAGTTTCTTAATCCTCAACGCGATGGAGTCGTGCTCCCCATTCTCCACTTGAACGGATACAAGATCGCGAACCCCTGTTACCTCGCCCGTATCCCGCATGATGAGTTACGTAAGTATTTCGAGGGGATGGGCTACAAACCTTACTTCGTTGAAGGAAATGTCCCTGAAGCCGTCCATCAGCAGCTCGCGGGGGTTTTGGATGAAGTCGTCGCTGAGATCAAACGCATCTGGTGGGAAGCTCGAGAGAACGGGTGCTTGAAACGCCCCGCATGGCCCATGATCGTGTTTCGCACGCCGAAAGGGTGGACCTGTCCGAAAGAGATCGACGGCAAGAAATGCGAGGACTACTGGCGAAGTCATCAGGTGCCCATGGGCGACATGAACAGCGAGGAGCACATCCGTATTCTCGAAGGTTGGATGAAGAGCTACCGCCCGGAAGAGCTCTTCGACAATACAGGGCGATTGATCGCGCAGCTTGCTGAACTTGCACCTACTGGCGATCGTCGAATGAGCGCGAATCCTCACGCGAATGGAGGTCTGCTGCTCCGTGACCTCAGACTGCCCGACTTTCAAGACTATGCAGTCGAGGTTCCTCAGCCTGGGGGGGTGATGACGGAGGCCACTCGGCAGATGGGAAGGTATCTCCGGGACGTCATGAAGCTCAATCTCTCGAGTCAAAACTTCCGCCTTTTCAGCCCGGATGAGAACAACTCGAATCGCTGGCAGGATGTTCTCGAAGTGACGAACCGCTGCTATATGGCAGAAATCTATCCTTATGATGACCATCTTTCGCCCGATGGTCGTGTAATGGAAGTGCTGAGCGAGCACCAATGCCAAGGCTGGCTGGAGGGATATCTCCTCACAGGGCGCCATGGATTCTTCTCCTGCTATGAAGCGTTTATTCACATCATCGATTCGATGTTTAACCAGCACGCTAAGTGGCTGGAGGTCTGCAGCCAGATTTCCTGGCGACGAGACATCGCCTCGCTGAATTACCTTCTCTCCAGTCACGTCTGGCGGCAGGACCACAATGGATTTTCCCATCAGGATCCTGGATTTCTCGATCATGTGCTCAACAAACGTCCCGAATTCGTCCGGGTCTATCTTCCGCCGGACGCGAACTGCCTGCTGTCGGTCACTGATCACTGTCTGCGCAGCCGAAACTATGTCAATGTTGTCGTCGCCGGGAAGCAGAACTCGCCACAATGGTTAACGATGGATGAGGCCGTTAAGCATTGTACGCGCGGCTTAGGGATCTGGAGTTGGGCGAGCAATGATCACGGCTCCGCACCAGATGTTGTCATGGCCTGCTGCGGAGATGTCCCGACTCTTGAGACGCTGGCCGCCGTGTCATTATTGCGAAAGCATCTGCCGGAGCTAAAAGTTCGGGTGGTGAATGTTGTGAATCTGATGAAGCTCCAATCCGAACGGGAGCACCCACATGGGCTTTCTGATCATGACTTTGACGCCATTTTCACGAAGGACAAGCCGATCATTTTCGCATTTCACGGTTATCCATCACTGATCCATCGTCTCACTTACCGCCGCAACAATCATGGAAACCTCCATGTACGTGGATACAAGGAAGTCGGGACGACCACGACTCCATTCGATATGGTGGTTCTCAATGATCTCGATCGATTCCACCTCGTGGGTGATGTGATTGACCGGCTTCCGCAACTGGGAGCGCGGGCTGCGTACTTCAAGCAGGCGATTCAGGACAAGCTGGTCGAGCATCGACAGTACATTGAAAAGTATGGTGACGACCTCCCCGACGTCAGCGGGTGGAAATGGGCAGCAGGCGAGACCGCCACACGAGCGGGAACTTCAACGGAAGCGGACAACGTCTAGAGCCGTTTGCTCTACCGTCTGACCGCGCAGATCTCGTTCCAGTTGGTGGAAGACTCAATTCCTCGCGGCAAGAACGGGTAGATCAAAGCACGACGTTCAATTGATCCTGAATTTCGGGTCTGAACCGGACGCAAATGGAACTGAGTTGGATTCATGATGATGGAAGTCCATGCGTCCGGAACAAGTGCACCTTTGGGGGCCACCGCAGTACCCGAAGGCGTGAACTTCAGCCTGTACTCGCGGAATGCAGAAGAAGTTGAACTCCTGTTGTTTGACAGTGTGGACGATGCTGGGCCATCCCGAATTTTTCGATTGGATCCTGCCGAGAATCGCTCCTATTTTTACTGGCACGTATTCGTGCCCAATCTCCAACCAGGGCAAGTCTACGGGTATCGAGTGAAAGGCCCGGATGATCCTCAGCATAAGTACCGTTTCGACCCCCAGAAGTTGTTGCTCGATCCGTACAGTCGCATTGTGGTCATTCCGCAAAAATATGATCGCCATGCTGGAGACCAAGCGGGTGACAAGATAGCCGGAGTCATGAAAAGCGTCGTCTTCTCCCCGGAGACATATGATTGGGAAGGAGATTGTCCATTACGGACTTCATTCGCGCAGACGATTATCTATGAAATGCACGTGCGTGGATTCACGCAGGATCCATCTTCAGGACTGAATGCCGATATCCGGGGCACGTATGCTGGCCTTGTCGAAAAAATTGACTACTTGAAAAGACTGGGCATTACAGCCGTAGAGCTGATGCCGGTTTTCCAGTTTGATTCGCAGGATGCGCCCATTGGAAAGGTGAATTACTGGGGCTACTCGCCGGTTTCGTTCTTCGCTCCCCACCGCGCTTACAGTTCCCGTCAGGATCTGTTCGGACCGGTTGACGAGTTCCGAGATATGGTCAAGGCACTTCATCGCGCGGGGATCGAAGTCATTCTCGACGTCGTCTTCAATCATACTGCCGAGGGACCTGAATCCGGGCCGACATTCTGCCTCCGCGGTATTGATAATCCAACGTACTACCTGCTGGAGGAAGGGACTGGTGCTTATGTCGACTACACTGGTTGCGGGAATACACTCAATGCGAATCACCCTGTCGTCAAAAGGATGATTCTAGATAGTCTCCGCTATTGGGTTGAGGAGATGCATATCGACGGGTTTCGGTTTGATCTCGCGTCCATTCTATCTCGGGATCCCTCGGGGCAGCCGATGCCGAATTCGCCTGTCCTATTGGATATTGAGTCAGACCCCGTTCTTGCTGGAACCAAGCTGCTGGCGGAGGCGTGGGATGCAGCCGGTCTCTATCAGGTTGGTCAATTTGTCGGTGATGCGTGGTGCGAATGGAACGGAAAGTTTCGTGATGATGTCCGCAGCTTTTTCCGAGGAGAATCTGGTTCAGTGAGACGGGTTGCTGATCGTATTCTTGGCAGCCCTGAGATTTACATCCACAAGAATCGGGAGCCGGAACAGAGTCTCAACTTTATTACTTGCCATGACGGGTTCACGCTGAACGACCTCGTCTCTTACAACGAGAAGCACAATGAGGCAAACGGAGAGGACAACCGCGACGGAATGAATGACAATCGGAGCTGGAACTGTGGTGTTGAAGGACCGACCACTGATCCAGCTGTCGAGCAACTCCGAAACCAACAGGTGAAGAATTTCCTGACCGTGACATTACTCTCACTCGGAACACCGATGCTCCTGATGGGTGATGAAGCTCGTCGCACTCAATGGGGAAATAACAATGCTTATTGTCAGGATAACAGTTTGAGTTGGTTTGATTGGAGATTGCCTGAGAAATATCAAGACGTTTTTCGCTTCGTCAATCTGGTTATTTCACGGCGAAAACACCGAAGTCGGAAGTCGGAGCGGCAGGGAATCAGCCTGCGTGAATTATTGCAGGATGCAGTGAAAACATGGCACGGCGTTAAGTTGCAACAACCGGATTGGGGCGACCAATCACATAGCATTGCTCTCAGTGGTGAGATCCGGAGCGAAGCAATCACGTTTCACCTCATCTTGAATGCTACCGGAGACCTTCTCAACTTCGAACTCCCGAGGGTTGAACACAAAACCTGGCGACGGTGGATCGACACATCTCTGAGGTCACCGGAAGACATTGTTCCATGGCTGGAATGTCCCCCAGTTAAAAACGACATTTACCCGACCAACCCGAGGTCGGTTGTCATGTTGATCGGATCGTGAGGAACGAAGCAAGCATCTGCGATGCAAGAAGTAATCTCTCCCCATGTAGGAAACGCCACTGATTCGCAGTGGGAGACGACGCTGAGAGACGAGCGAGAACACTGAGCGAAGCGAGTTGACGGCGGATTGAAAGAAGTCGGCCTCAAAAGGACGCCATCGTGAGTTTCCTGTTACTGAATTCTGGATCGAGCAGTCTGAAGGTGACGCTCGTGGATTCCGCCAACGGATCAACATTGGCGAGAGGTTTGGTCGACTGGTCGGCGTTATCCCCTCGTTATGAATTTTCGAGCGTCAACCAGCGTACGGCCAAGGCTGGTTTTGTCTGTCGAACCCATGCCGATGCCGTGCGGTTCTTCTTCACGCGTTTGAGGGAAAACGGCCCGAAGGATCTGGGCGCCGAAGCGAAAGTGGAAGGAGTCGGTCACCGCATTGTGCATGGCGGATCATTTACTTCCTCCATCCGTATCACCCCTGAAGTCCGCATGCAAATTTCGGCACTCTCTGCTGTCGCTCCATTACATAATCCCCCGAGTCTAGAAGCTCTTCAGGTTGCGGAAGCCGAAATGCCGGATGTGCCACATATCGCGGTCTTTGACACGTCTTTTCACACGACCCTCCCTTCCGCTGCAAAAGTTTATCCTGTGCCTTATCAGTGGACCGCAGATTATGGAATCCGTCGATACGGATTTCATGGTCTCAGCTACGCATATTGCACCGGCCGGGCCGCAGAAATGCTGAATCGCCCAGCGGAAAGCCTACGCCTCGTCATTTGCCATCTGGGGAACGGCTGTTCTGCGTCGGCTGTTTATCACGGGAAGAGCATCAGCACAACGATGGGCCTGACCCCACTCGAAGGACTGATGATGGGAACGCGATGTGGTTCGATTGATCCCAGTATCGTACTGGACATGCAGCTTCGCCATGGCATGTCTGCGGCCGATCTGGAAACCGCACTCAATCGGCAGTCTGGATTGCTGGGGGTTTCGCAAGTTTCCGCAGATGTGCGTCAGGTGCAGGCTGCGGCAGATTCAGGAAACGATCAGGCGAGACTGGCACTTGAGATTTATTCCGACCGTATCCGCCAGGCTGTCGGGGCCTTGGCCGTGACCATGGGAGGCATCGATGCCCTGATCTTTACAGCAGGGGTCGGAGAGCATTCAGCCTCTGTTCGTGAAGGCGCATGTAATGGGTTGGAGTGCCTCGGATTAAACCTCGACACAGAAAGAAACGCGAGTGCCGTGCCGGATACGGATCTGTCTACCACTTCCTCAGCAGGGCGAATTCTCGTCATTCATACGCGAGAAGATATTACAATGTTTCGAGAAATGAAGAAAGTTCTGGCAGCGGAAGATGCGGTTCCCGTCTAGCAATCACTCGCAACGTCTAGCTGATAGCAGGTGAAAGGACAGCATCCACGGCGGTCACTTTTAAGTCAATCAGTTGTGCAACAGCACAACTGATTGAGCGACCAACGGCGATACTCTGACGTCGACCTCCAAGTCGGGATTCGTCAGGAAGCCGACCGGAGCTTTGACGTTTGAAGTCTCGGCTGGATTAATGCTGGTGATGAGGAACTCGACCTGGTCTATTCCTGCTGCGCCGATCGCGTGTCCAGGAACAAACGGTTCTTGCCGTGAGACAGGCAATGCTGGAAATCCTAACGGATAAAACGCAATGACTCGACCCATCATTCCGCAGTATGGAAACGCAGTTAAACCGAGTCTGTCGAGGCTGGATCCGTTTGATCTCAGGCAGGAGTACGAACATCACGTGGTATTGGACCATGTTGTTCCGCTCGAATCCGCTACGGCCCGAACCCAGTTTGAAGGGATTTCACGAGCCATACGCGACACGCTCAGTCAGCAATGGCTACGGACTCAGCAAACGTACGACCACGAGAACCCGAAGCGGGTCTATTATCTTTCCATGGAGTATCTAATCGGGCGAACTCTTCTCAATAATCTCAACAATTTCAGACTGGAAGCCGAGGTCGCAGAGTTTCTGCAAGAGGAGAAGATTGAAAATTGGCCTGAGATTCTGGAAACAGAGCCGGACGCTGGTTTGGGAAACGGGGGACTCGGCAGACTGGCTGCCTGCTTTATTGAATCGATGGCGACTCAGGGAATTCCCGCGGTTGGTTATGGTTTAAGATACGAATACGGGATCTTTCGCCAGTCGATTGAGAATGGATACCAGGTTGAACAGCCAGACGAATGGCTCGCCCTCGCCGATCCTTGGGAAGTGGCACGATCTGAGGACACCGTGACAATTCCGGTGAACTGCAGTTTCCTGCTGGAGAACCGGAACTTAAAAGCAGTTCCGGGGCACGCGTCCAACCTACGAGGTATTCCCTATGACCGGCCGATCGTTGGATATGGGGGAAGGAATGTCAACACCCTGCGACTCTGGAGTGCGGCCTCACCTGATCAGTTCGATCTGAGAGAATTCAGCTCTGGCGATTTTGTAGGGGCGGTTGTGGACAGAGTGGTCGCGGCCTCCGTGACCCGCGTTCTCTATCCCAATGACTCCACTGTTGCGGGGCAAGCACTGCGTTTCGTTCAGGAATACTTTCTGGTCTGCTGTTCGTTACAAGACATCGTCTCCCGCTATCGGGCACGTAATCCGACAATCCATCACCTGTCAGATAAGATTGCTATCCAGCTCAATGATACGCATCCCGCGATGGCAGTTGCGGAACTGATGCGGATACTACTCGACGAGGATCGACTGACATGGGAGGAAGCGTGGCAATTAACGGTAGATTCTCTCGCCTATACAAATCACACTTTACTTCCGGAAGCCTTGGAGAAATGGCCGGTTTACTTCTTTCAGTTAGTCTGCCCGCGGCTGCTGGAAATTATCTATGAAATTAATCGCCGGTTTCTGATTGAAGTTCAATGCCGGTACCCACAGGAGCCGGATCGCATTCCACGAATGAGTCTCATTGAGGGAGGCGAGTCTCCTTCAATCCGGATGGCTCATCTGGCCATCGTGGGGACCCACAGCACGAACGGAGTATCGAAGATTCACTCCGACTTGCTCCGAACTCGAGTCGTCCAGCCGTTTGCCGACATGTTCCCCGGCAGGTTCAACAACAAGACCAACGGCGTAACTCCGCGCCGATGGCTGCTCTTGGCAAATCCTCAACTCGCTGAACTGATCACTGACGCGATCGGAGATCAATGGCTTGACGATTTGAGCCAGCTGCGAGGCCTCACTTCCCTGGCTGATGATGCCGCATTTCAGGAGCGTTTTCTCAAGGGGAAACAGGAGGCGAAGAACCGGTTTGTGGCGTGGTTAAAACAGTCGACGGGGGAGAGAGTCGATCCGAAAACGCTCTTCGACAGTCAGATCAAACGAATTCATGAATATAAGCGGCAGGTGCTGAATCTGCTGCACATCATCGTCTTGTATAACCGTATCCTCGATAATCCATCCATTGAGATTCCTCCTCGGACCTTTTTCTTTGCCGGCAAAGCCGCCCCCGCTTATCAGCTGGCGAAACTCGTTATCAAGCTCATCAATAACGTCGGGAGAACAATTGAGGCCCACCCCATCGTTCGTGACCGCATTCGGGTGATCTTTCTCGCAAACTATAACGTTTCGCTTGCTCAACGTCTGATTCCAGCTAGCGACATCTCAGAACAGATCTCCACTGCCGGCTATGAAGCAAGCGGAACCGGAAACATGAAGTTCATGATGAATGGAGCGTTGACTATCGGCACTCGCGACGGCGCGACGATTGAAATGGCGGAAGAAGCGGGAGAGGAGAATTTGTTCCTGTTTGGATTGACCGCCGATCAGGTGTCAGAGAGCCGTGGGTGGTATAATCCTCGCTGGCATTATGATCATGAGGAAGAGACTCGGCGGGCTCTGGACTTGATCTTCGACAACCGTTTCAGCCCGAACGAGCCGGGCATCTTCGAGCCGATCCGTAGCACGATCATGGACTCTGACTACTACATGCATCTTGCGGACCTGACGTCCTATACGAAGGCACATGAGCAGGTAGGGAAGTTGTATTCCGACCGGAAATCCTGGGTCAAACGTGCGATCATCAACGTAGCCAGCGCAGGGAAGTTTTCGAGCGATCGGGCAATCCGCGAATATGCCGCTGAAATCTGGAATGCCAGAGCTTGCCCTGTAGAGCCTTACAATGCCAAAGAGGAAATGGTTTGAATGAACAATCGTGACATGCCCGTGATAGTCAGCAGAGAGGGTGTGATATGAAAGTTGGTGTCGTCGGCGCGGGACTGGTCGGATCGACCGCAGCCTATGCAATGATAATGCATGGCGTTGGCCGAGAGATAGTTCTTATTGACCCCAATTCGAAGCGTACGAGTGCGGAAGTCGCCGATTTACAGCATGCAGTTCCTTTTGCCTATCCGTTAAAGATATCCAAAGGTGATTTTACTGATGTCAAAGGTTGCAGCGTGGTTGTCGTCAGCGCCGGGGTCGGGCAGAAACCGAACGAACCTCGTCTGGAGCTTTTGAAGCGAAACGCGGAGGTCTTCAATGAAATCGTGCCGCAAATTGCACGGTATGCTCCTGGCGCAGTGGTTGTTGTCGCTACCAATCCCGTCGACATTATGACACACCTGACTGTCCGTTTGATGAGGAAACTCGGAGTCTCCGAACCGCGAGTCCTCGGGTCAGGGACGACTCTGGATACGGCCCGCTTCCGGTCGTTGCTAGGAGCTCACTGTGGGGTTGACCCGCACCATGTTCATGGTCACGTCGTTGGTGAGCACGGCGATTCCGAAGTACTCACGTGGTCGTTAGTGTCAGTTGGCGGCATGCCTCTTCCGGAGTTTCTGAAAGCGCGCGGGATTGAATTGAAAGATGAGCAGCGTGCAGAAATCGATACCGGGGTGCGACGTGCGGCTTATACGATTATTGCTGGAAAAGGGGCGACATATTACGGCGTCGGAAGTGCAATCGCCCGGATTGTGGATGTGATTCTGCATGATCAACGAGCGATACTGACAGTGTGTTCGCCGACGAACAATGTTGGAAGGATAAACGAGGTGACGTTGTCACTCCCAAGAATTGTCGGAGGGGCCGGAGTTCTTGAAACTCTGAGGCCGCCCCTGAACGACGCCGAAGCGAACGCACTCCAGGCAAGTGCTGACATCCTCCACAATGTCCTCAGTGAACTCGATGGGAGTTGATTGCGGCAACGCTCCGCTGTCCACAAAAGTGTAAGTTGATGCCAGATGGACCAATGGCATTGCCGACGCGAACTTCATATTTCAGAAATCACAGCGAGATAGCGTTCCGATTGCTCTTCATGATTCGATTCACCTACCGAGGACCGTTTCACCTGAAAAGTTGTCGCAGGGATAGAAATCGATGATTAAGAAACTGTTAGTCGTCCTGGTGGTGGTGGCCGTGATTGGAGTCGTCGGATATCAGTATTGGACGTCGCAGCAGACGACTCTCCCGGCCGGTATCGTCTCTGGTAACGGCCGGATCGAAGCCAAGCTGGTCGACATCGCCGCTCGTGAGCCACTTCGAGTGCGGAGGATTCTAGTTAAAGAGGGAAGCATCGTCACGCGGGGGGAAGTGTTAGTCGAGATGGACACTTCCACACTCGAAGCTGAACTCGCAGAAGCAAAGGCGAACATCGCGTCCGCTGAGGAGCGCGTGGCAGCCAGCAATTCGACAGTGGTCCGTTCAAAGAGCCAACTTCATCTCGCGCAGATTGAATTCGACCGGTATAAAAAACTACTGGTTGCGAACGCCGGTACTCAGGAAGAGTACGACCGACGTGAAGCGAATCTGGAGGTGCAGAAGGCTGCTTTAGCCGAAGACGAAGCGAAACTTCGCACGGCGAAGCAGGAGGTGGGGGTGGCAGAGGCACAAGCGAATAAGATCGAAACGCGAATCGATGACGCGATCCTGAAATCTC
Organism: Planctomycetota bacterium; assembly: GCA_023417655.1. Classification (GTDB taxonomy): domain Bacteria; phylum Planctomycetota; class Planctomycetia; order Planctomycetales; family Planctomycetaceae; genus Planctomicrobium. Next base: position 66,915 of record JAEZFD010000031.1, on the reverse strand, counting down.
CTGTTCGAGGCCGGGTTCTCTATCGGCTAGCAGAGGAGGGTGAAGTCTTGAGCGCGGGAGGAAAGGCCCTCACGCTGGTCAACCTGGAAGATGTTTATATGGAGATCTTTCTCCCATCGGCGATCGCATCTCAGTTGAAGATCGGAGCTGACGCGCGAGTTACGGTTGACTTTGCACCTGACAAAGCCGCTGCGGGATACGTCAGCTTCGTCTCCCCTGAAGCCCAGTTTACTCCAAAACAAGTCGAGACAAAGAGTGAGCGGGACAAGCTAATGTTTCGCGTGAAGATCCAGGTTCCTGAAGAACTTGTGTCCTCATACATCGAGAGCGTCAAGACAGGTGTTCGTGGCGTCGGGTATGTGAAGATTGATGAGAATGCTCAGTGGCCCGCATTTCTGCAGAATGTGGTACAAGTTCCAGCACCTCCGGCCCCTGCATCTTCAGGCGAATCGGCTGCTGAGGGTGAACCTGTCAATCCCGAGCCAGCGACTCCGAGTTCCGCGGCTCCAGCACAGACGTCGTCGAAAGCGATGTAATGTGGTTCAGATTTCCATCGTCTTCTGCTTCCTGGTTTTAGGCCTAGGCGCGAGATGTCAAGTTCGAGCGATTCACCTGTCGTCTCCGTGAAAGATGTCTCTCATCGGTATGGGAAGACAGTTGCGCTTGATTGCCTGTCGATTGATTTTCCCCGCGGAGTAATGGTCGGTATTGTCGGGCCGGACGGCGTCGGGAAATCGACTTTGCTGGCAATTATCGCCGGCTCCAAAAAGCTGCAGCAAGGCCATGTGACGGTACTTGATGGAGATATCGCCGACGTCCGCCACCGGCATGATGCCTGTCCCCGCATTGCATATATGCCGCAGGGTCTGGGGAAGAACTTATACTTGGAGTTAAGCGTTTATGATAACGTTGACTTCATGGCACAACTCTTTGGGCTCTCCGCTGCCGAGCGGCCCGTCCGCATACGAACCTTACTGGAAGCAACCGGACTCGCTCCATTCTCAGATCGACCTGCGGGCAAGCTCTCTGGTGGTATGAAGCAAAAAGTTGGATTGTGTGGGGCTCTTGTGCATGACCCGGACCTGTTAATTCTCGATGAACCAACCACCGGCGTCGACCCACTCTCTCGGCAGCAGTTCTGGGCACTGATTGACAACATCCGGAGCCAGCGGCCAGGAATGAGCGTGATCATTTCCACAGCTTACATGGATGAGGCGCAACGGTGGGATTGGATCGTCACTATGGATGCCGGTCGGGTCCTCGCAGTCGGGACGCCCGCTGCTCTTATGGAGCGAACGCACACATCCGACCTGGAAAAGTGCTTTATTGCTCTGTTGCCTGAAGAAAAGCGAGTAGGGCACACTGAACTGTTGATTCCCCCCCGTCCAGCGGGAGAGAGGGAGATTGCAATCGATGCACACGGCCTGACTCGCCGCTTTGGCGACTTCACCGCTGTTGATCATGTCACACTCTCGATCGAGCGAGGCGAAATCTTCGGGTTTCTCGGCTCTAACGGCTGTGGCAAATCCACCACCATGAAAATGCTGACGGGGTTGTTGCCTCCGACTGAAGGGAGCGCAACGCTGTTTGGGAAATCAATCGAAGCCGGCAGCATCGAGGTTCGACGTAACCTGGGTTATATGACTCAGTCATTCTCGCTATATGGCGAGCTGACGGTGCGGGAGAACTTAGTTCTTGATGCGAGGTTATTTCATCTGCCTGCCGCCAAAGCGAAGGCTCGCATTGAAGAACTCGTCGACAAGTTTGGACTTCGTTCGCACTTGGACGCCCTGGCTGGTGAACTCCCCATGGGATTGCGTCAGCGGCTTTCTCTGGCCGTCGCGGTTTTGCATGAGCCGAAGATGCTCATTCTGGATGAGCCGACCTCGGGCGTTGACCCGGTCGCCCGGGACAGCTTCTGGGAGCTTTTAGTTGACATGTCTCGGAATCAGCGAGTTACCATATTCGTCACGACACATTTTATGAACGAAGGGATGCGTTGTGATCGGATCTCTCTCATGCATGCTGGACGGGTGCTGGCCTGCGATGAACCACAGAAACTGATCGATGCCCGAGGAGCAGCAGACTTAGAGGAAGCCTTCATCGGCTATATGGAGGAAGCGATCGCGGAGAATGTGCGGGGTGACGATGAATCCGCCCCCGAGTCGACTCCAGTAAAAACCGGCGGTGCCGCTGGTCATGCTTCCTTGAAGGGCGCCCGATTGGCTGTAGGCCGCATGCTTGCATATACCCGAAATGAAGCGGTCCAGATTATTCGGGATCCGGTCCGTCTTCTCTTTGCATTCGTCGGATCGGCAGTCTTAATGCTCACCTTCGGCTTCGGACTGACAACAGATATCGAGCATATCCGTTACGCCGCAATGGATCTTGACCAGACTCCGGAGAGCCGAACATATCTCGAACAGTTTGCAGGAACGGCTCGTTATTTCACCAGGATGCCGCCTGTCTATTCATCTGAGGAAGGTCTGGATCGGCTTCAGTCCGATTCCATTTCGCTGCTCCTCGAAATTCAGCCAAACTTCGGTAGAAACTTCAGAAAAGGGATCCCTGCTGAAGTCCTCGCCGAAGTGGACGGAGCCGACACGTTCCGCGGGGAGAATGTGGCTCAGTATGTTCAGGGGGTTCAGTGGGCAATGCTGAATGATCCGTCGAATGGTCTTCAGTTCGATACGCCGATGGTGACCGCTCGGATTGAAGATCGATACATGTACAATCCATCATTTCTAAGCATCTATTCTATCGTTCCCAGCGTGCCTGCATTGCTCCTGATTCTCATTCCCGCGATTCTCATGGCTGTCAGTATTGTTCGGGAGAAGGAACTGGGGTCAATGATCAATTTTTACGTCACGCCGACCCGGAGAATTGAGTATCTCATCGGAAAGCAGATTCCTTACATCGTTGTTGGAATGATTAACTTCTTCATTCTTTTTGGTTTGGCACTTATCGTATTCGGAGTGCCGATTAAAGGCAGCCTGGTCATGCTGATCCTTTGCACGCTGCTCTATGTTACGGTGACAACGGGGATTGGAATGGTGATTTCGACATTCACCAATAGTCAGGTCGCTGCAGTTTTCGTCACGGCGATCATTACGATGATGCCAACCATCCAGTTCTCCGGACTTCTGCAGCCTGTCTCAACACTGGAAGGGCGAGCGCGGCTCATCGGTTCCTTCTGGCCAACCACGTATTACATGCATGCCAGTGTCGGGGCGTATACCAAAGGACTGGATGCCGCATTGATGATGCCGGATCTGCTCTTTCTCGCCAGCTGTGTTCCCATTCTTTGGATTCTCAGCATGCTCGGACTCAGAAAGCAGGAACGATGAACTCAAAGTCCCTGCTGAACATTTTCTGGCTGAGTCTTAAGGAACTCCGTAGTTTTGGCAGTGATTTGGTGATGCTGCTGTTTGTGATCTATGCCTTTACAGGTTCTGTTTATATTCAGGCTACGGGGATTTCAAGCGAAGTGAACAATGCCTCATTGGCATTCGTCGATGAGGATGGTTCAACACTCGCCAAGGAACTTCTTAACGCTTTCTATCCGCCACGTTTTCAGCTTCCACAGCTGATTTCCGCTCGCGATGTTGAAGACGCAATGGACCGAGGGATGTATATGTTCGTGGTCGTCATCCCCTCGCGATTCGAATTAGATTTGAAGGCAGGTCGCTCTCCAAGTATCCAGCTGAATATTGATGCAACCGCAATGCAGCAGGCGGCAGTGGGGGCCGGATATATCAATAATATTATTACTGATCGCGTGGCAAACTATATTTACCGAACTGAGGAGACCCCCAAGCCGCCTTTCAATCTCGTGATTCGGAAGATGTTCAACCCAAACGGGATTTCCTCCTGGCGCAACAGCGTTGTGGCTATTATTAATCAGATCACACTGTTAACGGTCGTTCTCACTGGGGCCGCCATTTTGCGTGAACGAGAGCATGGAACTCTCGAGCATCTGCTGGTGATGCCGCTCAATGCATTTGAAATCGCAATGGCAAAAGTGCTGGCGAATAGCTTCGTTATTCTGGTCGCGACGGTGATATCGATGTTCTTCGTCGTGAAGTGGGCACTGCAAGTTCCCTTTGCTGGATCCATCACTCTCTGGTTGTCCGGCGTGGTCCTTTACCTCTTTTTCGCGACGGCACTTGGTATTTTTCTGGGAACGGTCTCCCGGACTATGGCCCAGTTCTCACTGTTGATTATTCTCGTGGTCAGCATTCTGCAACTTCTTTCAGGAGGCTCCACTCCGGTCGAGAGTCAACCGGTCTGGCTGCAGTATTTGACTTACCTGCTTCCCTCGCGGCAGTTCGTCAGCTTCTCACAGATCATCATCTATCGGGGCGGCGGATTTCAGGCAGTCTGGGCTCAGTTTTTGACGGTCGGAATCATGGGACTCGCCTTCTTTGTTTACAGCTTAGCTCTCTTTCGGAGATCGATTGCCGTGACGAAATAATGCAACATTCTGTGCGGGCTCCCACCAGCTCGCTGTCCACTGGCCTGGGATTGGTCGGCGTCTCGCGGTTGGCAACGACCATGGTCAGATGACCAGTTTCGCAGTCGCGCCGGCAGAGTAAGACGACTGCGACCGGCTGCGTGATCTGCAGGGGATCTCTTCCGGGGGGCAGTGGTCCTTGCTCGTTGGGTGAATTCGTGACAGGTAGCGATGCTGCTTTCTCCGACCTGAGCCCGGTAACAACGTCGTAACGGCCGGCGAAAGGATGATCGGGACTGGCATTCGGTACCGCATCCAAAAAGTCTCTGGGAGTGGGGCAGGGGTTTCACCGTCTGGACGTCCCAGAACATATCCGTTTGCGGCGTCTCGCGCCTTTAGCTCTGCCGCTGATCCGTGAAGAAAAATGCTTCTCCGCTTGGTGGGTCGGCAGTCATTTCTTAGATCTGTTGATCGCTAATCGATCAATTTTGGGTTTCGGGCTTGGTCAACAACCCCGGAATTGTAAGAAATTCAAAGTTTTCCTGCTGCGTCGAATTGCATCAGCATGAGATTTGCACCTCCTAATTTCGCTCTCTTATCAATTCTAAATGTCATTCGCGTGCGGACTAAATCGCCCTCCCTGGAAAGGCTTGGAATGATCCTCGCATTGACCGCCCAGAAATGGAGTCATGGGGCGCGCAGTCAGAGAAGGCGAGAGAAGCCTCGGGGCAGACCTGGGATTCACAGCAGAGAAACGCTTGCGGTGGCATTTCTGGAGTCCTGTGACCGGTTTTCGGATCGGGTTGCTGTCGTTTCGGAATCTGTTACTTGTACATATACCGAGCTGGCCGAACTCGCTCGGGGCGTTGCCCGGCGTTTACAGGATGAGTGCGGTGTTCGCGAACGGGACCGAGTTCTGCTTCGGGCTGAAAACTCAGTTGAATATATCGCCGGGTTTTATGGCATTCTGCTGGCTGACGCAGTGGCCGTTCCAGTTGCTCCCCGATGCGAAGCCAACCGATTGAACACAATTCTGCAGTTGTGCGAACCCGCTGCAATTCTGACATCAGACGGGTCCTGCGAAATCTCGCCGCCTCCAGAAGAGAAAGCGACGAACCAACCCAGAGCACCTCGTAATCTGGCGGCGATCTTCTTTACATCGGGTTCGACCGGACAGCCAAAAGGGGTGATGCTCAGTCATCAAAACTTTCTCTCCAATGCCCACAGTATTATCGAATATCTTCGTCTGGATCATAAGGAGCGTGCCGTTGCATTGCTTCCGTTCTATCACGCTTTCGGAAACTCCATTCTGCAGTCGCATCTGCTCTCAGGTGGGGCACTAATCCTCGGCGCGCACGGTGGATTTCCAGATCCCGTTCTCGAACTTGCCGCTCGATTCGAAGCGACCAGTCTCAGTGGTGTTCCCGAGTTCATGCAGTCTCTCTTAACACGGTCGTCTCTTGGCGAGATCCCTCTCACGTCGCTGCGCTACATGAGTGTCGCAGGAGGAGCACTCGCTGCGCCGCTGGCTTTGGAATTGGCGCAACGCATCCGACCGGCTGAGCTGTATGTGATGTATGGTCAGACCGAGGCGACAGCCCGACTTTCTTACTTGCCGCCTGAGTGCCTCGAACAGCGGAGCGGCTCAATCGGGAAGGGAATCCCAGGGGTCGAGTTGCGTGTCGTCGATGAACATGATCGACCCATCTCACAGCCAGGAGATGTTGGAAGGCTCATCGCGAAGGGCCCCAATGTCATGTTGGGATACTGGCATGATGCGGCCGGGACAGCAGAGGTCCTCCGAAATAAATGGCTGGAGACAGGAGATCTCGCAACTATCGATGGGTATGGCTTCATCTATCCAAAGGGAAGGGCCAGTGAACTGGTCAAGATCTCCGGATACCGGGTTCATCCCCTGGAACTCGAAACTTTCGTGAGAGACCAGTTCAATCTCAAGGAAGTTCAGGCAATTTCTTTTGAGATTCCCACTGGAGGATTTCGACTCGCTCTCTTTCTTCGCCAGCCGGAATCATGTGCCGTCCGAATTGAGGAGATCATCGCCTTATGCCGGAGATCACTTCCTCCTTATCTGGTTCCGTCAATCGCCGAGACCATTGAGTCCTGGCCGCTCATCGAGAACGGAAAAGTCAACCGTCGTGCGCTGCAGCAGCAGGCTTTGTCCGGCTGGAAGCAACGTGCTGTCCCAAAGTCTGTTCAACAGGTTTCAATCTCATCTTCCCCTTTAACGAATGGAGCTGAATCATGCCGCCTGTCCTTCGACAAGTGAAACCTGAAGAGCAGATCACCGCAGATATTATCGAGCTTCTCCACCAACAGTTCCCACATTTGCAGGATCTCTCGGCAGAGACAGATCTCGCGGCGGCAGGTGTCCTCGATTCGCTATCACTCATGGACCTCATTGTCGGAATTGAATCGCAATTCCAAATTACATTACCGCCAAGGGCCATTCAGCCAAGACATTTCAAATCTGTCGAAAGTATCACCCAGCTCGTTCAGCAACAGATATAGCGTGTTGGATGGAGGACTTATTCCCGCGACGGAGTTGCGGAGATCGTCGGTTCAAATCAGTTTGAGAAAGAAGTTATGGAATGGCCTCTGAAATCACCGTCCTGTTCTTTGGACGATGTCCCCTTCATGAATGGACTGTATCTCTTCGGATGTCACACTTCCGGCGATTCGATGATCACGTGGGGAACAGAAGTCTGTACGGAATCGCTCGAGCAGTGGATTCAGGATCAGAATCAGATTGAGGATCAGGTCCCTGTCACGATCGCCCATGCCTTGATCAAGGCGACAGGAATTGCACTTGAACGCCATCCCGAATTCAACCGCCGGGTCATCGGCCGACGGATCTATGAATTTCAGCGCCAGAATGTTCTCATGGGAATGCAGCATCCGCGAGAGCGACGAGCCGAGCTCGTTCTCCTTCGGGATGTTGCACAAAAAAGCCTTCCAGAAATTGCACAAGAGTCATGGGATCTGCAACTCTCAGCACTGCGAGGAAACTTTCCGTACGATGCGCAGGATCGGGCACTCAAACGTGTTCCTCAATGGCTGCGGCCGCACGTGATTCGATTCAATCTTTTCTGGATGCACCGCTTGAATCTTCCGGCGACACAGTGGACCGAGCGTCAACGCTGCTCGCCCGTTCTGATTAACTACCTTGGATTCGCAAATTCTCCTCCGTTGCGATCTTATCACGCCAGCCGTCTGCCGGTTGACTCGACTTCGCTCAATGTGACGATGGGGGCTCCTGAGTCACGACCAGTCGTTAACGAGAACGGAGAACTGGGAGTCGGCAGGAGGGCGAATCTGTTTGTGAAAGCGGATCATCGACTGGTAGATGCCGTCCAGCTCGGAAAATTTATGCGAACACTGTGCGATTTGCTTGGTGAACCTGAAGTACTGGCAAGTTCGGCCTGTGAACTGAATGAAGAATCAACGCCAAATGCGCTGGACAACACACGCCTGGCAAGCTGATGAGAATGAGGACCTGACTGCGGTGATGAAATGCAGAAAGCGAATTGCGTCGCGGCTGACAGAGAGAGGAGACTTGTTTCATCCCGTAACGTAATCCGCCTGTGCCTAATGGTCCAAAATGTGCGGGTTCCAACCCTGTCACGTTTCAATTAGGGAGAACTTCGATGATGCGTTTCATTCCAACCGCGGTCCATGGTGTGATGGATTATGTGATGGGGGCCGTATTAATTGCCGCTCCGTGGCTCCTCAAGTGGAATCAAGGGCCTGAATCATGGGTGCCCATGATTTTGGGAATGGGTGTTATCCTTTACAGCCTGATGACGAATTATGAATGCGGAGTCGTCGGGCTGATCCCAATGCCGATCCACCTCGGGCTCGATGCACTCGGCGGTATTATTCTCGCGATGTCGCCTTGGCTCTTTGGCTTTGCCGACCGCATCTGGGTTCCCCACCTGGTTCTCGGACTGGCTGAAGTGGGAGCCGCTTTGATGACCCAGTTGATTCCGACACGCGGCCCGAGCATGACAAGCCACCGATCGACGGGTGCCTGAGTCGTCGTCTACCGGTATGCACGTTGCGCGTTCAAATCGTGCTCCCGTAAGCCAGACGTCGCATCTTTCCGATCCCCTGTGAATGAGCAGCGGGACTGATCGTCTATTGATTCTCGGGTCTGCTCAGGGAGGTTACATGGCAGCCATTTCACCCCGACTTCATTCTGCCCTGCGCGGAGCCTTGGGAGGAGCACTTGCCACTGCTCCAATGACTGCGGCAATGGTCGGAATCCATAAAATGCTTCCTGCACAGCACCAAGATCCGCTACCTCCGCAGAAGATTGTCGAAGACTTGGGATCAGCTGCAGGTGCAGAGTCTCGGCTTCCGGCGGAACAGAAACAGCCGCTGGTTTGGACGGCACATTATTCTTACGGAGCCCTGATGGGAGCGATCTACGGGGGGCTCATCGCTCATGAACACCGATCTCGGGCACCAATCGCTGAAGGCATTTGCTTCGGTTTGGGCGTCTGGGCCGCGAATTATCTGCTGGGGCTGCCTGCGGTCGGAATGCGAGCCAGTGCCTATCGCGAACCAAATGACCGCAATGCCATGATGATTCTCAGTCATGTCGTCTGGGGTGGAACTCTGGGAGCTCTTGATGCCACCCCGGTTCTCGAGCGTCCGTCCGCGCCACCCCCGGCCAGCAAGACTTCTCGAATCGCAGAGCCGGCATGCGATGTCTGAATGGTCTGAATTGGGTGAAGAGTGCGACGGAATGACGTCGCTTCACCGGCGTTTTAATTGCACCGGAGGTCACATTAAATGTGACGGGAGGCTCTTCGACCATGAATTTCTTAGAAACGGCTCGCCGCCGCCGAATAGACTTTATTGCGCTCCCTTTATTGGGATGTCCCTACTGCAACTCGGATGTCAGTCGGGAGGTCGCGGCTCAGATTTTCGATGAGCAATTCGTAAATCGCATCCTCCTCCTCTCACTTCCACTCTCCTTCATTCTTCTGGTCATCTTATCAATTCATTTCGGCAACACCGTTGCCCGCCTCTTTCCGAGAAAAAGGGACGTGGAATGAATAGTGATCGCCGCCGCTTGATCTCGGCCGGGATGATCCTGGGAACTGGACTAGGAGGTTTCTTCGATGGGTTTCTGTTCCATCAACTTCTCCAATCTCACAACATGCTTTCAGCCAAGTATCCTGTGCGTGAGCTCGATTATCGGGCGCTCGTCATCAATCTGGAAATTAACATGTTCTGGGACGGCGTGTTTCACGCCTTTTGCTGGGCGATGACACTGCTCGGTCTTGCACTTCTCTGGCGAACCGTGAAGTCCGCGAATGGAACGCTCTCGACTCGAGTCTTTATCGGCTCTTTGGCGGCAGGGTGGGGGGCGTTTCAACTTATCGAAGGAATCATTAATCATCACGTCCTGCATCTCCATCACGTGATGGAGACCCCGAATCATCTTCTTGCCGATCTCATGTTTCTTGCATCGGGCATCATCCTGCTCGCCGTAGGAGTTTTTCTCATGGGAACCGCGAAACAAGAACCAGTCGAAACCCGTCTTTCGAAGGACTCCCACTGATCAAGTTCTCTGATCAGCCGTTTCGATTCGAAGGTTCGTGACGGGTATTGGAATCTCGTTTCAAGTAATGAACTGCAAAGGCGAGCGTCCATCCAAGCAGGAAGAATAACTCGATGACTCCGTCGACGAGGTAGATCGGCGGAATGACTTGGCGGCTGACATAGATAAAATCAATGAGTGCAAGGCTCAGGGCACCGGCGACCGCGAGCACTCACGTTTCCGGGAGAACACGTCGCTGGAATGCAGCGATGAGAAGGGAAAGTCAGATAGACACAATAAGAAGCCCCACGGTCATCACAAGCCAGTGGTCAGACTCTCTTCCGGTGACGAGATGATCAGTCTTTTCTCCCGTCACCATTTTGAAGCTGCGGATGTCGATGAGTGGCCCGATCCCGAAGAGCAGGAAATAAACACCTTGCATCCAGAGCAGCAGTCGAAGTCCCTTCGAAGGAGCCTCATGGCTCTCAATCTGAGACATCTGTCTCCCTCTCCTTCGTCACATGAAGTTGTTGAATTGCAATTCACCCATTGAGGAAAGCTCACACTAATTCAAACAGGAAGACACTGTTTCTCACGTGGCGGCATCCGGAATTTAATCTGCAATTTTCGGCGTTGAACAGGACGCTCAGGGAGTCACTGCTCCTGGATCGGCAAACCAGCGTCGACCAGCGAAAAAGCGTTCCACGTTGGGCCAATTCACGACATGCCACCAGGCAGCGATATAGTCCGCTCGGCAGTTCTTATATTGGTCGCAATAGGCGTGTCTCCAAAGGTCCAAACCAAGAATCGGTTTGTGGCCGTACATCAGAGGATTCTCCTCGTCTTTGGTCGACTCTACCTCCAGATTGCCATAGCGATTGACTGACAGCCAGGCCCAACCATCCCCATTGTGCTTTAACGCAGTTTCTGTGAACCGTCGCTGAAACTCGGACAGCCCCCCGAAGGTGGTCGAGATTGCCCCTGCCAGTGCGCCGGTCGGACCAGTTCGTCTCTCGGGACCTAAGGACAGCCAGAAAAGGATGTGATTTGCATGTCCTCCTCCGTGATATCGAACTGCCTGCTGAATCTCCGGCGGCACAGAGTCGATGGCATTTACAAGTTCCTCAATCGAGACAATACCCCATCGGGGGAAAGGACTCAGGGCCTCATTCAAGAAGCGGACATGATCCTGATGAATGACCTCGTAATGAAATTTCAAACAAACGGCATCGATCCATGGAGAAAGATCGGTGAAATCGAATGTCAGCTGCGGGAGGACATGGGACATCAGATGATTCCTTGACTAGCCCGACTTCGTCTCCGGGGAACGAGGGACAACCGGAATCTCTGCCCCCGGCTTCGAGACATCTCGCGATCCTGCATAGCTCAGGCAGGAATTAAAATCGCGATGAATTCTTTGCCAGTATGCCTCGCAGAGAATTCATCGCGTTGAAGCGGGTAATCACAACAGAGAAGAACAATCTCGCTCTAAAGACACAACATGAACGCGACCAAGTCCTTCTTCTCCTGAGCAGTTAACTTCAGATCGAGCACAATGTTGAAGAACTCGACTGTATCGTCCAGGGTCAGGCACCGTCCGTCTTTCATGTATGGGGGACTGTCTTTGATTCCCCGTAATGTAAATGTCTTGATCGGTCCATCGCCGGGTTCATTCACGAATCGTTCCAGACGAAGATCATGCATCTCATGATCAAGGAAGTGAGGGCCAGAGTGACAGACCGCGCACTGGGCTTTGCCATGGAACAAACGTTCTCCTGAAAGTTCCTGCTCATTCGCCAGCGCCGGATTGAGTTTCCCCAGTACAGTCAATTTTGGAGCAGGGGGGAAGTCGAGCATGTTTTGCACTTGTGCCATGTGCGGAATGACGCTCCGAGGAAGTTCCTGAAAGCCTTTCTTCATCGCGTGGATCGGATCGCCGTTGAAGTAAGCGGTTCGTTGTTCGAACTCTGTAAAATCTTCGACTGAACGCAGGCTCCGCTTTGACCCATGAATCTGCTGATTGAACATGCCTCGCAGACTGGTTGTGTCGATACGGAATCGCCGTTCCTGTGGGCGGATATCAGGACTCAGGTGGAACTGCGCAGTCGTGTGGCCATTAATATGGCAGTCGAAACAGGCCACACCCAGACTGGGCTCGATTGTCTTGCGATCTTCCGTCGCGTTGAACTCTTCCTGAGGCAACGGGGTGACCAGCAGGCGAAGCCCTTCCAACTGAACCGGCGTCAACAGGTCCTTGAACAGCCGACGGAAGTTATTGATTGATACGACCTCTCCCCGGGACACATCGCCCAATTCGGGGCGCTGCTGGAGAAAAATTGCTGGTGGGAACTCAGGCAGGAATGCCTCGGGCAGATCGAAGTCAACATCGAAGCGTTGCAGTCGCGGAAACATCGCGATCTGGACGGGAGGGAAGACTTGCCCCCCGTTGGTGTGCAACGGATGTGGAAGTGATGGATATGGGAAGACGCCCTGTTCCTTGATTTGATCGGGCGTCATCTCAGCGAGTTGTTCCCAGGTCATGCCGTTCTTCAGTTTGGCAGTTGGCCCGACAACAACAGGCTTTCCCCGGGACATCTTCGCTTCAGGATGGAAGCGAGGATTCAGATCATATCGTTGATTGAGCAATTCGAGCTGGGCCTGCATCACCTGTGGTTTTGCAGCGATTTCCTTCTGCATGATCTCCTCAGCCGGTTGCATTGGACGATCTGAATTCAATGGATCGCGATAGAAATCAAATCCAAGCATCTTGCCTTCTTTGGGCTGTGTGCTCAGCGCGCTCGAAACAGGAAGAGCTTTGAGAGCGGAGAAAATGTCCGATTCGTCATGTTGTGTCAGCTTCTGCTCTGGACGTTCAGCGGCCACCCGGCGGGGTGTCTGGACATCTTGAACTGCGTCGGGCAGAACGGCGGGCAAGGGAGCTCGTCTGGGTTCTGCTCGGGCAGGGGGCTGTTGAGCCATCGCCACTGTCGGGAAGCCAGGAATCAACCCTCTCTGTTGCCCCTCCAATGTGGCGACAACGGAAAACAGGACGAAACACAGGAGGGCCACTGCGAGATTGGGCGACTTTAATCTGGGCATCACATCTCTCCGTTGTGAAGTGACAAACAGACATTAGCATTAGCAACTGCAATGCCATCTGCATGCGACGCGCCACAACGGCACGTCTCGAGACTGTTCGAGCAACTGAATTCCTAGACCGCTTCTTCGATCAGGAAAATCACTGTCTGTCATATGGCGGAAACGAGGAGTTCGTTTCGAAATTCGTTCGAGTCGGAGTCGTGTTGGTGAGGGGCTCCTCAAGGAAACTCACAAGTGCTTCAGAGACGGCAGTTGGCTCCTCCCAGTGAATCCAGTGCTTTGTCTGTTCAAACCAGATGATTTGGCAATCGTCACAAAGGTTCTGACTTGCGATCGCAAGCCCGCGCTCCAGAGCGGGATCTTGCTGGCTGAACAGAATGAGCACCGGGATTCGAATACGGACTTGAAGTGACCTGTCGGTTCGTCGAGTGAATGCGCGATAGTAGTGAATCATCCCACTTAGCGAGCCGGCTTTGGACCAGGTGCTGACGAGGTGCGCCGCCTCCTCATCTTCATCAACTCTTCCAGGACCCGCGGACTTCACCGCCCTCAGCAAACCCTGATAAGCTCCTCTTCGAAGCAGTGCCTCCGGAATGGCAGGAAGTTGAAAGAACCCGACGTACCAGCTTTTCAACAGCTGGCTGGGATGCTTCAGAACGTACTTCCGGAAGGCGCCGGGGTGGGGAGCGTTCAGAACGGAGAGTCGCGTCACTCGTTCTGGAAAACATGCGGCCGTCCAAAATGCGACGATACCGCCCCAATCGTGGCCCACCAATTGAAACCGGGGCGCACCCTCTGAGTCCGCGAGCGCCAACACATCATCAATCAGCCGATCAAGATCGTAAGACGAAACTCCCGATGGCTGGTCGCTTCCTCCATAGCCTCGCATGTTCGGCGCAAGGACTCGGAATCCAGTCGCGACGAGATGCGGAATCTGATTTCTCCATGTTCTCCAGCTATCAGGAAACCCATGAAGCAGTATCACCAATGGTCCATCGGCTGGCCCTGATGATGCCACTTCGAGAGTGATCCCATTGTGTAATCGCCGCAGTTCGGTTTGAGGAAGCGAATCCATCCGAGGTGCTCCTGGATCTCATCGCAGAGACTGCTGGAAGACGTTTTGAGTGAAAACTCAATACGCCAATAGTTCCTGCCGACCAATTTCCACGCTTCTGTCCCGTGAATGCCACGCACTTCGCCATCGGAATGCAAATCGATCCAAGGCTGATTCACAGGAGGGGAGCAGTTCGCCTCGAGCACTTCGCAGAACACTGTATGCTGGCACCAAAGGTCGCACCTGTGACGGAATGGCCTGAGTGACGATGGTGTCAGGATCACATTCTGTTCTCAGAGCCAGAAGCCGAATCGCCTCGGCCCAAGTCAGCTCTCCCTGATTAGTCAGATGCCAGATGCCCTGTTCTCCATCAATCAGCAGATCGAGAGCAGCATTTGCCAGATCCGGAGCGTAGGTATGTGAAACGACGCTATCAGACAGTTGAGCGCAGCTTCCAAATTGATGAAGCTGACACAACTGTCGATTGAGAATTGAGCGCGAGTGCAGATCGAAAAGTGCCGACGTGCGGATAATCAGGGCTCCCGGTTGCCGCGCCAAAACAGCGGCTTCACTGAGGGCCTTGGCATGTCCGAAGACCCCCCATGGGTTGGTTGGGCTTTTCTCAACGGCGGGGTGGCCCGGACGGCTGCGTACGACAAGATCACTCGAAAACATCACATAGGGGATGTCCCTGAGCGCACATTGCGTAGCAAGAATGCTTGCTGCAGTACAGTTATCTCGATAACACTCAGCACCGAACTGCTCAGCCTGGCCAATTTGAGAGGTTCCCGCGGCGTTGATGACCGCCCATGGCTCAAGTTGATCAATCAGCTCTTTCGCTCGAGTGATGTCAGTGAGTTCGAGGAGATCCCGGGAGGCTCCTGTCACGGTGATTCCGCGTTCCTGACAAGCCTTTAGCAGACAGCTTCCGAGCATCCCACGTGCTCCGACGATGAGAATCGGCCGTGCGCTACACAGGGAGCTCGAACTGGTTTCTTCCTCATGGGGGTGGTCAACGACATGCACGATCCGCTCTGGGCGTCGCCACCAACCGGGATCGTGGAGAATTTCGTTGCGTGGATGCCTCTTGGCGGCAAGGTCACGAATCATTCCTGCGAGAGCCGTGTGCCGCGGCGGAGAGCTTCGGATATCCCAGGCACCGGGCTCGTAATAGCCCTCCTGTCGAGTGAGCAACGAATTCCAGTCGCAACTTCCCAACAGGGACCATGCAGTCATCGCGCGGACGTCAGCCCCCTGCGATTTCGCCTTCTGAGCCGCTTGCCAGATCTCGAGAAGCCATCTCATCTGATCCTCGCGAGAGCAGCCGAGATGAGCTTCCGTGATGGCAAGAGGAAGACCATAGCGATCCCAGAGTTGCATCAGGAGATTTGTCGGCCCTTCCAGTTGCTGAGCGCTCACACGTACCAACTCCACATCGGCATAGGCATCCTTCCCGTTTCCTCCGTGGAACTCTGATGGATAGTGATCAATTCGGTGGTCGAGATATCTTTCACTGGTTATGTAGTAATTCATCCCCAAGACATCTGGAGGCGTCTGGTTCTCCTGGAACCAGTTTAATTCCCCCTCTGTGATGCCGAGCCAGCGAAAATAGCTGCCGATCGGATGGTGCGAATCCACCCGTCCACACAGCAAATCGAAAGTCAGCCAGCGACGTTCATTTTCAAAGTCTGCCTGATAGGCCAATTTCTGAGTGCTGGTGACGTGACCGATGTCCTCAGTCTGAATCAATCTTGCATTCGGCTGGATTCGACGAATCGCCTGCATTGCCAGAATCGTTGCCCGGCATTCATTCAGAAAACATCGAGCGAATGACAGACCGTCCTTGCGATGTGGGTACCAATAACCATATAGACCGCTAAATCGCGCGGTGGTCAACGGTTCATTGACCGGAGTATACTCTCCAATCCATGGATAGCGTTCAGCGACTTTCGCGGCATAATCTGCCAAGCCAGTCGCAAAGGACGATTCAAGCAGGCTCGTCCCATAAGGGCCGCTTCCATGATGCACTAGCGTCGCAATTGGACTGATCCCCAGTTGTCGGAGTCGGGTCAGCCGCTGGTCAGTCCAACTCCAGTCGATGGGATCAGAGATCCGTTCGACTGCCTGCTCCCAGAGGACTGGATATCTCAATACACTGATACCGAGATCTGCAATCTGATCGAGATCTGCAATTCGTTCGTCGTGTCCGGACATCTTTATCTGATCGAAAAATCGGTCGCCGACACGATTCCGGGTACATTCGATCCCACCCCAAATGTCGAGATCAGGGAGCCGTCGCTCTCGAAACATAGGCCCAGTCCTTCTCCAAGAAAAAAGAAGTCTGCTAATTATCGCTTCGTGACGGCGCCAGTTCGCTGCTGGTCCTGCACCGTCCTTGCGGCCTGACGACCGGCGATAAATGCATGATCAGAGTTGTAATATTCCCACTCGCTATATCGCCCAGCGAGGTGGATATCGTGTTGAAACAGCCAGTCTCGAATCAGTTTCACATCCTGAGGACGGGCGTGGTCATAGACGACATAAGCGAATGGCATGTCCACTTGATTGGCGACGAGGATCGGATCGTCCTCAGCAATGATGCCAACCCGGCGGCAATCATCGATACAGCGCTGAATCAATTCCTCACCGTCGCAGGGAAGTGGCTTATACTCGTTGTGATAAGTAATTTCGCACGTCAGCCCAAAGCCGCCCGGCGGGTTGCAATGTGGACTTGCATTTCCCTGGACGAAGATTCGATGGAAGATCGTGTCCTCCGGATAGTAGATCCAGTGCTTTTCGGTAATGTTCTCCCTGCCTACTCCCAAGTTGACGCAACGGACGGAGATATTCTTCAGATGACGGGCTGCAGTCTGGACCTCAATGGGAGCCTCATCCCCCAATGCTCGCACCAGTGCAGGCAGCGGCATCGTGCTGATCAGATGCTCATATTCATAGATCTGACTTGTCGTCGTCTGCAGGCGGTGCTCACGCGGGAAGATCCTCTTCACCCCTGTCTTCAGTTGAAGTTCGCCTTTCAAAAGCGGCAGAAATCCATCCATGAGGGCCTGAAAGCCTCCTCGAAGTGGGTACCCGAATCGCGCGTTCGGACCCATTGGGGCGGGAACAGGACGCAACGCTCCCTCGATCATCTCGCCGAGATCCGGCATCGGCACTCGACCCCCAAGCCAGGATGTTTCCATCTCCGTTAGCGGAACAGCCCAGAGTTTTCGGTTGTAAGGAATGGCAAAGTGCTTTGCGATTCCCTCGCCCCAAACCTGATAGATGAACTCCTCAAAGTTCGCAGGTTTCGACTCAGCGACGGATGCCGCAACAAGTTCGGCAGTCGATTCCATGACCCCATCCCCGCAACAGTCCTTCACATCTCCTAATGGGTTCGACACGCTTGCCGGGAGAGGACTTGGCGACCGGACGGAAGGAGTTACAGGCAAACTTGTGGTGAATGAAGAGACGGCCGTGGCGACTGTTTGACCGCTGCTCAGTCGCACACTTCGTTCGGCACTCGTGTGACACTTCGGGCCTGCAAGAGTATGCCCATTACTTCCATTTGGACGGGAAACGTGGGAAGAGTTTCTGCCGTAACGTGCCTGGATTGCTCCCAGAAGACATTCCTTAATGACTTCGACGGGCAGGCCGTACAATGCCCCTTGGAACGGATAGCGAGTGTAGGTCTTTTTGGTGTAGATCCACGCTTCCCGATTCTGCCAGTGGACATTCTCTCCCAGAAGCAGCTCATAAAGTTTCAGCACATCTGGATCGGCGGAGAACATGATGTGGCCGGCATAGTCGAAAGTGAAACCCTCGACCTGCATGGATCGACACCACCCGCCGATTGTGTCGTTCTGCTCCAGAAGCAGCGAATTCTCGCCGAGATGATATGCCGCACTCAACCCCGTCGGTCCGGCTCCGATAACGATTGTCTTGCGATGCAGCTCATCAGCCGGCGTCTCTTCCTCTCGAGACCTTTCAGTAAAAGATGATTGCACTTGAACATCCCGCTGAGCTTGGATGAGCTCAAACATCGCTTGAGCCGTTTGTTCCCAGGATGTTCCGGAAAGAACCGCCCGCATCCGTTCTGTGCGTTCCTTGTTTTCTGCGTGCGATGCATTCAAAGCAGCGTCACATGCGTCGAGGAACTGTTGATGCGTTTCGCCGATGTAGACGATTTCCGGAAAGCCCTCCCTGACATCCGTAATGGGGGTACTGACGATGGGCTTTTCCGCCGCCATATACTCGAGAGTCTTTGTCGGGCTGATGAACTTAGTCGACTCATTGAGCGCAAATGGAAGAAGACAGACATCCCATCCTGACAGAAAGGCCGGGAGATCTTCGTATTTCCGCTGGCCCAGATAGTGGACGTTAGAGCCGCGAGGGAGCGTGGAGGGGTCGATCTTTACGACCGGGCCGACAAAGATGAACTGCCATTCGGGGCGTTGTTCCGCAAGGAACTTCACCAATGAGATATCCAGCCGCTCATCAATCACTCCGAAGAAACCCAGACGCGGGTGCGGCAACGACGCTTGCTCCGCCGGTTCGGAAGCAGCTTCCCTTGCTTGACCGAAGTGCTGCGAATCGACACTACTGGGAAAACAGTGCACAGAGGGATTGCGATGCCTCTTCGCGCCGTAAAGACTGCGGCCGCCCGTAAAAACAAGATCCGCGCGATCTAGGAGTTCGTTTTCCCAGTGGATCAGACGAGCAGGGGCATGCATAAATGCCGACAGCTCATCCATACAGTCATAAATGACGAGATGAGGGTCAACTGTTTCCAGAAGTGGAAACGCCATCGGGGAATAGAACCAAGCGAGGCATCGATCAATTTTCTCCTGGTTTACCAGTTCGAGGAGAAGTTGATGCAAGACTGGCATTTGGGCGTCATCAAACCCTGCTTCTTTCACGGAAGTGTGCGGGCGACAGACTGTAACGCCATCACCTGCCGAAATAATCTCCCAGTGAGGCTCTCCTTCGGAGTAGACCGGTTCTTCGACGAAATAGATGCGATAATGCTTCCCTAAGCGAGTGAGAAGATGTTGCGGGCGCTGCCAGACAAAATTCCACCTGAGGTGTGAGAAGACAATCGCTGAAAACTCGGTGGAACTCGCATGCAGGGGTGGCGTCATTCGAATATTGCCTCGTCAGTGAGTTTCGAGCCCCGTAAGACCGTAGAGAGCAAGAGGCTAAGAGAGCAGGACTCGGGCCAGAACGCTCCACGAGTCAGGAGTTCCCCGCTTTGTATGCCGTCGATTGCCAGCAAAACGAGGCAGATCGTTGTTTAATAACTGGTCAGATTCATCCAAGCTAATATTCTGGACTGGGATGGAGAGCGTTCCTTAACGGACGTTCAGCGTTCAACCCGGACGATGATCAGTCAGGGCCGAGAAGTCTTACGGCGTGCCGTTAGATGACCTTCATTAAAGAGCAGCCCGCTTCCGAACGCGGCGGCGCCGGAATCTTTTACGCTATGGTGGTCTCAACACCTGAGAAAATTCGCACAGTGTCCTATCCCCGGCCAGTGAGCAGGGAGAGTTCTTCTCTGCTTTCATGCTTCCCGCCTCTTTTCGGCCCAAGCGGAAAATCCGAAGGTACGGAAGTTGCGATGTACAGGTGTGTGGCGCATCGCTTCAGGCTTAAGGAACGGTTTATGAAGATTGTCAAACAGAGGACGGATCGGGGAGAAACTTTCGTTCCCTCCAGAGAAATTCTTCCAGAAAAGCCCGGGCTTTTCCCGCTGAATCCTGGGGAGTATGGGGTTCGGGATGGTTCGCAGAAGTACTGGACGCAGCCTCGCTGGTGGCCCGCTCAGAGCCGCATTCCCCGCCAGCCATTCTCACTTGATTAAGGATGGAAGTGAGAGATTGGTCGATCTGATCATGTTCGTTGTTCGCATGCGGAATGGATGCACTGATGCATGGCTTCATGTTTGCCACCGGAATCGAGAACAGCTACCCGAAGATTGCAAACGGGCGCCGGATCGACCAGATGGAAAAGTGCGGGCACTATGAGCATTGGCGTCGTGATTTCGAACTCGTCGCCGAAATGCAGTTGAAGTATGTCCGCTGGGGACCGGCGTTGCATCGGACATTCCTCGGACCAGGGCAATATGATTTCAGCTGGTGCGACGAGGCGATGGCGGCATTGCAGGAGTTGGATATCCATCCGATCCTGGACTTGTGCCACTTCGGGGTCCCTGACTGGTTAGGGAATTTTCAGAACCCTGATTTTGCGCCTTACTTTGCTGAATATTGCGAGGTCTTCGCGCGACGATATCCGTACGTGAAGTACTGGACGCCTATCAATGAGATATTAATCACCACTTTGTTCTCCGCGAAGTACGGGTGGTGGAACGAGATGGAAACGAGTGATCGGGCGTTCGTGAATGCGACAGTGAATGTTTGCAAAGCAAATATTCTCGGAATGAAGGCCATCCTCAAGCATATTCCGGATGCGATCTTCATCCAGAGCGAGTCCAGCGAATTCACGCATCCATCACAGCCTAGTCTGATACCGACGTCAAAATTCTATAATGAACGCCGCTTTCTGCCTTTAGATCTGACCTACGGGCATCAGGTTAGCGCATTGATCTATCGCTATCTGATCGATAACGGGATGCAGGAAAGTGATTATGATTTCTTCATGAATCAGCGTGTTCGATTCCGCTGTATCATGGGAACCGATTACTACGTCACGAACGAGCATCTCCTTCTTCCGGACGGCTCCACCGTCGCCTCGGGGGAGTTCTTCGGCTATTACGTGATCGCAAAGCAGTATTACGATCGCTATGGGCTTCCGTTGATGCACACGGAGACCAATATCACCGAGGATCAGGGGGCAACCCAGTGGCTATGGAAAGAGTGGACGACCATGCTGCGTTTGCGGCAGGATGGTGTCCCGATCGTGGGTTTCACCTGGTACAGCCTCACCGATCAGATCGACTGGGATATTGCGCTTCGTGAAGAAAGGAATCATGTTCATCCCGTGGGGCTCTACAATATGGATCGCGAGCAGCGCGACGTCGGACGGGAATACCAGCGTCTGATCGGCCTGTGGCGCGATTTCCTTCCAACCGGAAGTTCAGCACTCATGCTGGTCTGAGATCTCTCTCGTCTCAGAATTTCAACTCTTTACTAGCCCGTCGCGGAAACGTCGCGGTGGTCATACCGTGCTGGAGATGCTTCTCCTCTCATGAAGCTCCAGTCAGGACGTCGTAAGAATCTGCCGGCCGGGCCCGGCATCTGCTGTAGATTCTCGAATCAGCTCACAGCCCCATCTTGAACCATCAGTCGTTTCAGGGTGACCACCGATTCGGCGGTTTCCCGGCGGATGTGAGGTCTCGGATTCGGACAATGCAAAATGAAGTGAGGGAGCGATGAAAGCAGTCGTTTTTCACGGCGTCGGTGATATCCGCCTGGACAAGGTTCGGGACCCGAAGATTCAGGATGCGACGGATGCCATCATTCGCATTACAGCAAGCGCCATCTGGGGCACAGACCTTCATTTTGTGCGCGGCACCTTTCCCGGGATGAAACCGGGGACCATTCTAGGGCATGAAGCAGTCGAGGTCGTCGAAGAAGTCGGGAAGCACGTGCGAAATCTCAAAGCCGGGGATCGCGTCATTGTCCCTTCGACGATTGCATGTGGAAACTGTTCCTATTGCAGGTGCGGCTACTTCGCTCAGTGCGATACGGCAAATCCGAATGGGCCCCAGGCCGGAACAGCATTTTTCGGCGGTCCTGAAACGACGGGTCCATTTCATGGACTCCAAGCCGAGTTCGCGCGGATTCCATTCGCGAACATCGGGCTGGTGAAGGTCCCTGAGTCGGTTTCAGATGAGCAGGCGATCCTGTTGTCTGACATCTTCCCGACAGGGTATTTCGGAGCTGAACTGGCGGAGGTCTCTTCCGGTGACACGGTCGCCGTCTTCGGCTGCGGTTCAGTCGGACTCTTTGCAATTCTGAGTTCATTTCTCCTGGGAGCGGGACGCGTGCTGGCGATCGACTGTCTTCCGGACAGATTGGCCCTCGCGCAGAAACTCGGAGCTGAGGCGATCAATTTCAATACTGAAGATCCAGTGGAAACGTTGAAGGAACTTACCGGAGGAATAGGTCCTGATCGGATCATCGATGCCGTTGGTGTCGATGCCTACCGACCTGACCACGGGCCGGCAAAACCAGGTTCGCAGGATCGAAAAGAATTTGACGAAGAAGTCAAGCAGATCGGATCAGACGGAATCCCCAAAAAGTGGCATGCCGGGAATGCCCCGAGTCTCGTACTACAATGGGCTGTCGAAGCAATCGCAAAGGCGGGCACGCTCGGGATCATCGGGGTCTACCCACCGGAGCTGAATTCGTTTCCAATCGGTGCCGCGATGGGAAAGAACCTGGCGATCAATAGCGGTAATTGCCATCACCGGAGGTACATTCCTGATTTACTCCGGCTGGTGCAGGAAGGTGCAGTCTGTCCTGAGGACATTTTGAGTTTGAAGGAACCGCTGGTCTCAGCGATTGAAGCGTATCGCGCTTTCGATGAGCACCATTCAGGTTGGGTGAAGGTTGAACTTGCTCCTGACGTCGCCTAACTTCCGCCGCACTGAATTCCATGAGATCAATGATCGATCGCCGCACCTGAGTCGTTTTGAGTTGGCGGAAAAGTCTCAATGACCATTCTTCGAGTTGCTTTCCTTCTCGACGCTCTCGTGACGGCGTGGTTTGTGAGACAATTGGCCCTCACGATAAAACAAGAGAGAGAAGCCGATGCTGTCTCCACTCGGTCATTGGATCATCAACAACTGTTGCTGACGATCTGGATTGCATTTGATCTCATTCTTTTCGCGGGGATCTTCTGGCCAAAATCGTGCGCCTTTGTTTTGGTGGCGCAGCTGCTCTATAAGTCAATCTGGCTGCTGATGATCGCGGTCCCTAATTGGTGGAAGAATCGGGCTGTCCCACTCCACCTTGTCGGGGTCTTCCTGCTTTACTGCGCGGTCTATCCCTGGGTGATTCCGTGGAAGACGCTTCTGAGAGATTGACCCCTTCCAGAGGGACGAACGGGATGTCGTCAGCGGCCTCCTGACACCACTCGCTCAAGTTCGAGAGGGACGCAACTTCAGAATCAATCCACTTCGAGGAAGTGCGGGAGGAGCATTCCACGTGAGATCAAGGTCCTGCGGTGGAACTTCATACAGGTCGTTCTGAAGAAGGAAGTCGAGAGAGACCTTCATTAATTCAATCGCCATCTTCTCGCCGGGACAACGGTGGTTCGTCAGCGGGTCGCCGCCCCCCTGCGGAATGAATGTGAATGGATCACCATTCCAGTTTTCAAAACGCTCTGGGCGGAATTCATGCGGAGATTCCCAGACACTGGGATCGTGATTTGCTCCGTAGAGATCCAGCACAGCGCGAGTCCCTTTTCGGAATGAAATTCCTTTCCAGCGGAATCCCGACTTTGCGCGGGCAATGACTGCTGGGAAGAAAGGGAAATAACGACGAACCTCCTGGACGAAATTCAAAAGATCGGTTTCGTTCCCTTGGTGCAAACGCGACTTCGAAGAAGGGAACTGGTGAAGTGCCAGAAATGCTTGTGTAATAAACACTGAGACCGCTGTTGTGGGCCGAATCAGATTCTGAAGCTCTCTAGCAGCGATGCGAACAGAGAGGGGAGTCCCGTCTGCATTCGGAGCGTGGGCAAAGAGATTCAGGGCACTTTGTGTCGAAGGTTTAAGCGTCTCGTTGTGAACCCCTTCGATGATCCCGCTCAACCGGCGATCAAGTCGAGTTCGATTTGCTCGTGCTCTCCAGTACCGAGGGCCAACCGACGCGGCGTCTTCATAGATGGAAGCAATCTGGTTTGTCCATGTTGCCACCTCCTTCTCGTCGATGGGGACTTCAGCCCAACGACAGGCTGTTCGAAACATGACCTCGCGGGCTTCTTCATAAAATACGATCTGTTGTTTCGTTCGCCACCTGAGACTTGCTTTCGTCCATTCCTCCCAGGCGCATCGCCGTAGCTTCTCGAGCTGTGCGTCCGTGATAAGCGTCATGAAAAGTTGTTTACGCTGCCGATGTGCCTGTTCATCGAGCCCTTGCACTGCTCCTTTTCCGAAGAAGGTGACCACCAGACGTCGTGGAGGAGCCTTCCGCCTTACGAAGAAGTTTTCGTTATAGAAAAGTTTCGCCGCCTCCGGCCCGCGCATCATGACTGCATCTTGGAAAAGTAAGCGAGTACGGAAAGCATTTGTTCCAAGACGGTCGCATTCTCGTGAAATATATCGATAGGGGTCGCGAAGAAAGGGGAGGGTGCTCTCCCAGAGATGCGGAGCAGGGGAGGCGGGAGATGTTTTGGACTTCTCGTCGGGCAGTGCTTTAATCGCAGACATTCATCCCTCGCTCACCAGGTCAATCGGAGTGTGGCAACGTCACTTTCTTCTCTGGCTCATTTTTTGTTCGATTGGGTTCGTGTCGCGTCCGGATTGACATCAGGCTTCTCGCCGTGTGGATTTGCCCCATACCCGAGCGCCGGACCTCCCCCCTCGTCGCCAGTGGTCTCATCCTGAAGCTGCTGATCATCTGGTCCTTTAGCAGGTTGCTCCTCGGGAACTCCCCCATGGCGAGTCGTCTTTTTCGGTTCCATAGCTTCGTTTCTCCTCATGCGTCATGACTTGCCCAGAATCAGGCCAGTTCCACTCTCCCGTCTTCAATCAGCAAAATCTCCAGAAGGCCCCTAAGCAGAGCTTTCCAAGTGAGATAAGCTCACGGAGAGTGATGCAGAATACGTCGAGCAAAAATTGAACCAGATTGCGGCGACATTACGTTCGATCGGGATTTCGCACCTTAGTGAGAGGGACGAATTCGATACGAAAAGGGCTTTCCTGAGATACTTCTCGCAGCGAGGGCTGCAGCCGGATGATTTACGTCCCAGGTAGAGCTGCCCAGAGAGCGGTCGGTGACCTGCCTTTCGGAGATACAGACGACCAGTGTCCGCTCTCTCTCTTCATCAGGGGTGAAGAGAATATCTCGCCGGAGCCTCGGCAGCGGAGGTCGAATCCCTCGCCGTTCAGGAAAAAGGAACCTTTGCAGTGGTCTCCTAAGCACTTAGCCCAGCGTCAGGTTGCTCGATAAGAAAGAGGCTTAGTGGGTCGCCCTCCCGCATCGGCTACATCGTGCGGCGTAAGTTCCTACTGGAGAGATTCTTCTGGCAACTCCTCGTGGCACGACTTGAGCTTCGACCGCGAGGAATCCTGACACGAATGGGGAATTATTCTCGAAATTCCCCGTGAGACTTGGTCAGAAATCGGCGTCGAGGACGATCCGGTAACGGGCCTCCCCTGAGGCGAGTCGCTCGAAGGCGTCATTGATATGACTCATCGGGAAGTGTTCGGTCTGCGGAGTAATTTCGTGCCGCGCGGCAAAACTCAGCATGTCAGCAATTTCGACAGGAGAACCTGTCGGGGAAGCGGAAACGCTGCGTTGCCATGAGAGCAGCGACATTACCGGAATCGCCATCGGTTCCAGAACGACCCCTACGACATGCAGGCGCCCGTTGGGAGCCAGCGTGTTGATCAGTGCATTCCAGTCGAGCGTGACATTGACTGTGACGATCAGCAGATCCAGCGTTCCGGCAAGCGACGAAATTGCCGATGGGTCGCGACTGGAGACAACATGATGTGCTCCAAAGTTTCGGGCTTCCTCAAACTTGTTCTCGCTGGAAGTAAAGGCGGTCACCTCGCAGCCATAGGCAGACGCGAACTTCACACCCATGTGGCCCAGCCCACCGATTCCGACGATCCCCACATGATCGGTTGGCTTGGCGTGCATCGCGAGTGGATTGAAGACAGTAATCCCCCCGCAAAGCAAAGGCCCTGACTCTGCGAGATTCAGTTGCTCGGGCAATGGGATCACCCAAGCCCAATGAGAGCGGACGTGACTTGCGAAACCGCCATGGTGTCCAACGATGGTCGGTTGAGCTTCACGGCAGAGATGGTGCCCCCCCGTCATACAGCTGCGGCAATGCATACAACTCTGTGAGTTCCAGCCGATTCCGACGCGATCTCCAGGCTTGATGTTCTTCACTGCCGAACCCGTCGCTACGACACTGCCAATGATTTCGTGTCCAAGCACCGCAGGGTAAACCGAGATCCCCCATTCATTTCTCAGAACTGAAAGATCGGAGTGACAGAGCCCACAATGCTCGACCTGAACTTCGACTTCCTCCTCCCCCAGTGGGGCCGATTCGATCGACTGCCGTGTCAACTTTTGATTGGGACCCGATGCTACCCATGCTTCATAGGTTGCCATGGGAAAACTCCATTAGAGCATGAACTCGAGAATTCAGACGAGCGACAGTAGTGATTGTGCAGGAGGATTGTCGCCTCCACAAGACGACAATCCACTATCCGGGACAGGTCCATTCGATTTAAGGAATGATAGACTTGCTCATCGGATAAGTCGGTGTGGCTCTGTGCATTTTTAAAGCAAGCGGCGGAGCGGTGTACTTGTCGGTCACAACTTCGATATAGGCCCCGGTGCCACATGATTCCGCTTTCGAAATTGCGGTATCCAGTTCGCCGCAGGTCGTTACACGTGCGGTGTACCAGCCTTCGCACCCCAGAGCCTCCGGAAGCAGGTGGTAGTTCCACTGGGCCAGTTCGTTGTAATAGATGTCGGGAGCCTTACACAGCAATCGCTCAATCAGGTATCCTCCATTGTTCAGGACAAAGATGATCGGCTTCAATCCCTGCCGGTGAAACTGACTGACTTCCTGTGCCGTGAGTTGATGCGAACCTTCCCCGGTAATCAGCACGGTTCGACGACTCGGAGCGGCCAGGGCAGCACCGAAGGCAGCAGGCGTCGCCCAGCCGATGGCTCCCCACAACGTCTGATTATGATATGTGGCTCCCTTCGGAAGAAGAGTTGGAGTAAGCCCCAATGCTGGCGTCCCTGACTCGGCCATTATGATATCATCAGGTTGAATGAACCGGGCCCATCGCGGATACAGGGCGTCTGCCGTAATTTCCTGATTAGCCGATCCCTCTGGTTCAACAAGCCGCGAAGGAGCAGGGAAATCGATACCCGTCTTCTTCGGTAAATGTCGTGACAGCTCCCGAAGAAGATCCTTCATTTCCACATCTTCGAACCATTGGCTTCCGACACGGGTTCGGTGATGCATCACATTGATGATCTTCTGCGGGTCGAGCCGTGCAGTGTATGACGCAGTGTTATAGTCGCTCAGGAGACTCCCGATCGTCAGCAGGCAGTCCGCACCTTCCACGCTCTCCTGAACCTCTTCATTCATCCACGGGCCAGCATACATTCCGATGTAGTGAGGATGGGACTCATCGAGCGCCGACTTATCCATCATCATGGTCGCAAACGGCAGCCCTGAGGCTTCAATCAGGTTCTCGACCTCGCGGCGCAGCCCCAGTCTGGCAATCAGGACCCCGGGTAGCACACATGCGGTTCGGGCAGATGTCACTGCCTCGACAATCGCATTGACCGCTCGTTCAAGAGTCGCCGAGTTGCTTGTCGGCTCATCTGCTGGAGCGCCGGAGCCAACGACAGGGAGGTTGGCGACATCGCCGGGGATCGCCATATAGACGGGCCGTCGGTGATACAGCGCCGCTGCGATCAGTCGCTCCGTCTCCGCAATACAGTTCTGAGGTGTAATGATCGTTCGTGCACAGACGGCCGGGGCGGTCATTTCGTAAAAGAGATCGAATTCGCCATTTCCCAACGTATGGTGAACGATTCCTCGCTCACGTTGGGTTGACCGAGGTGGCTGACCCGTCAGATGAAAGATGGGCAGGTGCTCGGCGTATGCCCCCGCTATCCCCGGTAATGCCCCCAACTCGCCCGGGCCATAGGTTGTGTTGATGGCAGCCATCCCTTTGATACGGGCGTAGCCATCCGCCGCATAAGCAGCGTTCAGCTCGTTGCAGCATCCGATGAATCGCATGTTGCTGTCTTCACAGATGGCGTCATTAATCGGAAAGGCGAAATCGCCGGGAACTCCAAAGACATCCGTGATGCCGATCTGGCGTAATCGTGCGAGAACGTATTGAATCGTTGTCTGCGACATGGGTGTTCCTTTGGCTTTCTGATCATTCCGAAAAAAGAGGGATGCGCTTGGAGGGCGTTTGCCACTTGCTTCACTGGCGAGACACCGGGATTCCAACGCAACCTACATGCCGTGCCTCTGAAATCATTTCTGTCGCAATCTGAAGCAAGAAAGGAGCACGGCCCCCTTAACGAATGACGTCCGCTGGTAACTTCCTGTGCTCGGTGACACCAAATGAGTCAATCAGTCGAACAACTCTTGCCAGAGCAGGAGATCCGGTTCGAGGGGGGCAGCCGACAGCGGGTACATGCCGGCACTTTCACACGAGGGCGCTGTCAGGATGTGAAGAAATCCAATTTCCAGGCGAAGTTTTCTTTCTTTCTCGGTGAGTTCACAATATGCTCTAGCTTTGATGCGTCGGTCGCTTCCGTGGAGAAAGTCCGTGCATAGACGTCAATCAATTCCTCTTCGGTCGCTCCGGCCTGTGCAGCTCGACGCACAACACGTCGCGAATTTCTCTCGCGCGAACCTTATCTGGTCAGCACTCCTTGTCGCGCTGGTACTCGCATCTCCTGCACAAGGCGATGATCGCGAGGGGATTCAGTTTTTCGAAACGAAGATCCGACCGGTGCTGATCAAGCACTGTTATGAGTGCCACGCCGCTGACTCGAAGTCTCTCAAAGGGGGACTGCTGGTTGACTCAGCTGCAGGACTGCGGGCAGGCGGCGATTCCGGCCCGGCCATCATTGAGCAACGGCCTGAAGACAGTCCGCTCATTCAGGCATTGATGTTTGAGAACTATGAAATGCCTCCATCCGGAAAACTTCCGGATGCGGTGATTCAGGATTTCGTACGCTGGGTCAAGATGGGGGCTCCCGATCCGCGAAAGGAGGCACCCGCTCCGTCCGTCGCGAAACACGCAATTGATATTGAGGCGGGGCAGAAGTTCTGGGCATTTCAACCCGTGGAGTCACATCGTCTCCCCGAAGTTGAATCCCCCGGGTGGATCAATAACTGGATCGACCGATTTATTCTCGCTCGGCTGGAAGAAAACAATCTGCGTCCCCAGTCTGACGCTGACCGTGCGACTCTGTTGCGCCGATTGTCTTATGATCTGACTGGCCTCCCTCCGACACCCGCTGATCAGAAAAAATACCTTTCAGACCAGCGACCGGACGCCATTGCAGAGTATGTTGAATCGTTAATGGCATCGCCCCAGTTTGGAGTGCATTGGGGACGGCATTGGCTGGACGTCGCCCGGTACGCCGATTCCAACGGCGGCGACTTCAATGCGACCTTCCACGATGCCTGGCGATATCGTAACTATATCATCGACAGCTTTAATGAAGACCGGCCGTTCAAAGACTTGATCGTCGAGCAGATTGCAGGAGACCTCCTCCCTGCGAAGGATGAGGAAGAACGTTCCCGTCATCTGGTTGCGACCGGGTTTCTGATGCTCGGGACAAAAATGCTCAGCGAGCGGGATAAAGAAAAGCTGCGCATGGACGTCGTGGATGACCAGATTTCTACCGTCGGCAGTGCATTTCTCGGGATGACGCTTGGGTGTGCTCGATGTCACGACCACAAGTTCGATCCGATTCCGACGCGAGACTATTATGCTCTGGCCGGAATCTTCCGCAGCACGCAGGTACTGGATGGTGAAATCCAGCGATACGTCTCGAACTGGGTTCGCCAGCCATTGCCAATTGATGCCGAACACTTTGCCTCGTTGAAGGCCCACGAGGCCAAAGTTTCTGTTCTGAAGAAGCAGCTGATGCAGGCCGAAGCCGCTCTGAAATCCAAAACGACAGTCAATGCCCGTGATGCAGCGCTTCGACAGGGCATCGTCATCGACGATGCACAGGCCGAGTTAGTGGGCTACTGGAAGCAATCCACAGTCAGCGCCGGCTTCATCGGAACTGGGTATATCCACGATGATCGGCAAGACAAAGGAAAGAAGTCCGCGACCTTCCGCACGACGTTGCCTACCGACGGACTATACGAAATCCGCATTGCTTATGCCGGGCTGAAAGGGCGAGCGACGAACGTGCCCGTCACCGTCAAGCATTCGCAAGGAACGGAAACAGTTCGAGTGGATCAGTCCGATCCTGCAGCGATTGAAAACTTGCTCCAAAGTATCGGGAAGTGGTCCTTCACGACGAAAGAACCTGCGGAAGTTGTGATTTCCAACTCCGACACGGAAGGATATGTGCTGATCGACGCCGTTCAGTTTGTCCCTGCAGGTAACACGCCAGCGATCCCGATTGCGAAAGACGCGGAATTGAACCAAGTCGCGAAACAGGCCAAGCAAACCGTTGAAGACCTGAAGAAACAGATCAAGGACCTAGAAGAACAGGCACCGCCGCCCGCTCCCATGGCCTTCGCCGTAAACGACGCTCCTGATCGGGGCGACTGCAATCTTTGCATCCGAGGAGAAACCGCCATGCTGGGAGAAAAGGTTCCCCGTGGCTTCCTCACCGTCGCCAGTTTCGGGACACCGCCAGTCATTCCACCCGATGAGAGTGGACGACTGGAACTGGCTCATTGGATCTCAGATGCGCGGAATCCTCTCACCGCTCGCGTTTATGTGAACCGCGTCTGGCATCATCTGCTTGGAGCCGGCTTGGTACGCACGGTCGACAATTTTGGGCAGCTCGGCGAACGTCCCACGCATGCGGATCTCCTCGATCAACTCGCCGTCGAGTTCGTCGAGCACGGCTGGTCAACGAAGTGGCTCATCAGGGAGATCGTCCTCAGTCATGTCTATCGGCTCTCGAGTGAGTACGACGAAGTCAGCTGGAATGCGGATCCCGAAAACAGACTGCTCTGGCGTGCTCACCGGAAGCGAATCTCGGCCGAATCCATTCGCGACACAATGCTGATGGCTGCCGGCCAACTGGACACCGGTCGAATGGAATCGCCCGTCTCCAAGCTGGGGGTGCTTGTGACAGTGAATCGGGCGGACGATGAGGGGATCAAAATGACCTCTTCGTCAGTGCGAACAGTTTATGAGCCGGTCGTCCGGAGTGAATTGCCGACCCTGCTCAGAGTTTTTGATTTCGCCGATCCCGACTTCTCAACAGGGGAACGCGCCAAAACGAACGTCCCAGCGCAAGCACTGTGGATGTTGAACAGTCAGTTCATTGGCGAGCAGGCCGATCACGTCGTGACGAAAGTCTTCGAGACGAAGAACGCTGACTTGGATGAACGTCTCGAACAGGTCAGTCAGATCGTTCTGGGGCGGTCGCCCACCTATGACGAAGCACGCGTTGCACGGTCGTTCCTCGAAGAAATGGCTCCAGTGGGGGCAGGTGAATCTGCTGAACGTGCCGCGTGGCAGGATTTCGTCCATGCCCTGTTTGCCTCCTCTTCTTTCCGGATGCTGGATTAAACCATGTTTGACACCTCCCTTTCCCGTCGCTCGACTCTGAAACGTCTCGGCCAGGGGGGAGTCGCCCTCTCGCTGGTTGGTTTGAGCGGACGGACTCTCGAAGCGTCCAATGCCAGTTCCATACCTGTTCCGCATCATCCTCCTCGAGTAAAGCGGGTCATTTTTCTCTTCATGCATGGCGGCCCGAGTCATGTCGACACGTTCGACTATAAGCCGCTCCTTCAGGCATCCGATGGAAAGGATTTTCCCTACGAATTGCCTGCGAACGTCGACGCGAAGCACGCGCTTCTAAAATCGCCCTGGGAGTTCAAGCAGCACGGGCAGTCCGGTCTTTGGGTTTCAGAGTTGCTCCCGCATCTCGCAAGCAAAGTGGATGAGCTGTGTGTCGTCCGCTCAATGCATAGTCGCGGCCAGTCACACGGTCAGGCCGTCTCGATGATCCACACCGGCAGTGATAATCTGGTCCGCCCCTCACTGGGTGCCTGGGTCTCGTACGGCCTTGGGGCAGAGAATCGGGACCTGCCAGCATTCGTGTCGATCGCTCCTTCGAGTGGACATGGTGGTCCCCGGAACTATGGAGCAGCGTTTCTGCCGACGGAACATCAGGGGACAACCATCGGTCGGCAGGGAAAACTCGGAGCAGGTGGAATCGAGCACCTCACATCTGCCGAAGATGCCACCCGCCAGACGCGGCGGCTCGAGCTGATTCAATCCCTCAACCATGTCCATCTCGACCGCGTGGGACCTGACAGCGAAATTACCGGTGCGATCGAAGCCTACGACCTCGCTCACCGCATGCAGCGAGCCGCCCCTGATGCACTTGACCTCTCTCAGGAATCCAAAGCCACACAGGAACTGTACGGAATCGGCAACAAGGAAACAGAGAATTTCGGCCGACAATGCCTGCTCGCCCGCCGCCTTGCTGAGGCGGGCGTCCGTTTCATTGAACTCTCGACTGGCAACGTCTGGGACCAGCATGGCAACCTGAAAGTCGGTCATGAGAAAAACTCACTGGCGACCGATCTGCCAATCGCTGCTTTACTGACCGACCTCAAAGCACGAGGCATGCTCGATGAAACGCTCGTGGTCTGGGGAGGCGAATTCGGACGGACTCCCACGGCACAGGGAATTAACGGACGCGATCATAATCCGCAAGGCTTCACTGTCTGGCTAGCCGGTGGAGGAGTGAAAGCGGGGATGGCTTACGGAGAGACCGACGAATTCGGCTATCGAGCCACGACAAATCGCGTGCACATTCATGATCTCCACGCCACGATTCTCCATCTGCTCGGGCTCGATCATGAGCGTCTGACCTATCGCTACGCCGGCCGCGACTTCCGCCTGACCGACGTCGCCGGGCATGTTGTGAAGGACATTCTGACTTAAGGCGCGCCAAACCGCCGTGAGTCCAAATTCAAGTCCCCAGGCCGACCCCGTTCCTGGGGTTCATAATGGCTGAAAGTATCGTTGTCGACACTTCCCTTTGCGCGGGGTGACGGCCGTGAATGAGGTTACCTTGATCTCAATATAGCCGAGGCTTCTTGAGCTGATTTCCAAGACATCGATCTCAATGGCGCGTTCGCTACTGTGCCCTTCATCATGCAGACGACATCGCCAGCCGCCTGAGCGGAGCGGTCATTCTGCAAGCTCTGCTGGTTCATGAATCAGGAACACACCGTCTTCTACAGGAGGCGGAGTACACTATAGGAAATCGACCATGCCTTGGTTATTAATAATGCTGTCTCTGCTTCATCTGGGATTTGCAATCTGCGAGATGTTCCCTTAGTCCGAACCATTTTTGCTTCAAGTCGTTCTCAGGAAACTGGAGCTGACCCAGGCTGTCGAACCTCCTGTCATGGCGCTCCTCGCAGTTATTGTCAAGAACGCTGGAATCTATAATGCCATCCTCAGCGGGCTTCTGTTTTGGGCGGCATTCCAGGATCAGAACTCGCGGACGTTTTCGAAAGCTCTTTGCATCGGAGTCGCGGTCGCAGGCGCCTTTGGAACCGCGACTCTTGACTCTCTTTTCACAGCCTTCCAATGCTTCGCAGGCATCGCCGCTTTCATCGCCTTGTCTTACGGAGCCCCTCCGCGAAGTCCGAACTCTGTCCAAGCAGAATGAGCCCATCTGGTCAGACTCGGTTGGGACCTCGACTCTCGAAAGACGCCCCTTCCAAGTCGCTCAATGTCGGCGTGCTTTCTATGGGAGCAGTTCAGCCACACAGGAGTCAATTCAGTATAAAAAGGGTCTGACGCTCGAAGGCCCGCGGAATCCCCCTGCGGGACGGCCCGTCCGGTGAATCTGAGATCGGAGAGCGGGAGGCCTCGTGGAGGCCGGGAATGATCGGCCGTCTACTTTGACTTGCGGTCCGTCGCACCTTGTGCCAGCTCGCCCTCCGAAGGAAGAAGCAACCCAGACAAAACTTAAAACTCTCCAACAACTTCCCCTCCAGCGCGGGTACTCAGCTTCATATAAACTCCGCCATCAATGGATTCACTGAGAGCTCTGCATGCACCGTCGCCGAAAAGAAAATTTGCAAAGCTGATGTGAGGAGCGCTGACATCCCGATCATCACTTTCCGGACTGTTCGGAGTGTGACCCGATTGGAACAAAACCATGTGACCATGGTCGTCGTCAGGTTCGTCCGCGTCACGGATAGCTCCAGCCCAAGTTGTTTCATAGCTGAAGTGAGGGCCGTGAACTCCAGACTGTCGAAATGGACCGTTTTGCCGTTCTCCGACAAACAGGGTCTGGCTTGACCCGTCAGTGATGTCCGCCATGCGCGTCCGTGAATTACGGCTGAAGACCCCGTCGCGTTTTTCTTGCGTCTCATCCAGGTCAGGAGGACCAAAATTGGCGGCATAACTGGCCATCGCATACCGCTCAGGAACCGTTCCCATCTCAACAAAGCTGCCCTCCGAGACCGTGTCTGTTGGACACAGGAAGATCGCTAAGTGCTGCTCTCGGGGGTACTGATTAACACTGTCATACAGTGGTTGGTTCCAGTTAAATTTCGCATACAACGGTCCTTGATCGAGGTATGGCAAAAGCATCGCACCCCATCCAAACCCCAGAAGATTCGGTTGAACTCCTCCGCCTGGCAGACGCCGATAGACGTAACCCGGAGGAAATACATTGTGTGTCTCGTGATAATTGTGAAATGCCAGGCCTATCTGCTTCAAGTGATCACGGCACTGTGTTCTTCGCGCCGCTTCGCGGGCTTGCTGAACGGCCGGGAGGAGCAGGGCAATTAAGACTGCGATGATTGCAATCACGACGAGCAACTCAATCAGAGTAAACCCACGTTTCTGTCTGCGAGACCAGTTCATATTGTTTCTCCAGAAGTGTAAAAGAGACACCGCAAATCAACGATCGGAATTTGCGTTCATGCCGACGGGAACCAGATCGCCTGGCTCTTCGACCAGCCTTTCCTCGCAAGAGGCAGCTCTAAGACATAATTGATGGATCGAAGGACGAATGCTCCGCTGGCCCGATCGCGTTAACTCTTAGAATTCACGGCTCGATTCTGCACGCACCTATGTGCCGCCCGAGAAGCAGTCTGTTCCGGCACAATATTCACGGAAGCGGCTCCCTGTACCACGAAGTGACTTCGTAACGTGAGTCTCATTAAGATGGCAAAATAGAACCGACTAAGAATCGTCGTCTTGAAACTCCTTACGACGCGATTTGAGATGAGCCTGCCAATAATGAACCGTCTTGGCGACAGAGGTAATGACGTTCTTAATTTCCTTGGCAACGGTGAATTTCGGACCGGCTGGAAGGAAGAGGTTATCTCCTTCGCGTCGGACCATCACATTCTCCACAATGATTGCCCGCATCAGCCAAACCGCCATTTCCTCACTGTCGCATCGAATTCCGACCCATCCGAGAGTTGAACTTTCAAAGGTTGGCAAGTGAGTCACCAATCCAATCCCGCGCCGGATCTCATTGACGACTAACTGGTAGGCCGAGAGATCCGCCATTGCCTCCTCGGATGTCACCGCCTCGAGTAGCTTTCCTCGATGTGGGGGCCCCCCCGCAAGTGCCAAATCACAGAAGCTGGTCCAGATTTGATCCCACGCCACCTGACCTGCATCGTCTGTTTGCAGCTTTGCCGTCCCCATCGATCGTGGCGAGACGTCTTCGAATCGGCCCTGATACTCGCTAGGGAGGAGTTCATCAATTCGCGAACGGAGTTGTTTTAACTCGAATTCTTCAATGTCGGATAATACAGTTTCATCGTTGCCCTGCTTCGATTGACCGGTCGATTTCACGGTAACGGCACCGAGATAATTTGCAACTAGCAAATTCAGAAATGAAGAATCGGTCAGCTTCATTTTAACGATATGAGCACTCTTTCCAGACTCCTTAAAAATCGATGAAGCCAGTAGTGAGTCTTGGTTTTGATCGAGTTCGCCCTGCTGCCAGGGAACAATCAATATATTCTGGACGGGCTCACGTTCGAGCGATTCCAGCACAACCGTAGCGCTCGGTCGTACACGATTAGAGAAGCCCCAGCTGATTCGAAAGAATGCACTCTTCTCATTGAGCAGCTGAGACATTCGAGCCAATTCCGCATTCCGCAGCGAATCATCGCTCCCTGCTCCATAAAGGAGCACTGCAGAAGACTCGGAAGTACAGCCGAGTTGCTTCACAGATGACTGAAGAACGCTGTTGATCCAGTCGCCAACTTCAATCCATCGGAGTGCCTGGCCAATCTGGATCGTCAGAGTCGGCCAATGCCGGGCCGTCCAGTTGATGACGTGTCCGATTGTCCCCTCTCGGCGGAGCGGAAGCTGACTTGCAGGCAGCAGCGTGATTTCATTAACTCCCTGTCGAGCGAAGCGATCGATTTCATCTGCGATGATCTCAGGTTCGGCGACTGAATAAAGGATTGTGACGAGACAGGCGAGTCTCTGCTCCAACACGGCTTTTAGGTCGTCGAATTGCTCTTTCGGCCAGTTTTCGCCGATATCGCGGCAGAAGAGAATGAGCCCAGCCTTCCGTGTGGCAGTTTGCGCCGAGCTTGCTCCCTGCGGCTTCATGTCAGTAGGAGTGGTCAACTCAGTCTCCTCAATTTACTGGCCCGGAAGTCCTTGCAGAAATCCCTACGTTTCGATCGACGACAGACAGTTGATGTTCACGCAGGGAGGTGGTTCTTTCTGTGCGGGGCAGAACTGGAGTATCGAAATTGAAACGCTCCGGTTCGCTCTATCATGTTGAAAGGAAATGCCATTTACGGCCGCTAAAAGAAGTGCAAAGAAAGGTCGGTGAAACTCTGGAGCTTTCCGAGGCTCCGTCTATCCCTTCGGGCGGCCTCGCTCGATTTGCGTACCGGACAAGCAAGAAAATCTATCACTGAATGCGAAGGTAGTCGCAGCAGTTGCGAACTCATCACTGAAGCGATTAGGTGGCATGCAAATGCCTCATAGAATCAGGACGACTGCCACATGATTAACGTGGCGGAATGCATTTCTCGCCAGGAAGGATCTCTTTACAAAAGAGTGAGAACGGCGACGAGAGAAAAAGGTCGTAAGCGAAGAGATTCAGTTCTTAACATCCTTTTCGCGAGATTGAGCCCGTCCGGTGCATCGAGTCGAGTTAACAACGCGTTCAAAGTCCCGCCTTATTCGTTCCAGTATTCAAAAACAAATGCGGAACTTCAAGGCTGCATCGCTCAACGGGAGTCACCGACTGTGGAGCTGTTGCGAAAACACAACAAATCTATTTCTAGCATGCGTCTTAGTGAGAACGCAGTCTCACAGTTCGTTCGCCCCCTTTCCTCCGAAACTATCACGTGTATCGTTCTGCAGCGTCTGCCTGGCAGCATTCGAGCAGAACGGAAACTGCCTGTCATGCGTTCGATTTTTGATTGAAGAACGTCTGCCACTTGATTGATATATCTACACGGTCGGAACCTGTGGAAGTGGTGAATTAAGCTGGAAATCAGTGTTTAAGGTGACAGTGCAGTGAGCCTTGTCATGTCGATTCCGCATCTTTCTTCCAGCTTTGCAAAAGACGTCGGCAGCGCCTGGCCTCTCTTCGGCCCACACAGTGACGAGCGGTGTGGAGAAGATTGGCGCATTATTACAACGAAGGAATTGGCTAAAATAATTCAATGCTCCTACTTTACTGTTGGACAATGGCCTTTATGATCGACGACGTGTTGCTCCAGATTGCTCGATTCCTTCTCAGGATTACAGCGTGGAACGAACCCAAACGGATGACGCCTATTTGGTGTCTCACCAGAGAAGTGCAAGGAAGCTGGTGCTCTCACCATTGACCGGGGTCGGTCAGATCATGTTTCAGAACAGTGCCATTACGGGACTGTTTTTCCTCTTGGGAATCGCAGCGGCCTCGCCGATTACGGCAGGTGGAGGGCTAGCCGGAGCGGTGATCGGAACCTTGACCGCGCTGGCGTTCGGTATCTCCCGCAGTGAGATCGAAGACGGACTTTACGGATTCAATGCTAGCCTTGTTGGCATCGCGGTTCTGTTCCGCTTTGAGCCGACGCCAACCGCTATGGGCCTGATTGTCGTTGGTTCAATTGCAGCAACATTGTTGACCTGGTTGATGCGAACTCGCGTTCCGTTCCCGACGTATACCGCTCCCTTCGTCATCATCACTTGGATTCTCTTCTTCATTGCGCCGCAACTTCACGCGACCGCTGTCCCATCGCCTTCGAGCAATCAGCCCACGACGCAACTGAACTCCGGAGCCGCCGTCCTTGAGGGACTCAGTGAGGTGATGTTCCAAGCGAACACGCTGACAGGGGTCTTGTTCCTCGTCGGGATCCTGCTGTGTTCTCCGAAGATGGCGGGATGGGCTCTTGCCGGTTCTGTAATCGGTCTGCTCGTTGGTGTTGCCGAGCACAGTCCCGACAGTGCACTTGGTCAAGGGTTGTACGGGTACAACGCTGCGCTCGCGGCAATGGGGATGGCCTTGTACCGTCCCTCACTTGTGCTTCCTGTGATTGCGGCCAGTCTCTCGGTCCCGATTACGGATCGTTTCCCACAACTTGGACTCGCACCGCTCACAGCACCTTTTGTGTTGGCCTGCTGGGTTGTGATTGCCTTGGATCACCTTGATCGAGCGGTTTATAACCGAACCGCTGACCCGAAGAATCACGGAACTTAGTTATTCCGCAGCAATTGTTCCGTGGTCAAGTTCCTCAAACTGACAGAGTGTCATGGATTCCAGTATCGCCCTCCTTGGCATTTCGGCCGTCACAATTGCGTTCCTGCATACTATTTGCGGGCCTGACCATTATGTCCCGTTCGTCGCAATGGCGCGAGCAGGGAATTGGTCGACCAGAAAAGCAATCTGGGTGACTTCCCTGGCCGGACTCGGGCACGTAGGGAGCTCTATTCTCCTCGGTCTGGTGGGAATAGGGTTGGGCATTATGGTTTCTCGACTAGAAGATATTGAATCGAATCGAGGCTCAGTCGCGGGATGGCTTCTGACTGCATTTGGACTGGGGTACATGATTTGGGGGATTTACTACAGCCTCAATCACAAGAAGCAAGTTCCCCATGTCCATATTCATCCGCACCTTACAGGCGACCACGCTCACGACCATGATGGAGGTCAGGATCAAACAGCGCATTCTCCTTCGGACGAATCGCGTTCCCAAGCATCGACGGCAGCAAAACTCACTCCGTGGATTCTTTTCACCATTTTCATATTTGGTCCCTGCGAGCCACTGATTCCGCTGCTGATGTATCCAGCTGCAGAATCCTCCTGGGTAGGCGTCGCAATTGTCACAGCCCTCTTTTCAGTCACCACGATCGCCACCATGTTAGTCACGGTGCTGGTTCTGCTCAGTGGAAGTGAAGTCGTCCGATTTCCAGCATTGCAGCGTTACAGTCATGCTGTCGCCGGAATGCTCATGATGTTCTGTGGGGTCGCCATCACCATCGGCCTTTAGGTCCGTCCGCCAGTGGAATGGTGGCAATGTCGACTTCCACTGCATTTCCGGGTTTGAAATTGAAGTCTCTTCATTCGATTACGTCAATCTTTGCTTCGGAGTGTTAAAAGATGCACTTAACTCCACGCGAACAAGAGAAACTCCTGATCTATTCCCTGGCGGAGATCTCTCTGAAACGAAAAGCCAAGGGCCTGCGACTGAACCACCCAGAGTCAGTTTCCGTCATTTGCGCTGCAGCCATGGACGGAGCTCGGGAAGGGAAAACTCTGGAAGAAGTGATGGACTTGGCTTCCCGTGTCCTGACGAAAGAGGATGTCATGGAAGGGGTAGCTGACATGGTTCCCTTCGTTCAGCTCGAAGCGGTTTTCACTGACGGTAGTCGTCTGATCACCGTTCACGATCCGATTCGCTAGGCACCGACTCGTCAGGACGACTTCTTATATTCGCGTTAAAATCAGGGAGTTCAGTAATGAGCCAAGATAAGAATGAGACAGATCGAGTTCCCGTTGGCGGTATCGTCTTCGGTGAAGGTGACATTGAAATCAATCCGGGGCGCACCCCGATTCGAATTAAAGTCCGCAATACCGGCGATCGGCCGATTCAGGTTTGCTCCCACTATCACTTCTTTGAAGTGAACCGCTTTTTGGAATTTGATCGAACTCAAGCTTTCGGAATGCGGCTGGACGTGCCAGCTACCACTGGGGTTCGTTTTGAACCGGGCGATGAACGCGAAATCGATTTGATTCCATACAGCGGTAAGCGACGTCTTTATGGCTTCGCGGGTCTGGTCAATGGCTGGACTGGGGGCGATGACGCGATATATCGCCCGAATCACGGCGTCGCAATTCGCCGGGCTCAGCATTTTGGCTTTATGAAAAACCCCGACGAGCAAAAGTAACTGTTCGAGGAGGCGGCAGTAATTCTCCCGTCGAAATCGGGCTGTCACTTCAACATCCTCTGTTCACAGTTGGTTATGAACTTTCGATGACGACAGTTCATGACGGTGCCTGGTTGCCCTGTTTTTTTACGAGGCCCAGTGACTTTGCCCCGAAGGTGACGTCCGCGGGCGGATCGTCCAACTGCATTCCTTTTGATAATGAAATACGAGGAGAGTGAGCCATGGTCAAAATGACCCGAAAAGAGTATGCGGACCTGTTTGGCCCCACAGTCGGTGATAAGATTCGTCTCGCCGATACCGATCTGTATGTTGAAATCGAGAAAGACTATCGCAGTTATGGTGATGAAGCCGTCTACGGCGGCGGCAAGACACTGCGAGACGGGATGGGGATGGATAACACCCTGACCGGTGCTGCCGGTGCGCTCGACCTGGTGATCACAAATGCCACGATCATCGATCCTTTTCTGGGAGTCGTGAAGGCAGACATCGGCATTCGGCAAGGGAAAGTCGTGGGGATCGGTAAGGCCGGGAACCCGAATACGATGGACGGCGTCACCGCTAGTCTTGTTGTTGGACCAGCAACGGACGCAATCAGCGGCGAGCACCTGATCGTCACTCCTGCTGGAATGGACGCCCACGTCCACATGATCTGTCCTCAGCAGGTCTTCACGGCTTTGAGTAACGGGATCACAACATTATGGGGCGGTGGTGTTGGTCCCACGAGCGGTACTAATGGAACGACCATCACGTCAGGTCCATGGAACTTGGAGATGATGATGCGTTCGGTCGATGAACTGCCAATGAACTTTGGCTTCCTCGGAAAGGGGAACTCATCTGGACGTGCTCCAATCGTTGAACAGATTCTCGCAGGAGCCACTGGACTAAAAGTCCACGAGGACTGGGGGTCGACTCAAGGGGCGATTCGGCAGGCACTGACTGTCGCCGACGAATACGACGTTCAGGTGTCAATTCACACCGACACATTGAACGAGTCCGGCTATGTCGAAGATACGATTGCAGCCATCGACGGTCGTACGATTCACACATTCCATACTGAAGGGGCAGGCGGGGGACACGCACCCGACGTGATCAAGCTCGCAGGCGAGGCGAACGTCCTTCCGAGTTCGACCAACCCGACGCTCCCTTATGGCGTGAACTCGGTCGCCGAACTCTTCGACATGATCATGGTCTGCCATAACCTGAATCGAAAGATCCCATCAGACGTTGCCTTCGCGGAGAGCCGGGTCCGCGCCGAAACGATCGCAGCAGAAAGCGTGTTTCACGACATGGGGCTGATCTCCATGATCTCCAGTGACTCGCAGGCCATGGGACGCGTGGGAGAAACTTGGACCCGTGCCATTCAAACCGCAGACTCCATGAAGAAGGCTCGTGGAAAGCTTCCGGAAGATGCCCCCGGAAATGACAACTTCCGCGTCCTGCGATTTGTTTCCAAAGTCACGATTAACCCGGCAATCGCCCAGGGGATCAGTAATGTCCTCGGGTCGATCAGCCCCGGTAAAATGGCCGATCTCGTCATCTGGGAACCGGCTTTCTTCGGTGTGAAGCCGGAGATGGTCATCAAAGGCGGGATGATCGCCTGGGCAGCTATGGGAGATCCTAACGCCTCGCTGCCGACCCCGCAGCCGGTGGTGTACCGCCCGATGTTCGGAGCCTTTGGAAGTGCCCGACATAAAACGTGCGCCACTTTCGTCTCAAAGCCTGCCTATGACGAAGGCATTAAGGGCCGGCTGAATCTTCAGAAGGAAGTGCTGCCGGTCTATGGAATCCGGACGTTGACAAAGGCCTCAATGGTCCGTAATTCGACCATTGCAGACATTGATGTCGACCCAGAGACTTTCGCCGTGAAGGTGAACGGAGAGCATGCCACAGCCCCTCCACCAAAACAGATCGCGATGACTCAGCTCTACTTCTTCAGTTAAGCATATGGCTGAAGTTCAAATTGCAGGAGGAGTTCTTCGGTAGAAGGTTTCGAATCGATTGCTCATTCAGTCAAGGCGCGAATTTCCATGCTGATCATTGATGCTGTGCAAGGAAATGAAAATGACAATCTCTGGCAGAACCGTCTGAAGGAGGGAACATTTGACTATCTCGATCTCGATCAATGGCAGGCTCAGAAGAACCGTCTGCGAACGCGGACACGAGGCGGCCAGGAGATCGCCCTCTCGCTGAACCGCAACTCGCATCTGCGGGACGGGGATGTCCTGTCTTGGGACGACACGACCAAGACGGGAATCATCGCTCGAATCACTCTGCAGGATGTGCTCGTCATCGACCTGTCGGCCGTTCATGCTCTGGATGTCAACGAATCACTCCAACTCTGCTTTGAGCTGGGGCATGCGTTGGGTAACCAGCATTGGCCGGCCGTGATCAAGGCGGATAAAATTTATGTTCCACTCACAGTCGATCGTAAAGTAATGGCTTCTGTGATGAAAACACATGCGTTTTCACACATTACTTATCACTTT
Organism: Planctomycetota bacterium; assembly: GCA_023417655.1. Taxonomy (GTDB): domain Bacteria; phylum Planctomycetota; class Planctomycetia; order Planctomycetales; family Planctomycetaceae; genus Planctomicrobium. The sequence goes on along the minus strand of JAEZFD010000031.1, from coordinate 23,970 downwards.
GTTCCCGGGACAGAAGTGATCCCATACTTCGCTCCCCATGAAGCACGTCGGCTCTTCGGCGGAGCAGGCGCAACTCCTCATTCCCATCTCAACGGAACTTCTGCCACGTCAGTTTTGCAATGAGTATCGATTCCGTGGAGGACTTCGTCGATGAAACATTCCGTAGTAGCTCGTCCGGTGCATTCGGCGATCTAGGAATCCCTGCATTTCTGATGGCATTGCAATGGGGCGATTCGACCCTCCCCGTCGGGTCCTTCTCCTTTTCCAATGGATTAGAGACAGCAGTTCAGCTCGGAGCCGTTCATAATCCTCAGACTCTCGAGGAATTTATTAAGACGGCAGTCGAGCAGGCAGCGACCTCTGAGGGGATTGCCCTGCTCGAGGCTCATCGGGCGATGCTGGCAGGGGACTTTGATCGGATCGCCACTGCGGATCAGGCGTTGCACCAGCGTCGTATGAATGAAGAGGTCCGTCTCATGTCGACGCGTATGGGGCGTAAGCTTGCTGAGATTGCGCTCTATCTTTCGCCGGAACAGCCGATTCTCACCGAATGGCTCGTCCGGGTGAAATCCGGTGATCTGCCGGGAAATTATGCGGTGATGCAAGGAGCCGTTTTTGCAAGCAAGCAACTTCCGGAACAAACGGCCTTTTCCATACATCAGTACGGCGTCGCCTCGATGATGGTCGGAGCCTCTTTAAGAATTTTGAAGATGAACTACCTCGACGGTCAGAAGATCCTCCTGCGGCTCAGCAAGCTTGCCGAGTCGTCTTATCGCCAGGTGAAAGAACGATCGCTGGACGATATGGCCTCTTATGCCCCGATGATGGACATCTTTGCCGGGATCCATGTCAAGTCAAAAGTCCGCATGTTCATGAATTGATTGTCACGTTCGCGCCCCGGTCATCGGGGCCCCTCCTTCAGCATTACTTTAAATTCAAGACGTAACGGCATGTCCGCCACCTCGACACTCAATCAGCGGCGGAAGAACCCTGCATAGAGAACGTCTCACCTCAGATCATTGGTCACTTCAAGGAATCGACAATGAAGAAGATTACACGTATCGGTGTGGGTGGTCCGGTCGGGTCCGGGAAGACGGCTCTGATTGAAGCCATCACTCCACTCCTGATCGACATGGGTGTGAGAATTCTGATTGTCACTAACGATATCGTGACGACCGAGGATGCGAAGCACGTTCAGCGCACCCTGAAAGGCGTGCTTCTGGAAGAGCGGATCATCGGGGTAGAGACGGGAGCATGCCCGCACACAGCAGTTCGCGAAGATCCCAGCATGAATCTTGCCGCTGTCGAAGACATGGAGTCACGCTTCCCGGAGACCGATCTGGTATTAATCGAATCGGGGGGAGACAACCTGACTTTGACCTTCAGTCCGGCATTGGTGGACTACTTCATCTATGTGATTGACGTCGCCGCAGGAGACAAGATCCCACGCAAGAATGGGCCGGGCATCACTCAGTCCGATATTCTCGTGATCAATAAGACTGACCTGGCACCTTATGTGGGGGCGAGTCTGGAAGTCATGGAACGTGACGCAAAGATGATGCGCGGTGATAAGCCGTTTCTCTTTACGAACTGTAAGAAGAATGAAGGCATCCCGGAACTGGCTCAGATGATTCGCGACAATGTTCTCTTCGACCTCAATCTGACTGAAGCCGCCACATGACTCCTCTGCATCTCCTCCCTGAATTAGAGAGCTACCAGGACGAGCCGAAGCAACTGGCGACGGGCTCGCCCGGGAAGGTCGCGGAACTGGGACTCTGGTTCGAGCAGCGATATGGAAAGACGATTCTTGCGAGAAACTACCGTCGGGCGCCGTTAATTGTGCAGCGGGCCATCTATTTCGATGAACAGCTTCCATTAATGCCCTGCGTGTTTATCATTTCCAACGCCGGGGGAATTCTCCAAGGGGATCGGAACAAGATTGACGTCACGCTGGAGCCAAACTCAATGGCACATCTGACGACTCAGGCTGCGACCAAGATCCAGGGGATGGACGCAAACTATGCAAGTCAGCTCCAGAACTTTACGGTCAAGGAAGGGGCGTATCTGGAATACGTCCCACACCCCCTCATCCCGCACCGTCACTCGCGATTCGTTACTCAGACGACGATCACGGTTGATCCGACTGCGACTGTGTTCGCGTCGGAAATCATCCTTGGCGGGCGAAAGTATCACGGGGATCTCTTCCAATTCTATCTCCTCTCCTCAACGATGAAGGCCCAGCGCCTGGACGGTCAACCGTTGTTTACAGAGAAGCTGGTCATTCAACCCTTCCAGCAACAGCTTCGTCAGACAGGGATCATGGGCCAGTTCGATGTGTTCGGCACGGCGGTCTTAATCACGGATCAAAAGCACTTTGATCCGATTTTTGAACTCAGTCCCTTCGGATATGCTCCTGAGGAAGGCTGGGCCGCGGGAACCAGTCGGCTTCCAAATAATGCCGGACTTCTGTTCAAAGTCCTGGCGACCGAGTCTTACGTCGCTCGCACAAAGATCCGTGAATTCTGGACGCTCGTCCGCCGCCAGATTCACGGTGTGGACATCCTGAAGCAATACTCCTGGCATTGAGCAGCGTTCCCAAATGCCAGGAGCGACACCGTCCGGAAGCTCTTCTCAAGCGTTAAAATTTGCCTATTTTCTGAGTCTGCGGAAGCATGGACTGCTGTTTTCTGCAGCGTTCAGGAAAGGTCGGAGGAGTACCCAGCATCTTTAAATTTCCGATGAGCCTCTTTCCCTGAACTCATTCAAGGTCGCCAATATCTCAAGCCGAATACATGGGTACCGAAGTCCCGGGCCTCGGTTCGCCGCAGTTCAGGACATTCGGAGTTTAAGGGCCTTCTTTCGAGCATCGCATCGGGTCAGCGCTTTGGGGGCAATGCGACTGACTGCTTTGAATTGCTGATCACTCAGGGCACACGGGGAGAACCGCACCTCCCGCGATTGATGTGTCCAGGTTGGCGTTTCTTGAAACGCTGACGTAGCACGCTCGCACAGCTCCGATGTGACGCGACAATTTCCGCGTCAAGTGAACTGATCGAGCCCGGGAATGGATTCCGGGACCGCCAGTTTCTCCGTCGACTCATTAAGTAGGGAAAGTCATGGATAGACAATCTATATCCCTTCTGTGTGCCGCAGCATTGGCCTGTACGTCACCGGCCGCAGCTGCTACTCCAGATTTCTTCAGTGAATCGGACGGGACCATTCAAGTCGCCGACTTCACTGATCTTTTTACAGGGCGCGAAATTCGTGTCGTAGAGTCAACCTTCGTGGAGGTTCCTGCACCGGAGGAGGCGTTCCAACCGGAACCAGCACCGCCGGTCGCAGTCGCCTATCAACTCGCTCCACAATACTTCCCAGCCCCATCGCAGAATAATCCGCTGACGAATACGCATCACGTTCCGTTTCCCATGCCGGACTATGGGACCTCAAACGCGTACCAGTATGGGTATCCCGGGGTCTCCTACGATGACGGAGACGGCCGATTCATGGGGTGTACGGACGCCTATGGATTCGACCCGTCCGGCTATAAGTTCTCATGGACGCCAGACAAATGGGCGAAAGTGGGGGCGGGAATTCGCACGTCCTTCAATTCGCAAAACAATAATGACATCGGAGGAGGGGGGAACTACTTTACCCTCGACAATGTTCGATTGCTCACCAGTGGTCAGGTCACCAAATATGTTGGCTACGAATTGAACACCGACGTTGATTTAGCCAATGGCGCGACTCCAGAAAGATTAAGATTTCCCAACACGGTTGATATCCTGGACGCGATTGCGAAATTCGAAACTGGCGGCGTGCTCAACTTCTGGGCGGGCCAGTTTCTGCCTCCATCAGACCGGTCCAACATTGATGGGCCGTTCTTCATCAACGGCTGGGACTTTCCTTTCGTCTCGAACTATCCCGCTATCTTCCAAGGCCGTCAGATCGGGGCGGTCTATTGGGGGCAGGTTAACGGAGGAGCTCTGAAATGGAGTGTTGGTGCCTTTGACGGAACGGGTGCGACACTGCAGTCACCATACTCCGCGCCACTGGATACGCCTCCTAACCTCCAAGGGAACATTCAATTTGATGGCCGCGTTACTATTAACTTCCTTGACCCTGAACCAGGCTATTACCACCAGAGTTCCTACTATGGAAAAAAGGATATTCTCGCCTTAGGCTTCGCGATCCAGATGCAGGAGGACGCAACTGGAACGGACGTGGATCCACACAACTTTCTGGGCTTCAATATCGATGCGTTATTCGAGAAGAAACTCTCGAACAACGGAGTCATCACGGTCGAAGGGGCGGCCTACCGATATGATGATCAAGACCTCGTCACCAGCGGTCGTCAGGGAAACAGTGGGTTTGTCTTTGTCGGATACATGCTTCCGAACGTTGTCGATCTCGGACCTGCGTCGGGACGTTTCCGCCCTTACTTCCGCTATCTGCAGTATGATTATGATTATCTCGCCGCTGCAGCCGGGCAGTACGAACAGGGGATCGATGTCGGCACCGAGTACGTGATAAATGGTCCCAATGCTCGGTTGACTGCTGTCTGGAGTGAACGCGATATCGTCGCCGGCAGCACGGTGCAAATCCTCCGCATCGGGGCGCAGGTTATCTTCTAAGGACCTGGACTGAGTGTGGCCGGCGCAGTCGCTACTGAACGACACGAAAGTGATCGCCGCAGGTTACGCAAAGCGGCCACTGAGACGGGCGAGACGATCGTTTCGGCTCCTTGAATCATCAGGACCATCCAGCGGCAAGGCGTGATCAACCCAACTTGAAGTCATGGCCGCGCAACTTCGATGCGGGTCAGACAACCCACGCGACCGAGTGAAGAATGACCTAACGCAAACACGAGGACTTGTCAGATCAGCCGGTTCTTCAGAACTGAGAGATCCAGACAGCATTCACTTGGACGTGCCCCGGAACTGCGGCTGCTTGCGAAAGTGAGCTTCTCCTGGATGATGCCGATGTCATTGCTGATTGGAATCACCGTTGGAACGATTACCAGCTTATGTGACGAATCTCAGCTCAACGAACGTGAGCTTCATGTCGTCGAGCCCCGCACCAGCTGATACCCTCGCTGACCGTTATGTTCGCGAGGTCTATGGCTTCGCGATCCAATGGCGGACATTCGAAGCGTCGGACGTTCTCCGGAGATGAACTTCTCCATTAAACGCGCCGCTGGCAATCCAGTCATCGGATTCCCCGTCAACAGGCGTCGGCCGGTAGGATGCAGTCAGCACTCCGTCGCCGTGCCCTTTATATTCTTTTGAAATGGCGTTTTTGGCTAAGTCGATCTGCAGAAGCCGGTGATCTGCACAGGGGACGAGCAGCACGTCGCCGCGACGCGTCAGTTTGTACCCTTCGCTCCCAAGTCCGACTTCCGCAACCTTTTTGGCCCCTTCAACGGCCCAACGGTGCAGCTTATTATCGGCTCCCACTGAGACGACTTGTTTGTTATCGGGAAGAATTGAGACGCCGCGTGTCGCTGCGCCGTGTCCCGCATAGCTTGAAATGAGCTCACGGGAAGTGGCATCGTAGACTTTCGCCGATTTGTCGCGACTGGCAGAGGCAAGTCGAGAACCATCATCACTCCATGCCACAGCGGTCACCCAGTCTGCATGGCTCGTGATCACTTGCAATTCTTTCTGGCTTTGCACATCAACGATTCGAATCGTGCCATCAGCAGAGGCGATCGCCAATTCATTCGAGCCCGGCCGAAATGCAATGTCGAGGACGACATCACTGGCACGGCCCACGACACCGGCGACGTTCCCTGTGCTAAAGTCAATCAGTCGAACTTCACCACTGCGCCCTGGCTCTCCACACCCCACTGCCAGCGTCTTCCCATCCGGAGAGAAGGCTAAAGCGAAGATCCGTTGCCCGACATTGTTGATACGACGAACCAGCTTTGAGTCCTCGGCGTTCCACAGCAAGAGTTCGTGATAGCCGCTGGTCACGATCTGTTTTCCATCAGGCGAGAAGGCAAGGGCAGTAATCGGAAGAGGGTGCGGATAGGTTTCCGGCGGAGCAGGGTACTTCGCTGGAGGAATGACCAAGGCTAACGACTGTGCTGCGTTGTCCCCATCGAACTTCCCACCAGCAGTGATCCACCGTTTGACGAGATCGATCTCTACCGCGGTCAACGGATCGGCGTCCGCCGGCATACGTTCCGCCTCATCCTCGGTCGTAATGCGACGCATCAATTCGCTGACGTGCCCGGATGCGGCAATTGGAGGCTCCCCCGAGTCGCCCGCTTTCAGTAACTCCTCGTAGGTGTCGACGCGATACCCACCTTCCGCTTTCTTGGGGCTATGGCAGGCAAGGCACTTATTCAAGAGGATCGGAGCAATGTCAACGCGAAAGCTGACCGCCGCCGCATCATCCGCAGCTAAGGGAGTGCAGCAGGTGCCAACAATTGCCAGAGCGAGCAGGGAGAAGTGGTTCATAGACTGATACGTGAAATGAGTGAAGGATGAACACTTCGCCGTTGTCCTAACCATCTCTGATGGACCGGTCTAATGTTGAAACAGGAACTCGTCTGTGTTGAATAATGCCCAACAGACATCTTCAATTCCGACCACGGGATCCGGATTCTTGCTGCAATGAGCAATCGCAACTTTCAACTCAACTTCTGTCGGGAAGCGACAGAGTGCCGCCAGATAGATCTCGCGAATTGTGACTTCGACTGAATGACCGGCAGCCAAAGACTTTCGAAACCGATTGTCGGCGTTCTGAAGCTTTTCATGGAGTAGCGGGCCATTAAACAATTCGATTGCCATCCCTAAGTTGGAGCCATCAGTTCGCTCACAGGCGCAGACAGTGCTTCTTTCCGGTTGTCCAAACACTTTCAGGAAATCGACTTTAGCAACGTCCGGTGCCGGCAACTGAGTCGCAAGTGTTCCCGCTGGAAGGTTTCCGAATTTCTGTTCAATCGCCAGCGTACAGTTGATCGCATCCAGTAATTGCTCCGCTCCCAGTAGCCGGGGCTCCTGATGGGAAAAATATCGCGAGTCGGATTCGTTAAACTTCGATGTCTGACAGCTTGCCTGATAGGTCCTGCTATTCATGATGACACGCAGTAGATGCTTGCGGTCATAGCCCCGCTCGACGAAATCTTTCGCAAGTGCGTCGAGCAGAGCGGAATTGGAAGGGGGATTCGAATCGCGGAAGTCATCAATGGGATCGACGATCCCCTTTGCGAATAGGTGACTCCAGATTCGATTGGCCTCAATTCTTGCGAAATAAGGATTGCCCGGATCCACGAGCCAGTTGACGAAGATCGCGCGTCGGTCCGCGTCCTCAGGAGATTCGACACTTCCCAGCTGCGGTAGCCATGGAACCATGACCTGTCCGGTCCGGGGTTGCACGACATCCCCAGCATCACTGATATAGACGAATGTCTCACCTGGCCGCGATGTTTTACGTCGTTGAACCCGATTAAAGAACGCCCCCAGTCCGTAGTAGTTGTCCTGCGTCCAACGTTCAAACGGATGATTGTGGCACTTCGCACACTGAAGTCGCGCCCCGAGAAAGACCTGCGAGATGGTTTCCACGCACTCGTTCATATCTGTCGAAGTGCGATAAAAATTGGCGGGTGGATTCGCCAGTGTGCTTCCAGTTCCTGTAATCAGTTGCCGGGCGAACTCATCGTAAGGCATGTTTTCATGCAGTGAGTTCTCAATCCAACGATGGTATTTATAAACTCCGTCATCTCCGACGAGCTTGCTCGTCATTTTGAGCAGGTCGCCCCATTTGAGTGCCCAGAACTTGGCATATTCTTCACGTTCAAGGAGTGAGTCAATCAGACGTGCGCGCTTGTCGTTGCGCTTGTCTGCCAGAAATGCGGTGGTCTCTTCCGGCGCCGGGAGAATTCCCAACAAGTCCAAGCTGACTCTCCGCAAGAATTCATCATCACTGCAGAGATCGGCAGGTTGATACTGCAGCTGCTTCAGCTTGGCGTAAACGAGTTCATCGATGTAGTTGTTCGGCTGTGGAGCGTTCCACTCGAAGCCTTGCTGTTCTTCTACAAACATCAGAGGGACTGACTCGATGTATTCCAGCACCCGAACGAGGATCGCAACCTCTCCGCGTGCTTGCGGAGTAACGAAGCCGTTCCCACTCACTGTCGCCACTGATGTATCGGAGGTTTCGTAAGCAGCAAGGTGAGTCACATCCCGCGTACGGCCATCTGCAAAATGAGCAGTCACGGCGAATTGAACTCCACCATCTTTCACCGCCAGAATCTGCTTCTGATTCGGGTAGAGCTCCAGTTTGACGATTCGAGGCGTCTCCTTCGGATCTGCTGTTGCACCATCGGCAATCCAGTCCTTCAGAATGGAATACGTCACATCACTCTTGCGAATCTGTTTTCCACCCCCATGGGAAACGCTCATGAGCGGCTTGAGCAAGAGTAGGCTTTGCTCCGGATCCAGCGTGTTAACCCGACGGCCGAACTCTTCCTGAATTAGAGTGAGTTCATCGAGTTTCATATCGAACCCTCGCAGTGACAGACGGAACCCACCCTTCCCACTCGGGGAACCGTGGCAGGCCCCGGCATTACATCCCTGCTTGGACAAAGCGACCAGAACTTCGGAATCAAACCCGATCTTTCGGGTTGTCGTCCGATTCGAGACGCTCACTGGAATCGTACGGCGATGGCCGCCAACTTCGACGACAATTTCCGTCTCTCCATCAGCGACTGGATAAACGACGCTATTCTTCACTTCGGCGATGAGTCCGTTGGCGGACGAAATCCGGGCATGACGTGTCCAGTCCCGAAAACCGTCGTTCTCGTCAATGCCGGTGACAACTAGTTGCTGCCGTCCCCGAGGATCATCCAAGGCGAGTTTACCTGGATAGACAAGGATGTCAGTGGGACTTGTCGTGAGCCTTGGAAGTTCATGGGCCGACGAAACAGCAAATTCCTGACCGTCGTACTTACTTGAAGCACGCAGGGTGAAACTCTGCGTCAGATCCAATGCAGCATCCCCGGCGATCTCGAAGGAAATCTCTGCCTGCGCCTGATCCGCTGAGATGGTGACTGGTTTGAGACCGGAGATGCCGACCGGGACGGCATCGGGTGTGATTGTGACGGGTTGTGGATCCTTTCCTTGACGGTGTAACTGCACAACAGCGCGAGCAGGCCCGCCGCGCACGAGGGGTTCCGGAAATGTCATTGATACTCGAACCGGATCAATCCACTGGATCGGGACGTGACATGTCTCGACTCGCCCGCGCCCTTCAAATTCACCATAGATGAGCAGCTGCAACTGGTCTGGTTCGTTCACCGCGTGTTCATTGCGAGCGAGTGTTAACGTGTACGTATCCTGTTCCGCTTTACTTGAGACATTCCACCCCGTGTGTGACGGAGAGAGGAGCATTTCAACACCGGCTTTGAACTTTTCCTGAAGCCGTTTCAAATTCAGTACCGCTGAATGTGATCGGACTGGGCGAGCAAACTCGACTGGAGTTGTGGCAGTCAGTGCGAATGGAGAGTCAGTTGATCTTGCGGCCGCGAAGACGAGCTGCCCCTGCGCAGAAGTGATGGGGACCAGTACAAAGGGTTCTTTGGTACGACGCAGTGCAAAGCTGTCGACAACGCAACGGGCTTCCGGATTCTCAACGGAATTTGCCACGAGATGCAGAACATTCCCGCTCGTTGCGTTCCAGCTTTCATCTGCAGCGAGAAAGATCTTGGCTTCGGCCGCTTTGGCGGGAATTCGTGGGTTCAGCATTCGGAGTCCCGCCTTCAGATCGTTTAAAGAGAGATCGATTTCTCCATCGTACCCGAAGCGCGAGACCGTCACTTGCACAGCACATGCACCATGTCCCGGCTCAATCAGGAACTCTTCTCGGGCTTTTGCATCCGGCTTGATGGCAATCGAAAACGTTGCAGACGGAATACATTCAACATAGTAACTGAATTCGTCGCCGCCCCGTTTCAGCAAGTCCGACACTTCCAGTCGATAGTTTCCCGCTTCGGGTAAGGTGGCATCAAACGTCGGTTCGTCGGCTTCGGAAACCTTTGTTTCTGCGATTTTCGCTCCGGCGCTATTAAATAGGCGCATTTGCAGAAGTGTTGGGCTTCCCATGCTGCGGGTTGTCGCGCTAAAGCGTATTACCTGCCCTTTGGTCCCATGAATTGTATAGCTGTCGACCTCTCGTGGTCCTGTGAGACGACCGTTGATTCCAATCGGGACCGTGAGGCTTTCATTGGATTCAGATTCAATGCACTGGGGATAAGGGCTGCAGATGAGCGGTACCCAACTGCCGGGTTTCTCCTGATCGAACCGGACCCGAATCCGATCTCGCCCTTGAACTCCCGGTGCAGGCTGGTATTCGCGAGGCGCAAGCCTGTCGCCATCAGGGCCCACGAAGCTAAGACTCGCTTTCTCTCCGCAACGGACTGCGAGAGGAAAACAGTGATGCACAACGGGGAAGTCACCCACTCTTAACTGATAGAGTGCTCCGGCCGCACCATGTCGGCTGTCATGCACTTCGATCCAGTAGTCGCCAGCGTCATTAAACTGATAGCTGAACTGACAATCTGGTCCAACGGAACTGTCATCGACCTGAAGCAGCGTTTCCCCTGCAGAATTCAGCAGACGAACGACCGGGTCCATAGATGAGCGAAGTTGCTGCGTATGGACTTCGACCGCAATTCGCTCGTCAGCGTTTGCGCGGAAGCGATAGAAATCGCTGAAAGATAAATCGCAGACTCCTTCAATCGTGGACTGAGTTGAGATCGGCTGCGCCGTTTCGCGATTGTGATTGCTCCCGTTGTCAACGACAGCCCCCAGATCATCCACGTAGAACAGATGCGGCTTGACAACTCCGGTCGCCGTTGTCAGCCAGATGCTGAACGGACCGCGTGGAGCATCCTCCGGCACTGTGATTGCAATTGTCGCCTGAGTCGGCTCAATCTTCTCGGCCTTCCAGTGGAGGAACTGATCGTCACATATCACTCGGAGCGAATCATTCAACTCGGTCCCATGAATGATCAGTTGGGTTGTCTTTCCCGCCTTGCACGTCCGCGGGCTGACCGAGTTAATGACTTGCGCACCGACCTGAACCGGCGAACACAGGCAGAGCACGCAGGTCAGAAACGCTATTCGAGAGCGGATTCGCATGGAACTCATGCCATCGGAAAGAAATGAGAAAGACAACCGCGGGGGCAGATCACACCAGTAGATCATGGAGCACTCTCCCTGACGTGATTTGGTGAGGCCGGCCTTCGCGATCTGGTAACATGGCATCCGTTGGTAATCCCATCGCATGCAGAATTGTCGTGGCAAAATCCTGAGGCGAGACGGGATCGGAAGCGGGATAGGCGGCATGTGCGTCGCTTGATCCGTAAACCATTCCCGGACGAATTCCACCACCAGCCAGAATTCCGTTGTAACAGAATGGCCAATGTTCACGCCCTGCGTTGTTCGTGCTGATCTGAGGTCGTCGACCGAACTCACCGACCCAGGCAACGATTGTTTCGTCGAGCAGTCCGCGATCTTCAAGGTCAGTGAGCAACGCAGAGAGTGCCCTGTCAGCCGGAGGGATCAAGTCGTTCTTTAAACGATTGAAATTGTTTCCATGTGTGTCCCAGAAGTTCTTACCGTCATTATGCCAGTTCACAGAAACGAGCGGGACACCGTGTTCAATTAACCGTCGAGCCATCAGGACGCATTGTCCGTGGATGTTCCGACCATACTTTTCGCGAACTTCATCGCTCTCCTGTGAAAGGTCGAAAGCGGACCTGACCTTCTCAGAACCGACCATTTCCATCGCACGGGACTGATGGTCTCCAAAGGCGGTTGTTTCGAGCGAGCGATGGAGTGACGCCCGTTGAGCATCCAGCGTGCGCAGGAGTTCCACACGCGAATTCAGACGTTCCAGTTGAATATCTGCTGGCAAAGCCAGTCCCTGTGGTTGCCATGCCGGATCATTCGGGTCGCCTTTGAGGAGCATGCCGTCATAGGCAGATCCCATCCAGCCGCCGTGCTGCCCTGGGGCTTCACCACCGGGCGCCGCCGGATGAAACGCCTTCCATGGCATACTGACGAACGATGGCAGCCCTGTTGGGGCGGGACGAAGGCGCGACACCAGCGATCCGAGATGTGGGGAATCCTTGGCACTAGGAGGATCGGCATCGCTTTTTAGTACCGGCGCGAGTTGCCCGGTCACCGTTAAATGACCGCTCGACAGATGCGCAGGATCATCGTGTGTTAAAGATCGAATGATCGCTATTTTATCAGTGAGTCCGGCAAGTTGCGTGAAGTGCTCACAAATCTGAATTCCTGGGACTTTGGTCGCGATGGGGTTAAATTCACCCCGAACTTCGGCCGGTGCACCAGGTTTCAGGTCGAATGTTTCAAGCTGACTCGGCCCACCCCACATGAAGATAAAGATACAAGCTTTCGCACGCTTCGCTGGGAGTTTGAGATCGTTTGATTGAGCCGCATCCAGACGCATTTCCAGATCGCCGAACCCAAGTCCTAAGCCCAGCGCCGAAACAGTCCCTGCACACAAAGCCTGCCGCCGACTCAGCCGCATGGACTGTTGAAATTCCTGACACGCGAATAGCCGACCTGATTGAAAATTGGGCATTACGAATCCTTGACGTGGACAGGACTTCAAACTCCTGAATCCGATTCATGGGAGTTATGAATGCAGGCCCGCGATCGGTTCGCCGTTATAAATGTGGTGGGGACGGTTCTCGACATCATACCATGCGGCAGTCGCAGGGATGCCGAGCGCATCATAGATGGTGGCAGCGAAGTTCTCTGGCTTGACTGGCTGATCTACCGAATAAGCACCGTGTGCATCTGACTGACCAACGACGTTGCCTCCGCGAATTCCACCCCCGGCAAACAGAACTGATTGAACAGCTCCCCAGTGATCACGACCGGGGAGCTTGTAGTGTTTCTCCAGCAAGGTGATCTGCGGCGTGCGGCCGAATTCACCACAGACGACGATCAGCGTCTCGTCCAGCTCTCCAGTCGAAGCGAGATCGTCCAGCAATGCGGAGAGTGCCTGGTCGGTCGGTGGAAAGAGCTTGTCTTTCAGATGAGGAAACGCATTTCCATGGGTGTCCCATGACTCATTATTGCCGAGGTTTACCTGAACCAGGCTGATCCCCGCACCGACGAGACGTCGCGCCATCAGCAATGACCAGCCGAATGAGTTTCGCCCGTATCGATTCAGATCCTTGTCATCAGCATTGGTGACGTCTAACGCCTGATTTACCGCGGATTCAGTCAACAGAGAGACTGCTCCCTGTCTCAATCGATCAAAGTTCTCGACCTGAGCGTACCTGTCCAGATTTCTGCGCTGCTGATTGAGTTCGTCCAACAGAGCCAGCCGCCCATTAACTGTGTGCATGCTTAAGCCCTCAGGTAACGCGAGCTGCGGTGCCTGAAACACACGTTCATCAGGTTTTCCCCGAATCTGATGATCAAAGGAATGGGTTGGGAAGGCCCCGTAAGAGGTATTATGAAAAGGGCTCGCTTGAACGATCCAAGGGTCGTGTCGCGGTCCCATGACTCCCGCGTCCTGACCGGGAATGACGCGACCAGTGTTATGTACTAAACGCTCAGGGAGGACGACAGCTGTCGGGAGATTGTTGTGCTGCTGATCTCGCATCGCATATCCAGCGATTGCGGCAATCGAAGCATTGTCAGTGCGACTGGGACGATTCGGACTGAAGCCGGTCGGCAACTCAGAGTTGCCTGTCAACATGATGTGATGACCAGCGGAGTGGTCATTGGAGCGATGAGTTAATGACCGGCAGAGCGCCCACATCTGACTCCGCTGTGCCAGGCCAGGCAGATGTTCGCAGATCTGCAGCCCAGGCGTTTTCGTGCTACAAGGTTTAAATTCACCGCGAATGTTGTCCGGAGCGGAAGGCTTCATATCGAAGCTCTCCAACTGGGATAAGCCTCCGGACAGGAAGATAAAGATACATGATTTCGCACTGCCTCTCGGAGGACGACCTTGAGTGGCGGAAGCCTCACGCAACCCTGTCAGGTGATTCATGCCTAATCCGAGAATCCCGATCGCTCCTGCCTGCAGTGCCTCGCGTCGCGAAGTTCTGGCATGGTGCCAGGCAGAATGAGAATTCTGAGTTGACCCGCTTGTCATGCGGTTGCTCCCGTATAGAGATTCGTGATCACGTTCCCGTTGAGCAGGGAATGAGGCCGGTTCAGAGGATCAAAGAGAGTCGCCTCGGGATCGACTCCGAGCGAATTGAAAATCGTAGTGCAGAGATCAGCGGGAGACCACGATCGAGTTACGGGGTAGGCCGCCTGACGGTCCGTCTGACCGAGAACCTGACCTCCCTTGACTCCCGCACCTGCAAACAATCCAGAGTAAGCATGAGCCCAATGATCTCGCCCTGGGATGGTCTGTCCAGGCAATGTCGACACCTTCGAAGTTCTGCCAAACTCGCTCATCACAACGACCAGCGTCTCATCCAGCAGTCCGCTGGCCTGCAAGTCATCAGTGAGCGCTGCTAAACCTTGGTCCAACTGTGGTAGCAACGTGTTCTTGAGTTTACCCCAGTTGTCGACATGTGTGTCCCATGTCTGGACGATTCCCATTGTGGCATGAACCATGGGGACGCCCGCCTCCACCAGACGTTTCGACAATAACAAAGACTGCCCGAACTTATTGCGACCGTACCGCTCTCGCGTCTCGTCTGACTCCCGTTTCAGCTCGAATGCCTTTGTCACTTTTCCGGAAGTTAACAGGTTGAAAGCGAGTTCCTGCTGGTCGCGAAGTGCGTTAACGTCAAGAGTCGTCATCGGAGTTCGACCGGCACCTAACTCATCGAGCAGACGTTGTCGTGAGCGAAGTCTCTCAATGGAAACATCCGGGCGCATCGCCAGTGCCTGCATCTGGAAATCCTGATCATTCGGGTTCCCGTTGACTTGCCAGGGGTCATACTTCGCCCCAAGAAATCCGGCATGTTGGCCGGGCCACGTCAATGGGCCTTCAATCAGATAATTCGGCAGTGCCACCCCTGAGGGGATCCCGTCAGTCCGCGGCCTGATGAAATTCAGAGCAGCCGCGTAATTGGGAAAGTCATTTCGGGTTTCAACGCGATCCAGATCCGAAGCGCCTCGAGGCAAAGGGGTCGGTCGCCCAGTGAGTGCAACATGCGTGGCGAGCAAATGGTTGTGCTCGCGATGTGCAAGTGTCCGGACAATCGCCCAGCGATCAGTCTGCCTCGCAAACCGTGGGAGGTGCTCGGAGACCGACACTCCGGGTATGGTCGTCGAGATGGGGGAGAATTCTCCGCGAACTTCGGCAGGGGCCTCAGGCTTGGGATCCAATGTATCAAGCTGGCTCAGGCCTCCACTCAGCAGCACAATCAGAACTGACTTGGCCCGACCGAATCCCACTGGCCTGTCGGATCTGGAATCATTGGCGAGAGCAATGCCGTTCGGCAATAAGGCTCCGACTACGCCCCCGGAAGCACGCAGAAACCTGCGACGATCCAACCCCTCGGAACTCATCAGCATGGGAATGGCCCCATTCAGGCAGGATGAAGGTGGGTCAGTTGGTGGCTGGTCCTGTCCCAAGCGTAAACACGTTCGTTGAACGTGTCCAAACAGAATCAGGATGCCTTCTCATCAGGGCCGATCGAGCTGGGCAGGAGGGAAGGAAGCAGGATCACGATCGGCGGACGAGAAGACGCATCATAAACGACAAATGCGTCGAAAACAAGCAGTTTTCGGCCTGCAAGGTGAGGTCACCCAAAGATCTACGCCGACATGTGCGCACTCCATGCGACCAGTGCTCGGCACCAGAAGGGGGCCCGAATTCCCCACGCGGGAGGCGCTTACTTTTTTTCTTGCTGATGGAGCCCATTAAAGAACGCAGGCGAAGTCGATGCGGTCGGGCGGCGGAGGGACTGTGATTGACGCCGTAATCCAAAGCCTTTTTAACAAGCGAGACGGTCAGCAATACAGTCTTCTCTTCATGTGGGACCGACCAGCCAGTTTGAAGTGCCCCAAGCGAACCTCGCCTGTAAGTACCGGCCATTCAAGTAACCGGAGCTTACAGGCAGGAAGATTGCTCTCCCTTCATCAATCAGTTTCGCCCCCGATTTCATTGCATTGAAGAGAAGAGCTCATCTCACTGCGCCAGTGTCTCATGCTGAAGGAAATGTCGTATTCGATGCTTTATTTATCCAAAGTAAACACTTTACTCGGCACGTCGCACGTCATTAACATATTGATCTAACGTGATGATTGAAGGTGGCCGAAGAATGAATAAAAACGACTTCTTTCCAGGTGGATGGCGTCAGTTTGCATTCCGCGCGGGAGCTGTCGCTACTGCCGCTTTCTCTCTGCTCAATCATTCACAGGCCAGCGTCTCAGAGATTGAGCCGTTAAAGAATGTCCTGGATCAATCTATCTCAGTCGCGCCGGATCTCCTTCTTAGGCCAGACTCATCCAGCCCAGTCGCCCCGCTGATCCTCGCTCCGTCACATTCCGACTCCCGGACGCTGGCCGGTCACCGGTCTCACTCATCCCATCGTTCACATAGCTCACACCGGTCCCATGTCTCCGCGAGCATGGGCTCAAGTCGCGGAGTTTCTTCCGGCATTTTTAATAGCTCTTTCCTTTCTTCTATCAATGACGATCAGACGCCGCCTCCGCAACCTGCAAAGTCGAAACCGAGTTCTCCTAAGACAACCGGATCCGCTCGCCAGCCATCGAATTTAAAAAGCAGAGGAATTACGGAGAGTTCATCTCATCGGACTCCTCTGGCACCTGTTCAACGGAATGATCGGGTTGATGATGTCGAACAGCTTTCAAACGAAGAGGCTTCAGCCCCACGGGCCCCTGTCGCGTCACCTAAAGAGAGGCCGGTTGCAATTCCCGTCGATATGAGCCATCCGGAGTATCGCTTTGAGTTATTAAGCATCGCTGCGGTTGGTAACGTGGTGCGAGCAGTTCTCAAGGACATCGATTTCAAGAAGAATATCGTCGTCGAAAAAGGGACGAAGTTCAGCGGCTACGAAGTCATCGATCTGGACAACCAGACGAAGAGAGTCCGCATTTTGGGACCGGACGGAAAAGTCACCGATTTGATAAGAAAGCCGTCACTTCAATCTCAGAAGAAGTAGTTGCCACACGGCTCGAATGGCCCCGAAACCATGACGCTGACTTTTGATCTCTCCTGCTATCGATTGACGGCGATCCAGAAGGCCTGCTATCGCCTCAGCGATATGGCAACGTTCCAGATTGAAATGATCGATGGAAGGTGCCTCGTTAGACTTCAATCGACTTCACCTGAACAGGACGACCGTGTCGCAGCCTTGCTGCGGCGTGAGGCGCTCGATCAGGAATTACGGGAAGTGGTCGCCGCCGAAACAGGCCGTGTCCGTGACCTCATACTGGCTCAGGCGTTTTCTCCCCTCTCTCTGCTTGACCGAACTGGGGAAACTGCTGACTTCCGTGAAGATCCGCTGGGAATTCAAACTCCTGATCGAGGCAAGTAACCGCACACGTTCCGCCGGACCCTTCAATGCTGTTACTTCCAATCCTCAATGACCGCTTCACACCAGAGACGCAATATCGTACTCGGCGGTCCACCGCCTATTCATTGCTCCCATTTCGGTTTATCCGCCTGGACTTAGAGCGTTATGTGTTGACGAACTTAGTAGGTGAGTACATCGTCCTCCCGGAAGCCCAGCTGCAGCAGTTCATCCGACATCAACTAGCGCAAGACGTCCCGGAGTACGATGAACTGAAGGCCAGGCACTTCTTGCTAGACGGCGACTCCACAGTGGCGCTGGACCTGCTTTCAGTCAAATGCCGGACCAAGCAGGCTTTTCTGTCGAACTTTACTGGTCTCTTCCTTTTCGTTGTCTCTCTGCGTTGCGATCACAGCTGTCCGTATTGTCAGGTGTCGCGGCAATCTGCAGATAAGAATGCGTTTGACATGAGTCTGGCCTCCGCACAGAAGGCAATCGACTTCATGTTTAAGTCACCGTCGCCAACACTTAAAGTTGAGTTTCAGGGAGGCGAACCACTGCTCAACTTCGAATTGATCCAAGTCATCGTGGAACGGGTCAATGCCCGGAACCAGCACGAAGGCCGTCAGATTCAATATGTGATCACATCGAATCTCGTGTACCTCACTGATGAGATCCTGGAATTTGCCAGACTGCACGAAATCGTCTTTTCGACCAGCATTGACGGTCCGGAAGGACTTCATAACCGCAACCGGCCTCGCCCGGGTGGCAACAGTTATCAGCTCGCCGTAGATGGAATTCGCAGAATTCAGAAATCGTTGGGGCCGGATCGTGTCGCCGCTCTGATGACGACCACTGAGGCCAGCCTCTCGCAGGTCCGAGAGATCATCGATGAGTACGTGGCATTGGGATTCGAATCGATTTTTCTCCGTCCGCTCAGCCCTTATGGTTTTGCCGTCAAGACGGGAATGGCAAGCCGCTATCAGACAGAACAGTGGTTGGAGTTCTATCGGCAAGGTCTCGCCTATCTTCTGGATTGGAATCGCCGCGGAGTTCCGATTCGAGAAGAGTATGCCAGCTTGATTCTGCGCAAGATGCTGACTCCCTATCCCACGAGCTATGTCGATCTGCAATCACCGTCCGGTATCGGCATCAGCGTTCTTGCGTTCAATTACAATGGTGACATCTATGCCTCTGATGAAGGGCGGATGCTGGCGGAAACGGGCGATCAGACATTCCGACTCGGAAACCTGCATCAGCACTCTTATGAAGAAGTTCTGTCCTCTGAATCCTTCGCAGAGATGATACAGACAACCATGACAGAGGCGATGCCCATGTGTAGCGATTGTGGGTTCCTACCATATTGCGGCAGTGACCCGGTCTATCATCACGCAACTCAAGGCGACCTCGTGGGATTGAAGCCGATGAGCGGATTCTGCCAGAAGAACATGGGAGTGTTCCGACTCCTGATCCAGCTCATGGAAGATGATCCTTCAGCGGCAGCCATTCTGAGATCATGGATTTAGGAGAGTTCCATGATCCATCTCACCGCACGCTTCCACGAATTTTGGGATGAAGATCCCTTCGTCGTGCGAGTCGCTACCGGGTCAACGACATCCGACGAAGCTTTACTGCTGGATGGACTCAACGATGCGGTGCAGGACACTCCGCGAGTCTGCCTCCATAAAGCCGCCCACACTGTTAAGTCCGTTCCAGAAGTGAGGACGATCCAGCTTCCCGCCCGATTACACCATCTTTCCCCCGGGGACGTCATTCGAGTGAATCCCCGTGTCGGCGAAATCTGGGTCATGTATCGCCGACTGGCGAATTCGAACTCAATGCTTCTGACCGAGCAGTGCAATTCGAACTGTGTTATGTGTTCTCAGCCTCCGAAGCAGGGAGATGACCGCTTTCTCGCAAGGGCTTATCTGGAAGCAATTCCATTAATGTCCGCCGAGACCCGAGAGATTGGAATTACGGGTGGGGAGCCCACACTCCTCGGGGACCTCCTTTTGGAGATCCTTCAAAAATGCAAAGACCATCTGCCGCAGACTGCAATTCATATCCTTTCGAATGGAAGAATGTTCAACTACCTGTCGCTATGTCAGGAATTCCAGAAGCTGAATCACCCCGACTTAGTCGTCGGAATTCCGCTTTATTCAGACATCCCGCACAAACACGATTTCGTGGTTCAGGCCGCAGGAGCTTTTGACCAAACGCTTCGGGGAATCATGAATCTGGAACGCTGCAGGCAACGGGTGGAGGTGCGAGTGGTGCTGCATCGCGAAACGATCCCCCGGTTGCCTCAACTTGCAAAGTTCATCGCTCGCAACCTTCCATTTGTTGAACATGTCGCACTCATGGGGCTGGAGAACATGGGCTATGTGCGAATGAACATGGAAGCGCTCTGGATCGATCCGGTCGACTATCAGGAAGAGCTCGAAGCGGCGATTCGGATCCTCGATCAGGCACATATGAACGTCTCGATTTACAACCATCAGCTTTGTCTGCTCAGAAAAGAGCTATGGCCGTTTGCGAGAAAGAGCATTTCAGACTGGAAGAACGAGTATCTGACGTGCTGCCAACACTGCGCGGCGCACGATTTATGCGGTGGCCTATTTTCCTCGTCCCGGTTCAAGATGAGCGACAGCATTCGAGCGCTGTCTGTGGATGAGATCCCGAACCAACTGAGACCTTTTTCTCACCCAATCAACTGAAAGAGACAATCATGTGGGAGTCGTTGCTTCATTCCGTCCTCTTTGCCACCACATTCGGAATCATTGGAATCATCCTGTCATTCATCGGCTATAAGCTGTTTGACATCGTGGAGACGCGGATTGACTTTGTAGAAGAGATCAAGAAAGGAAATATGGCCGCGGCAGTGGTCATCGCGGCATTTCTGATCGGAATCTGCTTCATTATCGGCAGGACTCTGGGGAGTTAGACCTACGATGCCGATGGAAGGAGCAGCAGTCGGCAGCACATTGTCCCCAATCATCGCGTCGCACCAGAGTTGTATGCGCGTGCCCAAGCACTCCCCATGATGAGAGTTTTGTGCGGAATCGCATCCGAGCGAGGGCGAATGGCGAGTCAGTTTCGACAAGGCTATCTGCGGAAACATCAAACAGCCACGGACCGTTGTCAGCTAACAGTACGTACTATCCGGTATCTCTGGGATGAAGGACAGTCGGTGCCCAAGCCAGCGGCGTTGCATCCGAAGCTACTTGCCCGCCAGACTGCCTTGCGTCAACTGAAGAGGAATATCGAATTCGTTCTTACCCGCCTTCACGTCGAATGTCAGAGTCGACTTGGAGTTATAGTTGGGGGGGATGAACTGGTTCAGAGTTTCCTCTGATGCGGAGGACTCAGTCCCGGCATCAGAGGAGGCTTTCCCGATAGGAAGTGTTTGTCGAGCCTTTCGCCTGGCGGTAATCTCGACTCGGTGCATCCCTAAGACGGGGCCGCTGACCGCGGGGATCGTATATTTCCCGCCGATAATCCTCGCTCCGCTTGTCGGCCCTTTTGTTTCCCCCATCGGCAGAAACGAAATGACGCCTTCTTCCAGCGTGGCGCCGTCGACAGTCACGGTGCCGCTGACCGCTGCCCTTTGAGGACCATTTGAACCGCAGCCCATGTTTACACCAGAAACGATCAATCCACAGAGCAGGAGGGCGCCGGACTTCAGGTTGGCTTTCATCTAGAATTCTCCCAGAGTTTTACCATCGTTGTGGATTCCCAGTGCCTGCCAGGTTTCGAGATTAATGTTCTCGCTGAGAAATCGCACTGAGCCATCGGCGAGAACCGTCTGCACCCCTCCCGTGTGCAGACTGCGGGAACTCCAGATCAGGCGTTTCGTGTTGAATGCGGTGTAGTCGCCTGAGCAAGGGGGATCCGTGTCAACGAAGCATCGGTCAGCGCGGGTTGAGTCGGGGACACTGGAGTTGGGCGTCGAGTTGACGGTGAAGAAAGGGCCTTCAGGATAATGCAGCACGCCTCGCTGGTCATTATTAGGACCACCTGTGCCGACTCTGAGCTCGCTGATCAAGATTGAGTTACTCATGCCGTCACGGAACTCAGCCGAGGATGTTCGGGAGTTTGCTTCGAATGGTCCGACATTTGGCCGATACAACGCGGCTTTCGCCTGAGCTTCCGTTGTCACTGCCGTCATAGGGCCGATCCCCGCGCTCGCCCCATAGTTTCCTCGTGCATAATTTCCAGCACTGCCAGGTGCGGGTGCTCCCCGTAAATTATTTGAATCGGACGGGCAGAGCATGACAGTCAGCGGTTGAGCGGTGACGGCCCGATAAGGAGTCGTCGCCGTAATCGAGCCTGCATTTTTGTTGAAATCGGCTTTGGCATATAACGCGGACTGATCAATTAAGGGGAGGATTAAAGAAACCCATGTCCACTGATTGAGGGTTGTCGTTCCCGATTGAACGAATCCCGGTGGGAGGACAGAATGTGTATCCAGGTAATTGTGCATCGCTAATCCCAGTTGCTTGAGATTGTTTTTGCACTGGCTTCGACGGGCGGCCTCTCGTGCCTGCTGCACTGCTGGCAACAATAAGGAGACAAGCACCGCAATGATTGCGATGACAACCAGAAGCTCAATCAACGTGAAACCCCTGCTGAGACGGAAATGATCCCCCCGTGAAAACTTATGGTCATGGGCGCGGACTCTCAGAATACATTTCGATTCGCCACGATCACACATGGTGTCCAACTCCCGTGGTCTGGAAAGAGAGAAAATGGATTCACTCAGGAATCGAGTGAGAGGCAGCAACCGAAATACAATGCTCGACACAAATTCCGGCTGCCTCGACATTGAGCGCAAGAACTGAACTGCAACACGTGCTCATCATCTCCCCCTTCCCCGAAGTTTCGGAGCTCCGGATCGCATAGGGGCGAATCGAAATACGGCTTCATCTGCCTACGCCTGATTGGCGTAAGATGAAGTCTCTGAATGTCCGCGAACGTCGTTGGTTAAATTTCGCTAATACAGCAATGCAAGAGAGAGATTCATTGAGTGCTCCAGGTGTCGACGCATGATCTGAGCGGCAGCCACCGGATCTCGTGATTTGAGGCATTCGAAGACCTCGAGATGTTTCTGTCCAGGAATCTCCGCTGTCCTGGTTTCAGTTTGATCGAGCATGACGAGTCGATCCAGCAGAGGAATGAGTGCATCCTTCAGCTGTCCTACTCCTGAAAAGTCGGCAATCGTCAGATGAAATTGCACATCTGCCAACCGGCACTCCGTGAGCTGATCGCCTTCTTCAAAAAGTCGGTCAACTTTCACTGCCATACCCTCAAGTACAGCCATCTGAACCTCGTCGATCGTCTCTGTACAGCGACGGACGGTTTCGCATTCAATGGCAATTCGCAAAATGAATTCCCCGCGAATGCGATTCAAATCGCGGGGAATCACCCGTGCACCAGCGTGACCTTCGAGAGTAACTAAGCCCTCTGATGCAAGTGCTTTCACAGCTTCCGAAACGGCATTAATCCCCGTCCCATATTCCGAAGCAAGTGGCCGCAATGTTAATCGGGATTCAGGTCGGATCGATCCGCAAAGAATTTTGCTTCTGAGATCGAGGAAGATCCGTTGCGCCTTCGTCGCTCCCGCCGGGGCAACGATTGTTCGACGTCTGGCGTAAGACTTCGACTTCCCGGGCATTGGGAACGCCTTCCTGAAGGATAGCATCAGGCGTTTGAAAGATTCACCAACACGTTTCCGACATCGTACCAACACTATTGATGCTGTCAACGGGGGACTTTATCGATGCCTTGATTAAATGAGAGCTAGTTCAGCGGCCAAATGCCAGGCACGGAAACGATGTCCATCAGACTCGGAATCTTCTCTCCGGTGCTGACTCAGGGCCTCAGCCCCGTAAGAAAGCGTTTGGCGACAGTAGAGTTGAAGAAGACTCTGAAGACAATTGGCTCACGGGCTAATTCGGCTCCGAGACTGGACCGGCAAAGATGTAAACGAACTTTGGAGACCCGTTCGCTCCACATGATGACGCGACGTCCCAGTCAGAAGAGGCAAGTCGTATCCCAAGTTTGCCGGCAGCAACGTTTTCCTCTCCCTGGTGACTTTATCACCTTTCCGGAGTCTCTGAATCGCTCCCCGTCTCAATCGGAGCGGTGTTTTCAACTGGTGTAGGAACGAGAGCTGGCATGGACTCCGTTGAGGAGGGGGATACCACTCCCTTTCGAGGAGCCAAGCCATGGACGACGGTGCCCCGCTCACCGACGAAGGACGCTAATCGCTTATGCAATCTTACCGCCCCAGCGCCGACGGTCGTCTCTTCCGGAGAACTCGTATGGTGTTGCTCAGAGAGATCGGCCTGACAAACTCAACGCCGCCGATCGCTCACGAAGATATCACCCCACTTCGCAACACATGGTTCAATGTCTCAGTCAAGGCGCCATAAACATGGAAGCCCGCGCGCCCGAGGGGGGGGGGGGGGGGGGGG
>JAEZFD010000010.1 GCA_023417655.1 Planctomycetota bacterium | reverse complement strand
ACACAGTTGGTTCCTGATCACGCCGTTGCGTCTTCTCTCGCCAGACAGAGTGGGACAAGTCTCTACAGGCAGCGTCTTCGATATAAGAAGAATTGGAATCCGGGGAATGCGCTCTCGGTCATCTTGTGCATTGGGCACTTCGATCTACGATTGAAGTCCAGAAGTTCCAAGAGTTGCCCAGCGTCGGGCAGAGGATTCTGCGTGGGGCTGAAACAGTGTTTGCGAGCGCCGAGGCACAGGGTCCTATCCGTATCACAGAAATTTCAGGAAGTGCAGGATGAATCCCACGAAAATTGATCTGACGCCAGATCACCGTCAGCAGGTTTGCAATATCTTAAATGCTCGTCTGGCTGACATTATCGACCTCACACTTCAGGCCAAGCAGGCTCACTGGAATGTCAAAGGTCCTCACTTCATTGCCCTTCACCATCTGTTCGATGAAATCTACAGCAAATTCGCCGAGCAGACCGATGAAATTGCAGAGCGGATTGTCGCACTCGGAGGAGATGCCGAGGGACTTATTGGGCATGTTGCGAAACGGACAACGCTGCCGGCCTATAACGCGACTGCGCATGACGGTCGATCGCATGTGGAGGCCGTTTCGACCGCACTCGCAATCTTCGGCAAGACCATCAGGCAGGACATCGAAGCGACTGCTGAACTCAAGGACGCCGGAACCTCGGACCTGCTCACCGGGATCTCGCGCCTGACAGACCAATACCTGTGGTTTGTCGAGGCCCATCTGTATTCATAACGGAGTTCAGGCAGCAGTCATCAGGAATGTGAATTGGCCTGTCCATTTTCCTCGGGCGAGATAAGACCCGGCGAAGGAGAGACAGGCCAGTCATTTTCAGCCGGCTGAAGCGAGAGAGATTCTCAGCCGATATCACCGCGTGTGATGCGCATGACCTCTTCCAGACTGGTCGTGCCATCCAGCATCTTGCGGAATCCCGCCATTCGGAGGCTGACCATCCCCTTCTTCAGGGCGTTTGTTCGAATTGCTCCAGTGCTCGCGCGTTCATTGCAGAGATGACGAATTTCTTCGTCATTCACGAGCAGTTCATGAACGCCGGTCCGCCCTGAATAACCTGTGTCACGGCAATCACGGCAGCCGCGGGGAACATAGAGCTGTCGGCCTTCAAGAGCAGGGAAGTCGTGCGGCAGATCTTCCGGCTGATAGGTATGGGCAACTTTGCAACGGGTACAGAGCCGTCGTAAAAGACGCTGAGCCAGGATCCCTTCGACGGTGCTCGCCACAAGGTAAGGTTCCACGCCCATATCAACGAGTCGTGTAAACGAGCCAGGTGCATCATTGGTATGCAAGGTGCTGAAGACCAGGTGTCCTGTCAGAGAGGCCTGAATGGCACTGGTCGCGGTTTCACCGTCTCGAATTTCCCCGATCAGTACGATGTCGGGGTCGTGACGAAGAATACTCCGCAGGCCCGCCGCGAAGGTGAGCCCGATCTTGGAGTGAACCTGAATCTGACTGATCCCCGGCAACTGGTATTCAACAGGGTCTTCGACAGTGATGATCTTCACGGAAGGGCCCTTGATCTCACTCAGGGCGCTATAAAGCGTGGTCGTCTTCCCGGACCCCGTCGGACCTGTGACAAGAATGATGCCGTGCGGCAGGGAAATCAGCTGCTGGAACTTGTCGTAAGTGTCCTGAGGCATGCCGACCCCTTTCAGGTCGAACACCATTCGCTGCTTATCCAGCAGACGCAGCACGACTCCTTCGCCATGAAGCATCGGGATAATGGAAACGCGGACATCAATGTCGCGCCCCTGCACCCGCATGTTGATTCGGCCGTCCTGAGGCAATCGTTTCTCGGCGATGTTCAACCGAGACATGATCTTCAGACGCGTGACAATCGCTGACGCAAAGTGGTTGATTTCAGGAGGGACCGGCTGGACTCTGAGAAGGCCGTCGATGCGGAAGCGGATCACCAGCCCGGCTTCCTGTGGTTCAAGGTGGACGTCGCTTGTCCGCTGTTCCAGTGCTTCAATCAGCAGTTCGTTGACCAGTCGGATGACCGAAGGAGCCTGTGCCGATTCGGCAAGCTCCCCCATCCCGGCAGGAATTTCGTCCAGCAGATCGACTTCATCAGCACGTTGGGCGACGAGTTCCTTGATCGTGTCGCCGCCGACCCCCAGATTACGTTTAATCAGGTCGAGAATTTCATTCCGGCAAGCGAGGACCGGCTGGATCCGAATTCCACCCAGGGTGCTCAGTTCATCGACAGCATCCAGATCGAAAGGGTCAGAAATGGCAACGCGCGCATGCCCATTCTCGCGCTGCAGCGGAATCGCTTCATATCGGAAAACAGCGGATGTTGGGAACTGATTGAGAAGTTCTCGATCGACATCGAATTCCTTCAGATCGAGGAATTCCATATCCAGTTCGGTCGCGAGAAGTTTAAGTGTTTCATCTTCTCGCACGATCCCCATTGCGATCAGTGCCTGATCGATGCGTTTGCCGGGGAACTGCTGCTGCGCCAACTCTAGTTGCTGGCCGGTAGCGAGTCCGTGGGTCAGGAGAAGCGAACCGATATTCATATTGGAATTTCTGGCCTGTCCGACGAACCGCAGGGTGCGACTCCCTGACCAACGCCGATCCTCCTTTGACGGAAGATCACTGTCAGTACGAAGTCACAATTCTCCTCATCTTCAGGACGACTGTCGACTCTGATCTCGCGCTCTGAACTGTATGGGCAATGTTGTCCCAATCCCAAATGCGAATTCAGGTCTGGGAAACAGAGCAAACATCATCGGCCGCCGCGACCCCGGAATCCTTCTCCGCCGGACCCTCGAGGGCCGCCGAAACCACCTCCTCCGAATCCGCCGCTACCAAACCCACCACCGCCAAATCCGCGGAAGCCGCCAGGAGAACCTCCGCCTCCTCCCTGCATCCGTTCTCGCATCCGCTGTTCAAACATCTGACGCATCTGATCGGATGATCCAGGAGGCGTCGATGAAGGAACCGGTGAGCCGGAAGGAGCCGGAGTTGATGAAGGATTCGATCGGCTTCCCGTTGTGGTGACTTTCACTTGCGGCAGCAGTGAATTGAGTGCCCCCTGCACGACAACCGAGTTGGTATTTTCCAGACCAATGACCCGAACCGTTCGTCGGGCATCCTGTGCGGCGCGATCCAGAGATTGCACCAGTTCTTCAATCTCCCGGAACAACGGTTCGTCCGCCCAGACGACAAGATTGCTCGTTGTCTGATCGACGCCGATGGCCAGTTTCGCTGGCGGTGCCTGAGCTTCTCCTCGACCCCGTCCGCCGCCCGCGAGCATGGCGAGTGGATTGTTGTTGTCCTGGGCCCGAGGCGGATCGATGTAGTTCTTATAGACTTCCTTCACGATGTTATACACCTCCTGTGAGTTGGCGTATTCAATCGGAATCATCCGGGAGACTTTGTTTCGCAAGGAATCGCCACCCAGATCCGTGGAGTCCAAGACCTTTAACATTTCCTCGACTTCCCGCACCTGAGCGGCCGGGCCAGTGACAAACAGTGCGTTGAGTCGAATATCCGGAATGATTTTCAGTTGAGGACTTGCCGACAGCGAATCCAGGCCGGTCATTCCCATCAGACTGGAACCGAACGAAGAAGCCCCACTGCTTAGCCCGCCGAACATTCCCCCTGTGCTGGATGTGGAGGACGCGATGGTGCTGTTAGGAAACAGCAGCTTCAGCATGTTCGCTGCTTCAGTGGCGTCGGCTGCCTGTAAAGTAAACACCGTCCAGGTGATTCGTGGAGGGACCGCCTGCATCGTCTGATTCAACAGCTCCTGCAGCTCGTTCAGCTTCTCCGGATCCGTGGAAGAGATAACCAGTTCATCACCGACAATTGTGATGATCACCTCGGCATCAGATTTTGGTCGAGAAGCTTTCTTGGTTTCCTCAGTAGCCGTCGGGGGAGTTGCGTTATCGGTTCCCTCTGTCGCCTCCGTGGTTGGAGCTACAGATTGGGCGACTGTTCGTACCGGGATGGGCCGTGATGATCTGGCAGGAACACTGACAGAGTCCCGATCGTTCGTCGGCGACGTGCGCTTCGAGTCTGACTCGAGGGGGTGCGACTGCCGCTGAGCAGGGACCGCCTTCGGCATGGTGGAGGAAGGATCAACGATTCGAATGGTCCCGCCATTCCGGGTTCCCCACATCCGCTGCAGGATCGGCAACAGTTCTGCAGGATCACGGCCACTCAGTGGGACCGTTCGGACCTTATCCATCCCGCCGGCCATTGACCCGGAGCCATCTTCGCCAAGCTGTGTGAGGAGTGTGCGGATCTGGGAAATCTGTTCGGCAGATCCACGGATCATCAGCTGGCGTCCATAAAGATCGGCTTCCACAGTTGGAGCATCAGCGTCCTTCAGGAACATTGATCGAATCGTGCTGGTCGCGGCTGAGGGATCCAGACTGGCGAGACGGATGACAGCCATCTGTCGAGCCCCGCCCATCCCTTCCATCTGCATGATCAGCATTTCCACCTGACGATGCTGTTCCGGGGTCCCTTGAATATGGATCTTTCCATTACGGGCATCATCGTTGACGACGACGCCCGGCATCAGGGCATCGATTGTCTTGGTCACTTCCCGTGGGTCCGAAGCACTTAAAGAGTAGACCTTCAGGAAAGGCCTGCTGCTTGTCGGACTGAACTGGCTTTCTTCACCGGCGACGTCGATTGTCTTCAGTGTCTGTTCGACGAGCAGGTGCTGAGCCGGTGTCGCTGATAACAGCAGTTGATTAGTGCGCAGGTCAGTCGTGACTCGTGCCTGACCTGAATCGGAGCGGGTCGCTGGGGGCGGAGTGGGTGCCTGAGAACGAGGATCACGAGGATCCCGGAAGTCACGGCGACGGTCTTCCACATTCGAGCTGACATTGGTCGCACCGGTGCTGATTCCCAGCAGACTGCGAACAATCATTTCTGCGTCGGTAACTGGAATATTTCGCAGCTGGTACGCCCGAAATGAAATGTCGTTTGGTCCCCCGCGAGCGGTGACGTCTGCGAGCAGAGTTCCAATGCGACGCAGGTTCGAACCGATGTCGGTGACCAGAATTGAGTTTGTCGACTTCAGACCGACGACTTTGCCTTGCGGGCCTTTAATGTCGTTGACTTCATTTGCCACCTGATCCACGTCAACTCCCTGCAGGGGGAAGATGACGGTCAAGAGTTCATTGCGTCCCCGATGTAGAAGTTCCTCGGGAGTCACGACGGGAACGAGGTTCGGTGGGATTCCCTGATCGATATTCACGCAGACAAGGAACTCATCCCGCCGGACAAGGCAGTAACCCTTGGGGAGCAGATAGCCGTTCAGAATGTCCAGTGCTTCCGTCGGGGTGTACTGGTTACGGTCGTAATAATTGAATGTGCCGGGCGGCATCGCATTCAGGTCGAGCGAGAGCTTGGCTTCGTCCGCAAAGAGCTTCAGGACTTCTCCCCAGGGAGCGTACCGGAAGTTGAACGACAACTTCTTTTCACCATCCGTCACCGAGGATGCATTCGGCGTCACGTCCTGGTTCTTGCCTGGTGCTGCATCTGACGATTTCTCATTGGGCATCCCAGTACCGGGGTTGCCTGAGCTCTCCAGTTTCGGACTGAAGGAGGCCACGGGTGGCACATCTTTTGGAACCTGTTCAATGATGACAGGGCGGGTGACTGCCGGAGTGGTTGACGTGCCGGGAGTGGTCATCGCGGGAGAGGCCACTGTGGCCGCAGCAGTCTTGGCCGCCGGGGGAGCGCCGAGTTGCTCTGTCCAGCGTTTCTGCTGTTCTGGGGTGAGGATGGCCTGATATCGCTGCGACCACTGTTCATCGAACAGCCGGCGCTCTTCATCGGTGGCGCCGCGCATTCCAAATCGTGCCTGCATCCGTTCTTCTGAAAGCTTCTGAAACTGCTCCTTCTGGCTGTCTGTGAGACCAAACTGCGCAGCAAGATCAGCATCCCGGGCGAACAGTCCAGGCCCTTCCCGATGCAGGCGAAGTTGCGTGAGTCGGCTCGCCTGTTCCGGAGTCAGAATGGCTTTGAGTTGTTCATCGGTCTGCTTCCGGAGTTCTTCTGCCCTCTGGAGCATGTCCTGACGAACCTGTTGTCGCTCTTCTTCAGTGGTGGCACTCTGAAACCGCTGAGTGATATCGGTAAACTGCGATCGGTTGTCGCGCTGAGCCTCGGAGAGAGCGTCGATCTGGGCCTTCTGCTCATCTGTAATTTTGAGTTCGACGCGGGTTTCTTCGTACCCGACTTCCCCAAGAAGTCCCCGGCTTCCGCCACGGCTGCCGAAACTTCCCCCGCCGAACCCGCCCGGTGGTCCTCGCCCAAAGTCCTGTGCTACTACTACTTGGCACGTAAACAGAAAAATTCCGATTCCCAGACCAATTCCCAGTGCAGCTCGCCGAATTTGCAATCGATGAAAAGGCAACGGGCTAGGACCTTTAGATGGCGAGTCCCATCGCCTGTGTCCCATCTTCGACATTACTCGAACTCCTGTAACCATTTGCATCGATATCGCCCGAGGTTCAGGCAAGCAGAGGGATAACAGGGGAAATGCTGAAACGCCTTAACCATCAACAGGGTAGATATTTCCGTCCTGTCAGTGATGTTCTGAATTTCCCGGTCCGAATCCCGCTGGGTGGTGTTTAATCTGTAAAAGCGCAAGGCTTCGAATATGGAACACCGTCATCTTAGATTCGGATCGACACCGATGAGAAAAAGTCCCATTCTTCGAAACTTCCAATTTTACCTATTGTGCGGCTTTTGTGTTTCATTCGCCAACCTTGCCGACGCGCAAGATTGGGGAAGCCGCCGTAGTGAGGGCGGTTACGGGGGATACGACCGAGGGTCCCGGAGCTTTGGTGGTGATCGAAGCTATGGGGGAAGCTATCGAGGCGGATACGGCGGTGGCGATTCCGGTTCGGAAGGTCGCCGCAGCTTTGGCGAGAGCCGGGGCTTCGGCCCACCAGGTGGGTTTGGTCCACCAGGCGGATTCAGCCGGGGCAGAGAAGGTTTCAGTCGCGGATCATTTTCGCCAGGGATGTCCCCGGAAATGGGGTCCCGCTTCGGAGGTCCACCGGGGAGTTCTCCAGCCACTTCTCCCGCTCCGACTTCAGCAGCAAAAACTGTCATGAAAGCAAAGCCGCCGGTGACGATCGCCTTACCTGAGAGCTATGTTGCAGGCGACCTGGACGGTGATGGTCAGATCGCCTTTTATGAATGGAAGCAGTGGAAGCGAGGAGATCTCGCTGGCTTTCAAGCACTCGACCACAATCAGGATGGGTTCCTGGAACCTGCCGAACTGGTCAAGGGACCAAGTTCTACCATGTTGGCGACGGCAGCCGTGATCCCCGGTGGCGGGGCAACAGTCATGCAGACGCAACCTGTGTCTGTGACGACACCTGCAGGCAATTCCGACGAGCTGCGAACGGTTGCAGAGGCACGATTCAAGTTGATGGATCAGAACGGAGATGGTTCGCTGTCGCCGGAAGAATGGAGCAAATCCACCAAAATGAAACCGAAGTTTGAAGCAGCCGGAATTGACCTGGGTTCTCCAATGCCGAAAGAAGCATTTGTCGCCCACTTCGTCCGAGTCGAATCTTCAAATTGACGTCTTTTCCCCTCAGATGTGACTGACCTGCCGTTCCTCTTGCCTGAATTCAATTCGTAATGATCTGCACTGCACCCGGAAGAGTACGGTTTTGCAGTCACCTGTCCCCCTCGAGATCAGTTCCTCAAAGTCTTTGAGGTGGCGTCGACTTCCCCCCAGCGAACCTACGATACTTGGCGTATTGAGAGAATCTCTCGTTAATTGACATCGTAAAGAAGAGGAACTGTCTTCCTCCCGACATCTCCATATCTGTTTCTCACCCTCTTCCCCCAGCGATTTCTGTGTGACATGCCGGATTATCAGTACATCGCCAGAGAGCTTTCAGGGAAGCAGGTCACAGGGACGCTGACTGCGAACTCCGAGAAAGAAGTTCTCTCATCGCTGGCCTCTCGTAGCCTGTTCCCGGTTCAGGTTTCAGAAACGGCATCGAGCAAGGCCTCGGAAAGACAGCTCGGGCGACGCGTACCGCCGCGGGTGCTCGCGGTCTTTTATTCACAGCTGGCGGACCTGTTGCGTTCAGGGGTTCCGCTATTGCGGTCGCTTGAACTTCTCAGCCGGCAGACCACGCATCCGGCATTGAAGGTCGTGTTGCAGGATGTCCGTGATCAGGTGGCGGACGGATCGCGTCTTTATGACACAATGCGTCAGCATCCCCGTGCCTTCACCGAACTGATGATCAGTATGGTTCGGGCGGGTGAGGAAGGGGGATTCCTGGAGGACGTGCTGAAGCGGATTGCTGACTTCACCGACCATCAGGAAGAACTGAAAGGTCGCGTGATTGGAGCGATGGTTTACCCGATCTTCCTGCTGGGAGTCGGGGGACTGGTGATCGCGGCGCTGATGGTCTGGTTCGTTCCGAAATTCGAACCGATCTTCGACAACATGAAGCAACGGGGCGAATTGCCGCTGTCGACCACGACACTTTTGGCGATCAGCGATTTCGCCCAGGGTTATTGGTACATCGCACTGGGTGTGGCCGCTGCAGCGATCTACGGGATCATGAACTGGTCCAAAACGCCCCAGGGCCGACTGAAGCTCGACGAGATCCAGTTGAAATCGATTGGACTGGGCCCGATCAGCCGAAATCTGGCGATCGCCCGATTCTGTCGCGTTCTCGGAACGCTCTTGCGGAACGGCGTGCCGGTTCTGAACTCGCTGCGGATCGCCAAGGACGCTACCGGAAATAAAGTGTTGACCCAGTCCATCGAGCAGGCCGCCGAGCACGTCTCGACAGGTCGCTCGCTGGCAAATCCGTTGAAGGCCAGCGGTCAGTTCCCGGATGAGATCGTGGAGATGATCTCCGTTGGAGAAGAAGCGAATAATCTGGAGAACGTGCTGATTGATATCTCAGACAACCTTGAGAAGCGAACAGGTCGTCAGGTGGAAATGGCGGTCCGACTGCTGGAACCATTGCTGCTGCTGATGCTGGCAGGTGTGGTGTTGTTTGTCGTCATTGCCTTGTTGATTCCGATCATGCAATCCTCGTCGATTGCGTGAGCGGACAATCGCGTCACGCGGCGCTGCCTTGAAAGCAGAAGGCTGCTGGGCGACGACGATATTTTTACTTAGACCGAACGAATTGATTTCCAACTTTCCGGGCCGATTGAATCATCGGCCGGTGAAGAAACAATCTGCAACCAAGGAGTGCATTCCTATGAAACGTCATCATCAACCGGCCCAGCGCCGCTCTGGTTTTACCCTGCTCGAAATCCTGATCGTGCTAGGTATCATCGGCGTGATCGCGGCCATGGCGGTACCGAACCTGCTGGGTCAGCAGAAAGCGGCTCTCATCAAGCAGACGAAGGTCGCAATTGCTGATCTGGAAAAGAACACCGAACTTTGGGCAGTCGGAAATCAGGGGACCTACCCTGACGGCGTTCAGGCGTTGTTGAATAAAGGGGCTGATGGAACTGATCCGCTGTTGGACAAGATGCCGACCGACGCCTGGAATTCTCCGCTGAACTACGAGTATCCCAATACAAAAGCGATGACGAGCCGTCCGGCAATCTGGTCGAATGGCCCGAATCGCCAGAATGAAAACGGCGGCGGCGACGACATCAACAACTGGTCTGATCTCGCAAACTGATTAAGCGGAAGACCCAGGTTCAAAGGTCTTCATGCTGTTGAGATCAACAAGAGTCCTGATCATGAACCGACGGCGTGCATCAATTCCAGAATGCTTCGCGAATGCAGACA
The DNA here is from genome assembly GCA_023417655.1 of Planctomycetota bacterium. Lineage (GTDB taxonomy): Bacteria > Planctomycetota > Planctomycetia > Planctomycetales > Planctomycetaceae > Planctomicrobium. Next base: position 148,998 of record JAEZFD010000010.1, on the reverse strand, counting down.
GGGTCACTTCGACCCGAGCTGCGTTCACGCTTCTGGAATTGATTCTCGTGATAAGCGTGCTTGCGGTGATGGCGACGCTGAGCTGGCCCCGTTTGCTCTCTCAACTGAAGCAGCAGACTTTGAACGGGAACGTCGAACAGGTGCGGCAGGTGCTGGATCGTGCCCGCGTCAGGGCTGTGGTCGAAGGGCGACTCCTTCAGGTTCGATTCGAACCGCACGGACGACGTTATGTCATCCTTCCGTTTGATCCCCCCGAGACAGATGAGTCTTCATCCGACGGACGGCAGACCACCACGCGGATCGTAAAAACGACTGCGAGTGAACCGTTTCGGTGTTACACACTCGCCGATCAGTGCCACTTTCATGTCGACAACGCGCTGCTGAGCGGAGAGTCGACTACGGTCGAACGTCTGGACGATCTGCGTTTGACGGAACTGGCGAACCCAGCGGACGCCCGTGATGTGGCCTGGTCTGCTCCGATTCTGTTTTATGCAGACGGTTCAGCTTCGGACGGATCGATGACGGTTATGGACCGGAGTCAACGGTACATCAAAGTGCATGTTCGCGGTCTGACCGGCGGGGTGTCGGTTTCGCCCGCGGCGGTGATGTCGGGGAAGTTCGGTGTCACAGGCAATTGAACAACGACTCCGCCGAATGACGCTGCTGCGCGATCCACATCGACGCAGCGGACTCTCTCTGTTTGAAGTCGTGCTGGCGCTTTCAATCTTTATTGGTGCCTTCACCGCCATCAGTCAGGTGCTCCGGACCGGGAGTCGGGCGGCGATTCGTGCACAGCTCAATTCGCAGGCAGAGATATACTGTGACCGACAGATGAACCGCATTCTCGCCGGTGTGGAACCATTCCAGTCTGTTTCTAAGACGACCCTCGATGACAGGAGCGACTGGTTCTGGTCGTTGAATATCACAGACGAAGATGTCCCCTCGCTGAAGCGTCTGGAGGTCACCGTCGAGCATGACAGCGTGAATCCCGACGCTAAGGTGAGTCAGCAGTTGATTCGACTTGTCCGCGATCCGCAGTTCTTCGTCGATGCTGCGATCGCTGCAGAAGACGCGGCTGCCGCTGCGAAATCATCAAGCTCCAGCAGTCTTGGGGGATTCCAATGAGATCTCCCCAATCCCGGATGTCTGGATTCACGTTACTTGAGGTCCTGATCGCTCTTGGGTTGAGCGTCATGCTGATCTTCGCCGTCTATGGAGCGATTGATCTTCTTTATCGTTACAACGTTGCCGGTCGCGGTGAAATTGGGGGCCAGCAGTTCCTTCGAGGGCTGAACCGGCGAATCGGTGATGATCTCGGCTGCGTCGTCTTCAGTCCACCACAGGAAGCGGCGACCGAGTCTGCAACAGGACAAGCGGCGGATGAAGCGACCGTCGGAGCTTCCTCCAGTTCGAGCAGCAGCAGTTCTTCCTTCAGTTCGACTTCGAACACATTCGGAACTGCCGACGCCACCACGACAGCGAGCATTCTCAGTTTCCAAGGACTGACAGAGGCGGGGACTCCGCCCATCTTCGGAATCATCGGATCGCCTGACTTACTGCACATCTGCACGAGCCTGCCGAATCGGGATCTTTCTTATTGGGCCCATGTGGATCGTAAGACCGGTGCCGAGCGATCCAGCGATCTTGAAATCATCACATATGGACTCGTCACCATCGACGGGGTGACGATGATGTCCTTGCAGAAGAATCTGACAGTCACCCGACCTGATCAGGGGCTCGGGCGTCGCACGCGAGATCTCTTCGCGGCCGACTCCGTCGATGAGACACTTTCAAGCGAGCATCTGCTGGCAGCAGAAGTCGTCGAATTGAATTTTCTGTATTTCGACGGAACAGATTGGGGCGACAGCTGGGACAGTCTCACGTCAGGAACCCTTCCTCGGGCAATTGAAGTGACCTATGGAATCTGGAGTGCTCCGCCGAGGACACTCGGTCGGGTTTCGCCTGCGAAAGAAGGGACGATCACTCGCGTTTCGCACATGTTCTATCTGCCGATTGCAGAGCCGGCACTGGGAGGGACGGCACAATGAAGTCCACGACCGTCGTCATCAGACATGCTGATCCCCGTGCGGCCAGCGCACTCGTTCTCGTGCTGGTCGTGATTGCCATGCTCAGTCTGGGGGCATACACGTTCTCGGAACTGATGATTACCGAATATCGCGCCGTCGAGGCCTATGGCCGACAGACGCAATCCGCCGCGTGGGCTCAGTCGGGAGTCGAATATGCCGCGGCTTTGCTCGCGCCGGACGGAGGCGGCTGGGAATCTGACCTGTATCACAATCCTTCTGTTTTCCATCTCCCGGTCTCAGAAGATGGCGGCTTCACCATCGTCGCTCCAGTTGAAGATTCGGTTGTCTCAGGACAGAGTCGGCAACAGGGAGCGATGGTTCTGCGGATGGGATTGATGGATGAATCTGCCCGAATCAATCTCAATGCTCTGGCACTCCTGGATCCGGACGACGGCGTCGCGTTGAAGATGATGATGGCGGTCCCCGGCATGACGGAAGAACTGGCCGACTGCATCCTCGACTGGATTGATGCCGACGACGACCCTCGCACCTACGGTAAAGAGATTAACGACTACAGTGGGATCACACCTCGCAACGGTCCGATCCAGTCCCTGGAAGAGTTGCTGCAAATTGAAGGAGTCACTCCCGGCTATTTGTACGGAGAAGATTCCAACCGGAACGGACTTCTCGATCCGAATGAGAATGACGGCGATTCGTCAATGCCCTGGGATAATTCGGACGATGTGCTCGATTTCGGCTGGTGCGAATACTTCACGGTGAGCAGTAAGGAAACAAATCTGCGACATGACCTCAGTCAGTTCGGGCAGGCTCGCGTGAATGTGAATCAGCAGTTGCTGACCGACCTTTATGACGAACTCGAAGAGAAGTTCGATACGGACATTGCTCGCTTCGTGACGGCGTACCGCTTGAACGGTCCTCTCTCTGCGTCTGGTGGTTCGTCCAGTGGTGCTGGGGGAACAGGCTCCAGCGGGGGAAGCAGCGGATCATCCGGAGGCTCTGGGTCCAGTTCTGGTTCTGGCAGCGGAAACGCTGGCGGTGGGAGCAGCGGTGGCTCGGGAGGAACTGGTTTCAGCGGCGGCGGATCTGGCGGGAGCAGCGGGGGCGGTGGAAGTTCCGGTGGGAGCGGGGGTGGTTCAGGAAATGCCGGGTCAGGCTCCGGCGGTTCCTCAGGTTCCGGCGGATCAGGTGGCGGGTCGGGGTCATCTACAGGAGGAGGAAATACTAGTCCATTGACGGGACTCTGGCGTCCCTCGCTGGCTGGCAGCAGTGCTTCAGGACCGTCATCGACAGGGGACTCTGCGACCGATTCCGAACTGAAGAACGCGGCAAGTCAGCTGGCGGACGTTCTCGGGGGCGGCACGGGCGTCGTAACGCGGGGAGGCCTCGATCTGACCAATGGTGGCAGCACCCAGATTCGATCCATTTATGAATTGGTCGGCGCACAGGTTCAGGTCGTGATCGACGGGTCCGAAACCACTCTGGACAGCCCTTGGCCGTCAGATCCGGGCAGTCTGCAACGCTCTTTACCTGAATTGCTGGATCAACTGACAATCACCGATGAAACCGCTATCACCGGACGTATTAATATTAATGAAGCCCGATTGTCTGTCCTCGCCGCGATCCCAGGGATGCCGGAAGGCGTCGCCGAACAGATCGTTGCGACCCGTGCCCAGCGACTCTCCGGAAGCGGAGCAAGTGCGGAGCGATTCTCGACAGCAGGATGGCTGTTGATCGAAGGACTGGTCGATCAGGAGACGATGGTCGAGCTCGACAGCTCGATCACGGCTCGTGGTGAAGTCATGCGGGTGCAGGTTGTCGGTCATGCCGATCGCGGTGGACCGATGACTCGAATTGAAGCAGTCATCGATGCCTCGACGAATGCTCCGAAAGTGATTCAACAGAGAAATTTAACCCGGCTCGGACCCGGCTTCCGCTCCGGCGATCTGCCAACGTTCGGACAGCCGAATCCTTGATCGTTCTGAAATCTTCAAAGTGAGTCAGTATCGTGTCGGAACAACTTGCCCTTGAGTGGCTGCCACAGCGGATCGACGCTCTCGCTCCGAACGGGAAAACCGCGCGGCTTGAAACCGTCGATCACCTCGACTCCCGGATTTCCACAATCCAGGCGGGTGAAATGCTGCGTGCCTGGCTGGAACGGGAGGGCTTCAACGGCAAGCAGGCGGTTGTTGTTCTGCCGCGTGAATCTGTCGTCGTTCGCAGACTCAGCGTCCCGGAATGCCCCCCGAATGAATTGCCGGACCTTGTCCGCTTTCAGGCCGCGATCAAGACCTCGGCGTCGATTGAATCAATGGCCCTCGACTTCCTTCCAGTGCGTCAATCCGCCGGGGGAGAGGGACAAACCGTCATTACAGTCGTCATCGATCGTGACCGGCTGGCCCGAATTCAGACCATTTGCGAAGCGGCTGGACTGGAAATCACGCGCATTACGCTGTCTTCACTCTGCATCGGCGGTCTGCTGAAATCGGCTCAGGCATCCGACCTGGGAACGGCAGGCGCAGATCTGGTGTTGTACCAGCAGGGATCGCGACTGGAACTCTCCATCTTCGATGAAGGGACGCTGATTTTCAGTCACGACATTCGCCTGCCGGAGGATGTTCGTGCCGAGACGTTGAAGCCGCTGACGACTGAGCTGACCCGATCATTTGTGGCTTTGAGTCAGGTTCGCCCTGATGCATCGGTCCTGCGTTGCTTCTATGTGAGCGGATCCCCTCATCCGGCGATTCAGAAATTGCTCGTCGATCGTTATGGAGCTGCGCTGACAGTCACCTCGCCTGAACAGGCGGGGCGGATCAAGATCCCGCAGGGATATGAGGTGCTGGCCGGGGCTCTGTTAGGTGTTCCAGATCCCGAGCTTTCCCTCGACCTGCTGCATCCCCGAAAGAAGTATGAAGCACCTGATCGCCGAAGGCTGTATGCCTCGTTAGCGGCTGCCGCGGCGGTGTTGATTGTGGTGGTCGGCATTTCCACGTTTTACTATCAGAAGTCGCAGCTCAACTCCCAGATCGCTCTGCTTCAGGACGAGGTGAACAAGCAGAAGGAGCAGTTGAATAAAGGGAAGCCTCGCCTTCTCGCACATTCAAAGATTGCATCCTGGGCAGAAGGAGATTCCGAGCCGTTGGAACTCTGGGCGGCGTTCCGGCAACAACTCCCATCAACAAGCCGTGCTTACTTCGTCGAAGTGAAGGTGCATCCAGTTCCTGGGGAACTACTCGCCCGATTCACCGGACGAGGACAGGCTCGGGATCGTGTTGACATCGAAGCATTGAATCAATCGCTCTCCGATGCCGGCTATCGGGTGCGGCCCACGACTCCGACTCTGGGAAAGCGTGATCCTGACTACCCCTGGCAGTTCGAATTGATCGTCGAGCTGCCTCGTCTACCGCGCGCGATGCCGGGGACGCGAGTTCCCGCGACCGCGAAGCCGACAGCTGATCGTACGAGGACTGGTATAGCCAGCGGCTCAAGCTGACGCTGGGAAGCTGTCGACGCAGGTTTCTTCTTTCTTTTATCGATTTCCAAAAGTGTTCTTCCCATGCAGAAGCGGGAAAAAATCCTGGGTGTCGTACTCATCGCCTCTTTGGGGGCGATGTTCGGCTGGCCTTATCTCTACAACACATTTTTCAGTCCGTTGCAGGAGATGGAAGCGAGGATCGAGTCTCTGAGCAATGAGAAGGACCTGTTGTGGAAGCAGCAGCTCGACCTTGCGAAGAAGGATGCCGATCTCAAGGGATGGTACGCGCTCAGTCTGCCGCCAAATCCAGAAAACGCTCAACGGCTCTATCTGGAATGGCTCACCAATCTGGCACACTTGTCAGGGTTTGAAAACCTGAAAGTGACCTTGGAACGCCGGGTGGACGACTCTGTTGTGAGCGTCACGATTCCTGTGATGATCGAGGGTCGCGCGAAGCTGCGTGAGATCGCCGAGTTTCTTGAGCGATTTGAATCCGTCGATCTCCTGCAGAGAATCGCTCGCTGTGAACTGGCGAGTCCTTCGAACGAAGGAGACCCGGAACTCAATGTCACGATCCTCGCCGAAGGACTCTCGATCAAGAATGCGGTTGAACGGGCTCGACTGTTTCCGCAGACAGAACTCTTCGAAGAGATCTCCAAAGATGCGACTAAGCTGACAGTCGTTTCGAATAAAGGGTTTCCAGAAACCTTGCCATTCTGCGTGCGCCTCGGAGCTGAATTCCTGAATGTCACCGCCATCGACGGGAACACCTGGACCGTGCAACGGGGAGTGGAACGTTCCTATTCTGATCATCATGACGCCGGGTTGAGCGTCGAACTTTTTCCTCTACGAATGAATGCCGATCCGGCCGCCCTCTCGACGAGAATGCTCGGACTGAATCTGTTCACAAAACCGGTTCCTCAGGTGGAGTACAAGCCTCGTCTTGGTGAAAGCAAGCCCCCCGCCGTGATTCGAGGAAAGGCCTGGACATGGAAACTCGATGTCGCTGGCTGGAATCCCGCGTTCGGCACCCCGAAGTTTGAACTCCTCTCCGGTCCGCCGGGCTTGGAACTCAATGAACGGAACGGGACCTTGCAGTGGCGTTCGACCGCTCAGGCAGAGCTGGGAAATCACTCCGTCGAAATGCTGATCTGGGGAACAAACGGGCGCGATGCTGGTTTCACCCCGACATTGGCACTTCGTGTCCGCGATCCAAACCAGCCGCCAGCACTGTCGGTGGAGGGCCCCCTTCAGTTCTTCATTGGGCGAGAGTCTAAAGTCCAACTTCCCGCAACTGACCCTGATGGAAACGGGAAGCCACTGAGTTTTGCACTTGAGAACGGACCGACCGGCATGACACTCGACAGTCGCACTGGCGAACTGAGCTGGAAGCCCGGCGATGACTCGATGCCCCAGAAAGTGGACATCCGCGTTAAGGTCACTGACGGTGATGAACTGCCTGAGTCCACCACCGTCACGATTCCGGTGACATTGGCCGAGGACTCTGCCCGCTTCACCTACCTCACCGGTTCAGTGAAACGGACGTCGGGTCAGGAGGAAGCATGGATCAATGATCGGGCGACCAATCAGTCTCGGGTCCTGCAGCCGGGCCAGACCTTCCAGATCGCGGATTTCGAATTGACTCTCGAAACGATCGGTCCGACTTATGTCATCGTAAAACGCGGTGACCGGAAATACCGCTGGCGGTTTGAAGAACCATTGACCGACATGAAACCGGAAACCGGTGCATGAGGTTCGTTCGGCAGGGGCAATCTCTTGGTGAGGCAATCACTTGATGAGGTAGTTCACGCCCCGAAGCTGCACCAGCAGGGTTTCGTCTTCCCCCTGTTCGCTGAGCAGTTCGTTTTCGGCCGGCGTATTTTCTGCCGCCAGAGCGAAGTACTCATTTGAGAAACGGGTCACTTCCTGAATTTTCGACTTGTCTTTCTCCGGGTCCAGATTGGCGGTCTGAGGAGTCACGATCATCTTGCCGCGTCGATAAAGTGTCTGGTCTCCTCTGGTGACAATCTTCGAGCGCGCTGGCATCTCAGGCGCGGCCATGGAGATCCCTCCCGGGCTTGGCTGACTCGCAATCATGGAGAGGTCGGACCCCGATACAGGGCTACGTGTCGCGTTTTTGAAGGACTGTTTCAGTCCCCGTTGTTCGAATGCGCTCTGGCCTGTGGATTGACTGAGAATTTCCAGTCGGTCTGTTGCGGCGCCGAAATTTCGGGTGGAAGTTAGCTCGGGGCGAACTGAGTCATCGGCGAGAAACGAGGTATAGGGCGTCAGAATCCCGTGCTTTGTGGACAGCTGGACGAGTTCCTGAATCAACTCATTGTTCTTCCCATTCAGGTCGATTTCGTCAATCAGCTCACCAATCCGCCGGGTTGCCCAGAGACGGGGAATGAACGCATTCCGGCTCGACTTGCCTGATGCTGCGAAGGTGGCGTCAAAGTCGTACCGCCGCGATGTGCCGTTGACCTGGCCGTTGATTGCAATCTTGACCTCGCCTGAGTGTTTGTATCGCCCCAGCACCACAAGCTGTTCTCCGGCGAAGAGATCAAATTCTCCAGCGGGATAAAGGCGGTTGGTGACGACAGGCGAACTGTCATCTCTCGTGAATGTTAGCTGAATGTCGGTCAGGACAGGCCGCTGAACCCGCTGAGCCACCCGGGCAATTGCCGCTTCGATATCTTCATTCGGGCCCACGTATTCACTCAGTCCACGATGATCTCGAGCCAGGCGATCCAGCAGCCGACTGTTTACATCATGACCGACTCCAAAGACCATCAGTCGGGTCGCGGCGGCGTTGTGTTGTCTTGCATTCAGCGCGATCTTCGCTTCATTCGTCACGCCAGAGGTCGGAGCTCCATCTGTCATCAGGAAGAGATAACTGGGACGGTTTCGATCTTTCAGTTGTTCCAGCGCGATACTCAGTGCCTGATCGAGATTGGTTCCGCCGCCGGCGAAAAGTCGATCCACTTCCGTCAGAGCTCGTTTTCGGGTCGACTCGTTAACTCCCTGCAATTCAGGCTGAAACGCCTGTGCAGTGGAATCGAAGGTCACGATGTTGAAGAGATCATCATCGTTTAACTGATTCAGCAGAAAGCGGGCGGCTGCTTGAGTCTGCTCAAACTTCTTGCCGGACATACTGCCGGATTTGTCGATCGCGAAGATGACCGTCTTTGCGACTAGAGCGGCCTCTTTGTTTGCGATCTCAGGCGTCGCAAGCAGCAGGAAGTAGCCATCTTCGCCTGCTTCAGGCTGACAGGAGAGCAGCGACATTCCGATCTTTCCCGACTGACCACTGATCAGCAGACGAAAGTCTTCCTGCGGGACCAGATCACGGGCAGTGAGTGTGACTTTGGCGGAGCGGTCCCCGTCGCGGGAGATCTGTACATCATGAGACGGGCTATAGAGTGTTTTGATTTCTTCCGGCTGTTCAATCTGGATCTGAACAGACAACTGCTTAACGGGATGAGAACTGTATTTCGCGACAGCCAGTGGGAACTGGAAATCAATCAGCCCGTCCGCCTTCCGTAACAGCTGGGAGTACGAGAGTGTGACTGTCCGTGTCGCTCCCGGCGGAATCGGGAAGACGTTCGTCTGAAACAGCCCGCTGCCAATCCACTGCAGCAGCGCGGGGTCCCGATTGCGGCGGACGATCTCTTCGTAACGCTTCTTCGCTTCGTCAGCTGACAGCAGTTGCCCGGCGAATTCTTTTCCGTCCACCAGCAGCGTCACACTGTCGATGGCACTGTCATAAGGCAGCGGGAACAGAAACTGTGACTCGAGTGTTTCGGTCCCGCTATTGCGGAAGACTTGCGTCACCTGAACTTGAGCGACCACATCGCGAATGCGGGCTTCGACCTTCACTTCATCGACGCCATAACCGACCGCTGGTTGCGGACGCGGGCGTGGGGGAATGATTCGTGGCAACGGGATAACCCGTTGGGTGTCAATCAGCACTCCCTGAGCTTCCGCGATATAGGGAGACACGCAGACCGCAAACGCGGTCAGAAAAAGGATGCGACGCATCAGAACACCTCGCAGTTCAGCACCCGCTGTGACAGTATAACCTGTCCGATCACCTGCCCGGCAAAACCGGCTTGGCCATCCGTCAGAGACGAGGTGGAAACCGAGGAAGTTCCCGGCAATCCCGAGTTTCCTCGAGATTGCCGAACATCACTTTGAATCACTCATTCGAATCGGCAGAGTTGCCTCGAAATCGTCACGTTCCCGGCTCTTTCAAAGGAGGCAGGTTGGAGCGCCGGTTCATTGACCAGCTCAGCAAGGGTGGCGTGACCATTGTGGTCACCATCACCATCACGACGATGGCCGAATAGACTTCGGCGCTGACGACTTTTTCGCCATTAGCAGTCAGGCCTGCTCCGACTGCTGCGAAGATCAATCCGACTTCTCCCCGGGGAATCATGCCGATTCCGACCGAGAGACGGTCCATACCCTTCTCCAGAACCCCTAGGGAGCAGACCTGTTTTCCAATAATTGCTGCGACTGTAATGGCCCCGGCCAGCAGCCAGACACTCGGATTCGCGAAGCTCCCCAGATCGACCATGATTCCCATCTGGACAAAGAAGATTGGAACCAGAAGTGCGGTTAACGGCTTGAGGGCCTCTTCGAGTTCCACATGCTCCCGTGTCGCCAGATCGCGGTAGTGCACGGACTCAAGAATCAGACCGGCGGCGAACGCCCCAACGATGGGAGCAAGTCCCGCGAGATTGGCGAGATAAGCAAAGCCGAAGCAGATGACTAGTGCGGTGGTGATCAGCAGTCCATGTCCTCTCAGAAAGTTCGCAGCATGGAACAGGGGCTTGGTGACGAGCCAGCTTCCCAGCAGCACCGCTCCAAAGAGAAATCCGACTGCCGCACCAACGATCCCGGTCAGGCTGCTCAGCTGGAAATCGGCCCCCTGCTGGATGATTCCAGAAACGACTGCAAGCACGATCAGCCCCAGCACGTCATCAATGACTGCCGCCCCGAGAATGATTTGAGACTCACGCTGCTGGCTTCTTCCAAGGTCTTTAAGTACCCGGGCGGTGATCCCGACACTGGTCGCGCACAAAGTTGCTCCCAGGAAGAGCCAGATCTGCCAGGGATGGTCATGAAGCAGCGTCCAACCGACTCCCCATCCCAGGAGAATGGGAACAACGACCCCGAGAATTGCGACGGCAAATGACGAGGCCCCCACCTTCCGCATGCCGCTGACGGTGGATTCGAGTCCGACTTCGAACAGCAAGAGCACGACCCCGATTTCGGCCAGAACTTTGAGGACAGCACCCGGATCATAGGGATTTCCGGGGACCCCCTCCGGTGGTGACTTCAGGAACTCCAGACCACCCCAGCCGGTTAACAGTGCAAAATTTCCGAGAATCACCCCGACCGTGAGCTCTCCGAGCACTGCAGGAAGACGGATTCGCTCAAACAGGTCGCCTGAAAGCTTCGCAAGCAGGAGGATCAGGACCAGCGCAGCGAGCAGTGGAGCCACCGGGCTCGCATGTCCGGCCCCATGGCCTTCATCATGAGAGTGCTCTCCCGATGATGCGTGTTCGGCGGCGACAGCAGGGGCGTTTGATTCTGCTGAAGTCTGTGCCTGCACATGGTTTCTGTATTGTGACAGTCCAAAACAGGTGATGATCGCCAAGAGGCAGAAGGTCCAGGAGATCCGACGCGCAGGGCGTCGTGGGCCTGTAATCAGAGTCATTCCGGAATTCCTGACAAAACGGAGCGTGAGCCGTAAGCGAGAACATTGTTGCGGAATTGGACTAGAAGGTGAAGCGGAACCCCCTACGCGGAAGCAGGTTGAAAAGCCCACCTTGCCTCGTTTTTCAAAACCGGATTATCATCCCGTGTGATTGTTCTATTGAATACAGCTGCTCCTGACGGGAGTTCGCCCAATGAGGGGCGATCGCTGTTTGATTTTCATTTGATCCCCCGCCGCAACAGGGAACGGATTCTCATGCCGGCTCGAAATCGTCACGTCTCAGTCACCAAAATAGGGCAGTTTCAGACTGCCTGGACGGTGATGATTTGGTTGGCCTGCCTTTTCATGTCTCCCCAGACTCTGTTCAGGAGATTTGGCCCGGCGCTCGTTGCGGTACTGCTGGGGTTCCCGATTTCTGCATATGCGCAGGGGACCCAGACACCGCCCGTCCCAGTAAAAACAGGGTCCGCCGAAACGGACTTGGGACTGCAGGTCGCAGAAGGCTTCACCATCACCCGATTTGCGGGGGATGAACTAGCCCATGACATTTACAGCATGACCCTCGATTCCCAGGGACGGGTCGTCGTCTCCGGCAACGGCTATGTGAAGATCCTGATCGACGAGAATCGTGACGGCGTCGCCGATCGGGCAGAGACTTTCGTCGACAACCTCCCCGGCGGGGCTCAGGGGATGGCGTTCTATGGACGCGACCTGATCTGCGCGGATGGCGAGGGGCTGGTCCGCTATGCCGACCGAGACGGAAATGACCGAGCTGACGGGCCGCCTGACGTCTTCCTGAAGATCAAGACCGGCAAAGAACATGACCTCCATGCGGTCCGCAAAGGTCCAGACGGCTGGTGGTACCTGATCGCAGGGAATACGTCGGAGATCACTCCGCAATACGCCGCATTGCCGACGTCACCGGTGAAGAAGCCCCATGCTGGCGCGGTTCTCCGGATGAAGCCCGATCTCTCCGCCGGTGAAATCTATGCTCACGGCTTCCGTAACGCATATGACTTCGATTTCAGTCAGGCGGGTGAGGTGTTTGCTTATGACAGTGACGGCGAGAACGTCATGAGTCTTCCCTGGTATCAGCCGACGAAACTCTTTCATGTTCTGCCCGGTTCTCATCAGGGTTGGATTTCGAACAACTGGATTCGACCGGATCACGCCTTCGATGCTCCCCCGGTTGTGGCCGCATTCGGACGCGGTTCACCAACAGGGGTCGTTTGCTATCGGCATACGAGCTTTCCTGAGAGTTACCACGGCGCCCTGTTTCTGCAGGATTGGACTTTCGGTCGAGTGTATGTGGTCCGACTGAATCGACAGGGAAGCACCTGGAAGGGAAAGCCGGAGGTCTTCATCTCCGCAGTCGGCCAGCATGGCTTTGCTCCCACGGACATCGAGATCGGCCCCGAGGGCGAGATGTATGTCTGTGTCGGAGGCCGTGGCACTCAAGGGGGTGTCTACTGCATCCGGGCTGTCGAGAAGAATCCAGGATCTGAACCTTGGCCCGGCGGAAACGGCATCCCTGCGACCTCAACCGGAAAACTGGATCTCTGTCTGAAAGCACCGCAACCGCTCAGCAGTTGGTCCCGGCGCGTTTGGGAACCTGTCGCCACTTCATTGGGGTCTGGACCTTTTGTTGCAGCCGCCCGTGATCAATCCCGTCCGGTTCAGGAGCGGATCAGAGCAATTGAAATTCTGACCGATAAGCTCAATGGAATCGGTGGTGATCTGGCTGCAACGCTGGCTCGGGACCCTGATCCGATCATTCGTGCCCGGGCGGCTTGGTCGCTGGGACGGACACACTCGCAGAACCCGAATCCGAAGATGCTCGCTGCGTTCTATCAGGACGAAGACCCATTCGTCGTGCGAGCCGCCGTCGAAGCGACTTTCGGAGCGGATGAACAGCTGATGCCGCAATTCATCGAATCTCTTGGGGCACAGCTTTCCAACCGAGATCGACTGGTACGCCAGGCCGCTTCCCGACTGCTCGGCAGAGCCACTCTGGAAACAGTGCACAAGATGGCGGAAGTTGCTTTTCCGAAAAGCTGGGCGGCGGCCATCCCCGTCGCGGCTTCCACCGCGGGACGTGTTGAAGGCTACTCCAGCTACACCGTCGATATCGGGATGCGACTGCTGAAGGGTCGCGAGAGTGATGAACTGAAGTTGGAAGGAGTTCGAATTTTGCAATTGGGACTGGGTGATCTGCGTCCGGCCGACGACTCGATTGCAGATGTCTTCCATGGTTATGCACCCAGCCAGAGCCTCAGTGCACGTGCGGCTGACGTCCAGTTGATCGGACAGGAACTCGCAAAGGTCTATCCGACTAGTGTCGCACTGCTTGATCATGAGATCGAACGGGTGTTCGCGATGCTGGCCTCGTCCGAACCTCAAGTCCTCGCGAAGATTCTTTCGCAGATCACCGCAGACAGCCCGCCGGTGGATGATATTCATCGCCTGATCGTTCTGGCCCGCCTGACCTCTCAACGAACACCAGAGCAGACTCAGGCAATTGCCCAGGCGATTCTGCAACTCGAAGACAAGTTTGAAAAGCATCAGCTGCAGCAGGACAGCGCCTGGGACGACCGAATTATGGAGATGGTCCATACTCTGGTCGAACAGGATCCGGCACTGCCACTGGTGATGATGAAGCATCCGCTCTTTGGGAACTCAGCTCACATTCAGTTTGTACCGCTCTTTCCAGAGGAAGAACTGGTTTATTGCTCACGGGTCTTCCTGAAGCAGGTGCTGGCGAATCCTGATTACCCGTGGACAACCGATCTGGTCTATCTGCTGTCCGCGACCCCGAGCCCGTCGCTGAAGAAACTGCTAAGAAGCAAGTTCAGCGATCTCTCCCTTCGGGGAGCCTTGATCTCTTCCTTCGCGGTCAATCCAGAGGAAGAGGATCGCCAATACTTCATCGCGGGATTGCAATCGTCCTCGGTCGAAACACTGCAGCAATGTATTGAAGCCCTGCATTTTCTGAAGGCGAGCGATGATCCGGCCGAAAACGTTGAGCTGGCCCGAATGTTACGCCGACTCGGGCATGACGGAGAAGAACGCCAGGTTCGGGATCAGACCGTTGAACTGCTCCGACAGAATCTGAAGATGAAAGACTCCTACCAGCTGGGGCGGGATGGAGATCCACAAACAGCTGCAATCACCAACTGGCTAACGATTGTCGAGCAGCGATTCCCTCAACAGTTTGCTGCCAGTACTCAGGCGAATGTCGAGTCGCTGGAGAAACTGAAATCCCGCCTGTCGCTGATCAATTGGACGCGCGGCGACGCCATTCAAGGACAGAAGTTGTTTCAGTCGCGAAGCTGTGCCCAATGTCATGGGCAGGGTCGGGCACTGGGACCTGACCTGACCGGTGTCGCTGGCCGATTCTCGCGAGACGATCTGTTCACGGCCATTGTCTTTCCGAGTCTCGATGTCTCTCCCCGGTATACCGGGATGCAGATTGTTACGACCGAGGGACAGGTGCGGACAGGGATGATTGTTTATGAAGGCCTCGATGGACTGGTCCTGCGGGATACCCAGAATCAGACGTACCGGATCGAAGCTGATCAGATTGAAACTCGCCAGCCGATGCGTCAGTCTTTAATGCCGGCAGGCCTTCTGAATGACCTGTCGGACGAAGACTTTGCACACCTGTATGCCTACCTGCGAACGTTGGGTCTGCAGTCTGCAGCGTCTCACGAGAGTGGATCAGTCAAGTAACCTGACGATCGCCGGTTTAATGAGAGCCAGTCAGAATGTCATTGAAGAACTTCGCGACACTTTACGCCACGGCTGATGCCTTCGTTCAACCGGTGCCGGTCGCTGCGGCAGGCGGCGCGGATGCCACTGTCATTCAGGCCATGGATCTCTCGCGACGTCGCCACTGGATTCAGCCGATTCTGACAGGCGATCCAGAGCGGATCCGGCAACTCGCAGATCAGATCAACATCGATCTGACACCGTTCCGAATTGTTGAAGATGCAGCCGATTCCGCTGTCGAGGCCGTGAAGCTGGTTCGGAGCGGTCAGGCAAAATTGCTGATGAAAGGGCAGATCTCGACCCCTGCACTGATGAAGGCAATTCTGGATAAGGAGAACGGACTGCGGACCGGCAAGACGATCTGTCAGGTCGTTCTGATGGAAATCAACCGCGATCAGCGCGTCTTTCTTATGACCGATACCGGAGTGACGATTGCTCCGACTTTGGAACAAAAGAAAGAGTTAATCGAAAGCGTCGTGGGGATCGCACAGAAACTCGGCGCAAAGACTCCGCGGATTGCACTGATGTCTGCGACGGAGAAACCAACACCGGCACTCCCCGATACGCTTGAGTCGCAGCAACTGGTTGAACAGGCCGCGACGGGAGCATTTGGTCCCTGCCTGGTCCAAGGTCCGCTGTCCTTTGATCTCGCCTATGCCAGCGAAGCAGGGCAGAAGAAAGGAATCGGCGGTGATGTCACCGGTGCAGCCGATGCGATGGTCTTCCCGGATCTGCTGTCAGCCAATCTGACGGTGAAGGGAATCATGTATACAGCCGACTGCCGCTTTGGAGGTGTCCTGCGAGGGACAACCAGTCCTGTGGTGTTCATGTCCAGGGCGGACACAGTCGAAACCCGGATGAATTCCCTCGCCTATGCCCTCAGCCTGCTGTAATTCACGATGCGAGCTGTCGTTCAACGCGTTCGTTCTGCGAGTGTCACCGTCGAAGGCAAGATCGTCGGAGAGATCGCTCACGGTTTCATGGTCCTCCTCGGTGTGGCTGGAGACGATACGCAGGAAGACCTCAATTACATCTCCTCCAAACTCGTTGGGTTGAGAGTCTTCGAAGACGACGACGGAAAGATGAACCGCAGCATCGTCGAAGCTGGCGGGGCAATGCTGATTGTCAGCCAGTTCACGCTGTATGGGGATTGCCGCAAGGGGCGCCGTCCCAGCTTCATCGAGGCTGGCCGCCCTGAGATTGCGAAGCCGCTTTATGAACAACTTGTCGACGAAATTCGGCGGCAGGGAATCCCGGTCGAAACCGGCATCTTTCAAGCTCAAATGGATGTCAGTCTGATCAACGACGGACCGGTGACCCTGCTCCTCGACAGCAGGAAACAGTTTTAGATCGGGCGCGTGATTGCGAGATCGCTTCTGCTCGGAAATTCAAAATTCGAAGCACTGAAATTCGAAACAGGACGAATCTGTTTTGAATTTGAGATTTGGTTCTTTGAATTTCCTTCTTGAAATGGTCGTTCATCACTGCCGCTTATTCTCGCGCCTTCGTGTTCATGCGGAACTGGTCGCAGCGGCTTTCGATGGCTTTCATTCCATGCAGGCGTGTGATGATCCGCTCGCCGGTCTCGCGGTCAGGGGTCGAGCGAACTTCAACCGCGATCCCTCTGTCGCTGACGTATGGTTTCAGCAAGGCAAGTGCGAGAGCCAGGCGGAATCGCTCCTGCGGATAGATGGGACAGTGCCGGTTCTCAAAGCACCAGCCATCGAGATTCAACGGACGGCGTTCATCCACGAAATCAGCAGAGCCCAGATGCTTCTTCAGAGCCTCGGGCAATTGGTCGGCTTCATGCTCATCGATCATGATCTTCACCTGTTCCGGACGAGCACAATAGACCGCCCACGCCGGCCAGTGATCACATTGCCCTGCGGTTTCCAGCGCCGGATAAATGACGGCCAACAACAGCAGGGTGCGGACCCAACCCCGTTCCGGATAGGCATCAGGTGACTCAGAAGTATCAGTGACAATCGCTTTCCGGTTTCGATTGCGAGCGACGTCAGGCCCGAAGAGCAGCAGGTTCTGGATGATGAAGTAGACGTTCCAGATGATGACGCCCCATTCATGTTTCAGCCCGATAGCCAACGTCCAGATCAGGGCGATGTGCATGACAATGGTCAGTGGCAATCCCCAACGCCGTGTCACTGGCAACAGAAGAAGAAGTCCTGCCAGAAACTCCCCGATCGGGAACACCATTGCCATCCGTGACTTGAACTGCGGAGTCCAAAGCCCGGTGTCGATGCCGATCGGTTCAAGCAGACCTTGCAGGAAGAGTTGTCCTTGTTGCGTGAAGAACGTCGCGTCCCATTTCGAAATTGCGGACCAGATATAAATGCTCGCGACGATCAGCTTCCAACTGTTCAGTAGCGGAGCTCGTGAAGAGACATTCAGAAACAGTGCGAAAAGCAGAAACTGCACGACCCAGGGCTGCAGGCGATGCTGATCCAGCAGAACGAGCAGTCCGAGGCTCACCAGATATCCCCAACGGGTGATCTGCTGCAGTCGAGTCGGCCCTCCGATGATCAGCCCTGCGCAACTGACAATAAGCCCGACGAGAGCGGCTCGGTCAACTCCGCCCGGAATGTTCACGAAGAGATCGCCACAGGGGATTCGAGGAGAATCCGCGCTCGGCCAGTCCCACCACAGGGGCCATGTCGCGCCAATCAGGACAAGTGTGAACAGTCCTAGGAGTGCCGCGATCCAGCGACAACGGCTGTCTAATTCGCTGACGTTCATTCAGAAGTCACTGCGGAGAAGTTTCTTTGAAGGGATACCGTCGGCAGGGCCGCATTCAGGCTGCCTGATCGGAATCCCTGCAAGTCGAGGGTGATGTAGCGGAACCCGAGTTCCTGCAATTTGGTCACGAGTCCTGCGCGGAACTCGGCGTCAACCAGTTTCGGCAATGCCTCGACCGGCACTTCGATTCTTGCGAGTTCATTCTGTTCCAGCCGGACCCGTAGCTCGCGGAGTCCGAGTTCCTGCCGCAGATAGGCTTCGGCGGCATCGACCTTGCGAACACGTTCCGGTGTGACGTTGACTCCATAAGCGAGTCGGCTCGACAGGCACGGGCTCGCTGGCTTATCCCAGACGGGCAGGTCCCATTCCTTCGCGAGATCGCGGACATCCTGTTTTGTGAAGCCCGCCTCAATCAACGGGCTGCGGATCTGATGCTCCAGTGCTGCTTTCATCCCGGGGCGATGATCTCCCTGATCGTCGAGATTCGCGCCGTTGCAGATGACATCCACGCTGAACTTTTCGCAGACCCCTTCGAGTTCGGTATAGAGTTCCGTTTTGCAGAAGTAGCACCGGTCTCCGGCGTTCGCCTGATAGCCCGGAACAGTGAATTCGTCAGTGCGGATCACTTCATGGCGAATGCCGATCTGCGAAGCGACTGACTGCGCCAGTTCCAACTCACCTGATGCGAGCGACGGGCTCACTCCCGTCACAGCCAAAGCGTTTGAACCACACGCCAGTGCCGCCGCTTTGGCGACCAGCGCACTGTCGACGCCGCCAGAGAATGCGACGGCGACTCTACCGTATCCGGTCAGGATTTCGAGCAGGCGGTCACATTTGAGTTGCAGTTCTGCATTCATTCATTCATCTCAATCGACGTAGCGGCGTCGGGATTGCAGTCATCAACTTGTTAGAAAGTATTACTCAGCGCTGCCCAGTCGGATATCAACGCTGGCGCGGTGAGCGGTGAGGCCTTCTTTGTCGGCCAATGCACGAATGGCATCCGCTCCCTGCTGCAGTGCCTGTCGATTATAGCGGATCACAGAGGATCGCTTCAGGAAGTCATTTGCGCAGAGCCCATTCGCGAACCGTGCTGTTCCGCCGGTCGGGAGAACGTGAGATGGTCCAGCGACATAATCACCAACGGCCACTGGGGTCTCATGTCCGAGGAAAATGGCTCCGGCATTCTGCACGCGAGCGAGCAGCGCATCAGGGTCTCTGGTGGAAATATGGAGGTGCTCGGTGGCGATCTCATCCGTGAGGCGGACTGCTTCATCAACATCCCGTGACAGGATCAGGGCTCCGTACTCTTCCAGACTCTGTCGGGCGAGGTCGCCCCGTTCGAGTTGAGACAGCTGTCGCGTCAGCTCTTCCTGAACTGCCTCAATCAATGGTGGGTGCCAGGTGATCAGCAATGCCGACCCTGGGCTGTGTTCTGCTTGGGAAATCAGGTCGCTTGCCACATAGGCGGGATTCGCGGTTTCATCCGCGAGGACGATGACTTCGCTCGGGCCGGCGATGCTGTCGATATCGACTTCCCCGAAGACGTGTCTCTTTGCCAGAGCGACGAACAGGTTGCCGGGGCCGACAATTTTGTCGACACGCGCCAGGCCTTCGACGCCATAGGCAAGTGCGGCCACGGCCTGAGCGCCACCGATGCGATAAACTTCAGTGATTCCGATTTCGTGACAGGTCGCCAGCAAGTCACTGTTATAGGCGCCGAAGTCAGTGGGAGGCACCACGACCGCGATTTGCGGAACCCCTGCCGCCTGAGCCGGCACGGCGGTCATCAGCACGGTGGAAGGATAAGCGGCCGCTCCGCCCGGCACGCAGATGCCGATGCGTTTCATGGGGAGGTAGCGCTGCCGCAGCTCCACCTTGGCGTCATCCTGAATCCGCTGGACAACCACATCCTGACTCAGCAGAGCCCGTTGGAATTCGAGGATGTTCTGCCGGATCTCACGAAGCGTTTCGAGGAACTTGGGGTCAGCCGCAGCGTGAGCGGCTGCCAGTTCTTCGGCGCTGACCCGCAGTGTCTCGGCGGTGATTTCTTTTCGGTCCAGCTTACGCGTGTAGTCGAGCAGGGCAGGCAGCCCATCTCGCTTCACATCGCTGCAGATTCTTTCAACGACCTGTTGTGGTGTCAGTGGTTCCCCGAAGAGTTCGATGGTGCGCTGACGCCCGGCCTCGGAGACGACGTTGCCCTGGGGACTGAGCTTGTTCCGGAGTTCCAGCAATCGCGTAGCGGCGTCGCCTTGGGCACAATTAATGACGGGGATAGACAGCGGCATGACGTTACTTCACTTCCGGAAAACTCAGATTCCCGCGGGACCAAGACAGCGGGGTTGAGATCTTCAGGTTAAATCAATTGAACCCCATCCAGCAATCACCGCGAAGCATTCCCGGAAATCGACCTCTCAGGGGTCCTCACGCATGTCCCTGCGAACTGACCGATGGATCGCCGCCCCTTTCTGACATTTTCGTAGTCAGAAAAAGACCTTAGCAAAACAAAAAGCCCTTGGACTGTGAATTCACAATCCAAGGGCTTTTGAAGTGGCGGGGGCCAGATTCGAACTGACGACCTCGAGGTTATGAGCCTCGCGAGCTACCGGGCTGCTCCACCCCGCGTTGTAGATCTCCAGTTTAGCAGCTGTCGCACACTTGTCGAATCAGATTGGTATCGGAATTTCAGGAACTTCGAATTTTGATACTCGGCGAAGCAGCAAAACATTGTCTGGATTGTGTTTTCGTTCCAAAGTGCATGTTTGGCTCGGCGGAGGGTTGGGACGTTTATTTGCAATCGGCCTGTTGTGACGGCGTGGCGAAGGCGGGGCCAAGGCGTCGAGGAGGCCTCGAACAGAGGACGCTTCCGATTTTGCAGATTTCAATTGTGTGTAAGGCACGGTCAACGTTCATTCCGGCAATCAGTCCAGTCTTATGGCGCCACGTACCCTGTTTCTGGGCAAAACTCTCTTTGGATCGCTATCACAGGGGGAATCTCTTATGGGAGAGAGCTTTCTGGTGGGTTTGTCTGATTTCCCATCAAAAGTGGTCCGGTTGTCAGATGGGACGCCGGGAGCAACGGTTTGTGATATCGTTCAGCCTTCGCCGACGGGACCTTTGAACTGCGGAGGTCTCTTCCACATCCTTTTCAGTGGCTCGATGGTTCCATGATTCAGGTCGACGCACTCGCAAAAGAGTTTCATGATTTGAATCGGGGCCCCGTCTTCGCTCTGGACCATGTGTCCTTTGAAGTTCACCCGGGCGAGATCTTCGGCCTGCTTGGTCCCAACGGGGCCGGGAAGACGACGTGCCTGCGAATCCTCAGCACCGTCCTGAAGCCGACTCACGGAGTCGCACGGGTCGCCGGCTATGACGTTGTGCGACAGCCTGAGAAGGTCCGCGCGAATATCGGCTTCATGTCGAACAACACCGGGATCTATGACCGGATGACCGGCTGGGAACTCGTTGAGTACTACGGCCGCCTGTACGGCATGCCTGAGAAACAGCTGCAGGAACGTCTTGAAGAGATCTTTGAAACCCTGCAGATGAACGATGTCCGGGATGTGCTCGGGAGTAAGATGTCGACCGGGATGAAGCAGAAGGTCTCCATTGCCCGCACGATTGTTCATGATCCCCCGGTGCTGATCTTCGATGAGCCAACATCAGGGCTCGACGTGCTGGTGGCCCGAGCGGTACTCGAGACAATTGCTTCCCTCAAAGAGAAGGGGAAGTGCATCATCTTCTCAACGCACATCATGCGTGAAGTGGAGAAACTGTGTGATCGTGTGGCCATCATTCACCGCGGCCGGATTCTGGCGGTCGGTACGGTGGAAGAGCTGACTCGAACTCATGGTCAGCCGGACATTGAAGAAGTCTTTTTCAAACTCATCGGTGATCTGGAGAAATCGCTTTCGGACGTGTAAAGCGTTTGTGAATGGACGACGGCTATGAGTTTGAAAAACATCAGTCTGATCTTTCAGCGAGAAGTCCGGGACCAGCTCCGAGACCGAAGAACGCTGTTTATGGTGGCGGTTCTGCCCCTTCTGCTCTATCCCGCGCTCGGCATCGGCATGGTGCAGATGACGGTGAGCTTTGCCGAGCAAATGCGCCGCGTCGTCATCGTCGGGGCCGATCAGCTCCCGTCTCCGTCGCTGCTGGAAGATGGGCAGATCGCCTCCCTGTATTTTGAGAACCCGGAACATGCACGGAACCTCAGAGCACTCACCGATCTGCCGGACGGGCTTGAGAAAGAGACCAACCCGGAACAGCGTCAAGAAGTCGAGAAATTCATCAGTCAGGTCGAAGACCGGCGTGACCGGATCCTGCGCCTGGCGGAAGTGCAGTCGCTGATTGACCGATTGCCAAAAGAGTCGCCGCTCGTTGATCCTTTGCTGGTTGAGGAAAGGACGCTGCGGCAGGAGGTGGAGCAGTGGTTCTCTTCGGCCCCGGCGCAGGTTCTGATTGTCTTCCCACGCGACTTCCTCGCAAAGTTCCAGGAAATCACCGAAGAACTCGTCAATAATCGGGCGTCAGGTCAATCGGCTTCCAGCGAAACAACTCTGCCGTTCCCCATCGTTCTGCACAACAGTGCCAATGAGAAGTCAGAGATCGCCTATCAACGCGTTCGCCAGGCCTTGCGCAACTGGAACTCCGCACTGCTTGAAAACCGGTTGAAACGAGCGAAGCTCCCTTCGACTCTGCCGAATCCGGTGCCGATCACGAGTGTGGATCTTGCAGAACCAGACCAGATCGCCGCGAACGTCTGGAGCAAGATCTTCCCGGCACTGCTGGTGATCATGTCCGTGACCGGGGCGTTCTATCCTGCGATCGATCTGGGGGCCGGTGAAAAAGAACGCGGCACGATGGAAACACTCCTCATCTCCCCTGCGACTCGAACTGAAATCGTCTATGGCAAGTTCCTGACAGTGATGCTGTTCAGTCTGTCCACGGCTTTGCTCAATCTCTGCAGCATGGGCTTCACCGGGCAGCATATGTTGTCGGCGATTGGTTCTGCCCGATCGTCGCCGCTGGGAGATCTCTCGCTGCCACCGATCTCATCGCTCGCCTGGGTTGTGCTGCTGGCGATTCCGTTGGCAGCATTGTTCAGTGCGTTGAGTCTTTCGCTCGCAATGTTCGCCCGCAGCAGCAAAGAAGGACAGTATTATCTGACACCGCTGCTGCTCGTCACGATGGGGCTGACGATGTTCTGTCTGAATCCCAGTGTTGAGCTGACGCCGTATTACAGTGTGTTGCCAGTCACCGGGCCGGCATTGTTGTTGAAGGCGCTGCTACTCGGGTCGAACAGCCAGGTTCTGCTGTTCTATGCACTCCCCGTCCTGTTCTCCAGTTGTCTCTATAGCGGAATTGCGTTGTGGTGGGCGATTGAGCAATTTCAACGGGAAGACATTCTCTTCCGCGAAGCCGAGCGATTTGATCTCCGCTTGTGGATTCGGCACCTGCTTCGTGAGAAAGAGCCAACACCGAGCTTTTCTGAGGCCGCGGTCTGTTTCGTTCTGATCGGGATGTTGCAGTTCCTGTTCCTGACGTCGATGCAGGGATCTCCAGAACTGCTCGACGGTCCATATAAAATGCTCACAGTGCAAATGATCTTTTTGATCGCGACCGTGGGTGCTCCTCCGGTGTTCATGGCGATTCTGCTGACGAGCAAACCACTGCGCTCGCTCAAGTTGTCCTGGCCCAGCCCGGCGATGCTGGCTGCCGGAATTGTTTTGTCATTTACGTTGCTGCCGCTGGCACTCGAGCTGATGGCATGGCTGGATCCTTATTTCCCGCCGCTGCCAGAATCCGCGAAGAAGCTCATGGAGGCGATGGGAGCAGACACTGTTCCATTGTGGTTGTCTCTTGCAGTGTTTGCATTGGCCCCGGCGGTCTGTGAAGAGCTTGCGTTCCGAGGATTCATTCTGACGGGGCTTCAGCACTCCGGTCGACGCTGGTTGCCGATTTTGCTGTCAGCCGCTCTGTTCGGATTTATCCACATGATTCCGAAGCAGCAGTTCAATGCGGCGCTACTCGGGGTCGTGATCGGTTTGCTGGCCGCCCGTAGCGGCAGTCTCTTGCCCGGAGTGGTGTTCCACTTCATCTTCAATGGGTCTCAGGTTCTCGCGACACGCATCAAGCCTGAGGCGTTGAAGGGATGGGAATGGCTGGTCCGACTTGACGGGAAGGCGGAGAACCCTGAAATGCACTTTACCTGGCAGACGCTGCTGGTGTGTGCAGTGATTTCCAGTCTGGCGCTTGGGTGGATACTCCGTCAGGACAGGCGGACACTGCCTCCGCGAAGCCGGGAATTTGGTCCGGAACGTCGTCAGCCGCTCGGGTCATCCGAAGCAGGCATCTCCGAGGTTTGAGACGCGGTGAATCCATCTATCTGGATTCACGGATGTGAGACCAATTCAGCTGACTGCAGTGGATTTTCCACAGCTCGTGCCTTCAATCTCCTCATAGGGATGGCGAACCTCTCCGGGACAGGCGCGTCTTTCCGGTGCCGCTCCGAGGGGATCGGTATTCCGGAGCGGCAACGGCGATACAATATGGTTTGAGGTGATATTGCGCGTTGTCGCCCTGCGATCCGGAAGGATGCTGATGCTCCACCTGAGGCGGCCGGTTGCGGTGGATTGCCTTTGAGGCATCGGGAAGTGAAGCGGGATTTTCCGGACAGGATTGGTAATGAGTCAGGATTTGCAAGTCGCGACCGCTGAGAAGCCAGTCGTTCAACAGATGACAGCATTTACGGTGCTGTATGGGTTAAGCCTGTCGCACTTTTTGAACGACACGATTCAGGCGATCCTTCCAGCGGTTTATCCCCTGCTGAAGTCTGAACACAATCTGACATTCGCCCAGATCGGACTGATTACGCTCACCTTCCAGATGACGGCCTCCTTACTGCAGCCGCTGGTGGGCTACTACACCGACCGTCGCCCTCAGCCGTTCTCTCTCGCCATTGGGATGGGGTCAACGCTGATCGGGCTGCTGATGCTTTCGCAGTCCCATTCGCTTCCCATGATTCTGATTTCGGCGGCGCTTGTCGGTCTGGGATCGTCCGTCTTTCACCCGGAAGCCTCGCGTCTCGCCCTGTTAGCGTCGGGGGGACGGCATGGCTTCGCTCAGGCGTTGTTTCAGGTGGGGGGAAATCTGGGGAGCTCGTTCGGTCCCTTGCTGGCGGCGTGGATTGTGATGCCCGGCGGTCAGCCAGCGATTGCGTGGTTCGCAATTCTCGCATTCATGGCGATCATTGTCCTGCAGCGACTGGGAATCTGGTATCAGAAGCAGATTGAAATCCGGAAGCGGAGTGGGGCGAAAGCATCCCGTCGAGGGGAGCATCAACTCACTCGCGGCCATGTCGCACTCGCCATCTCCATTCTGATCGTGCTGATTATCTCGAAGTACTTCTATCTCGTCAGCCTGTCGAATTACTACACGTTCTTCCTGATTGATAAATTTCAGCTGTCGGTGCAGGAGTCGCAGTATTGTCTCTTTGCATTTCTGTTCGCCGTCGCTGCAGGGACGATTGCCGGGGGACCCATTGGAGACCGCTTCGGTCGCAAGTTTGTCATCTGGGCTTCGATCTTTGGGGTGACTCCGTTCTCGCTCGCACTCCCTTATGCGAATCTTCCGGTCACGATTGTGTTGAGCATGTTCGCCGGAGCCATTCTTGCTTCCGCATTCTCGGCGATTCTGGTCTTTGCTCAGGATCTGCTGCCGGGCCGCGTCGGCATGGTGGCAGGCCTGTTCTTCGGCTTTGCATTCGGGATCAGCGGAATCGCTTCCGCCGTTCTGGGATACTGGGCGGATATCATCGGAATTCAGGCGATCTTCCAGATCTGTGCGTTCTTCCCGTTGCTCGGCTTCTTTGCGATCTTCCTGCCGAATATTAAACGGGTGCCGCCAGTTGCTCCGGCAGCAACTCCAGATGCTGAGTAATGCTGTTCACTGCATCGCGGAGAGGCGTCTATCGGTTGTTCTTCAGCCGGTAGACGTAGGCCAGAATCTCGGCGACCACGCGATAAAACTCGACCGGAACGTCCTCACCCACCTTGCCGATGGCATACAACGCACGAGCGACGGATTTCCGCTCTAGCACAGGGATGCCATGTTCACGGGCGACTTTGGCAATCCGTCGGGCGAACGCATCGCTCCCTTTCGCGAGAATCTTTGGCGCCTTCATTCGGCCGGGTTCGTATTGCAGAGCGATTGCGTAGTGCGTGGGGTTCGTGATGACGACGCTCGCCTTGGGAACGTCCGTGAGCGTCTTTCGTTGAGCCGCTTCACGCTGCATCTTGCGAATGTGCCCTTTCAGCAAGGGATCGCCCTGTTCTTCCTTGGCTTCATCTTTGATTTCCTGCATAGACATTCGCAGCTTCTGCTGCAGACGGAACCAGCGGAAGCCATAGTCTCCGACACCCCAGACGAAGGCGGCCCCGGAGAGTACCAACATGATCTGAACGATCATTCGCCAGCCGAGCCCGACAGACTCTTCGAGACTCCCCTGCGTGGATGTCTGCAGAGTGCCTAACCACAGCCAGAAGATGACGGAAGAGAGTGTTCCAAAGGTCGTCACTTTGATGATGACCTGCAGGCCACGCACCAGGCTGTCGATGGAAAACAGTCGCTTCATTCCCTGAACGGGATTCAACCGGTCCCACTTTGGCTCAAGCGGCTTTGTCGTCAGGATGAAACCGGTCTGTACCTGTGCGAGCAGGATGTTGATCCCCAGGAAGGACAACGAAATTCCCCCTGCGATGGCCCACAGATTCTGAAACACCCAGCGTGTTGCGACGACGGTCGTCTTCTCGTTCCAGTCACCACCATCGAGATGAACGATGCGGTCAATGAGCAGTCTCTTCATCTGCTCGCCCATCAGCGGCAATAACCAGATCGCTGCCATTGCAGCAACGAGCAATGCGACAGCACTGTTCAGATCCGGGCTGAACGCAACCTGACCTTCCTCGCGAGCCTGTTCCAGCTTGCGAGGTGTTGGGGCTTCTGTTTTGCTCAGGTCGGAATCGTCCGCCATGGCGTCACGACTCTGGTTGCCTCAGCAGAGGTGAGGGCTCAGAGATTCAAAGAGGAAAAAAAGGGGAAAAGTGGACGCAACCGTTCTAGGCGCCGGTGAAAGAGAGAAATGCTTTCAGGTTATAAACCATTCCATTCAGGATTGAGGGAAGGAACCAGATCAGGGCGACAAGTCCAATGACGAGTCGAATCGGGGTTCCGAAGGAGAACAGATTGAACTGCGGTGCCTGTCGCATGATGATCATCGTGGCGAACAGACCGGCAAACAGCACGATGCCGACCGGTGCGGCGATGGCGAGCCCGAGTGAACTCGTTTGAGCGAGACTGCTGATGAACCAGTCCTGACTTGGCAGCGTCCAGGCGCGTCCGGACGGGAATGCCGTGAAGGTGGCATCCAGCAGGCGAATAAACTGGTGATCGAGATTGGATCCAAAGATGAACAGGATCGCACAGATTTCGAGAATCTGGGACAGCACGTTGGATTCCGCATTCTCAGTCGCTGAAGTAACAGCGGCCATCGTGAGACCCATCTCCTGCACGATGTAAGCACCGGCGATTCGGATGGGGACAAGAATCAGTCCAAGCATCCAACCCAACGAAGCTCCGAAGAGCGTCTCACGCGCGACCAGCCAGGCGACCAGCACCCAGTTCCCGACCACTTCCTGATTGAGCGACAGTGCGAGCTGCGGAACGGATTTGATGCTGAACAACAATGTCAGCGCCGTGACGAGTCCGACCTTCACAGGATTCGGAACATTGCTGCCAGAGAAGGGGGGCAGAAAGACGACAAAGCCGGCGACCCGCATTAGCACGAGCAGAAAAGCGACCGCCACTGCTGTGGTCATCGCACGGCCTCCAGCATGTGATACATCATGCGGGTCGTGAAGCCGGTGGCCATCCGCAGGCTCCAGGGGAGCGTCACCATCATCACCAGTACGACAGCGATAATACGAGGAGCAAACGAAAGAGTCTGCTCCTGAACGCTGGTAACGGTCTGAATGATGCTGATCACGGTCCCGACGAGCAGACTCGCGGCGACTGACGGCAGTGTCAGCACCAGAGCAGTCAGCAGCAGGTCGCGCAGGATGACAGCAATTTCAAGGGTAGACATAATACGGCGGTTCTATGCCGTACCCTGTCAGTTCCGTCAATTGAACTCAGGAAGACGTTCCGACTTACCGACGGTTGGCTGTTTTGACCGGCGGTTTCTGCAGATTGCGGAAGTTCTGAATGAGCTGCTGAACGAGCTTCGTGTCTTCGACGGCGGAGAGGATCTTCGCGGCCTCACGCTCTTCGAGATTTCGCAGAATCTGAACAGCGATCTTCATCTGCTCTTCGCCATCGTTCGCCATCGAAGAGAGAATCTGCGCGGCCTTCTCCGGTGGCATACTCTGAATCCACTGAGAGAGCCGCTTGGTATTGTCCTGATGCTCGTCGTCGATCGTGATGCGTTCATGCTTCATCTGCTGCAAGGACTGAGACGCTGACTCCTTCTCCTGCAGGAACTCAGAGCGAATGTCATTCAACCGCTCAATCATCGTCTGAGCCATCTTCAGCTGATCGGAGACCTGAGTTCGCATGTCGTCGATTTCGCGACGTTCTCCTTCGATGTCAGCGAGCGCGAGCTGCTGTTGCATCCGTCGCTTCTGCAGCAGTTCTTCGCTCTGTTTGACTTTCTCTTCTCGCTCTTTGACGCCCATGCTGTAACGCAGGAGTTCCTCGACACTCATTTCTCGCGGGCGGACGGCTACGGGGAGACGATCTCCCCCGGCGGTGCTGGTGGTCGCGGCGGCATCGCGTGGCGGTGCGGCTGGATCGTGAGGAGCCGCTGCTTCTGGCTTCGCCGGTTTCGCGGCAACGGGAGGCGTAAGGACACGGTTCTGCACGTACCACGACCCTCCGGCGGCGGCACAGAACATCCCGATTCCAAACAACAGCACAACAATCATCTTAACCATGGCGAGTGCCCTCGGAGTGGACGGATGTCGTCGGCTTCCAGCGGAAGCCGGCCCGGTCGTCCATCACAATCTGTTCGTCTTTCATGACGTCCTGACGATATTCGGCCCGCTGTTCATCCAGCACCTTTGTCAGTCCGTCGACTTTGCTGTTGAAGCCCTGATAAATCGTTCTGGCTGCAAGCACCGCCTGAGCGGCCTCCTGCAGCTGTGTTCTTGCCTGTTCGAGCGTTTCCTGAGCAACCACAATCTGCATCTGCGCTCCGCTCAACATCGAGGCATTGACCGACTGCCGCAGCAAACTTGCCACCATCTGTCGTGATGCTTCCCAGGCGTCATGCGATGCCTGGACATGTTCTTCCGCTTCCCGCTGACGACTCAATGCACGGCTCAGCTCGATCTCTGCGAGTCGCCGCTGCTGTTCATAGACAGCTTGAATCTTCAGGAGTGGGGAGTGGAAACGACGCATGAAGTCTGATTACGCTTTCACGGCTGCTTGTGACATGATCTTTTGCATTTCGGCGACCGTTCGCGCGAAGTCGCCGCTGAGTCCGATGTCTTGTCGCAGGAAGTTCTGAATTTTCGGCATCAGCTGGATGGCTTCATCGATCACTGGCGAAGCCCCCTTCTGATACATCCCCATCTGAATCAGGTCAGCGACTTCTTGATAGGTGGCCATCACCTGACGGAATTTCTGTGCGGCGGCTCGATGCTCTGGCGTGGTCACTTCCCGGAAGAGTCGGCTGACACTCTGCAGAACGTTGATTGCCGGATAGTGATTCTGTGCTGCCAGTTTCCGGTCGAGCACGATGTGACCATCGAGAATCGAGCGGGCGGCATCGGCGATTGGCTCATCCATATCATCACCGTCGACCAGTACCGTGATCAGACCTGTGATGGAACCGACATTGTCATTCCCCAGTTGTTCCAGTGTTCCTGCGAGGACGCCGAAAACGGAAGGCGGATAGCCGCGCGTTCCGGGTGGTTCTCCTCGCAGCAGTCCCAGCTCCCGCTGAGCAAATGCCAGACGTGTCAGGCTGTCGAGAAAAAAGAGCACATTCGATCCTCGAGCGCGAAAGTCGTCCGCGATTGCGATGGCAGTTCGAACGGCCTGAATTCGCATGAGTGGTGTTTCGTCAGAAGTGGCCACGACCACGACTGACTTCTCCCGGCCTTCCGGTCCGAGACAGTCTTCCAGAAACGGCAACACTTCACGGCCGCGTTCACCGACCAGACAAATGACGTTCAGGTCAGCCGATGCATGCCGGGCGATTTCACCCAGCAGCGTACTTTTCCCGACACCACTGCCGGCGAAGAGTCCGACTCGCTGCCCCTGTCCGATGGTGAGCAGGCCATCAATCGCCCGTTGACCGGTGACCAGTGGAGTTGTGATTCGTTTTCGCTGCAGTGCCGCTGGGGTTTCCCGTTCGACCGACTTCCAGCGGCGCACAGAGATCGGGCTGGGGATGTCAATCGGCTGACCCAGTCCATTTACGACGCGTCCCAGCAGGGCAGGGCCGACGGGGGTGCGGACACGGCGACCTGTCGCAATCACCTCGCAGCCGGGGCGCAGTCCGGTTGCGTGCTGAAAGCACATGATCTGGCTGGTTTCATCGTGAATACCGACGATTTCTCCGAGCAGCAGTTCATCCTCACTATTGCGGATCTCGCAGAGTTCTCCGATTGAACCCGGCAACCGCGCGGTGAGGAGTTCCTGCACGCTACGCAGTCTCCCGGCGGTCCGGAAACCGTCGCAGCGCCGGGCCTTCTCCCGCAGCGCGTCGACGTTCAATCTGAGAGTCATCCAGTTCCTCCATCCAGTGACGACGAATTTCTGAAAGGCGTGATGTGATCTCCGAAATCACCATTCTTCCGTCGGGGGATTCGGCCCGGCATCCCCCGCGTGCGAGACCCGGGTCAGCCATCAATTGAATTTTTGTTGTGTTCCATTCCGAAGGTGTTTTCGCGAGTCGCTTCTTGAGCAAGTCGAGATCCACCGGGTTCAGGAAAATGACGCAGGATTGATCCAGCCCCAGGCTGGAGATCGCATTCTTCACAAGGTTCTCGACGCCAAGCTGATCCCGGTCTAACGCTTCAAAGACAAGTTGAGATGCAACTGCAATCGACAGTTCAATGGCGACCTGTTGTAACTCCTCCAGCGACTGCTGCCGACGCTGTTCGACCTCGGCCACGGCAGAGGCAATGTTGTTCAACAGGGGGCGAAGATCCGGCTCTGGTGCCGGGCGCGGCTCCACTGGAAATGGCGGAGGAGTCGAGATTGTATTCGTCGGAATGACCGGAATCTCATGAAACACAGCCTGCCCGGAACTGCGCAGTTGAATCGCCTGCGGACGGGCAGTGAAGGAGATCGGAATTCGTTCCATCGTCGATCTCCTGTGTTTATTCGGTTTCTTGTTCTGATTCGGCGATGGCTGCGGTCACGAGATCGCGGGACGCACGGAGCTGTGCTCCGGTGACATTCTTCCGGAAGCTCAATTCTTCCTGCAGTGATGCCCGGGCCCGTTTCGACAGATTGCCCATGATGCGTTCGATGATGCGTTCATCGGCATTGAAGAGCGCTGTCGACAGAGTGACGGAATCGACACGTGACAGGACTCGCTGGATCTGTTGATCATCCATATGCAACAGGTCCTCGAACTGGTAAAGCGACTGGTTCACCAGCACGGCCTGATCAGGATTATTCTCCTCGATGGCCTTCAGAATCCGCCGTCGTTTTGGCTTTTCTGTTGCTCGCAGAACTTCCACCAGTCGGAAGACAGGGTCATCTTTCTGACGAGGGGTCGTCGGCAACTTCAACGCTCGTTCAAGCGTGGAAGCCGCAATTCGCCGAAGTAGCACATCCGGCATTCGCGGATCGTTACTCAGTTCACTGACGACCTGCTGCCGTTTTTCGTCAGGCAGCAGTTCCAGCACCTGTGCGATCCTCTTGGGTGAGACCGCTTTCAACATGATCGCGACGGTCCGGGGCTGTTCGCTCTCGAGTGCTCCTGCCAGCTGGTAGATGCTGATGCGGTCAATGTCGAGGAGAGCGTCGCCACTCAGTTCGACGGATTCTTCTTCCGTGTTTTCCTGATCCTCTTCTTCATCGCCCTCATGGAGTTTCAGTTCGGGGCGGGCGTTGGAACGCGAGAACTGCAGGAATCGCTCAAAGTCGTCCAGCACCTGCTTTTGCTTACGCACAGGCCAGTCGTCAGCGTTGAACGTCGACAACCGCTGCTGAAGCAGACTCGCGGCCCCAGGTTCGAGGTGGGGGTAGATCAGTTCCGCAGCTTCTTCTCCAAGCAGGTGCAGGAGAAGCAGCACTCTCTCTTCGCGTTGCGTTTTTAACGGATCCATGTCCACCGAAAGTTTCCTTGCTGGCATGCGTCAGTGGAGGGGGATGAAGGGAAGGGGAAGCGGAAAGGACGAATTCATGCAGCGGTTCGATCAAGCCACGCGTTGAGTGGGACGCTGTTCAGATGGTTCTTCGAGCCAGGAGCGAATGATGGTGGCGACGGTTTCCGGTTCTTCTTGAGCCTGTCGTGACAGGTCAGCGATCCGGAGCACCATGTCGGAAGGCAAACTTCCTTTGACTTCCTGTTCGAGAACAATGGGCTGCATACGTCGCAAGACGAGGAAGCCAACCACCAGAGCAACGATGGAGGCAATGCCCAAGGAGAGGTTCTTCAGGAGATTTCCATACTGATCCCAAGGGCTCGCGACCGGCAACGGCTCAAGAAACTGTTGGTTGCCTGCGAGCGGTGCCGAGAGTACCTCGATGGCGTCATTTCGGGTGGCATCAAAACCGACGGCTTGTCGAATGATCTTCTCGACCTGCTCGCGTGTCACGAGCGGTGCAGCAGGGACGGCCGCTGCGGCAGGATCGGTTCCCGCAGCTGCAGGAGCTTCAGGCAATTGCACGACGGCTGCGACTGAAAGTCGGGTGATTCGGCCCGGCGCCCGGTGTACGGTATCTTCCGTCTTCGCGTTCTCGTAGGTGGTGGTGTTCGTTTCCATCTTCGATCCCCCGGATCCACCGCCTGCCTTGAAGGCGAGTGCATCGAGATTCGGGGTTGCTCCCACAGGGCCGCTTTTGGCGGGGCGTGAGGCTCCGTTGACGGATTCAGAGTGGGTCGTCTCCGAGACCTTCACCTTGAGCTCGGGGTCATAGCGAACTTCCTTGGACTGCGTTTCCGTGAAGTCAATGTCTGCTGTGACACGAACCACGGCCTTCCCCGGCCCCAGCATCTGGGTCAGGATCGCTTCAGCTTTGGAAGCGAGATCCGCTTCAATCTGAGTGCGGTAGCTCAACTGTCCGGTGACGTCCCCTTCAAGTCCCTGAGACGATGAAAGCATGCGCCCATGGGTGTCGAGGATAGAGACATCTTTAACGTCCAGATTCTCGACACTGTGTGCAACCATCGAAGCAATCGCCCGGGCGTCGGCTGCGTTCAGCGCCGTGTGCGGAGCGAGTTCCAGCACGACGCTGGCTTTGGCCGCAGGCCGTTGACGCATGAACGGAGTGGTCTCCCCTTTGCTGAGGTGGACCGTCGCGGATTTCACACTGGCCAACTGAGAGATGGAGCGAGCCAGTCGGCTTTCCAGTTGG
The DNA here is from genome assembly GCA_023417655.1 of Planctomycetota bacterium. Lineage (GTDB taxonomy): Bacteria > Planctomycetota > Planctomycetia > Planctomycetales > Planctomycetaceae > Planctomicrobium. Next base: position 115,637 of record JAEZFD010000010.1, on the reverse strand, counting down.
CGAGTTAAACGTACCTGGTGGAGCGTCGGGTCCGACCAGATACCTTCACTGATTGTCGGTTCTTCAGAGTCTTTGACCGTGATAATGTCTTTCAAAGCCAGGCGAGCCCGATTCAAATCGGACTTTGAAACCAGAATCGAAGAACCGGCATAATTCAACCGATAGCGGAGACCGCTGGATTCCAGTGTGCTGACCACGTCAGCGGCCTGTTGAGGGCTGAGACGGTCGGCAACGGTGACATATTCCGGTGAGCTGGCCCAGAACCCCACTCCGGTCACGGCAATGACACTGACGACAAACGCAGTGACAATCCCGGCGCGCTGGGCTGTGTTCCAGCGGGACCAGAGTTCGCGGAGCTGTGTTGCGACCGTTGTCACGAGATCCATCTCTTAACCTTCTAACGCAAGATCTGATCCGTCAGACCTGCATCCGCATGAGTTCCTGGTATGCGGAAATCAGTTTGTCCCGAACTTCGAGTGCCATACGGAACGCGATATCGGCCTGCGCGACGTGCAGGGCAATTTCGTGAATGTTATCTGTCTTGCCCGCCACGAGGTCCTTGACGTCCGTCGTGACGGTCAGCTGTTGCTGGTTGACGTCCTGGAGGAACTGCTGCACTAGGCCGGCGAATGGGACTTCGCCGGGGCCCGACTGCGGAGCAGCACCTGTCGATTCGCTGATAGCAAGGGGATTAATCCCTGCGGAAGTGACTGCTGGCGTGATCATCATACGTTTGACCTCATCAGGCTCAGGGCCTGCTCGGCCATTTGACGAAACGTTTGCAGGGACTTCAGGTTCGCTTCATACGCCCGATTGGCGGTCATCAAATCAATCATTTCGGTGGGGAGTGCCACGTTCGGCATCTCCACCATTCCATTCTCATCTGCATCGGGGTGACCCGGGTTCAGAACCTTCGGAAGGGGGGCTTCGTCAGGAATAACCCCTATTACTTCAACTCCGCCCATCGCGGGAATGCGACTTCCGCTTCCAGGCAAAGAACTGCCTGCCAGCTGGTCCATAGCGGTAGAAAATACCACTTGTTGTCGCCGGAAGGCTCCGCCATCGGCAGAACGGGTTGAATGGGCATTCGCAATATTGTTCGCCGCGACTTCCATACGGAGCCGTTCGGCGGTGAGACCAGAACTCGAAATTCCGGTCGCCGAAAACAACTGACCAAAGCCCATGAATTCTCCTGGGATATGAAAAAAGGATCCGCTGAGAAACACCCTCAGCGCAGGGTCCCCGACAGAGGCGTGCGCGGCCCGAATAACAAAGAGGGCGCTGACGGGGATCAATCAGAAAGAGTTGATCTGTTCAGCGAATAGCGCGTCTCATGAGATCAAACTGAGACGACAGTAGCTGAGAATAGGTCTGGAAGAGCAACGCATTCCGGTTCAGATGCCCGATCTCGCTGTCGACGTCGACGCTGTTACCGTCTCCGCGGGGCTTGGCCGCAGCATCTGGCACGACTTTCGGTGTGACCGGTGTGCCGGAGGCCTCTCCTCCTCGAACTTTCTGCGCCAGCAGTTCTTCAAAAACGACATCGAGTCGCTCATATCCCGGCGTGTTCACATTCGCCAGATTGTGACTGATGACCCGGTGTCGCAAATCGGAAACATTCATTAACAGCGACACATGATTAAATTCGTTCGCGAGGAGAAACATCTCTATGCCCTGTGAAAGAAGTTGCCATCGCTAAAATCGGCATTTCTTACCCATTTTCTTTCCCAAACGAAGTCGCAAATGCAGCGAAAATCACAGATTTCTGCGGAAAATGCTTCGTTTTAATGATTCTCGTGAGAACAAACAGCTTTTTGTTCCTGTTCGTTGCATTCTGTGTATTTGCCTCAAATGTTCTGTGTGTCCTAGGCGATGCTTTTTTTCATCGCGGGGCGGGGGCGTCCGGATGCACGAGTCGGATTCAGAAATAAGGATTGTTGTATTCAAACAACAGTTGAGAACTCGAAAGCCAAGTGCCTGGAACTCATCAGAAGGGAATTGAGTCCCTCCCCTCCGCCTCCTGCGGTGATTCCGTTTTCCATGAAGGAATGATTGGATTCAGGTCTCCGGCTTAGGGGGAGAGCACGCGGTTTCAGTGGTCGTCTCTCCACGGATTTTTCGCGTTCTTCACCTCTGAGCATCGCCAGTATTGGATGAAATGCATGGAAAGCAAACTGCAAAAACTCTCTCAGCTCCCGTCGCTTCCGACGGTCGCCATTCGTTTGCTGAAGATGTTTTCTGATCCAGAAGTCAGTATTTCAGAGGTCGTTTATGTTCTGCATACTGACCCGGCCCTCTCCGGGAAGATTTTGAAGGCGGCCAATACGTCGCAATTTGGGATCCGGAAGCCCGTCAGCGACCTGCAACGAGCCGTTGTGCTCCTCGGCAAGAAAACGGTCATGGCCCTCGCCCTGGGGTTCTCGCTTGCCGAGGCCTCAATGAATACAGGGAATTACGCCTCTTATTATGCCGATTTCTGGTTCCAGTCGCTGATTCGGGGGTGCGCTGCCTCGTTGCTGGCGGAACGGTATTCCAACGGCGATTCCGGAGAAGCATTCACGCTCGGCCTGCTGGCGCGAATCGGTCGCCTCGCCCGATTGAATGGAGACCCCGAAGAATTTGTCGAGTGCGTGCGACAGAGTCGGCAGACAGGGGCCTCCATCGATCAGCTGGAAGAGCAGGCTGGAGATGTGACCTCCATGCAGATTACTCTTCATCTGTTCAAAGAATGGAATCTGCCTGCTCACTGCATTCATGCCATCGAGACAATGAACATCTCGCTCGATGAGGCCTGTGACCGCAGCCACACCGGGCAAGTGGGACTGGCGGATGTCCTGCGGATCGCGACCGCCTTTGGAGAGTTCTTCTCAGACGAAGGCCGAGGACTCGCGGTCGCCAAGATCTACGAGCTTTGCTGTTCAATCCTGCGAGAGCCCGGGACGGTCGTCGATGAGCTCGTTGACTGTGTCAGGCAGCAACTTGATGAGCACAGTGACCTCTTCAGCGTCGATATGTCCAAAGTGGGTTCTCCTCGGGAGTTGCTCGCTCAGGCCATGGCACAGCTCTCGGAACTGGCGGCGAAATCCTCCCTTGAGGGAGAGTCGCAGAGACCGACTCATGAAATTCTCGAAGAGAACGGCCGACTCAGAAAACGGGTTCTGGAATTGACTCAGACCAGCATGACGGATCAGCTGACGTCGCTGTACAACCGCACCTATCTCATGCAGCAGTTGACGGATCGCTGTCTGCGGAGTCGGGAATCGCAGTCAGCTGTTGCGATCCTGTTCGTAGACGTCGACCACTTCAAAACCGTCAACGACACCCACGGGCACCTTGTGGGAGACGAGGTTCTGAAAGGGGTCGCGAAGGCCATTCGCAGTGTCGTCCGTGATGCGGATGTCGTCACCCGTTATGGCGGTGAGGAGTTCGTTGTTCTCTCTTCTGCTCAGGATGTGACAGGCCTTACCCGACAGGTGGAGCGTGTCCGGCAGAAGGTGGAGAACGAGATCATGAAAGTCGAAAACCTGTCGTTGAAGGTGACTGTCAGTATCGGAGCGGCGATTGCGGTTCCGGATCGAAATGCGACGAACTTCACTCTTCAGCTGCTGGCAACGGCCGACCATGCAATGTACTCGGCGAAGAAGAAAGGGCGGAATTGCTGCGTCCTTCTGGAAGAACTCATCGGCTCAGAGTCTCGCCAGTTGCAGGGGGTCTGACCTGAATTGTGGTCCGTGTTGCTCGAACGCGGATCATGACAGAGAAGGCCGAATACAGAAGTGGCTCGTAGCTGCATTGATCAGAGTTGTTCACGATCTGAAAGCAAAACAGCGAATTGTTGATTAGTGGGATTCTGAACGAAGCAGGCTGCTCCCCTGGGTTCAATGATCTCACTCTATGACGGAAGCGCAACGTTCTCGTTTCAGAGATCATCACCGGACGAAACTTACGGCTGCAAAGCGATATGACACCCCATCAAGCCAGTCAGCAGAACGAGCAGATCCTTGCCTCCCGATTGAGAGATCTGGATTGGAAAGGAGATTCACAGCTCCCGCTTCCCCCACAGGCGGTCATGGATTTTTCTGCGCGGGCACGCAAGCCCGAGGTCACTGTGCGGGAACTGAGCGAGGTCGTGGAATGTGAGCCGCTGCTGACAGCCGAGCTGCTACGAAACGTGAATTCCTGCCTGAGAGGGCTTCGGCAGAAAGTTGATTCAGTTCATCAGGCAATTGCACTGCTCGGGATTCCGAACAGCACTACGATCCTGCTGACAAGTGCACTCTCCAACGCCATGCAGCAGGTGGAATCCCCACTGATCTCCACTTCGGATTTCCGTCGAGAAACAGTGGAACGCGCGCTGTTTGCCCGGGAAACGGCGAGATATCTGGGACTCAACTCGACGACGGCATATACCGCCGCGATGTTGCAGGACATCATGTTGCCGACGCTGACCCGTCGCTATCAGATCGATTACTACGAGTACCTGAACAGCAGAGATCCTCGGAATCTTGCTGAATTCGAGAAGGACCGCTTTGGTTGGACGCATGCCGAGATCACGGCCAAGACCCTCCTGAACTGGGGCTTCTCTAACACGCTTGCGCTCGCGGTGCTGCAGCATCACGACAATTCGGAAGAGCTCCTTCGAACTGAGGACGAAATTCCTCTTGGATTCTCCGTCAGCTGCTCGAGCCTGCTGATGGATGTCATGCGTCAGTCTCCGAATGGAGTCCTCAAACTGATGGATCTGCAGTCGATCAACCAGCGTTTCCAGGTCATGGAGATTGCCGCAAGTGTTGATCAGGCGATTTCAGAGCTGAGTCCGAATCTGCACAATCCGGTATCGCTCGTCCATCGGTTGCAGAACGCGATGCTTCGTCAGTTGGAAGAACGACGTTGTCAGGTTGTCGTGCCAGGACGTCAGTTTGGAAACTATGTGCTTGAAGACCTCATCCGTGAAAGCACGATGGGGGCGATCTTCAAAGCCCGTCATATTCATTTGCGCCGCCCTGCTGCTGTCAAAGTATTACGGGCGGATCGCATGAGTGAAGAATCCATTGCCCAGTTTGAAACAGAGGTCCAGCTGACATCGCAGCTGCGGCATCCCAATACCATTGCGATCTTTGATTACGGCCGAACCCCGGACGATCTATTCTTCTATGCCATGGAATTCATTGACGGCATGACGCTGTCTGAACTCGTGCATCGATGTGGTCCGTTGCCGGATGGCCGCGTGCTCAAGATTCTGCAGCAGATCTGCAGTGCCATGGCTGAGGCTCATGACCTCACCCTGATCCATCGCGACATCAAGCCTGACAATATCATGGTCTCGCTCCGGTCGAACCGCCCGGATCACATCACGATGCTGGACTTCGGGCTGGTCATCAGTAGTGATGAAGAGAGTATCCAGGCATCGGGCAGTGAACGGAAAGTGGTTGGAACTCCCCTGTACATGTCTCCTGAGGCGGCAATCGGGCGAGAGACGATTACGATTCAGAGCGATCTCTATTCAATTGCTGCTGTCGCCTATTATCTGCTGACCGGGCAACCTGTCTTCACGGGGAAGAACGTCAGAGAAGTTTTGCAGCAACACATGAGGCACACTCCTGTCAAGCCGACAGAGCGGTTTGAGATCTCGGTCTCTGCCGAACTGGAAGACATCATCATGCGATGTCTGCGGAAGAAGCCTGAAGATCGCCCTGAGACTGCCCATGAAGTTCTCCAGCAGCTTGCCGCAGTCGTCCCTGTCCAACCGTGGTCACGGCCTGACGGAATGGAATGGTGGCAAGACAATCTCCGCGGCCGCAGCGTGGATGTGATTGATGACTCGATCTCGATTACGCTCGGGGCAATTGAAGTCGGATTGAGTCAGCGATCTTCAACGCTCGCCATCGAACAGACCATTCAGACATAAGTATTGACGGTCCGCCGCTTCTCCATTCGGCAGTTCGCGATTGCAGCACCGCCCTGCTTTGCAAGGCTGTTGCCTCTCAGCACCCCCCCCGTTCTCTCGGGAAAGCTGGTCGAGCCCCATGGACTTCCAAGAACGCCGACCCGTCCGGAGGATAAACGTTCGGGCGAACATGATTCCGTTCCGCGGGGCGCTCCATTTCCGGAAATGCGCCTGAAAGCGGACAGAAGTCAGTCGCTTTCCTCTCAAATGCGAGAGCCCGAGTTCCATCTTTGGTAAATCCGGGCTCAATCATTCGACTTTCGACTCAGCTTGGAATCCCCTGTCAGATTGGCTCTCGCTTTCGCGGGGGCCAGATCTGCGCTGACAGCCCGAAAACGACAACGGATCACGGCAGCGCCGTGAAGTCCTCCTGTTTGAATCTCCCTCGCTGGAGACGGGTCATCCATGTCGGCAAACCTTCTGAAAGCCTCATCAGAAAGAGAGTCTGCCTTGCCACTTCGAGAAGATCTTGAATCGATTTATCAGGAAGTCATTAAACGCAATCCCGGTGAAGGTGAATTTCACCAGGCCGTCCGCGAGGTTCTGGAAACCTTGGGGCCTGTGCTCGCGAAGCACCGGGAATATGCCGACGCCAAAGTGCTCCAGCGTCTCTGTGAGCCGGAACGACAGCTGATCTTCCGGGTCCCCTGGCAGGATGACAAAGGGGAAATCCACATCAATCGCGGATTCCGTGTCCAGTTCAACAGCGCTCTGGGTCCTTATAAGGGGGGCCTGCGGTTTCACCCCTCTGTCTATCTGGGAATCATCAAGTTCCTGGGTTTCGAACAGATCTTCAAGAACTCTTTGACTGGTCTGCCCATCGGGGCCGGCAAGGGGGGATCCGATTTTGATCCGAAAGGACGATCTGACTCCGAAATTATGAGGTTCTGCCAGTCCTTCATGACCGAACTCTGGCGAATCATCGGCGAATACACCGACGTACCGGCTGGAGATATCGGTGTTGGCGGACGTGAAATCGGATACCTGTTCGGGCAGTACAAGCGCCTGACCAACAAGTTCGAAGCGGGCGTTCTGACAGGAAAAGGTCTGGTCTACGGTGGGAGTCAGGTCCGCAAAGAAGCGACCGGCTACGGCTGCACCTACTTCGTGGAAGAGATGCTGGCGACGCGGAAGCAGGGGTTCGAAGGGAAACGAGTCACGATTTCCGGATCCGGCAACGTTGCAGTTTATGCCCTGCAAAAGGTCACCGAACTCGGCGGTAAAGTTGTCGCGATGAGTGATTCGAACGGAGTCATTATCGATCAGGAAGGTATTGATTTTGAGACGATGAGGACGTTGAAGGAGACCGAACGTCGACGCATCAAGGACTATGCCGATATCCGCAAGTCGGCGAAATATCTGTGCAACGGAAACATCTGGGAAGTCCCCTGTGACGTTGCCATGCCGTCTGCGACCCAGAACGAACTGACCGGAAAAGATGCAGCAACCCTCGTGAAGAACGGGGTCCTCGCGGTGGGAGAAGGCGCGAATATGCCAAGCACTCCTGAAGCGGTCCAGACCTTCATGGAAGCTGGAATTCTGTTCGGACCAGGTAAAGCTGCCAATGCAGGCGGCGTTGCGACATCCGCCCTGGAAATGCAGCAGAACGCCTGCCGTGAAGCCTGGAAGTTCGATGAGACCGACGCCAAGTTGCGTCAGATCATGCGGTCGATTCATCAGACCTGTGCAGAAGCGGCTGATGTCTATGGCTCGCCAGGCAACCTTGTCAGAGGCGCGAACATCGCCGCCTTCCTGAAACTGGCGCAGTCGACGATGGCGCAGGGACTGGTGTAGACCATTTGCTTTTTGAACCGCCCGTTCCCGTCACGGGGAACGGAGTCTTTCTTGAGATCGAGATGCGTGCGGCGCGGGAACTCAATCGAGCAAAACTCCTCTCAGCCGCTGCCTCGAATTTAAAAAGAGTGTTTCATGCAAAACCGCCGCGCGACGAACGAGTTGAATCGTTCTTCGCGCGGCGGACATGAATCTCAATCAGTCCTGGCGTAGAGCCAGATCGGAATTAGCGCCCACCTTTGAGGAAGGCCAGCAGATCGGCCATCTGTTCAACGGTCACGTCGGCCTCGATCCCGGCCGGCATCAAAGACTGTTCGTTCGGACGCAGAACTTCGATCTCCGCTCGGGGAAGATTGTCTTCGATCCCTTTCGCTTTTCGCAGAACGATTCCCCCGGCATTCTCCCGAACGAGGAGTCCGGTGATCACTCGACCATCTTCCATCACCGCCACATAGCTGGCCCAGCGTGGTTCGATCGCTCGGCTTGGATCGAGGATGTCCGACAGCAGGGTTTCGTTCCCTTTCGCCCGAATGTCCGACAGGTCAGGACCGACCAGAGTTCCTTCGTCCCCAATCTTGTGGCACTGCGCACAGACGCGGCGGAAAACTTCTTTCCCTCGTGTGGCGTCGCCCTTCAACGTGAGGGCCGGCTGGTACTTCGCGATCACAGCGGCACGGTCCTGATTGGTCGCCTGCCCGAAGAGCTTCTTTGCAAGATCGAGCATTTCGGGATTACGGGTCATCAGCAATGGATCACGCTGTTCGATCGTGAGCAGCGACGGCGATACGGTTCCGGCTTCCATAGCTTTCATCAGAGCGATGGAGGTCGTGGGTCGGGCGAGTGCCATTTCAATAATCAGCGACCGGCTGGCTGGCCCGAAGTCTTTCCAGCTGGCGAGCATTTCCTGCAGCACTTTGTCTGGGGCACGGCCATTCACGAGGCCATAAGCCGCCCGTTGAATCGCAGGCTCGGCGTCCGACGACAGCAGAGTCCGAATAACTGGAATCGCCTGATCGACTTCAATACCGGACAGAACAGGGACCGCTGCCCGACGATTGAGTGGCGGGCTTTTGGCGTCCGTCAGCGTTGGCAGACCTGCAGCGAGGACATCTTGTGATTTCTTCGCCAGTGCCGCGAGTTCGGCGTCTTTACCACTTGCCAGCTGAGACAACCGCTTCTTTCCTTCGATGCCTGGGCTTGAGGCGAGTCCTTGATCCAGACCAAACAGGATGGACGAGCGCCACCACGGAAGATGATCGACCTGACGACTCAGCACCTCTGTCAGGACAGTTGAAACTTCGGCGGATTTTGCACGTTTGCCGACGATTGTGGCGAGGTAAGTGACCAGTTCACGCTCAGGTTCGCCTCCCTCATTCAGGAATGAATCCGACTTCAGAAGCTGGCACAGCAGGGGAGCAGAGGTCTCGGCAGGGAGCGTCAATGCGATCTGCCGAATCCACTGATCCTTGGCAAACTTCGCGATCAGCTGGCCGATCTCGGTCTGCACGTCCAGATTCGTGACAAGTGCCATTGCGTCGATCCAGTTCAACGCCAGTCGAGCGTTAAATCGGGGATCTTTCAATTGAATTTGCGCCAGCCCAGCGGTGTCCAGTTTTGCGAATTCGATCACTCGAATTGCCTGTTCGACGACGATGGGATCGGCATGACCCAGCAGCTGTGTCGTGGCTGACTGCAACTCTGAAGCTTCAAGAAGCTGTTGACGATTCAGTCCAGCCAGCGTCCAGATCGCCTGTGTGACGACACGGGGATCCTGATGGCCCAGCAGCTTCTTTAACTCCACTGCCAAGGCAGGAGCGTTCTCTTTTGTGGCTTCCTGCAACAGCAGTCGCTGAGCGAGATCACGACGCCAGCCGTTGCTTTCCTGCAGGCCCTTGAGCTGCTCTTCACGTGAAGAGTATGGAGTCCATGCGGACTTTGGAGCGGACTTACGCCGAATACGGTAAATGCGTCCCCGATCGTCTCCGGCTCGAAGTCGCAACGTTTCTGCCAGCCCGGGCGGCATGTATTGAGGATGTTCAATCACCTCTCGATACATGTCGACGACATACAGGTTTCCATCCGGTCCGTCTGCGAGGCTGACCGGGCGGAACCATGGGTCGTGGGAGGTCAGAAAGTCCCGTCGCTCATACGGGCGGCTGGACTGAAAGCTCGTCCCCTGAGGCTTCAAAATGGTGCGGGTAACCAGACTGCCTGTCGGTTCACAGACAAAGACATTCGACAGACCGAGTTCCGGGTATCCGAGGTTGCTGCCACGATAAACATGTGTTCCGCAGGCAGCAGTGTGGGTTCCTGCATGGCTGACTGCGGTCGTTTTGCCTTCGATGAGAGAATAGACCCGGGATGCTCCGCCGGACGGAGCCACGTCTTCCTGGGCCACCAGAGCCGGAGCCAGTGGGTTCCGGGTCATGGTTCGCTGGCTCAGTGGAGCATAGATAATGGGGTTTCGGTTGGTGCAGAAGAAGCGGTTTCCGAAGTCGTCGAAAGTGTTCCCGAACTGGGCTTGCCCCGGCACGAGATCGATTGTCTTTGCAGCCGGATCATAAACCAGGTCGTTACGCCCCATCGTCAGGGGTTCGCCTGTCGCCGATTCCGCAGGTCCGACGGTGACCTTACCTCCGGTGAGTCCGTTAGTCAGATAGATCCGTTGGTCCAGCCCGCGACGGGGATGCCCGACGCGGAGCTGTGGATTGCCAAATGTAAAGCCGCTGAGCAGAACTTCCTGATGGTCGGCTTTCCCGTCTCCATCCGTATCTTCGAGATAAAGCACCTGTGGAGAGGCGGTGACGATCAGGCCTTTGCCATGCGCGAGCACACCCTGTGCCCAGGGGACTTTGGCGAAGAGTGTCGCCTTCTCATAGGTCCCGTCCTTGTCGACATCTTCCAGCAGTTTGATCTCTGAGAGCGGTTGTTCTCCCTCTGGTGGCCCCAGCGGGTAGTCGCGGTATTCGGCGACATACATCCGACCGAGATGATCGAAAGTAATTGCCACAGGATCGACAATCGCTGGCTCACTGGCAACGAGTTCAAGTTCCAGGCCGTCCTCAAGGACAAAGGACTTCAGCGCCTCGGTCGGTTCCAGTGGATGACTCTCTTCTGCGTACAGTCCCGTCGATGCTGAGAACAGGAGGCCAGTGGTGCAGCACGCTCGGTGAAGCCATGCCTGAGATTGATGAAGCCAGCCTGTCATGCGGGATTCCTGCTAAAAGGAAGAGTCTGATTGTCAGCCAGGAGGAAATACAAAGTGATCTTTGGGAGCGCACGCAAAGCAGCGGGCGGATCGCGGGTTAACGCGCAGTCGATGTGGAAAGCTGTTTCAGGAGTGAAACCGCATGTTCGACCATGACCTCACCTCCGCCTGGGGTAATTCGAGAGTTCATAATTTCATAGCTCCCTTCGAGAAACCCACGTTTCGTCGGCACGTAAAAGGGAGTGTCGTGAGCCAGCTCAATGACGAGTGTCTGTTCGAATGGTGATTCCTGTTTAATGGCCATTCCCAGTTCGACGAAGATCTCCCCCGGAAGAAAGACCATCGCAACTTTATCATTCAAGGCGACGACGCTGATCTCAACATTCATCTTCCCGTCAGGGTACTGCAGCAGGTCAAGAGTCGTATAAGCCCGGACGAGATCCAGAAACGGTGTCTTGCCGGGTTCCCCGACCGGGAAGATTTTCTTCGCGAAGGTAATGTCCTCTTCGCTGACCTTCTGAACATCCTGCAGATATCGGGTACGAGCTACGGCGAGTTTTGGTTCGGAGAGCACCTCCAATTTCGGGAGTGCGGCAATCGCTGTTTCACCGAGCAACTTGCCAATCTCTTCCGCGGAGCGCCGATTCGCAGCGGTCACATCGACATGATTAATGTCTCCGCAGGTTCCTGTCCCAAAGAGACAGATGGCCTCATCACCGAGAGCTGTGCTCAATTCTTTCTCAAGATGAACCGGATAGTCCGCTGAGTAATCCGTTCCGCCCACGGTATCAAGGTGCATGGCGAATGAGACGAGCATTCCCAGGTTGGCCGGAGGATTTCCCTTGGCCGATTGAACCTGAATCAGATCAACCGTCGGGTCAATGGGACCGGCAGGTTTTACGATCTGGGGATTATTCACACCGGGATTAAAGCGGACCGTTCCGTCTTTCATGAGGAAGCGACGATTGAATGAAACCCTGCTTTCCTCGGTGGCTCCATGCTTCAATTGAACAGGCTGCAGTTTGGACTGAGCTTCCTTCACCCCTTGAACCCATGCCTGAGTAAGAAGGGCGGAATAATCAACCGCTTCATGAGGGTCTTTACCATGGGCTTTAATGTTTTCCTGATGGTAATGATCTCGATAAAGTCCGAAATAAAGAGGGCCTGTGTGAGAGTGGGTCGCACAGAGAATCAGGTGTGACGCAGGAATGCCGGTCGCCTGAGCAATGACCGGGCGGGCCTGATCAACAAGCGGGCCGGGAAGTCCGATCAGGTCGTTAAAGATGATGCCGACCTGAACTTCTCCCTGACGAAAGACAATCACTTTTGCATAGAGCGGGTCTTTCGTGCCGGTGTTCAGTCGCTCGCGGTAATAACCGGCCATCCGATAACCAACCGGAGGCGTAATGGCGACTTTCGTAACACCGGCTTCCAGAGGCGGAGCTTGCGAATAAGCTTCAGTGGTCAGACACAGCAACACAGCACAGGTGTAAAGTCCGGTCAGACGCATACGGCAGGCTCCAGGGAGGAGGGATGAAGCATCCAGGCAAGGGCCTGATTCTAAGGTGCCGTAACCCGACTTGCTACCAAATTCTCTTCTTCTTCAGTGATGCCCCGCGATATCAGCGCACAGAGTTGCACTGCGAAAGGTGATGAATGAAGGTCGTGCTGCGTTAACCGCCGGGAAGTCAGGAGACAACCTGACGAATTGTGTGCCATGCGAGGATCGCATCACGAACTGCGGCGACGTCATGGACCCTGAGAACATCAGCATGTTGTTCCGCTAGCGCGATCGAAACTCCAATTGTGCTGGCAAGGCGATTATCGACCTTTCGGCCGACGAGTTTCCCGAGAAATCCTTTGCGAGAATGCCCGATCAACACAGGACGCCCGGATGCGCGAAACTTACAGACATTCGAGAGCAATTCGAGGTTGTGTTGAGCGGTTTTCCCAAAGCCGACGCCGGGATCAATCATAATTCTGTCGGGATGAATCCCTGCTGCTGCTAACTGGTCGACCCGTGTTTGGAGATACGCGTCGACTTCCTGCACGACGTCTTCATAGTGCGGGTTCAACTGCATGGTCTTTGGCGTCCCCTGCATATGCATCACGATGACGCCGCAAGTGGAATTCGCACAGACTTCAGTCATGCGTGGGTCCGCTGTCAGTGCTGAAACGTCATTCACGATTTGAGCACCGGCTGCCAGTGCCTCGCGAGCCACTGCTGCCTTCATGGTGTCGATCGAGATCGGGACCTTCGTGAGTCCGGCGAGTCGAGAGATGACGGGGATCACCCGTGCGAGTTCTTCAACTTCGCTGACCGGATCGGCATCAGGACGAGTCGACTCTCCTCCGATGTCCAGAATCTCTGCTCCATCCGCGGCGAGCTGCAGTGCGTGATCGACTGCTGCGCTCAAGGAGGTCCACTTCCCACCATCGGAGAAGCTGTCAGGCGTCACATTGACGATCCCCATCAGGCTGGGCATTTCGCCAAACGTCCATGGCTTCCCCGAGACCTGCCAAGTACGCAAATGCTGTGTCATGTCGGGCGGGTCAATCTGGGGTGAAGCGGATCGAAAGATGTCCGGTCGTTTCCGTTGGATCTGAACAGGCAGAACGTCGCGACGCTGTTGATAACGTTCGCCATTGGGAAGGATCGCCGCCGGAGAATTTGCGCTCAGCTGGAGCGGCTCCAGTTTTCGACATACGGATCGCTGAAGAGCAGCTGGAGTCGTTCTGCGCGATCGATTCCTTCGCTGGCAACAATCTCAAGACCCTTCCGAAGGAGGACCATCCGTGGATCGTTGCGGGCAACATCGTTCGATTCAGATCGCTCAATCCGATCGAGCGCGGCGGCCAGGTCGAGCAAACTGCAGCGAAGTTCCAGATAGTGGCGGTCAAGCACCTGCTGTGCAGATTGAACGGTCGGCATCTTTCTCGCATCCTGGTTTGGATCAGGTTCTGTCGCAACCGCGGGTTCCGTTGTGAACAGGCCCGACGGCGAACATGTCCATATCGAACCGGCTCAAGTGAGGCCGGTTCGTGGATTCCCTTTCACAGTCCTTCGAGACTCACTCTCTGTTGAGAGACTTTCCCGGGCGATTTCACGCGCTGGGCTAATTCCTGGTCGCGGCCGGTGCTTCCGCAGAAGTCGTCGGCATCCCTGTGATGCCGGAGATGAACCCGCGATAAATCGCGACGAACTCCAGAGCATCCAATGCACGAGAATTTTCTGTTAGTTTCCACAACTCCGGAGCAAGGCCGCGTCGCACAGAATCCCCTGCCAGCAACTGGAACAAATCTTCCTGAATCAGCAGGTCATAGAGTGCCTGAATAAATGCGACAGACTGTGCGGGAGGCTGGGATTCCTGCACACGGCCCCCGATCTCCATTGCGATCAGATCGAGATGGAACGGGAATCGTTTGGACAACGCGGACCGGTAAGCTTTCTCGAGGACGGTGCTCGCTGCAGAGATCTTGCCGGTGGCCACATGCTGCCGGGTTGTCGCCAGAATCTGGTCTAGTGGGTCCGGAGTGAGTGCTTTCTGTGTAAACGCAGACTTCACTTTGGCGGCCAGCTCCGTGAGTCCGTTGGCATCTGCCAGACTCTGAATCAGGCTCGGCAGGGAGGTTTGCAGGTAAGGCTCCCGTTCGGACTCTTCAGCACTCTGGCGTTCTGTCGCCACCTTCCAGACGCCATCTTCAAACCCGGAGAGAGCGGCTGCTCGCAGCAAGGTGACCTGAAGTTCGAGCCGGTGCTCTGCCAGTTCATTCAGCTTGCGGCACTGCGTCCGATAGCGTGAAAAAGGAATACGAATTCTGTCTTCCGTGTTCGGGAGATTCAGCGCTTTCGCGAGATCGGCCCGAACAGTGGATTCCTGATTCTGGCAGGCATCCAGGCGGGCTTTAGTCACGGCGGGACTCGGAGTCATTGCTCGGAAGAAATTGAGTGCCAGCGTCAACGGCTCGATCGCGGCGTCTGTCCGCCCGGCCCGGAGTTCCGCCAGAGCAATCTGAGATGCGGCCAGTGCAGCTGATTTGGCTGGAGCGGGGTCAGGTAACCCAGCATGAGGTTTCGATTCGCTGTCATGGACCTGCTTCATGCTCGGGAATTTGAGCACGCTTGGAGCAGGCAGGGTCGCCAGTGCTGCTTTGGCTTTCTCCAGTGAAGCAGCGGCGGTGGCTGTGTCCTTCAATGATCGAGCCGCGTCTGACACAGAGGCCCAGATTTGGGTCTGTGTCGCGGCATCGAATTGGCCTGCGTCAATGGCGGCGGTGATCTGGGTGACCGCCTCGCTCGGGCGAAGCGTCAAGAGTCGTCCTGCCCAGGCGGCGCGACAAGCGGCGTGAGAATCACCGGATCGACCAGAGCCGGCGAATTTCAGTGCTGCCTCTGTCTGATTGCGAGCGACGAGCGTTTCCACAGCTCCCATTCGCAGAGGATGGGGCACGATGGTGTGCCAGGTGAACTGAGACTCACGATTGATATCGTAAGTTCTCGCATCCATTGCGCATCGCCAGTACAGGGACAACAGTCCTCTCGCGCCGAAATCCGCTTCCTGTTCAATCAGGTTGTTTGCTTCGTCGACGAGGTCGACTGCCACAAGCAATGCGACGAGAGAGATGACGCCGTCGTGTGTTTTGCGAATCGTCTTCGGAAGGTTCTTCGCTTTGGAAAGGGCATCCTGAGCTGTCTGGACCGCCTCGGCTTTCTTTCCCGCCTGGATCTGACTCCATGCGACTTCGACGAGCGGCTCAATCTGCAGATAAGCGACACTAGGTCCGGCTGCCTGCAATCGCCCCAGTTGTTCGCGGGCTTTTGGAAGATCGCCGACAGCAGCAAATGACTCGGCTGCCAGCTGGAATCCGTATTCGGCGTGGCGGTTCTTGTCCCGCTGGCGTGCCCGTTCGACGATACTCGTCAGGGAGTTCTTTTTGATGTCCGCCAGAGTCATTGGCGGCTTCTCTTCCTGACGGACGATCGTGTTCTTGGGGACCAGATCGGGAATGACTTCAGGGGCTGTGTTCTCAGCAGGTCCAAGATTCTGCTGGACAACTTCGGGTTTGGCGAACAGCACCACGTAGACGCCGATCCCCAGCGCGATCGCGGCGACAGCTCCACCGCCGAGCACCAGTGGATTCAGCTTGGATTCTTTGGGTGCAGCGGCGACTTCCACTTTCGGCTTCTGCGTTTTAAAGACCGGCACGAGACATGCCGGATTGCAGCAATGAACATCTTTTCCAGCGTCGGAAGGCTGCATGTACCCCGGTGTCTCGCACATGGGACAGACAACTTCCAGAGTACGACCTTTGACGGGCTTGGGAGCCAGCTTGACGGCGCGCCGCAATGCCGAGGTGTCAACGTCAAACGGGTCATCGCTGGCCGGAGCACCAGGCTTTTCTGTCGAAGGACGTGTTGGCTTCGGAGTCCCAGGTTTTCCTCCTGCGACCGGACGTGCCGGGTCGGATTTTGCCGGACCCCGCTGACCTGCGCCAGGCTTTGCTGCACCTGAGGCCGCCGGACCTGCCGCTGCAGGGCTTTTCGCTGCCGGCTTTGCCGGAGTCGGTTTCGGAGCAGAGGCCTTGGAGGGCTTGCCTGACATCGACGCACCGCAGAACGGACATTCATCGACGTCCTCTTCGAGGACCGAGGCTTTGCAGTCAGGGCAGCTACGGAAATCCATGAGTGAGTCGTTTGTCGAGGGGTGCGGAAAATCGTTCCCAGAATCATACGCGATGAAATGGTCGACCGTCACGACTTCTGCTGGTACTATTTTGAGATCGAAACAGAGAATTCTCCGGGAAAGCGTGCGGAACGATGCTGAGAAACTTGCTGGCAATCGGGATCGGCGGCTGGGCGACTGTCGCTCTGGTCGGATGCGGAGGACAACCTGCACCAGTTGCTCCCGCACCTGCTCCTGCAGAGACGACCTCCGCTCCTGCTGCGGCCCCCTCTTCCACACCGGCATCTCCCCAGGCGACTGCAGCAGGGAACACCCCGGCAACCGGTGCTGCGAGTTCAGCCAACAATGCGTCGGGCGGGAAAGAAACCAAGTGGATCGGTTCGATTCCCTATGACGTTTTCTATGACCAGCCACTATCGATCGCGAGCGATACATCGACAGTTGGAATCCCTGCGGTTCCAAGTGTGAATTCAGCGGCGTCCACTGCGGCTCCAGCGGCAATGGCGCCAGCAGCAGCACCTGTTGCGTCTGGCAACGCTCCGTCAAACCCCGCTCCGGCAGGGTCGACTGCTAATGCACTGATTCAGTGGGGTGAAGTGATCCCCCTCCCGATTCTGATGGAAGAAGTCAAACTCATCCGCACCCGGCTGACCAGCAACCTTCAGACGGTCGCGACGTTCAATAAATCGGCAAACGCCATTTCAACCGATGCCGCGATTCTGGCGGCCTTGGCGAGCGTCGCTGAACGGCATCCGGAATCGGCTCCATGGAAGGCAAATGCAGCGATCGTTCGTGATCTTGCTGCTGAAATCTGCAGTAAAGCTGAAGGGACTGGTCGGACACCGTTCACGAACTGCAAGGAACCGTTCGACAAGTTGATTGTCCTGCTGGACGGCGGCAAGGTGCAGGATGTTAACGCGAAGGAGCAGGTCCCGTTTTCCGATGCGGTCTATGTCGCTGACATGATGAAGCGTATTGAAGTCACTTTTAACGGTCTGAAAGCCAACTTCAATACGCCAGCCCGACTGAAGGAAGACCCTGCCACTGTCGAGCGCGAACTTCGTGTGCTGGAGATGCTCGGAACCATGATGTCCGACCACAGCTACGATTCTGCGGAAGAAGAGAATTACCAGAAACTGACCAGGCGGTTCATTGAAGGAACCCAGTCAGCGCTGCAGTCAGCGAAGACAGGCGATCTGGACGGTTATCAGGGGGCCCTGAATAAGGTGCAGACCACCTGTGCCGAGTGCCATCAGGAATACCGCGGAAGCAACGGCAGCTTCTGAGCCTCGTTGGGGGATCGTCGCTGGCTTTCAGGGGCGGCGGCGAGGAAGGTTCAGGCGAAGAGTGATCAGTCATTTCGGATGGGAGTCTGGCCCCAACTGGCCCTTTCCCCACCATTTTTCTCCGATCAGTAGCTCTGGTCGGGGACTCTGATCGGCGGCCTTGAGGTGAGAATTTCGGGGCAGGCCGACTCTCTGCTCATCGACCCTACGCCCCACCCGGCGGATGAGCTACGATATTCGCGAGCGTGAGTGCTTGTTTTTATTCAGTGATCTTCACGGGAAGAGACAACGGATGTTGTGGGAAATTGAGATTCGTCCAGCGGCCGGTTCAGCAGATCGAGAAGCAGAACGCGTGCTGAAAGAAGTCCGGTCGCGCGGATTGAGTTCCATTGAGTCCGTCAAATCGGCCCGATCCTATCTGGTTGAAGGGACTCTCGCTCCGACGGAACTGGATCGGGTGATCCGGTTTGTCAGCGACGGTCTCGTTGAGCAATGCCGGGTGATCGAACTCCCTGCCGCCGCCTCCACCGAGAGCGGACCGCTGCTCAACGTACTCTTCAAGGCGGGGGTGACCGACAATACCGGGCTGACGGCAAGTCAGACACTGCAGTCGCTGGGGCTCAACGTCACCGGGGTCGCGACAACTCGCAAGTACTGGGTTAACGAATCGGCCACTGCAGAAGACCTGCAACGACTCGGTCGGCGTGTGCTGTCGAACGACTCTATTGAGCGTGTCATCTCCGGTCCGCTGCCGCTGAAGAGTCTGGCGCTGGGTTCAGACTACCAGTTTGAACTTAAGCACGTCGCGATTCGTGACCTCGACGAAGAGGCACTCAAACGCCTCAGCAAAGAAGGCCAGCTTTATCTGCAGCCTGCAGAAATGCTGCAGATTCAGAAGCACTTCCGGGAGCTCGGACGCGAGCCAACCGATATCGAGCTCGAAACGATAGCCCAGACGTGGAGTGAGCACTGCTCTCACAAAACACTGGGCGGCCGTATTGCCTATCGTGACGAGAAGGGAACCCGGCAGTTCAAAAACATGCTGAAGGAAACCGTCTTCGCGGCAACGCAGACGATCCGTCAGTCCCTTGGGGAAAACGACTGGTGCGTCAGCGTCTTCAAGGACAACGCTGGTGTCGTGACATTCGATGAGAAGCAGGACGTCTGCATCAAGGTCGAGACCCACAATCACCCCTCCGCTCTGGAGCCTTACGGAGGAGCAAACACCGGTCTCGGCGGTGTGATTCGCGATCCATTGGGAACCGGACTGGGTGCCCGTCCCGTCTGCAATACCGACGTTTTCTGCTTTGCTCCACCGGATACCCCATACGATTCGCTCCCTCAGGGATTGCTGCATCCCCGCACGATCATGAACGGCGTGATCTCCGGAGTCCGTGATTACGGAAACCGAATGGGGATTCCGACCGTCAACGGAGCGGTCTACTTCGACGAACGTTACCTCGGTAACCCGCTGGTTTACTGCGGCAACGTCGCGATGATTCCTCGCGGTAAGAGCGAGAAACGCGTTGAAGTCGGCGATTACATTGTCACCGTCGGCGGACGCACAGGCCGCGACGGAATTCACGGAGCGACTTTCTCATCAGCTGAGCTGACTCATGAGAGCGAAGAACTCTCTGGCGGAGCAGTGCAGATTGGCAATGCCATCACCGAAAAGATGGTGATGGATGTTGTCCTTGCTGCTCGCGACCGTGGCCTCTTTAACGCAATCACCGACTGCGGGGCCGGCGGCTTCAGCAGTGCTGTCGGGGAAATGGGAGAAGAGACCGGAGCCGAAGTCTGGCTGGAAAAGGCTCCTCTCAAGTACAGCGGTCTCTCTTACACCGAAATCTGGATCAGTGAAGCACAGGAGCGCATGGTCCTGTCTGTTTCTGAAGCCCAGTGGCCTGAGTTCCAGAAGCTCTGTGCGTCAGAAGGGGTTGAAGCAACCGCCATCGGGAAGTTCACAGGGACAGGACGACTGATCCTGACCTACAACGGACATCAGGTCGGCGATCTTGCGATGGAACTTCTGCATGAAGGCCGACCTCCTGTCATTCGTGAAGCCCACTATCAGCCCGTCCCGGAGCAGCCGTTTACCGCTGTCTCCGAAGACTGCCAGAGCGCACTTGAGAAGATTCTGTCTTCTCTCAATGTCTGCTCCAAAGAACGCATCATTCGTCAGTATGACCATGAGGTGCAGGCCGGGAGCGTCGTGAAGCCGCTCGTCGGGGTGAAGAATGATGGCCCTTCGGACGCAGCTGTCATCCGTCCTGACCTGACCTCTGATCGCGGACTGGTGATCGCCTGCGGAATGAACCCTCGGTTCGGCGATCTTGATCCTTACTGGATGGCTGCTTCGGCAATCGATGAAGCGATGCGGAACAGCGTCGCTGTCGGGGCAGACCCGGCGAAGATCGCGATTCTCGACAACTTCTGCTGGGGAAATACGGAGCGACCGGAAACTTTGGGCTCGCTTGTCCGTGCGGCTCTGGCCTGTCATGACGTGGCGATTGCCTTCGGAACGCCGTTCGTTTCCGGTAAGGATTCGTTGAACAACGAATACTCTTATGAAGTGAATGGTGAGAAGAAGACGATCACCATCCCGTCTTCGCTGTTGATCACTGCCTTGGGGCAGGTCGATCACGTCGAACGCTGCGTGACGATGGACCTGAAGAAGTCCGGCAACGTCCTGCTTCTGCTGGGCGAAACCCGTAACGAAATGGGCGGTAGTCACTTCAATCTGGTGACGGGATCGACAGGCGGACAGGTTCCTCATGTGGACCTGAAGGCCGCTCCGAAGCTGTTTGCCGCGCTGCATCGTTCAATCCATCAAGGATTGGTTCGCAGTAGCCATGACTTGAGTGAAGGGGGCCTCGCGACGGCTGTTGCTGAGATGGCTTTCGCCGGCGGCCTTGGTGTTGAGGTGGACGTGACCCCGGTGGCGACCCAAAGCGGCCTAACTGATGTCGTCACTCTGTTTTCAGAAAGCAATACCCGTTTCGTGATCGAAGTTGCCCCTGAAAACCTTGCCGCAGTGCGAGAGATCTTTGCCTCGGTGGGGGTTCCGGAGCCGATTCAAATCGGAACCGTGACGGGGAGTGATCGTGTGAAAATCACCGGTCAGAACCAGCAGACTCTGGTCGACGCCTCACTGGAGCACCTTAAGCAGACGTGGCAGGAACCTCTGTCGACTCTCTGATCGGAATCGCTCCCTCTGGATTTCGAATTGAAAATGTGCAGGACGCCTTGGTTAAACCAGGGCGTCCTGTTTTTTGTCCGTGCATCTGACTGGGAAATGTCCCAGAAAATCCCCTTGTTGCACAAAAGCAACGAGAGCGCAAAATCGCAGTAGATTGCAGGATCTGTTGGTGTTGCCTGCTTCCTGTCGATTATTCCCTTTGCAGCGACTTTCTTTTGTCGCGGCGCTTGAAGTCGGGCTATGGTTTTCCATCGCTGAACCCTCATTAACGGGAACTGCTTGGGGTGACCACTTTCCATCTCGTGTCACTTCAGGCAGCCTCAGACAGGAAGAATCTGCCCGACACCAACAGGGAAGACACTTCCTCTCAATCGCTCTCCGGCGGGCCACCTGCTGGGCAAAGCAGTGTTCTCGGGACAGCGGTTTCGGAATGAATTCAGGCGACCATCCTCTTGAAAGCTCTCCTATAAAGATGCCTACCGCCACCCTCCCCGCCGTCCCCCCGCCAACAGCCCTGTCGTCTCAGCACGAAAATTCAACAGCGCCTTCTTGCTCCGCAGAAATGACTGGGCTTCGTCAGGCTCAGGAGTTCGCTGGAATCCAGTCTTTCCCGGACGTCTGGTGGCTGACTCGTTTGAAGCTCAATCAGGAGCGGACGAACGTCAACTGCCTGCCAGTCTCCACTCGCCTTGCTAAACGACTTCTCGATGTCGCTGTCGCAAGCACACTGCTGGTGTTGCTCGCCCCCGTCATGCTGACCGTTGCCGTGCTGGTAAAACTGACTTCGCCGGGGCCTGTGATTTATTCACAGACACGGGTGGGGTTGAATCTGCGTCAAAAGAAACGCGATCGCCGTCAGCAGAATAAGTTACCGGAAGGGATCGTCGATCGCCGGAGTCCAGGTAATGATCGCCGGACGACAGTCAGCTATGGCCGGCACTTTACGATCTATAAATTTCGCACCATGCGGACTGACGCGGAAAAGCAGGGGGCCCAGTTTGCCGTAAAGGGAGATGCCCGAATCACGCCGATCGGTCGGTTGCTGCGAAAGACCCGACTCGATGAGCTGCCGCAGTTGTGGAATGTTCTCAAGGGCGAAATGTCTCTCGTTGGACCCCGTCCGGAACGGCCAGAGTTCATCAAGCCACTGAGCGATCAGATTCCGGGGTATCTCGACCGACTCGGTCTGCAGCCCGGCCTGACAGGGGTGGCACAAATCCTGAATGGATATGACAACGAGATTGACAGCTTCCGTCGGAAGGTGGCGTTTGATCTCTACTACCTGCAGAACTGCAGCGTCTGGAATGACTTTAAGATTCTGGTCCGGACCATCGGGGTCGTGATGACCGGCAGCGGGGCACTGTAGGAATCAACTCTACGCCCAGGCGGGAGGAAGAAACAGCCGCCGAACCGGGATCACCAGTCCCGGGAGCTCCGACGGGCCAATGATGTCTTCGTCTGTATTCACCCGTTCTGTTGCCATTCCGCCAGAACGGACCACATGGGCGACCTGCTGATCGGGATCGATCATCCAGAGCGAATTCACTCCATGACGGAGATAGGCCCCCATTCGTTCGTTCAGACTTCGGCGACGGTCATTTGTCGTCAGCAGCTCTATGACCAGATCCGGAACCGTATCAGTTACTTCGCGATCCGCTTCTGCGAACCGCTCGCCCTTTGTGAAATAGCTCACCGCCGGGAAGAAGATCGTGTCCGGGCGGTGTTCGACCTGCAGGCCGAGATCAAAGCAGGCATAACCGTTCAGGGAACGATGCACATATTCTGAGAGCATCTTCGACAGGTTGAGCACGATCGTGCCATGTTCCAGATCCGGTGGCGTCAGCGACACAGGCACTCCGCGAATCAGCTCCGCCCACTGCCCAGCGTCCGGCAAGTCGCTTCGTTTCTCGATAAATTCATCGCGGGTCATGACGCGCTGAACCATGGAACCACTCTCCCTTGTCGATTGAGTTGCATCTCCTCTTCTCAATGATGGAGCGCACCGTTCGAATCGGCAACTGATCAAGCCGCCCGTCAGCAAGAAGACTCCGGAGCCGCCTTCCCAATGAGAGCGGGTACTGGGCAATGCAAGCTGCGTTAAACAGTAATCGGGCTGACCTGTAGGGCGAGCCACGTCTGAACCGTCTTCCCCGGCGGGAGAATCTGCAGCCCGGCGTTAATGTCACGCTGTTCCAGATTGATCGCGTCCGTCACGCAGGTATACGGCTCGATACAGACGGCGTCCCGGCCCGGCGGAGTGAAGACGACAGCTTCACGAAAGTATTGCGAATCGCAGATCTGCGTCAGCTGAATTCCTGCCTCTGGGTCGATAATCTGGCTTCGAACCGTTCCACCGTCTGAGGCCCAGCCGGTGAAGACGTCGTCATATTTCATTTCGCCGAATGCCGCCCCGGTGCAGAGCGGATCTCGGTTCTCCACAGGCAACCGGCGACCTGTCGGCAGGAATTCTTCCAGCTCCCACTTTTCACTGACAGGGACGGAGATTTCGCAGTTTGCTGCCTGACTCGCCTGGCCGAAGGGGAGCCGGAAATAGGCATGCGTGCCGAGCCCCCACGGCAGCGACTTGCTGTCACAATTCTGTATGCGGAACTGACATTCGAGACGGTGTTCAGCGACTCGATAGCGGACATCGATGATGAAGTCGGCAGGCCAGCATGCTCGCCGTTCCGGGTCATCGACAGAGAGTTGGAATCGCCCGGTCACCGTGTCTTCCGTCTGATTCACAACTCGCCAGGGACGGTCATAGCAGAAACCGTGAATGGCATTGGGCTTCTCCGGCTGCAAAGGGACGTGATAAGCCTGACCTTCCCATTCAAACTGTCCGTTGCGGATGCGATTCGGGAACGGAAACAGCAAGGGAATGCCGTAGCTGCTGGGACGATGTGACCCGGAGAGGACATCTGCCGGCGAGTCGATCAGCTCCACCAACTCCCCCCGTATTTCTGTCGAGAACGAAATGCAATTGAATCCCAGACCGGGGGCGATGACTGCAGCAGTCTCACTCAGTGAATCGTAAATCCGAATCGTCTCTGGCATAGGTTTCTGCACTGATCGAGTAAGGCGAGGTCACTTGCGGACAACCCCAATCGCGGTCCGATCACTTCATTCTGCAGTCTCGTTTGCGACCTTCCAACAGCGGGTTCGCAGATTTCCGGGACAGTGACAAAATCAGGCAGCAGGAGCTGTTACGAAGTTCCTGATCTGCCAAAAGATTGACTGCCAATGACACACGGCCCGACAGTCATCTGCCGGGCCGCGCGGTGAGATCAAAATTGTTCAATCAAATCTTGGGATTACAGCGTTCCGTTCCATTGCTGGAACCGAATGATCAGCTCTTCCCGCTTGTGCTGTAGTTCAGGGAATTCCCACAGTTCTTTCAGCGGATAGTTCGCTGGGAGCGGCTGGCCGAGAAGCTCCATCACGTGTTGCCAGATAATCAGGGCCTTCAGGGCTTCTTCGATGATCTCTTCCTCGTCAGCAATAACGAGGTTCGTGTCCGCGCTGACCTGATATTCCCGCATCACCTGAGCGAGTTCTGCCAAGCCCATTTGCAGGTTCACTCGGGCGCCGTCAAAGTCCTGGACTTCACGATACAGTCGGCGTCCTTCGGCGAGGTGATACCGGGCCTGCGTCATCGTTTCGCGTTTCTCGATGTCGCAGTGCAGCTTCCAGTACGGGTAGGAGGTCATCTTGCGATAACGATCCTGCCAGTCCCGCTTCTGCTCGAAGGAAACATTTTCCTGCTTTCCGATTTCTTCCAGTTCCTTCAATCCGGCTTCATCGTTCTCGAGAACCAGCATCCCGAATCCGGCCGACATGAATTTCTGTCGTCCGTAGATGTTGGTCCACTCGTCGTAGGCCTGGTCCCAGATAGAACCGACGTTCTTCGCCCATTCCTGATAGGCGGTCTTGATCTGGTCAGGTGTCATCGAGTCCAGATCGCCCTTCACTCCGTCTTTCTGAGTGATCTGGGCATAGGAGATCAGCGACCGGTATGGATAGGCAATGAACAGGGAGACGTCCATGACGTGCTGTTCGACGCCTTTCTTCTCGAGCACCTTATTGGCGTCGAGATACCAGTCGCGGGCGACCATGTAGTTGTCTTTGTCGTCCGGATTGATGTCGCGGTCCGGACCGTTGTTCCAGGTTGCCACATCAGGATCGACGCGGAAGAACTTACGATAGGTTTCTTTTTCGTCAGCGTTGCCGAGCTTATTCCCCAGCGTGGTTCCCATGTCGAAATAGAGTTCCGGCACGAGACGGTTACGGGCGACGCCGCGCTTCATGAACTTCGCCCCGCGCTTGACCCAGTAGTATCGGTCAGCCACGGCATCGCACTCGGTCGAGACGTTATAGGCGAGGTTCCACGCCTGAAAACGCCAGACAGACTTGAAGTGCGGCTGGAGCAGAATGATCGACTCGACCGTCTGCTCAAGCTGAGTGAAGTTCTTCTTGTCTTTGTATTCGTCGGCCTTGCTCCAGAGGACGCTGGCGGCGACTCCGCGCATCCCCAGCAGCACGAGGTTCATCGTGGCACTGGTCGGATCGACGTCCCCCAGGCTGGTTTCACCCAGATCGTTTTTCTCACGAGACTGCGCAAGCAATCCGCGAGCTCCACCGCCCCCTGATCGCGTCGCCGGATACCCCAGAAAAATAATGGGGACCAGCAGCAGCACGATGACAAGGGTGTAAACAATTTTCCGTTGCCGGACAGTGAGCTGGTTCATTTGTGCTCAAGCTCCCGTAACTGCAGACTGAAATATCCGAGAATAACCATCGGAATTAAAAAGCCGATTGTGATTGCGATGCTCGGTAGCAGCATTCCCAGCCACGGTACATCAAAGCCGTTCGCCGGATATTCACTGGTGTTGAAGTATTGCAGGTCAGGCACCAGAGCGTTGACGACCCGGAGGACGCCAAAGACTCCCTGATCCAGGCCTTTGATGACGTCGGTTCCGATGTTGTCCGGCAGTGGGCTGACGGCATTCATCTGGGTGACCAGTCGGTACATCGACTCGAAAGAACCGCCCCCGATTGGGCCTGTGTTCTGGGACAGCCCAGTCAGGACTTTGTCGATGTGTGAGCGGAAGACAAATCCGACAAACACCAGACTGCCAGTCAGAATGGTGGCGACGGGTCCCTTCACGAAGCAGCTGCTCGTCGTGCCGATGATCACGATCAGCACCAGCAGGAGCCACAGTCCCAGGCAGGCCTTGGTGTATGTGGCCAGGAAGGTCCGGTCCGGCAGTCGGATGAATAGGTCATGCTTCGACACGCCGATGTATTGCTGCGCTTCGAGTCCGCCCACTTCGACCGTTAAAGAGCCGTTGTCGATCAGGTCGTCGAAGATATTCACCCGCTTTTCCTGCGAGTTCACATCATAGTTGTCCTGATAAATCACTTCGGCCGGAAGGATGACCGTTGCGGCCTCGGCGTTCAGGGAGTGTTCCTGAACAGGGTGAATTCCGACCGGCACCCGCAGTTTGGTCTTCGGATTATACAGGGTCAGTGTATACCGCAGTTGCTGGTTTACGTCCCCTTTGAAGGTTCGGAACGCTTCAAAGGACTGTTCGAATCGCAGCTCCCCCGCCCGTTTCAGGGCGTTGACATCAAGATTGTCGAAAACCCAGATGGCACGAGCGTTTGTGGCCCCTTCAATGAAGCTGCGGTAGCCCCAGATATCCCCGACGTTCAGCCCGGTGTCAGTTGGAGCACCGGTCCGGTCGAGGAAGGAGACCTTGTCGGCATAGAGAGGAACTCGGGCGATCAGCTGGTCTTTGGCCGTTGCCGGAACTTTCTGCAGGATCCAGAAGTACCCGCAAACCGAGGTCGCCACCAGAACCAGAGTCAGAACTGCAACGTAGCCGAGAATACGTCCAATTACGATTTCACTGCGGCGGATCGGCTTAGTGACAACAGTGTGAAGCGAGCGGGCTTTGATGTCTGCCGGGATTCCCCAGCAGGAAACCAGCAGCGCCATTCCGATGAGCAGGAAGCTCATGGCGGTCATCACGAAGATGATGTACGGCTTGGCCGCCCGGTCGGATCCGCCGCTTCCGAGGAACCAGCCGCCGAACATGAACAGCGCCAGAAAGATCAGGCCGATCATGAACGCTTTGCGGCGCTGAGATTCTTTGAAGGTCAGTGTCGCCATCGCCAGAATTCTGCGTGGCGACAGCATCGTCAGATCCCGGAATCCCCGCTGCAATGACAGCGCCATCATTTTGGGGCCAGACGATCCGTAAGCGGAGAGTGAGGCGACAAGTCCGACAGCGAGGGCGACAAACGCCGCCGACACCATCACCAGAACCCAGTACAGGATTCCCTGTGTCAGATCAAAGGGAGCAATTTCAACGACCATCGATCAGCCTCGAATAGGGATCTGCAAAAGCGAGTTTCACTTGAATGAGGAATCGGCTGGCTGGTCGTCCCGGCGAACCAGGAGTGCCGAGGACGAGACCTGCCGAGTCCTGCACGCCCCTAGGATTTTTCATTCGCCGGACGTTCACCCGGTTCGAATCGGCGTCCGGGCCGAGCCTCGCTTTCGGCGACGGTTCGCAGGAACAGGTCTTCGAGGGTCGAGGTCGGGTGCGAGGTCTTCTTCAGACTTGCACCGTAACGCTTCAGGACCTGTTCAACTTCCGTCAGTGCTTCGTTCGACAGTGGGCTGGTGAGCAACTGGGTTTCCTCACGGGATTCCAGCAGTTCCTGCACGCTACCGATCACTTTCAATTCGCCGCGATAGAGAATGGCGATCCGGTCGCAGACGTCCTGCACGTCGGCGAGCAGGTGGCTGCTCATCACGACCGTTTTTCCCTGCTCCCGCAGATTGATGATCATGTCCTTCATGTCGCGGGTACCGAGCGGATCGAGTCCGCTTGTCGGTTCGTCGAGAAGGACGAGTTCGGGATCATTGATCAGGGCCTGAGCCAGACCGATACGGCGGGTCATCCCTTTTGAATATTCTTTCAACTGGCGGCGGCGGGCTCCCTGCAGACCGACCTGCTGAATCAGTGCATCGCAGCGTTTCCGTCGCTCGGCCGACGACATCTTGAAGAGCCGACCATAGAAGTCGAGGGTCTCATCTGCGTTCAGGAAGCGGTAGAGATACGACTCTTCTGGCAGGTACCCGATGCGTTCGTTCTTCTCAACGTCATGTGCCGGGCGGCCGAGAATGCTCACGGTCCCTTCGCTGGGGAAGAGCAGGCCGAGGAGAAGCTTCAGAGTAGTCGTCTTGCCGGATCCGTTTGGCCCCAGAAGTCCGAAAATCTCGCCGCGTTTCACTTCCAGGCTGAGCGAGTTCAGAGCTTTGACTTTGGGGCGGCCCCAGAAGTCGCGGTATGTCTTGGAAAGGTTGCGAATCTCAATGACGTTTTCAGACACGATACTGAGTCTCCCCAAATACGGATCGTGCCTCAGTCGGACTGAGATGTCACGATCAGCGGATTCGACTGCTAGTCAGATGATTCGAAATGGAATAACGACAGAAATTCGACGCCCAGTTACCGGAAAGGACCGAGCAAAAGATGGAACAATCACGTTTCCGCGAGGCGAGTGGAATTCTCACGGGACCCTCCTCATCATTTCTTCAAATGATGACCCACTTCCTGGTCGATTGTGCATCCGTTCCAAAGAAAAGTTCAAAACCAGACCAAAGTAATGTAAGAACGGATCACGCGCCTTTCAAGAAAGGTAATGGGGCGTTGCCTGATCCTTATGAATTCGGATGGAATTTCTGGAAGAATCTCTGAATTTCTCCTGAAGTGGTCCCGAAACTCCACAGTTTCTATACTTGATGTCTCGATGCTGTCGGAATTTGCAGAAAATATGTCATCCCGCGGGAGAGATGTCTGGTGATCGGTGGTCCTCTGCTGGTTCGCGAACTGTTAACTCTCCCTCGGCACATTCGTCATTTCGGGTTACGTGCTGGATACGTTGCCGCGCTGTGTGTCTTGATTTACACCGGGGCGCAGACAGCGTCCGGTCTGTCTCCGATGCGGAGTCTGGGCGACATCGCTCACTTCGGGGCTTCGATCTTCGGCGTCATTTGTATCTTTCAGCTGGCATTGGTCCTTGGGGCTTCGTTGCTGCTCTCCGCCGGCAATGTGGCTCAGGAGAAAGACCGCCGCACGCTGATTCTTCTGTTGATGACCGACCTCAGAGCGGTTGAACTGGTCATCGGCAAATCGCTGGCGAGCATCCTTCCGGTCTGGGTCTTCCTCGTTATTTCACTGCCGGTGCTCTGCTGCTTGCGGATGCTCGGAGGAATGACTTTCTCCCAAATTCTCTGGGTGGAACTGATTTGTCTGGTCACCGCTCTCGTCGCGTCGGCCTGGGGAACACTCGTCGGATACTGGCGCGAAAAGACCTTTCAGATCTTGGCCGTCACAATCCTCGGAGCAGGGCTCTTTATCGGCCTGACGGAAACCGTCCGCAGCCTCGCAGGGCCGACGAGTCTGGTGGGACAAATTGCCAGTGCCTGCGATCCGTTCCGCTCGCTTTATGATGTTCTGCATCCATTAACGCTGACGACGGAAGTCGGCGTCCCGAACGTCAATGCCTGGGCGAGCGTCGTCGTTTTAAGCGTTCTCGCTGTTCTGCAATGGAGCTGGACCTGCATCATGCTGCGGGTGTGGAACCCCTCCCGAGCCATGTACCTGCAGACGGATGAATACGCTCCGAAAGATGAGGCACTCGCTCCGGCGACAGTGGCGTCGCGACAGCGAAATGTCTGGACTCATCCGATCCTGTGGCGGGAGATCTGCACGCAGGCGTATGGCCGTAAAGTGGGTCTGATCAAGGTGGCCTATGTGATGTTCGCAGTCTTCTGCGTTCTCTGGCTCAGTCGCCTCCCACCTGATGCCCCGCTGGTTTTCGGAACGATTTCCGGAATCGGACTGGTCTTCGTCCTTCTTTCGCTTGCGACTCTGATTCTGGTGAATGCCCAGTCCGTCACATCGCTTACCTCCGAACGAGACGGACAAACCCTTGAACTGCTGCTGGTTACCGAAATTACGCCGGGAGAGTTCGTTTACGGCAAACTGCTTGGGGTTCTGTTCAATACTAAAGAACTCATTGCGATTCCCCTTATTCCGATCTTCATGTATTGGATGCGGGGAGGTCTTTCGGTTGGAAGCCTGATCTGCATCATCATCAGTTACGTTACGCTGGTGCTTTTCTCGGCCATGCTGGGACTGCACTCAGGCTTCTCATTCCAGGCTTCGAAGGCGGCGATTCTGAATAGCCTGGGAACCATGTTCTTTCTGTTTGTCGGGATCTTCATCTGCATGATGCTGATCGTTGAAGCCCGAACCAGTTTCCTGCTGCAGTTGCTCCCGTTCCTGATCTTCATTCTCGGGGGAAGTCTGGCGCTCGGAACTTCTTTAACGCACCAAAACCCGTCGCAAGCGCTTTTAATTGCTGCCGGGGTACTCCCGTTTGCGACCTTCTATGCAGTCGTGAGCTTCCTACTGGGTGACGCACCTGCCGTTTGTCTGGCAATTCTCGGAGCCTATGGCGGTACGACCCTCGCGATGTTGGTCCCTGCGGTCAGCGCCTTTGACATGGTGCTCGGCCGCACCGTAAATGACCGCGGCTGAGTGGTTTACACAAGGCAGTTCTTTCAGGACGCTGAATGTTAATCCCGGAGACCTGTGCCAATGGCAGGCCTTACGGCTCACCTGGTCTGAGGATCGCTCGGCCTTGTCGCTGAAATCGGCGCCATTTTGCGCCGAAAGTACCCATGTGACATCAAATAGGGTGTTGACGCGACGTAAACAAGCATCTAAGGTCATTGATTTCTTGATGCAATTCATGCGTCAGACATTCGTCACCACTGATTCTGAAGGTTTGTCTAATGGGTTCAGTAAGAACGCACTTCGAGGAAGGTTCGCGCTCACAGGCGTCGCTCTCCTCCTGCTCACACGCTCGCATTCAACGTCGAGGATTTACGCTGATCGAACTGCTGGTGGTGATTGCAATCATCGCGGTATTGATCGCTCTTCTGCTTCCGGCCGTTCAGCAGGCTCGGGAAGCCGCTCGGCGGTCGCAGTGTAAGAACAATCTGAAGCAGTTCGGATTGGCTCTGCACAACTATCACGATGTGGCCAACGTCTTCCCGTTCGCTAGCACCTTCACTGATGCTGACACGGCGAACGCCGGAACGACCTGGGTGCAGACGCAGCCCAGAACGGGACAGCTGTTTCGAATGATCCTGCCGTACATCGAGCAGCAGGCGCTTTATCAGCAGTTCGCCCAGAATGCGTCCACCAATGATAATACGACTGTCGGATCGAGCGGTCTTACCAATCTCCGGCTGATTGAGAACAAGTTCTTCCCCGTTGCGACCTGTCCCAGCAACCCGCTTGCGGGATCCGGAAAGCCGATCGACCTGGCAAACTTTTCTGATACAGGGACGAATATCCGAGTTCAGGAGGGAATGTATCGCATCGTCGGCGGCCCGATGCAGCCGGATGGCGATGCCCAAGACTGTGGAACCACCGCAACATTCTGCCGATTGAACACGAACGGCATTCGATCTGGCTGGAGTCGCCCGCACCTCAACGGAAAAGGGGGCGTCGGCATGGGGAATCGGGGGATCGGGAATGTGCGGGTGGGCGATGTCACAGACGGCACCAGCAACACTCTCTTCATGGGAGAAACGAAGCCTCACTTTAATGCCTACGGGTCCATGTGGGCGGTTAACGTCCCGATGACTCTGTTTCACCTGAAGTTGAATAGCTCATTCCTTGAAGCTCAGGTCGCCGCGTCGCAGAGCACATGGCAACGAGGCAGTGGACACGCCAGCTATCACACAGGTGGAGCTCACTTCCTCTTCGTCGACGGTTCTGTCCATTTCCTGAGCGATAGCATCGACTACCCGACGTATTGCTACCTCGGAAACCGGATGGACGGAAATCCAATCAGTGGATTCTAAGGCCGTCGCTGGTCAGGACAGAATTCACTTCTGATCCAACGCGTCATTTGATGTCCGCGAGAGAAGTCTGCGGCTTCATGCAATGGATGACTGCTTTCCCTGCACCGTCTGGACTGCGTCTGCGACGGACGGTGCGGGTTTTTCTTCCTGAGGGCGTTTTGTCCTCCGATGTGACTGCGCCTGGCGGTTTCCGAACAGAAGAAAGTTCGCCGCGAAGTGCGAACGATGAAATCATTTCACAAGTAGCTCAAGCAGTGGAATCGACGCGATGATCATGAAGATTTCGACTCTCCGGCTCCCTAACGTGGTTTGCGTCGCCTTGCTCGCACTGGCCTGCGGATGCGGTAAGGGAACAGACGGACGGACTCTGGTTTCAGGAGAAGTGAAACTGGACGGACAGCCTTTGCCTTCAGGCACGGTCTCGTTCATGGGTGATAAGGGCTTTGCAGTCGCCGTCGGTGATATCAAAGGTGGGAAGTTCTCGCTGAGTGAATCGGGCAGTCGTAAAGGAATTACGCCTGGCAACTACGCGGTATGCGTCTCTTCGTGGCTTGAAGAGCCAGGGAAGGAACTCCCCACGGGCGGATTCTCAGAAGGAAAGTCGGCGGTCCCTGCAAAATACCGGGATCCGAAACTTTCAGGGTTGAATGCCGAA
Organism: Planctomycetota bacterium; assembly: GCA_023417655.1. Lineage (GTDB taxonomy): Bacteria > Planctomycetota > Planctomycetia > Planctomycetales > Planctomycetaceae > Planctomicrobium. Next base: position 82,907 of record JAEZFD010000010.1, on the reverse strand, counting down.
GTAAAAGAAGGTCAATCCAATCAGAAATTCGACTTCGAACTCAGTTCCAAATAGAGCGACGAAGTCGATCGGCGTCTCTCGGCCTTCGATTCGAAGTGTCACGAGATGAGGCGCCCGGACCCTGCTTACGGCTCTGATTTTTTCTGTTCGATCGACGACTTGAGGTGTGGCTGCGTGATCACCACCAGCAGACCAGTGGGACGCTCCCGTTGGTCTCCATGGCTGACCCAGTCATTGACGACGACCGGTGCTGCGGCCGCCAGCTGTTCGCCGGTCTGTTGATCCATCGGATCGATGAACTGCGGATCCAGCTGGCGATCGTGCCCCCGTCCCATCAGCTTGGCAAGTTCATCGGGAGAGACCCGGTAATAGGAACGGCGGGCCGCGTTCTGGACTTCGTCGCGCTGGTGTAGTCGCGGGTGCTGGAGAACGAGCCCGTTCAAGGGCTTCCCTTCGAAATGGTCGGTCCGCGTGTCAATCAGGATCGCGCTTTCCAGCATTTTCATTTGACCCAGTTCGGTACTCATGGCCAGGATCCCGAGTGGTTCCCCCACGCCATCGTCGTCCTTCCAGATCGGAACACTGAGAGCGACCCGCAGGCGACTGGAATTCGTGCTCACATAAGGAACTGAAAAGTGCGGCGACCGGGTCGGCTTCACATCATCGGGAGCAGCACCTTTCTCATAGTCCCGCCCTTGCCCATGGAAGTAATCACGATGGGAATAGTTGCTCCCTTCGCTGGCGGTGCGATTTCTCGGAAACACGACCAGCTGCGTTCCATCTGCGGCGACAATGAACCAGCTGCTGGCATTGAGGTCGCGGTATCTCATGAACTGATCACCCAGCCACGCCTGCAGGGCCGGTCGATCAACAGCGTCCATCTTGCCGGAAGCATAGAGCTGTAGTTGCTCTTTCAGGAGAGGACTCGTCGCCGCTTTGTCGAGCACTGTCCAGCGATTCTGAATTTCACCTGCAAACATCTCGGCCGCATATCCAGCGGATCCAGCAAGTGTGCGTGACTGCAACTGTTCGACCGACATACGCGCCTGTGCTTCGCGGTGTGCGATCTCGGAATACCGCAGACTCGAAATGACGCTCGCGAATAACAGCAGAAGGACCAGCACCACAACGAGAAATGAGCTCTTTCGGTGCAAGTTCACAAAGCGGCCGATCCGCTCTGCCAAGCCTTCGGCGTGAGCGTGAACCTTGGCGCCGACGAGATATCGATCGATGTCCGCTGCGAGGTCCAGAGCCGTCTCGTAACGCTTCTCCGGCTGCATTGCCATCGCCTTCAGGCAGATGGACTGAAGTGGCTTGGGGATGTGCCGGATGACCTCTCGCGGCAGAGGAAAATCCACGGTCAGATTTTGATCGACCACCTTCGGCTGACGGGCACCGCGGTACGGAGGGCGTCCGGTACAAATCTTGAAGAGCGTTGCTCCCAGACAGAACAGGTCGGCTGCTGGACCCGGGGAAGGTTGCCAGATCACCTGTTCCGGACTCATGTAGGCCGGCGTTCCTCCCCCCTGATAGGAGGAACTGTTGGAAGTCGGAGTCATCATCAGGTTCATCGTCTGTTCGCCGTTCAGGCGAAAGCGATCTTCCCGACCGACCCGAGCAGCCAGTCCCCAGTCGACGACCAGCGTTTCACCGTATTTCCCGATGAGAATGTTCTGCGGTTTGATGTCCAGATGCACGATCCCTCGGCTGTGGGCATACGCAATCGCATTACAGGTGTCTTTGACACGCTGGAGCAGGTTGCGGAAGTCACTGCTGCGATAAGCACCAGGCCCTCGAATGGGACGCGAATGGAATCGATCGATCTCTGCGTCGAGAGACTCTCCCCGGATCAACCTCATCACATAGAAGGGATGCCCGGCGCGCGTCCAACCGAATCCATGGACGGGAACAATGTTCGGATGGTCGAGACGACTCGTGATCTCAGCTTCTGCGACAAACCGCTCCAGCATGCGAGGTCGGTTAACGTGCTGTTCCTGCAGAAATTTGACCGCAACCTCGCGGTGCAGAACGGTGTCAGTTCCACGGAAAATGCGGCCGAGTCCACCCGTCGCGAACAGCTGCATCTGTTCGACGCTAGTCATCACCGAGACGCCCCCCTCGATCCCTTCCGAGATCGGGACGTTCGTCGGTTCTGAAACGACAGGCGAGAAATGGGTCGCCGGACGGGAGGTGACATCGTACTTCTCACGCAGGTTCAGCAGCTTATTAATCTGCTGCTGGATCGATTCTTTGAGTTCAGGGCATTCGGCGCAGAGTTCTTCTGCAGTCAGCACTTCGCCTCGGGCGAGTGCTTCTTCCCAACGATCCAGCAGTTCATCAATCTGCGAACCCGAGTGCATACCGTCCGTCATTCTCGTGAAAACTAAGGGGCCGGTCGGCCGCCGAGTGTGTCCGAAAGTCGCAGTCGCGCACCGCGCCACCGCCGTTGAATGGTCTTCAGGCTGATGTTCAGTGCCTGTGCTGCTTCTGCCTGACTGAGCCCTGCGTACCAGATCAGGTCAAAGACTTCGCGATCTTCTTCCGGAAGCTTCTCAACCTCGGAATGGAAATCTGCCCACTCTGCCAGATCTTCCGGGCTTCCAGTCGTCTCACCGGGATCAGGGCCGGTTGCCCCGGCGTGCTCGCTTTCCGACGGAATCCAAGTCGCGTGATTGGAGGCGACTCCGTATTCCCCCTGATAGTGTCGGCACAGATCGAGGAGTTCCCGGCGAATCTGCAGAGCCGCAAGTCGGTGAAAGTGAAGCGGATTCTGAACTTCGACGATCTTAAGCGACTGATACAGACGGAGCAGGGCATTCTGCAGAACATCATCTGTCTGTTCCCAGCGACCGACCGTGGGGAAATCCCGCTTGAGTCGTCGGGCAAGGCGGGTCAGCCGGTCAGAGGCACCCGCGATCCACGCTTCCGCGACGACGCGCTGTTCGCAAGTCTGCGGGTGAGGAAACTGTTCCACGAGACGCGTTCCACGACAGGATTGCAGGATCAGAGCGCTCACAGGAAATACTGCTGACTCTCTGAATCTTTGCCTGATCGATATTCCAGGTCATTCATGTGCAGTGCCCGCCGGCCGGAGGAGGGGGCGCTGCGAATTTCGGGCATCCATTGCCTGATCAGGAGAGACCATTGCCTCAACGACAGCGGAGTCATCAGGGTGCCTGACTATCATACCGGTCACTCCGAAATCCGGCCAGATCGGTTGCTCACCCGCGCCTGTTCAGGGTTGTCGCTTCGGTGCTGACGCCGCGTGAGGCAATCCTGTTGCACGGAATCCGGTTTTCTGAGCAATTTCCGCGGATTTTCTGACTTCCCGCCGCGGTGAATTACGCAATGTACAAAGAGAAAGTCGCGACGGGTTAGTGTGTGCTCGGAGTTTGGAATTCCATAAATAGTTGTGGGTGAACGATTTGCGAAATGTTGTTCTCCGGGTGAGAGGCGTAGCGAAAGGACCTCGCTCATGATGGTGCGGGTGTCGTGAATCGACGAGCTTCCAGTTGTGATGTCCTGAATTCGCCGGATTTTCCGCGTCGAAAGGAATCGCATTCTGCCTGTCGGGCTCACTCGTTTCGCGTTCTGCTGTGGCTGACGGCTGCTTATCTGTTGGCGATCGTTTTCCCTGCTCCCGGGGACTATCTCAGAGGCATGTCTGTCCCAGGGGTGCTGGTTGATACCCCTAATACGCTGCCGCAGCTGGTGCTGGGGTGCCTGCTGTTCTGTGCCGGACTGACTGTGGAGACGGCTCGGATGCCGCAGATCAGGCTACTGCGTCTCCCGGCAAGTATTCTGATGACCTGGCTGATCCCGTTTATCACGGCAGCGGTGCTTTCGCTGGCGGCCAAGCTGCTCGGCTGCCCTGACGGACTGATTCTGGGAGTCATCGTCGCTTCGGTAATGCCAATTGCGAATTCATCTGTGGGGTGGACTCACCTTGGCCGTGGCAACCTTCCACTCATTCTCGGTCTGCTGATCGGTTCCACATTGACAGGTCCCCTTGTTTCGCCTTGGCTCATGCAGGCCCTTTCGAGCTTTGGCCTCGTTGACGACTCGCGAATTCTGAGTGCTCTCCCCCCGGGTCAGCTGGCGTGGTTTCTGGGGTTCTGGGTGTTGATTCCCGCTTTGTCCGGCACGGTCGTGGGACTTTGGTCGCGAAAGCAGGGAATTGTCTGGTCCGCGCTGTGGCTGCGTCGTGTCAGCCTCACCTGCCTGCTGCTGCTGAACTATCTCAATGCCTCTTCGACACTGCCTCTCATTCGCAGCGAAACTCTGGTCGCACAGGGGCTGTTGCTGGTCACGATCAATATCGTCTCTCTCATTGTCATCGGCTGGGCCTGGGGACGATGGAGCCACTCTGATCCTGCGGATCGAGTTTCGTTCAGCCTCGCCTGCGGCATGAGAAACACCGGCGCAGCACTGGTTCTTGCCGGAACGGCGTTTCAGTTCGACCCTGCCGTTGGACTGACGATCGTTCTCCAGACTCTCCTGCAGAACATTTTCGCAGGATTGCTGATCTCGTTCGCTCCCAATGACAGCGAGAGTGAAGTCACTGCCTGCGCGGCTGAAGATGCAGAGTCTCCTGCAACCTGAGCTTAACCTTGAGCCTGCGTCGCAAGCTCAGTTGTCGTTCAGCGCCGCGACCCAGCCGGAGATGATCTGCTGACTGCGGGTCCCTGAACTCGTAATGAGCAGAGTCCGGGATGTTTCTCCGCTACTCGTGATCTGGATAGAAAGCCGGTCCCTCGGGAGAACGTCCTTCACACGACTGGCCCACTCGATCAGGGTGACGGCATCGCCGCCGAGGAGTTCATCGGCACCCAGTTCCAGAAATTCATCGATGTCGTTCAGGCGGTAAGCATCGATGTGGCAAATGGGAATGCGACCATCGTATTCCTGAATGAGCACGAAGGTCGGGCTATGAACCTCTTCCGGATCGACTTCCAGTGCCTGAGTGATGGCCTGCACCAGATGTGTTTTGCCGGCTCCCAACTCTCCGTCCAGCGCGACGACGTCCCCCGGCGCGAGACATGCGGCCAGCGCAGCCCCCAGCCGCCGGGTTTCATCGAGTGAATCAGACTGAAGTGTGAGAAACATGGTTCTGTGTCAGTCAAAACGAAAGAAAACTGCTGTGGGAGAGTCGCACTATTTCTGCCCGCGACACTCTTTCATCTTGCTGACATAAGCTGCCGCCTGAGTCTGAATTCGCTGCATGTCGCCATTTGCGAGAGCTTCCTTTTCGACGAGGGATGACCCCAGTCCGACAGCGCAGGCGCCGTTCTTCACGAATGCGGCCATCGTGTCGAGGTTGACTCCGCCGGTCGGCATCAGACGAATCTGCGGAAGCGGGCCATGCAGGATCTTCAGATAGCTTGGCCCACCGATTTCAGCAGGGAAGACTTTGACCAGATCGGCACCTGCCTGCCACGCGGTCAGGACTTCCGTCGGGGTGAATGCTCCCACCATGCAGAGCTTGCTGTAGCGCTGGCAGAGCTGAATGACTTCCACGTTCACAACAGGAGTGACAATGAACTCTGCGCCAGCGAGGATCGCAGCCCGAGCGGTTTCTGGATCGAGAACTGTTCCGGCCCCGAGGAGGATTCTCTTCCCGAGCTTCTTGCTGATCTGTTGAATGATTTCCAGCGCCCCGGGGACGGTGAATGTCACTTCAAGGACGTCAATTCCGCCAGCGAGCAGAGCCTCGGCCACTTCAACCAGCTGGTCACCGTTGTCAGAGCGAATGATCGCCACCAGTCCCAGGTCCAGCACACGCTGCAGGTCGGTCTCTTTGCTCATGTCGAGGTCGGATTCTAGAGCAGTTTGCTCTCCCGTCTGCCCGCAGTGCGCGGTTCGGTTGATAAAAGACTCAATTCCGTGTGGCAGCAACGGGCAGATCAAAAAGCAAAACGGTCTCAAGGGCGGAAAACGAAACAACGGGGAAGAGACGCTCTCTTCCCCGTTGTGGATCTTATCGCCGGGAACTGACAATGTCATTTAGCGGCGGCTATTTCGCTGCGGTGTACAGCTCGGCGAATTCGAGCACTCGCAGGTCGATGATTTCGAGGAAGCCATCGCGGTCGAATTCGGTGAGCCGCTGATAATGCTTGCGGTTCGTGATTTCGCGATTGCGAACCATCCCTTTGACCTGCAGTTCCAGAATCCCGGCAGAAGAGAAGGGGGTGACCACCATTTCCAGACGACTGTATCGTGATTCCGGCGGCTTGCCGGGCACGAGATGCAAGTCGTCACGAACGAGGCGCCCGCCCCAGCCGTCTTCGTTCATCACGCTCTGGAACTTAAAACCAGGCAGATGGTCGGCGAGTTTGCGTAGACAGTCCTCGACGTGCTCAGAGATGTCGAGACGATATTGTGAGTGCAGTGAGCGCAGTTCTTCCTGCGTCAGCTCTCGGGCCAGCTCGGCCCGGCCACGATCAACGCGGGTCTTTTCACCCCGTTCGATGGCACGACGCAGGCGATCTTCGAATTCCATGGCGCTCGGCGAGTTGGTGACTGAAGTCGGAAAAGTCATGGCTGGCCTCGATTCTAAGGGACCAGACCTGCTTCCGAAAAGTGCCGTGTCATCGTTCTCACCGGATCATGAACAGTTTAGCGGCGAAGTCAGGTGTCCAGTTCCCGAGGAATTGTTCGCAGACGGGTTCCGGATGGCAACTGGCGTTTGCCCAAATATTGAATCCGGCCGGAAAGAGTCGCCCGACCCGAACGCATCAGCGGCCGGGCAACTGTCTTCTGGCGAGCCTTTGAAACAATCGTCAAACGGCTTCAGATCGTCATGGCGGAGAAACCGCCGTCGATCACGATGTTGGCACCGGTCAGGAAGCTCCCCGCCTGATTCGATGCCATCAGAAGGACGCCGCCGGCCAGTTCGTCTGGGGTTCCGAAGCGGGCCATCGGAGTGTGTCCCATGATCTTTTCGACGCGATCGGCGGTGAGCACCTTGCGGTTCTGCTCGGCAGGGAAGAAGCCGGGGGAGAGCGCATTCACGCGGATTCCCTTCGGTGCCCATTCCCGAGCGAGGTTCTGCGTCAGATTCAGAACAGCTGCTTTGGTGGCAGAGTAGCTGAAGACTCGGGAGAGAGGTGTGATCGCCGACAAAGAGGCCACGTTAATGATCGACCCGGCGGTCTGCTGCTTCAGCATGTAAGCGCCGAAAACCTGGCAGGCGATGCGGACGGCGGTGAGGTTCACCCGAATGATTCGGTCCCATTCCTCATCGGTGATCTCGAGGAACGGCGTCGGAGAATTCACTCCCGCACCGTTCACGAGGATGTCGGCATTACGACCATGAGTCTGCAGGTGTTCGACCAGTGCTTCCAGATCGGATCGCTTGCTTGCATCGGCCTTGAAGAAACAGGCCTGATTCTGCCATCGGTCGACAACGGCCTGACCGGCGTCCTGATTGCTTCCGACGACATATACGAACGCGCCAGCCCGGGCGAGGGCATCGCAGATCGTTCCGCCAAGAACGCCGGTTCCGCCAATGACGATCGCTGTTTTTCCATGCAATCCAAACAGGCGTTCAAGATATGCCGAAGGCGTCGAATGACTCATTGAATGACTTTCACAGTAGCAATTTTCCAAGGAACCGCCCATGTTATTTGGTCGGGATGAAAAGCGAAAGCGCGAGTGGGAGACGGCTATCCCTGTCGCGTCTTCTGCAGAGTGGGTTTCTTGATCGCATCTCCAGGCCCTTAAAGAGAACTGTTCTCCCATGTTTGATACTGCACTTACGCGCAGGCAGTCGCTGATTCAACTTGGGTCGGTCACCTGGGCTCTCTCAGCGGGCACATGGGGAAAAGCAGAGACTTCAGGGGTGAGTAAACCCCGAATCAAGGTCGGTCAGATTGGAACTGGGCACGCTCATGCCACCAAATTGTCGGTCTATCGGAATTCCCCTGATTACGAAATCGTCGGAATCGCCGAACCGGATCCGGAGCTTCGGCGTCGAGCGGAGAAACAGGCGGCCTATCGTGATCTCCCGTGGATGACTCCGGAAGAATTGCTGGCGGTTCCCGGTCTGCAGGCGGTCCTCGTCGAAACCGAAGTCCGCGATCTGCTGAAGTTCGCTGAGCTGAGCGTGAATGCCGGGAAGCATGTGCACCTCGACAAACCGGCCGGTGCGTCGCTGTCCCAGTTTCAGCGAATTCTGGAGTCGGCCCGTCGGCAGAATCTCATTGTTCAATCTGGGTATATGTACCGCTACAACCCGGGAGTGATCTTGCTTCGTCAGTTCTTGAAAGAAGGTTGGCTCGGAGAGATCTTCGAAATCGATGCGGTCATGAGCAAAGTGCTCGACCCCGGAACACGTAAGCAACTGGCAGAGTTCTCAGGGGGCACGATGTTCGAACTGGGCTGTCACCTCATGGATCTGGTGATTGCCCTGCTGGGACGCCCGGAGACCATCACGCCGGTTCTGCAGCACTCAGGCACCGGAGACGATCAGTTAAAGGACAACTGTCTCGCAGTCCTGACGTGGCCGAAAGCAAATGCAACGGTTCGATCAAGCGGTGTGGAAGTCGAAGGCTTCCGTCGGCGGCATCTGACCGTCTGCGGAACGGAAGGGACTTTTCACATTCAACCGTTGGATAACCCGCAGGTAACGGTGTCGTTTTCGAAGCCTCGCGGTGAATACAAAGCAGGGACACACACAATTACCCTGCCGAAGTTCCCCCGCTATGTGGCAGACGCAATGGATATGGCGCAGATCATTCGGGGAGAGAAGCAGAACGACTTCCCTTATGACCATGAACTGCTTGTTCAGCAGGTTCTGCTGGAGGCATCAGGGATGCCGTTGACTTAAGAATCGGGACAGGCGTCCGATCTCAAGTCCTTTGAACTCACTTCTTGAGAACGCGGGCTTTTGTGATGTTGTGTTCTGCCCACATGGCAGCGCCGAGGACACCGGCATCATCCTTCAAAAGGGCCGGTACGACTTTAAAGGTGTCACGGTAGGCGGGCATGACTCGCTTGTTGGCGGACTTTGCCACGGTCGGGACAAACAGATCTGGCATCGCTTCGACGAGGCCGCCACCCAGCACCACCACCTCTGGAGCCAGAAGGTTCACCACGCTGCCGACAGCGATGCCGATGTAGCGAGCGGCTTCCTTGATGATCCGCTCGACCGCCTTATCGCCGGCAGCAATCGACGCTTTTAAAGCACTGCTGCGAATATTGGCGATATCTGTTCCTCCCGCCTGCAACAGGTAGGGAGCATCTCCACGATAGGCCGCTCGCGCACACTGGGCAGCAATTGCCAGTCGGCTGGAGACCGATTCGAGACAGCCCCGCTGTCCGCAACCACAGCGAGGTCCATTCGACATCACCTGCATGTGGCCAATTTCGAAGCAGGAGGTTGTTGCTCCCCGCAGGATTTCTCCCTGATAAACACATCCCCCGCCGATTCCAGTACCGGCAAAGATTCCCATCATTGTGTAAGAACCTTTGCCGGCCCCCAGTCGATGCTCGGCATAGACACCAGCATCCACATCATTCAGCACTTCGACAGGGCAGTGAAATGCCTCTGTCAGCCTCTCTTTAATAGGGACAGCCTGCCAGCCGATATTCGGCAGATCCAGGAGAAGTCCCTTATTCATGTCGATCGGACCGGGGCAGCCAATGCCGATTCCCGCCAGGTCGCTGGGGGTCAGGCCCGCTTTGTTGAGGGCTTCGCGGATGATCTCGAGGATCCGGTCAACGCCCCCTTTGGCGGGAGTCCCCGGACGGATTCGTTTCCGCTCCTTGGCAACGACGTTCCATTTCGCGTCGTAGATCTGGCACAACATCTTTGTGCCGCCCAGGTCGAATCCCAACCAATACTGTGCCGGCAGGGGGGCTGTCATCAATGTTTCCCGTGGGACTGCGTAAGGAGGCTTCGATGGAACGGTTTGATCGAGAGGAGTGAGACCTTTGGCTGGCTCAGGCGAGAGTGTCGGCTGTCGTTGCCGGGCACGACCGATTCTGAAACCATTCGATCATGATTTGAAGCGAAAACAGTAACTTTTCGACAGGGAAACCGATTTCTGCAGGGGCAAGATGGACAAACATGAACTGGCAATCAAGTCGCCGTTCTTTGATCTGTTCCATTGCCCTGTAGATGAGATGGTTACACAGATAAGTGCCAGCATCCCAGCTGATGACTGACGGAAAGCCTGAGGTCGTCAGCAGAGAGGCCAGTTCCGCCAAAGGGAGTTCTGTTTCGAGCAGGTCTGGCCCAATCGGCGAGATGGTCCAGTCTTTCCGCACGATCCCCTGATTGTCCGGACGATCAGAATGGTCTCGATTCACGCCGCGGAGCTCGAGACGCAAAGGAGTCTCCTGACGCCCGACTCCGAATGCGATCCAGACCTGAGGTTTGACCTCGCTCAACAATTGTTGAATCACGGAATCCAACCCGACGTAATCAACGGGCACTTCCGCAGTGATGATTTCTGCCTGAGTCGGTGGAGCTGGAAGTCTCGCCAGTGCTTGGATCAGATGCTGAGACGGGTTGACTGGACACCCTTCAAAGGGGGGAAACCCGGTAATCAACACTCGCATAAGGCGGCTCCTTTCCGTGCTATTGGCATTCAGTTTGGACCGGGGTGACGGAGGTCTGGGTCGATTTTGACGATCAAGGTCGGCGCCTTACGAAATGTCGTCAAGAAATGCAGTCATCTCCCCGACGGCATGCTGGTCTCCAACGGAACGAGCAACGGCAATTCCTGCCTGTAGAATCTCTTTGGCTCCGTCGACATCGCCAATTCCTGAGAGAAACTGGCCTTCCTGAAAGTAGCCGGCCACATAATTCGGATCGAGTTCCCGGACTCTCTGGAAAGAGGCGCGGGCAGCCGCTTCATCCCCTTCCTTCGTCAGTTCCATTGCATAGCTGTAATGCAGGAAAACATCGTTGGGATCTTCCTGAAGCCGGGCTTCAATCTTTTCACGTCGCGTCATTTTTCAGGTTTTTCGTTGAAGAGGGATTCGGTTTCTGCCCCAACCGCCGTCCGCAGAACCTTGTTGAGCCCCATTCTTTTGCCGTCTTTCGACAGTCTTGAATGAAAACCGGGGCGCTCGATGCTTTCGGCCGGGAGGCGGTTGGTGATGGGAGGAAAGTTTACCTAATTCTCCATTGAACGATTAGGCAAGGTTTGCGTCGCAGGGTTTTGGTGCCTCAAGCGCAGGTCGACACAGTTCCGATGTTGGGGGCAGTGGAGCACCAGGGACTGACCTCCAGTTTGGCGGACGGACATCGCCCACTGTTGCATTGGGATACAACAGGAACAGGCCTGCCGATGACGATGCGATTCTGCCGCGCCGGGTGGTGCTTGGCGATGATACTTGCACTGTCACCGCACCTCGCACTTGCCGAGCAGACGACAGCAAATTCCGTTTCATTGCGGAATACAGAGCGGACCCGCATCGTTGAACGAGCGGAACGGTCTTCTGTTAATATTCATACTGAAAAACGCCAGAAATCGATGGACGTGGTTTTCTCAGCCGGGAAAGCCACCAAGATCAATGGCATGGGCACCGGTATCATCATCGATGAACGGGGCTATATCGTCACCAACTACCACGTCGTGCAGGACGTGGAACGTCTGCGTGTCACGACCTATAACGGGACGGAATACGAGTCCCGTGTGCTGGCGTATGATTCCCGCGAAGACTTGGCAATCATCAAGATTGAGCCTCGCGAATCGCTGATGGTCGCGAACTTCGGCACTTCTTCGGACCTGATGCTGGGCGAAGATGTCATAGCGATTGGCAATGCATACGGCTATGAATCTTCGGTTACCCGGGGAATTATCAGCCATCGTTCCCGCGATGTTGAAGTGAACGATGAGCAGTCGTACAAGAATCTCATTCAGATTGATGCTGCAATTAATCCCGGCAACAGTGGTGGACCGCTGCTGAATGCTGACGGCGAAGTGATCGGGATCAATGTTGCCATTCGTGCCGGGGCTCAGCGTATTGGTTTCGCGATTCCCATTGATGATGCCCGACGGGTCATTGCCCGGCTGATCAATATTGAACGACACAATCTGACCTATCACGGGGTGCAGACCACCGACGTGAAGCGCGGTCGGGATCGCAAGCTGGTCGTTCAGGCAATGCGACCGGATTCACCGGGAGTCGCTGCCGGTCTGAAACCGGGTGATGTGATCGCTAAGGTTGGTGATGTTCAGGTCGTGGATGGAGCTGATTTCGAACGCTCCATTTTCGGACGCCCAGCCGGAACCACCTTGCCGGTTGTTGTTCAGCGTGATGGTGCCGAAGAGACTCTGAACCTGCGGATCGCCGAGCTTTCCGGGGCTCGCCGGTCGCCTGGCATCCAGAATGTGACGGCCCAGCCGGTATCGACAACCACCGTTTCGCAGACAATCGCTCAGCAGCCATCCGTTTCCGACAAGTGTTGGCAGACTTTGGGGCTGAAGCTTGAGAAGTCGACAGCTGGTTTTCCGATGCCCGGCCAGCCTTATCACGGCGGGATGAAAGTCAAAGCGGTTCGAGGCCAGAGTCAGGCAGAAATCAACGGCATCCGTGAAGGCGATGTACTGGTTGGTCTGCACATCTGGGAAACCGTCAGTGACGAGAACATTGACTACGTGCTCAATCATAAAGAGCTCGAGTCTATGGGACCGCTGAAGTTCTATATTGTTCGGAATGGCGAAACCCTGTTTGGGTATTTCCGTCTCCCGACCTCCGGCGGCAAGCTGTAAGGCCGTCAGTCTGAAACGTCCGGGACAGCATTTCAGGTGCTGTCCCGGTCTGTTCTGAGAGTCGCAATTCTCTTTTCTGCCGCACTCCACTTTTGGTGGGGGTGGGTTCAGATCCTTCTGGCCCTCGACGACCGGAGTCAGCCGTTACTAAAATGGTCGGTTCGTCTTCTACCGGTCCAGTGGCCTCCCGGAAATCAGCTTCTTTCACCGGGGAGATGGGACCGCAACGACTTCCCGTGAGTGTTGAATCCGCGGCCGGGTGTCGGTGGAAGATGCTTTCCATCACCAGCAGGTCTGACCGATTCTGTTTGAGGTGACCATCTGTCTGCTGCATGTCGGCGAGATGGGGCGCCCGTTGACAGTCGGGTACAGAACTGCACGAATCGAAGTTTGACTGGTTGAGTAACGCTGAGATGAGTGAGCAACCCTGGTATCGGGACGGCCTTCCGTTTTCCTGCACGCAATGCGGTGACTGCTGCACCGGCGCCCCAGGCTTTGTCTGGGTGACTGATGACGAAGTGCGGGCGATCGCCGACTATCTGGACAAGCCGCTAGGGGAAATCCGGCTGCTCTACACACGACCGGCTCGTGGACGTATTTCGCTCGTTGAGTACGGAAACGGCGATTGCGTCTTTTTCGATCCACAGGGACGCGGCTGCACCATCTATCCTGTCCGTCCTGTGCAATGCCGAACGTGGCCGTTCTGGGAAGCCAACGTCGAAACTCCAGAAGACTGGGAAGCAACCTGCCGAGCTTGTCCCGGGGCAGGGCGGGGAGACGAACTGGTTCCGCTGCATGTCATTCAGGAGCGGGTTGAGCAGACGCGTCCACCCGTCGCGTGAACTCTGGATTTGCTCAGATTGCTTTCCCGCCGTCCCAACTGAGGTGATAGACTCCGCTCTCCTGAAATCCGATCACGGCCCATTCTCCCAGTGGATCGCAGAGGACATCGACAATGTTGTCATCGGCCTGAGTCATCCACACCTGATCGCCGTCAGCATCCAGCCAGTAAATGCCCTGCTCGACGGTGGAAATGATGACTCGTTCTGGCTCGAAACTGACATCCACACGGTTGGTAGTCCCATCGATCAGATAGGAACCGATGAAAGTTCCATCACCGTTATAGGCTTGAATTCCCTGTGAGAAGCTGGCGGTAAAGACGAGGTCTCCTTCCCCGGTAATGGCCAGCTTGCCGACATTGGAGAGGCTGCGTTCCTGCCAAATTTCCGCCCCTTCCAGATTGTGACAGCAGACCAGACCTTGTTCGGCCGCTCCGAAGATCAGGGTCTCGGTCGCACAGAACTGGAGCGCCGAGAGGGGCCGCATCGTCTGGAATTGAGCGATCTTCTTGCTGCGCTCGTCGTAGATCAGTGTGAGTCCATTCGCAAGAGAGACCGCGATGTGATTGCCGAAAGGGGAAATCGCCACTGCAAGGCAGACATCCGGCAGAGAGAGTTTGTGGACGGTCTTCAGCGACTGGTTCAGGCGGATGATCTCATCTTCGCCGGCAATGACCGCTCCATAAGCGCCGTTGTCGCTCCAGACAAGTTTGACTGGAGCAGGAGAGATTCGAGTCAGCCCGACAATCCGGCCTGTCTTGTCGATCCGATTGATCGTCCCTGTGTTGTCGGCGGTGTAGATATCACCCGTTTCACGACTCTGGCACAGGCAGGTGAGTGGTCCATCCGTTCCGACGGACCACTTCAGGTAGGGGCGTAGTCCTCGACCCACCAGCCATGAGGGATCTCGACGGCCGGTGGACTCGAAGGCATCGCTCATCTTTGGGTGAATTCCCGAGTGTTCAGCTGACGCAGGGCTTCGCGGAGGTCTGGATCATTCTCCAGATCAACATCTCCGATGGGGCGGCTTTCTGGACCGTTCTGGACGATCACATCCGGCTGCAGTCCGATCTTACCCCAGGTGTTGCCGTTCGGCGAGTAGAACTTGGCCGTCGTCAGTCGCAGGGCGGTTGAATATCGGGCATCGAAGATCGACTGTACGCTCCATTTTCCGAACGACGTACGACCGACGATGATTCCGCGTTTGTGATCATGAATGGCACCGGCCACGATCTCGCTGGCACTGGCACTGTGTTCATCAATGAGCAGCACGAGTTTGGTCTTCCACGTACCGGGCTTATGAGCCGTATAGGTCATGTTCTGGTCTGCGGAGCGGCCGCGTGTTGAGACGATCACTCCTTCTTCCAGAAAGCGATCGAGGATTTCAATCGCTGCCGTGAGCAGTCCACCTGGATTTTCCCGCAGGTCCCAGATCAGAGACCGCATCCCCTGTCGAGAAAGCTCGTTCAGGGCGTGATCCATTTCAGCAACAGTGCTCTGCTGGAATCCCGTCATCTGGATATAGGCGATCCCGTTCTGCTGATCGATCATTTTATAGACCGGGATGCTTTTCACTTTCACTTCGCGGCGGGTGCACTTCACCTTGATGATTGATGTCCCCTGACGAGAGACTTCCAGATTCACCTGACTGCCTGCCCGGCCCGCAAGGAGACCAGCGGCTTCTTCGGTTGTCATGTTGCGGACATCGCGGCCGTCGACCGCGGTGATAAAGTCACCTCGACGCAGTCCCGCTTCAGCTGCAGGGCTTTCCGGAAGGATCTGTGAGAGGCTCATGCCTTTTCCGACATCTGCTTCCATGACGATTCCGATTCCGACGAACTCACCTTTGATGTTCCCGAAGAGATCCTGCTTCTTGCCCGGGCTGAGCACATTGGAGTAGTCATCCAGACAATTGCAGGCCCCGAAGATGTATTCCATCACAACTGGACCGGCATCCAGCCCGACGCTCTGTCGGCAAAGTTCACAGACTTCAGAGACAAGCTGTCGGCCACCGGCCAGCCCATTGACTTCTTTGTTCCAGAACTTCTCGAACAGATCGCGACGTAACTTCTGAACCCGATCGTCGGGAGCGCCGAAGAGGTTCTCGTCGAGAAATCGGGTATTTCCGAGAGCCAGCCACAGGCTTTCAGTGCCATGAGCGGTCAGGGATGTCGTATTGATTGGTTCAACATAATAGTTTTGGACGTTGATCAGCACGTCGTCGTACAGGGCCAGAGCCGTGTCGAGTGGCATCGGCTTCAGGGTCCGCAAGAACGACTCGTCTGAGTATCGACGGGCGATCGAAAACTGAAACTGAGACCGACGCAGTCCGCGCGAGAGGGCTTCCTGGTCAGGCCACTTTTTCAGAGCCTTCTTGTAGACGTCGATCGCTTCTTTCCAGCTGCGTTGTTGCTCCAGCTGGGTTCCATGTGCAACAGCTGTCTGAACGTCTGGGACTTCTTCCGCCAGAACGGATCCGGAAGCGAGCACCAGCGCCAGCACCATGGCGGCACCGACTCTGAGTGTTCGAGACAAGCTTCCCGTGATGGTCAACCGACCCATCCTGATCCCCTTATTCACAGACAAACATGACGTATTGAATCCTCATCCATCCCTGGTTTAAGAGAAAAGCAGGAGCGATTGGCTCCGACTTTCTTGGCTGCACTCCTGTCTTGCTGCCGTTGATTCAACCTAGTCCACGATGCCACGCCGGGCAAAACTTCACAAGCCCCTAACTTGATGAAAAAACGCCACTAAAAACCATTTTCAAAAGATCAACCTGAAAACACGGGTTGCAGGGTAGTTTGTTGGATAGGTGGTTCCGGAAATGCAGGCAGACCTTGGTGATGACAGGGGGCAACCAGATCGCGCAACCGGTCTAAGTGGATCACCGCCTCTGTGAAAGTTGGCACGATCCGCACTGTTGATTTAACAGGCAGTTTCGGTGCTGAGTGGGAAACTTCGCAGGGGAGAGAGTTCCTGCGGTCTCCTTGAGCAAGTGCCAATTCACCCTGAGCGGGAGCCTGTAGCCGGCTCGCCTCTTCTTGAGTGAATCGCCCCCGCTGGCTAGTGTTTTCAGGAAGTGAGGTGATCTGTGCCGTCAGAGTCGGAGTCGGGTTCAATCATCCTGATTCGGGCCTGAAATGGCGGCGGAGAGCTCGACTCTCGGAGGCGGAGTCAGCGAGGCGGCATCGTCGGGGCACGCAGCAACTGCCCCATCGGCTCATGAGAGCACGCGTCCAATATTCAGACCTACGGAGGCTCGCGGGGAGCCATCACAACTGAGGCGACTCTCCCTTCAAGTTTGGACTCTGGTGAGAGTTGTCCGCTTACTTTGGCGCGGTCGACCAGTCATACGACTTCTGCTTGCGGAAGCCAGTCAGCTTGATGATCCCGCTTGGCGACAGCTCCAGCAGTGAGTAGCCGTTATTCTCTGGCCCAGTCCCCTCGATCATGGCCACCAAAGTGCAATAGTGGATTCCGTTGATCTCTTTGTGGTCATTCTTGTGACTGTGCCCCTGAAACACCGCGGCGACCTTTCCGGATTCCTCGAGAATCTTCCGAACTTCTGCAGCATTCTTCGGCGCATAGTGATTGCTGACATCCAGCCGCTGATGCACGAATACAATCGTCGGCTTGTCTGTCGCGGCCAGGTCGGCCTTCAGCCAGTGCAGCTCGGCCGGAGGAATGAAGGCGTCCTTCCAATCGGAGTTGTTCCGGCCATAAGGTTCGCCATCGCCCCGAAAACAGGCATCGAGAATCACAATGTGGAACCCGCTTTTATCGAATGAGTAGTAGGACTTCTCCTGCCCGACTTCCGTGAGAAACTCCTGCTTGGTCAGTCGTTCGACGCAGTGATTTCCCAGGACGAAATGGCATTCCGGGATCTGGGATGAAATCTGTTGCTGCATGGTTTTCAGGTAGCCAAGTTCTGTTTCCAGACTCGGGGCGGAATCAATCAGATCGCCGAGCTCAACGACGAATGCGACCGATTCCTGCTTGAATGCCGCTGCGGCTTCGCTGAGCTTGGCGGGAGTTTCTCGGTACTGGCGACTACCTGCTGCTGGTTTGTCGGCGTAATGCAGGTCGGTGATCAGGCCGATCTTCAGGCCGTCTGCCTGCGGCCCGGCTGCGTGGGCTCGCTGAGCGCCCATCCTGCGGAGGGTCTCACTGACAAGAAGAAGACTGCAGCCCTGAAGAAACTCACGACGTCCCAGCGATTTCATGGCGTTCGTTCCCACAAATCTCGGGCAAGGCGGAGTGCCTCCCGGCAAGAGATGATTCAAGCAGTTTGGCTGCGTCGCCTCAATGGTCCCGCTCACCTCACTGGCAGGATTCGAGGAATTTCGAAAGCGCATTCACCATTCGCAGGCAGATCAAAGGAAAGGGCTGTCTGAACGCGATGGATTCAGACAGCCCTGGAAAGTTCATTTTGAACGGATCCGCTTCCGCGGCCCTGATGATCAGGCCATGAGTTCCGGCTCGACTTCGACGCTGGTTTCATGCCCGCCGATGACGATCTCGAAGCCCAGGTCTTTGACCATCGCGAAATCTTCTTCTTTGGTTTGCCCCTTTGTCGTGAGATAGTCACTGACGAAGATGGAATTCGCGGCGTACAGACCCATCGCCTGCATGGATCGCAGGTTGAGTTCGCGACCGCCGGCAATGCGGACTTCGACGCTTGGGTGAGCCATTCGCAGCAGGCACAGCACTTTCAGGCAGTACCGAGGATCCAGTTCATCCTTCTGCGCCAGTGGAGTCCCGTCGATCGCATGCAGGAAGTTGACTGGGATGGATTTGATATCCAGTCCCCGCAGTTCGAAGACGGCATCCAGGATGTCCTGCTGCACTTCGCCCATGCCGACGATCAGCCCGCTGCAGAGCTCCATGCCGGCTTCGTGTGCGACCTTGAGCGTGTCCAGACGATCCTGATAAGTGTGGGTCGTGCAGATTTCCTCGTAGTAGCGCCGTGAGGTATTCAGGTTGTGGTTAATGCGGTCGACACCGGCATCAGCCAGTTTCTGAGCCTGTTCCGGCTTCAGCAATCCCAGGCAGGCACAGATGTGCAGGCCGAGTTCATCTTTGATCTTCTTGACCACGCCACAGACGTGATCAACTTCGCGATTCGTCGGGCCACGCCCGCTGGCGACAATGCAATAAGTGCGTGCCTGGCTCTCTTTCGCCTTGCGGGCTCCTTCCATGAGAACCCGTTCGTTGGCGATCGAATACTTCTCGATCGGTGCCTCTGAAATCTTCGACTGTGAGCAGTACCCACAATCTTCAGGGCAGAGTCCGCTCTTGGCGTTCTTCAGGTAATACAGGTGGACGATATTGGAGAAGTGTGCCCGGCGGACGGCATAAGTCGCGGCGAGGAGCTCGAGGATCTCTTCATCTTTCGACTCTAGGATGGCACGGCCTTCCTCCACCGAAATCGATTCTCCGGCGAGAACCCGACGGCTCATTTCCTGCCAGCGGTTCGTGCTTCCATTCACGTTCAGTTCGGTCAACATCGACAGTCTGCAATTCACTTAGAGAGAACGGGATACTGAATCGGATTCGTACTGAATCGCCGCTCAGTCTTTTTTCTTTTTGGCAACGCGGCTGCGTAACGGGCTGCCGTCGTCGGCGGGTTCGTCCGCCGCAATGGAAGCCGGGGAGCTCGCCTGTTCGAGTGCCCGTCGGACTGTTTCCAGCAGGACATCCATCGCAAATGGTTTGCGGAGATAGTCAACGGCCCCGAGCATCTCGGCATAGGCTTTGTGCCGTCCCCCTTCGTTGGCGGTGATCATGATCACAGGGGGAGCGGACTCAAGTGTTCGCAGGTATTCAAGGACGGGAAATCCCCCCATCCGAGGCATCATCATATCGGTGATGATCAGATCCGGGTTTTCGGCTTGAATCAGCTTCTGCCCTTCGGCACCGTTCGAGGCCGACAGAACGCGATAGCCGGCCGCTTCGAGCACCGCCCGCAACGTGGTCTGGATCTCGCGATCATCTTCGATCAGCACGATTTTACTGTTCGCCATCCCGAAACTCCCTGAGGCTGCGTGCCGGTCCGAGCATAGCTCGGAGTCGGCGGATTGCGAAATTCGCGGTGCCCATCTTAGGCCGCGATCCATGCCGACTCAACGAGAGCGTTCCACAAATCAGTGATTGGGTGAACGTTTTTTGATCTGATGTGTCCGGAGATTGCGGAAGCTTTGACCAGGCCGGAGATTGATGACTTCCGAATAAGGAGGAAATCACTTCCCTGACTTGGTCGAAAAGAGGAGCACAAACAAGGCGTTTCTGCAGGAATGGGCTCTTTCTTGGATCTCAACTCTTGGCAGACCAATGATCTGGGGCAAACTTGAGTGTCGGGAGCCCTCATTGGTCTCGAGGAAAAATGGGTCCGGCAGCAGTGTGAGTTGAGGTCGTTCAGGGATGAAAATGGTGCACAATGAATCGTAAACAGCTGAACAAACTGGGAGTCCCTGACTGGGCCGTGCCTGAAGCAATCACGGCGGTCCAGTCCGCTGCCACGATCGGAGCCCGAGGGAAGGAAGTTCAAAATCTGATCAAAGGAGTGCTGGCGAATCCGGAAGGGTATCTGACTGATTCCCACTTCGGGGCACTGGCGAAACGCCTGCACCAGCCCAATATGCCCATTCGTCAGGCACCGGTCTCGTACCGCACCTGGGGTGGCGAGTTCATCGACGAGCAGTCTCACGCCCAGATGCGGGATGCCTGCGCGTTGCCTCATGCGGTTGGTGCCGCACTGATGCCCGACGCTCATGTCGGTTACGGCCTGCCAATCGGAGGCGTTCTCGCGCTGGAAGGGGCGGTTTGTCCTTATGCGGTGGGAGTCGATATCGCCTGTCGAATGAAGCTCTCTGTGCTCGATCTCCCGGTCGAGATGCTAGATGACGAACGACATGCTCCAGCCTTCCGGAAGTCTCTGGAAGGGGGAACGGTCTTCGGGACCGGTCAGGCGTGGAAGAAGAAACAGTCTCATCCCGTCATGGATCAGGACTGGACAGTCACTCGGGTGACCCGGGAGAACAAGGACAAGGCCTGGTCTCAACTCGGGACGTCAGGTTCCGGCAATCACTTTGTGGAATTCGGACTACTGACATTGCCACAGGCCGAACTCGGACTGGAACCCGGCACCTATGTCGCGCTGCTCAGTCATAGCGGGAGTCGGGGGACAGGTTTTGCCGTCTGTTCGACATACAGTTCCATCGCACAGCGGAATCTTCCCCGGGAATACAAGGACTTCGGGCGACTGGCATGGCTCGACCTGCAGTCACAGGCAGGGCAGGAGTATTGGGAAGCCATGAACCTGATGGGAGACTATGCCAGTGCGAACCACGCGGTCATCCATCGGAACGTCTCGGAGTTGATCGGCGCTCAAGTGATTGCGAACGTTGAGAACCATCACAACTTTGCCTGGAAAGAAATCCACAATGGCAAGGAAGTGATCGTGCATCGCAAAGGGGCGACCCCGGCCGGTGACGGTGTTCTCGGTGTGATTCCCGGATCGATGGCGACCCCGGCCTATGTGGTTCGTGGGAAAGGGCACCCTGAGAGCTTCCATTCCGCATCGCATGGAGCCGGGCGAGTGATGTCGCGCACCAAGGCAAATGCCATGTACCGCTTCAATGCCGTGAGAAATGACTTGAAGCAGAAGGGGGTCACCGTGCTGTCTGCTGGTTCCGACGAAGTCCCCGGTGTTTACAAGAACATCGATGAAGTCATCGCCGCACAGGACGACCTGATTTCGGTGATCGCCCGATTTGATCCGCGTGTGGTGAAGATGTGCGGAGACGGCAGTAAGCCGGAAGACTGACCAGTCTCTGGTTGAAACTTTCGGCCCGGCATTTCCAAGAGGAAACGCCGGGCTCGATTTACTTCTACTTTTTGCTCTTCAGGGCGAATTCAATCTCGCCCCCCTCTGCTGGCACAGTGGCCGTTAACTTCGAATCAGAATAGCTGCTGTATCGCGGTGGCAATGATTCGTTGGCTCCGTGGTCAGCAGGAGTCAGGTCACCACCCGGTTGGATCCGTTGTCCTTTTCCGTCAACCAAACTGCTGACAACGACAGTATAGGACCCGACTGGAGCTCCTTCTTTCCCTCTGATCTGCTTCAGCCGATAGCGACCTTCAGCGTCGGTCATGCCGACACATTCAACACCCTGTTCTGCGGTCTGCGGGATAAATGTGACGAGTGCGCAAGGAAGGGGCTTCTCATCGAGCTTAATCACTCCAGACACAGGAACAGTTTGAGGAGAATCTGGATTGCCAGTCGCGCTGCCGCATCCAGATACCAGAAGAACAGGCAAAGCGAGTGCGCATACAAGAGAAAGATTAGGCGATAAGGCCGAAAACATTGGATCACACTCTCAATTCATCAGTAGCGAAAATCATCCCTCCCTGGAAGGAATGCAACATCGATTGGGGTCTGAGGCTTATGTATCCCACTTGGAATCAACTGTTTTAGAATTCCCCAATCAGTTGTCCGTCAGCGATGTAGGCGAGTCTTGCCCGTGTTACAGCGGCGACATTCTCGGAGAGGAAGCGGACGGAACCGTCACCCATGAGAATCTGAATTCCTCCGGTGTGAAGACTGCCGGGGCGAGCCCAGGTGCCTAACTGGCCGACTGGATAGTCGATTCCGTTGAAGTGCCAGTTGTTGATGGTGTGGTCGGCCATGTTAATTCCGCCCATCGTCCAACCACGATATCCCCAAGCGGGAGTTCGGCCGTTGAAAACTGATAACGTTGTTTCGGCCATTGCGACAGTGTTGCTGGAACCGTCGGTGACGTCGCCCAGTCGGCACTTGCTGCCGTCTCCAAACATTCGGCGAGTTGCCGAGTTCGCTGCTGCCCAGTTCTCACAAGGGAGCTGGAGCCAGCCTGATGTGCTGAAGTCGTAGTTCGTTTTGGCTCCGCCTGAACCAGTGTTTGTCGCAGAGATTCCGTAATGGGTACCGGTTTCCGGGTGGACGCGAACGCCGGGATCAGAGGGACAGATCAATGCAGTCAGTACGGTTTTTACCGCGGCCGCATTTCCATTCGTGGTGGGATCAGAGGTCACCGCATATGCGCCAGATCCCACAGCCTGCTGGGCAGACGACCATGTGGAGAAGGCACCGCTGAAGTTCATCTTGTTGTACAGCGGGGTCTGATCAATCAACGGGAGCAGGAACGAAAGACCGTTGGTATTCAGCAGAGGAGTCGTGCAGCGACCGACAGATGAAGGAGGGAAAGTGCCATATTGGTCGTGATAGTTATGGAGAGCGAGCCCGAGCTGCTTCAGGTTGTTTTTACATTGAGAGCGCCGGGCGGCTTCACGGGCCTGTTGCACCGCAGGGAGCAGCAGAGCGATCAGCACGGCAATGATGGCAATCACTACCAGCAGTTCGATCAGGGTAAAAGCAGGGCGCATCCCGACATGGGAATTGCGACCTCGAGCGGCGGTGGCCGATGGGCTCATGTACGAACCTCTGTATCGTCAGGGAAGAAACACGACGAAAAATAAGAGCGAACGCGAAGCGATTTTGATTCGTGAGCGTACAGACAGAGGGCGACAGATATCAACGGGCTGTCACGTTTAATAGTTTGCAATGCACATAAACATCAAATGAAATGAGCGCACACGAGCGAAACAATTCGGAGGCGATGTGACTAAAGATCGTCTGAGTAGATCAGTAAGCCGGAAGAGTAATATAGGGCTTCTCTCTGTAAATTGACGGAGTCACGCAGTGTTGCTGAGGTGGTTCCCCCAGTCCTGAGCGTATCGGCCACTTCGATGAGACAAGAATTCGAATACCCCTGGCACAGCAAATGGCGTCTGTTAGCGCTGCTGGTTGCGGCGTTGATTCTCAAGGTCAACGCGGCGATCGTGCTGAATTACCGCGATTACTTTCCGCCGGACTTCAGGTCAGAGTTTCTCAGAGGTCGTGAAGAAGAGTTCTTCGGGAGCTATCAATGGGCGTTTTGGGCCCATCTGCTTTCGGGACCGATTTCACTGATCCTCGGGCTGCTGCTGATCAGCTCTGCGTTCCGCCTGCGCTTCCCGAGATGGCATCGCCTAGTGGGCCGCGTTCAGGCCGTGAATGTTCTGGGCTTGCTCGCTCCCAGCGGATTGTGGATGGCGTTCTATGCTGCGGCCGGGCCGGTCGCGGGTGCTGGCTTTGGAACGCTGTCGCTGCTGACGGGAATCAGCGTCGCGATGGGTTGGCGGTCAGCAGTTCAACGAAGATTCGCTCACCACCGGCGCTGGATGCTGCGGAACTTCACGCTGCTCTGCTCGGCGGTCGTGTTGAGAGTGGTCGCCGGTGCCGCGACGGTCCTCGAATTTGGCCCGGAGTGGTTCGATCTCGTCACCCCATGGGCGTGCTGGCTGGTTCCGCTGGTGCTCATGGAATGGTATTTCGTACGTTCTCAAAAGCTCGCGTCAAAACTTGCCGACCCTCTCCCCGCCAGATGTGGTCAGTAACGCCCGGCGGGTTTCCGCAGGCAGGGAGTTGCTGACGAATTGCACTTTGCCGTCTCCGAGCAACACATGGAATTCACGGAGATGCGGAAGCTTGGTTTCCGTGTCGATTCCTAAGAATGTCTGTTCATTCGCATCATGCGGTGACATCCATTCGAACGTTTTCTCAAGCGGAACTTCCATCACCATAACCGTGTTGTTGAGTCCATCTTTGAAATCGGAGATCGCCCGCGGCTGTGTTGGCGAGAAGGCAAACTCATCGCCAACAATCGCGACGTAACACGTATGCGGTTCTGAGTGGATATTCGACGGACAAAGGAATTCAGGGATGACGGTGTTCCGCGCCTCCGCATTAACCGGATCGTCCCAGGGCTTGGCTAAATCAATTTTATCGTAAAGTTCACTTCTCCCGATATAAGGAAGTAGCAGTGTCCGCCAACTGTGAAGTGGTTTTCCCTGTTCGTCTGTGGTGTACGGCGGAGGAAAGAAGCCCCAGTCGTTATGATAGTTGTGCAGGGCGACGCCAAGTATCCTCATGTTGTTGATGCAGAGCACCCTTCGAGCTGATTCTCGGGCAGTTCTTTGGGCAGGCAGCAGCATCGCAATCACAATAGCAATGATCGCGAGCGAGATGCTCCATCCGATCAGTCGATTGCGTAACGTCGACCGGTTCCGGGGCTGTGGTTCTGCTGCATCGGAACGCGAAGAGTCAGGAGAATGCTCGTCCATTGTCGCGGCCTCGCTCTGAAAAGTGTGAATCTGCCATTCAACTCTAACGGGCAGTCATCGGGCCGGGGACGCGGCCTTTTGCCCAGGCTCCGCCCTCGGCGCTGTCGGCGGGGACACTGCTGACGAACACCCGATACGACGCTGATCGCCCGGGGGGAACTCCGGGAATGCGTTTGCGTGGAGGTAAGGTCGGTAGCTTCATCTGTTGTCGGGGCTTCACGTTCGCGAAGACGTATTCGTAATAGAACCCGTTTTCGAACTCGAGTGTCAGGTAGAAGGTCATGTCCCGGATGGGGGAGATATTCATGATCTTCCCAGTGACTTCGAGTTGCCCGGGCACGTTCGGCTTCAGAACGGCGTCCAGCTGATACTGGCACAACGCCTTCTGCTCCACGGAGCGTTTCTTCTCAGGTGGAAGAGTGAATTTCTGCTTTCGCGCCGCTTCCTGAACGGCCACCGGGAAGTTCTCCTGCATCTCATTCATCGTCATCCCGAAGCAGCGCTGGAACAGGACTTCCTCTGCCCCCGGCGGGAGTTCTTCGAGCGGCTTCCGCTTGGCGAGTTCCTGAATGTAGAGCTTGTAGCCTTCCTTCCCCTTGGTCCAGGCCATCCAGTGCAGGCACCAGGCGAGCGTATAGGCATCGCCAGCGATGACGTCAGCGAAAAACGCACTGTCGTCTCCCATCATTTTCGACCAGGAGATTCCTTTGGGGATCGTCTGTGCATGTCGGATGTATTCAGCACTCAGTTTCCCGGGGTTGGAGTCAATTCGTTCCCCTGATCCTTCAAAGGCATTGGCGATTCCTTCATCAAACCAGCGAGGCGTTGGGGCGAACCGTTGAATCACCCGATTGAACATCTGCTGGTGAATCGCTTCGTGCAACGGGACTTCAAATGAGTCGCAGGAACTCATCCGGACGGCGAGCCAGTTCGTCGTTTTGGCATAGAATCCGACGACGCCTGATGCCGTTAGCCCGCGGGCTCCGGTGGTGTCGTTGTAGTAATCATCGAAGTCGGTTTCCGATTCGAAGATCAAAAGAACCAACGGGTACTTCAGGTCGCGAAGAGGAAACTCCATCTGCTTCGCATAGCGTTCGAAGACTCCTTCCACATTGACCATGAAGCGCATGGCCTTCTTCAGGAAGTTCTGAACAGCGACTTCCCCTTTTGCAGGGAGCGGGCTCGACAGAACCAGTCCGACGACGACGCTGTCCTGAGCCTCGATGCGAATCAGATCCTGTCCGAAGAGTTCGCGCAGACGGTCCGCCATCTGCTGAGTCGTGATTGGCGTGGCGGGCCCTGTCTCTTTGACCTCGACAATCTGCTTTTTGTGGAGAGGCTGAATCTGGCCATCCCAGCGCTCCAGCAGGCGAAGTTCATCGTCGGTAACGATCAACGTTCCCTGTGAGGTTGTCGTCTCGCCCGTCGAGAGGCGATATGTGATCTCGTCCCCCTGAGCGGACGGGATCAGCAGAAACAGACAGAGAAAGGGGAGAGCAGATCGCAATCGCAGTGAAAGCATGCGAGGGCCCCTTCTGTCTGAAAATGTCAGCCCCGGTCTGTGGTCCCAGACCGGGGCTGCGATCCACTCATCTCAAATCACTTTGCCGGAGCCGTTGTCGCTGCCGGAGCTGGTGGGGTTGTCTGTGCCCCCGGGATCGCCGGAGTCTGCGTGACCGTATTGCAACGGCGGCAGCAGAACCGGGAGAACAGGGCATCAATCCCAAACCAGCTGCCCGTCGGCAAGGCGGCGATGGCAAGCAAGGCAATCGCTTCAATCATGTTCTTATTGACGATGAAAGCGTGCTCCGGTCCTGGTGGCTGAGGCACGCCCGGCCAAGGTGGCATCACCATGTAGAACATCATCAGCATGACGGCGCCGAGCACGGCGGCGACACGCGTTCCCAGACCGATGATCAGCATCACTCCGAGGATAATCAGTCCCCACATCACCTGCTTGTCAGAGCGAGCCAGTGGAGAGTCACCGACTGGCGGAGCGCCGTATTTCAGCTGCTCAGGTGTCAGCAGTGCCATCGCAGCCGATCGCAGGTCCTTGTCCAGTGATTTGATCGGGCCGACGATCTCACTCCGCATGATGGCGACCTTCTTGCCCAGCATGTTGGCATGATCGATCTGGTAGTCCATCTTTGCTGAGGCGACGCTGGCGTTGTAATCGTTGACCAGGTCCTTGTATTCCTGGATCTTTCCATAGACCACGCTGTTCGCGCCTTCTCCGACCTGATCCGCTGTCACGGTCCCCATGATGATGTCGAAGCTGCCGCGCTCGTTCTTACGGCCGGTGACACCGACAAAGTCTGGATTCCCCCGCAGCTGGGCTGCAAGTTTGTGGCGGAAGGAGAGCTGACGGGAAAGAGTTACCAGCCGGTCGATTGATCGGGCATAAGCCAGCTTGTCGCCCGTTGGAGCTTTTCCTGGATCCGACTGGAGCTCGAGAGCTCCAGTGCTGCTCCGCTGAATTCCTGCCAGCTTCAACAGATTGGCCTCTTCACTCGGAAGCAATGGGCCATTGACGGAGATCTGTTTCTTCTCGGCGTTGTACATTGCAATCGGCTTGAGCTTCTCAGCCGTGACGCCATCGGGCAGAGTCGCCAGTTCAACGACTGTCGTCTTGGACGGAGGCAACTGGTCGGCCGGGGTGTCTTCAGTGGCCGAGCCGTCGAGCAGCGCGTTGAGCGTGGTCTGCTGGGCATCGCTGAGATGGTAGTGTTTGACGAAGCGATCGCGCCAGTCGTACCACTTCTGGCTCATCTTGGAATAGTCCAGCCAGTTGAGATCATCTGGATCGCCCGTCATGTCACGGAAGTAATTCCGCAGCGGACCCTGTGCGTTCTTCAGATACCCTTCCGAAGTCCAGGGATCTGGGGTCGACAGGGTTTCCTTCTTCCAGAGGCCTTCGTAGAGAAACTGCCATCCAATGGAAATGCGGAGCACGACCAGAAGCAGGACCGCAATCAAAGGAGCGCGGGTTACCGTGTTCACGAACTATCCTTCTCAAACTGAAATATCTCACAGAGAGAGCTCGCTGCTCTCCGCTGAGAGCGCTCCTCAGGCACTGTGCTCCGGTGGAGACCCGCTCGGGTGAAAAAAGAGTTGGTCTGGTGGGATGTTACAGGCAGTGGGAGTCAATGTCCTCCCGCGCTGTGGAGGCGGGACAAAAATAGCGCCGATCTCTGAATGATGATGGCAATAGGCCTTTGCCTTGTCGAGTCCCATGGCGTAGAAAGCGGTCGACAGGGCCTCGGCGACGGTCGCTGTCGGGGCCAGAACGGAAACCGAAAGCAGGGTTTCTGACGGCCAACCGGTGCGGGGATCCAGAAGGTGCCCGTACCGCCGCCCTTCATGTCGGAAAAATTGAATGTTTGAACCACTTGTCGACATCGCCTGATTGATCACAGGCATCGTGACGTATCGTTCTTCCGTGAAGAGCGGATTTTTGATGCCGACTGGCCAGCCGGTCTGCCCGGTGTGGTTTCCAATCGCCATCAGGCTGCTGTGCCCCCCATGGACCAGGGCATCCACGACGCCTTCCTGGCGCAAATGCTGAATCGCCCGGTCGACGGCATACCCTTTTCCGATTGCCGCGAAATCCACCAGAACGCCAGGGCGTGTGAACGCGACAGTTTCGGTGTCGGGATTGAGCTCCACGTACTGAAAGCCGCTGATTTCCATCGCGGCAGCTATCTCTTCTTCTGTCGGAACAGTCTGATTCTGCCGGGCCGTCCTCCAGAGCTGGATCAGGGCTCCTGCTGCAGGGTCAAACGCCCCTTCAGTTTCCGTCCAGAGTTGCCTGCATTCCTGAAGAAATGCGAACAGTTCAGACGAGACCGCCACGGGTCCATCTGAGGCATTCTGATTGAGTCGGGAAACCTCGCTGTCTGGCCGGTAGACGGTCAGCATTTCTTCAGCGGCATGGACCAGATCCAGAGCATCAGACGCCGTCATTACCTGTCGAGGAGGCCCGGGATTCATGACGACAGCCCACTGGCAGGCCATCGCACGCGTTTCCAGCCGCACGGTTTCTCGGGCAGAAGGCGGGAGTGCACTGACTGCTGCCTGCAACTGGTCGGCTGCTTCGGATCCGCGTTGGAGGATCTCCCGATGCGCAGCCCGACCTGTCAGGAAGTCCCGACGGTTGGAATGAGGCCGATCTGGATCAGGTGTTTGAGCCATGACGTCGCAAACCCAGCGTGTCGATTGATTGTCTGAAGTTCTATGGATTCGTCAGTTGATGAACTGTCCGGGAAAATTCCACCGGAAGCACCTCAGATTTCGGCTTGAATCATATCCTTCGCAGGTCGCCAGGAACGGAAAACCCAGGAAGGCAGGGAAATTTCCGCTCCTTGAACAACCTGCCCGCCTGACTATACTCCTTTGACTCGCAGAATTCTTACTCAGAATCACATCGACTACGTCGAGGAGCCTGTTACAAATGAGTGCACAAGTCGGCCAACCGGCCCCAAATTTCTCCGTTCAGGCCTATGATCGGACGAAGGACAATACCGACCAGCAGTTCCGGACAGTGACGCTGGAAGATTTTCATGGAAAATGGGTTTGCCTGTTTTTCTATCCGCTCGATTTCACATTTGTCTGTCCGACCGAAATCGTGTCGTTCAATGACAAACTCGGGGAATTTGAAGACCGCGACTGCGTGCTTCTGACCGCCAGCACCGACAGCGTCTTCTCCCACAAGGGCTGGTGTGATTCTCACGCGGATCTCTCCAAGCTGAAATACCCGATGCTCGCCGATACGACCCACAAGCTGGCACGAGATTACGGCGTGCTGAAGGAAGACGCCGGGATTGCTTATCGCGGAATCTTCCTGATCGACCCACAGGGCGTCGTTCGCTGGTCCGCAATTCATGACCTGAGCGTCGGCCGGAACGTTGATGAAGTTCTGCGCGTCCTCGACGCGCTGCAGACCGACAAGCTCTGCCCTTGCAACTGGAAGTCCGGCGAAGCGACTCTGAACTAATCAGGTCCCTCGTCAGGGGGTCGCGCAGCGAGGTTTCCGATATAGGGAACTCCATTCGCCGCACGAAAACTCCAGGGACTGAATTGACGGGCTCTCAGCTGAATGTGTCCGTGAGAATTCTGATAGCCCGGTGGGAATGGTTTCATCCCCGCCGGGCTGTTTTTTGAATGCGGCTTTTTTGTCGCAGGAGACCAGAAGTGAGGCGGAATCGCGTTCGTCGATGCCGTCCGGATCAAATCGCTCCCCTTCTGCGGCTTCAACATTGAAAGAGAATCTGTCATGCCTTTGCTTCAGCCTGTCCCGGTCGAATCTGCCCCAGAGAAGGTCTCGCAGCACTACGGGCGAATTACGGAAATGCTGGGCACTTCCGATCTGCCTGAGCCATTTCTGATTTACGGCAATGTCGAGGCATTTCTTCGCGACTTCTACATGAACTTCAAGAAGTTCGTGTATACCGATGGACCGCTGGACGCGAAGACAAAGGCCGCCATTGCGCTCTCTGTCGCTGCCCACGGCAAATCGAAACCCTGGCTGACCTATTTCGCCGCACGATGCGAAGAGCTCGGGTTTACGTCGGCTCAGGTCGCTGAGATTCTGGCCGTCGCGTCAACGAACT
Source organism: Planctomycetota bacterium (assembly GCA_023417655.1). Taxonomy (GTDB): domain Bacteria; phylum Planctomycetota; class Planctomycetia; order Planctomycetales; family Planctomycetaceae; genus Planctomicrobium. Next base: position 52,529 of record JAEZFD010000010.1, on the reverse strand, counting down.
ACATGTACAACACCTTCTTCAAGTTCCGCGACTTGAGTGGCTCGAGCCTGTTTGAAGGCATGGGAGTCGGCCTGCGTGCTCATACCTTTACCGGTACGTCACTGGAAACGCGGCTGGTGGAAATCATCAATATCGCCATCAGCGATATCAACGCATGCAAGCCTTGTACTGCCGGGCATGTCGAAAAAGGCAAGCAGCTCGGACTGTCGCCGGAGCAACTGCTGGAAGTAATTCAGTGCGCTGCCACGATGTATGCCGGGGTCCAGTTCCTGAACGCCGCAACGGCGTGAATTGGGGTGTGGCCGAGTCAGCAACCTGCGTTCACCACCACTTCTGATCCACTGGGCGTCATCATGATTCGATCGGCTGTGACAATCAGTCTGGTGAAGGAAGCGCAGGGAGGGCCGTTCGTTTTCTGGCATGATCTCCCCGGCTCAATCCGCCGGGCGACTGAACTGGGGTTTGACGCCGTTGAGCTGTTCCTGCCGGGACCCGATGAGGTCGCGGTCAGTGCGATTCACGAGCAGCTCGATGCGACCGGTTTGAAGGTCGCTGCCGTCGGCACCGGTGCCGGCATGGTCCGTCATCAGTTGAGCCTGACTTCTCCGGATCCTGATATCCGGAAGAAGGCGCTCGCGTTCATTCTCAGAATGATTCAATTTGGTGGCGAGCTGGGAGCACCGGCGATTATTGGTTCAATGCAGGGACGCTGGTCGCCTCAGATACCAAAGGACGAGGCACTCCATCTCCTGACAGAGGCACTGCGGACACTCTCGGCAGAATCCGCGAGATTTCAGGTTCCGCTGATCTATGAACCCCTCAATCGCTATGAGACCAATCTGGTCAATACCTTGGGCGAGGGTGTTCAACTGATTCAAGAAGGGGAGCTGTCGAATGTTCGTCTTCTGGCAGATCTCTTCCATATGAACGTTGAGGAAAGCGATCTTCCTCTGGCATTGCGACAGGCTGGAGCCGCTGTGGGGCATCTGCACTTTGTCGATTCAAATCGACGACCCGCAGGAGCAGGGCACCTTGATTTCGAGCCGATTGCTCAGGCTCTTCGCGAGATGAATTATCAAGGGTATGCCTCGGCGGAAGCACTGCCTTTGCCAGACTCCGAGTCTGCGGCGCGGCAGACGATCGAGACGTTCCGGAGTCTCTTCCCAAGATGATTGAGTTCTCTCGTCACTACTGAGGGAGTGCTTCGAGTGAATGGATCTCGGTCACGCGAGCTCGCGGCTGTGCCCGATCAATCTGAAATGGCTTTTGGCTGATCACCCGGGCGATGTTCCCGGCACGATCTCGAACGTCGAGGCGAACATGGAATTGCTGTTCCAATGTGGGCGGCACCGACCATGTGAACGATCCCGGATTTCGTTCCCAGCCAAAGATGGGGATCCATGGTCCGGTTGGCGACACTGAGTACGACAGAGCCACTGACTGATCGGCAAGGTCCTGATCAGGGATTTGCCATGAGACGAGCACATCATGATCGCTCCCCGGTGACGCATAGCTGAGAGGATCCAGCTGCACGGCCGGAGCGACTCGATCGACAATCATCGACACTTCAGGCTTCTCGCCGGGCTGGGGAGGAATTGGTTTTCGTCCCAGACCATTCGTGACGCGGAAGGAGAATCCATAGGCTCCGTCACGGGGAATCGTCACTTCCATCGGAGAGACACGATCGGGGTCGAGTCCGTAGTGATACCACTTCTGCCCGTCGTCTTCCGTAATATAAAGATCGACTTGCGAGATCCCTGACGGACCAATTTCCTGAAGGTGATATCCGATGCGGAACATCGTGGAGTTCACATAGCGGACTTCAGGAAGGCGACCGGTTTCCGGTGTATTCATCGGAAAGCCGGTCGATGGGAGCGGTTGAAGCTCCGTGGCGGATCTGACAATCGGCGTATTGGCTGTTGATGAAATCAATCGCGGTTCGACTTGCGTGACCTGTTGAGCAGGCATTGGCAGAACGGATGGCGGAAAATCCATCTGCTGGGCGACGGGCTTGCCAACATCCGGTCGTGCATTCGGACGTTCCGGCATCCCTGCGATTACGGCTTCTGCATGGGTCGTTGTGAGGTTCCCAGCCAAGTCAGAGACCCGTCCTCGAATCTGGATATTCCCTGTCTTGTCGAGTGTCCAGCTTGTCGAACCACGGTCCTGACTTCGCACTGCGACAGGTTGCCAGAGACTGGTTCCCGGCTCCATGAACTCCATCTGGAGAGAGTTCAGATCGATATGTTCATCGGCAGCCGTCCAGGTCAGTCGGACCCGACCCGGCTCAATCTCTTCGACCTGCAGGCTCAATTCCGGCTGAACGGTATCAACCAGAATGTGCAGGGAAGGCTGGTGCGGTCCCGCTGGAAAATCGTATCCATTCGCCGCCCGTGACTTCACGGAGAACCAGTAGATCCCATCGTCAGGTGCTTCAAACGTGAACTTGGTTTCTGTGAGGCCCACCGAATCCACGACTGACCATTGTTCGGCGTCGCGTGATGCGAACAGGCGAATCTCTCGAGCGCCGATCCGCTTCAACTCAGAACCATCGAACTGGAACGGGATCCGGAAGCGGCGGGACTTCGAATAGATCACCTCAGCCCATGCTGAGTGAGACCAGCTCACGACAATTGTCGCAGCGGCCAGAAGCGTGCAGGCCCAGCGAAGGTTGACAAGACGACGCGACAACAGCTGTGTGCTTTGCTGCGTTCGATGTCTGAGCGGAGTTCGTGAGAGCTTGCGCATGGCGGTACCGGTGATGCGGCTGCACGCCTGCAAAAAGGCTGTCTGAAGAACAGCCGATCTTTCGTCGCTGTGCCGCGTCGGCGCCAGTGACCAAAGTGAGCAGAAGTGGCAGACGCTCTTGGTCGTCGCGGCAAGTAAACCTGATCACCCGGCCGCGTTAAGCAGGCCAGTGTCTAGGCTGTTCTTCCGTGAACGTCCCTGTTTCACTCATGGGTTGCCGCGCCCCCCTTGGCGTCGGCTGACGCTGATGGTTGAACTGCAATTGACCGGAAATTTCTGCCGGTCAGGCTGTCAGATCCTCCAGAGTGTCCGGTCTGCTTATCGTCGGCGTGACTTCGCCGACTTCACGGGATTCTGCTGTCATGTTCGGCTCGCCCGGAACTTTCGGACAACTGCCGGACCATCTTTTCCAAGATCCGAATGGGCGAATTCTGCTGCTTGATTTTGCCGCTTTAGCGAACCACCCCCGCAGGAAATCCGTCCGAAATTTTGCAGGCGATCCTTAGCCTGGCAGGTAAGTTCTGGCCAGTGCGGTGAACTCCGTGACCTGACTTTGCTCCCATGTGATGTCACGTTGCAACTCGCTGGAAAGGACGGATGCGACCTTTGGAGCAAGATCGATCGCTGCCTGTGCGTCGAGGAGCAGAAGACGACAGCGTCGACTGAGGATATCCTCGACAGTTCGCGCCTGTTCCTGTCTGACGGCTTGTTGAATGAACGCCTCCGTCACCGACGCTGTTGACTGTGGTCGGGCGGGGGAATCCTGTTCATTTCCGGTCAGGGGCAGGGATTCCGTGCGGGTCGGTCGGTGATCGAGCCCCGCCTCACGAATTGCGGTGTCGACGGTATCGCTTGCCATCTTGCGATAGGTTGTCCACTTCCCGCCGGTGAGGGTGATCAAACCACTCGGTGAAGTGCGAATGACGTGATCCCGTGACATCTGAGCCGTTGATTCTTCAGGGTCCTCGACGACCAGTGGCCGCAACCCGCAGAACATACTGCGAATATCACTGACGGTAACTTTTCGGGCGAGATACCGCGTCGCGTGCTCCATCAGGAAGTCAACTTCTTCCGGCAGGGGGCTCGGATCGAGAACTGGCTCTGGAGCAGGGATATCCGTTGTTCCGATGAGAACTGATCCATGCCAGGGGATGATGAAGACGACCCGTCCATCATCGGTACTGGGAATGATGATTGCGGTCTCCCCCGGCAGGAACGAGCGATCGACCACAATGTGCGATCCCCGGCTGACCTTCAGCATCGGTCTGGCATCCGGCTGGTCGAGCTGTCGGGTGTCATCGGTGAAGATTCCGGTCGCGTTAATCACCACGCGGGCGGAAATGTCATAGCTTCGGCCTGTTTCGACATCCGTCGCAGAAAGGCCGCTGATTCGGTCATTCGCTTTCACAAATCGGTCGACCCGAACGTAATTCAGTGGGACTCCCCCCAGCGATTGAACCGCCTGCATCATCGCGAGTGCCAGGCGGGCGTCATCGAACTGGGCATCGAAATAGGAGACACCTCCGCTCAGTCGATCTGCGCGAATGGTGGGAGTTCGCTGAAGGACAGCTTGCGTGCTCAGGATTCGGGAACGCTGCATCCCGAGTTTTCCGGCCAGAAGGTCATAGACTTTCAGTCCGGCTCCGTAAAACAAGCGTTCCGCGAGTGAGAAGGTGGGAATGATGAATTCCAGCGGATGGACCAGTCCGGCAGCGTTCTTCAGAAGCAGGCCGCGTTCATGCAGAGATTCCCGGACAAATGCGACTTTCGCCTGCTTCAGATAGCGGACGCCGCCATGAATCAGTTTCGTGCTGCGACTGGAGGTCGCTTTCGCATAGTCATTCTGCTCGAGCAACACGGTACGGAACCCACGGGAGGCCGCATCGAGTGCCGTGCCGAGTCCAGAGGCTCCGCCTCCGACGACTGCGATGTCCCAGGACTCTGTGGACAGCCGATTGAGCAACTCCTGACGATTTGACATCGAGCGCGCGACTCCAGAGGGGCTGTCATCAAACAGGCCAGCAGGGGCATCGTTGCGAGGGGAGATAACGCGCGAAGCTGGCTTGAGGAGACTGAACTGGTAAATGCAAACCTATTGCAGTGAAATCCCAGTCAGTCTGCAGGTGCTTTGAGTGTTTCTCATTAGCTGCGAGAACGCAACTCTGGAATCAGAAACAGCTGCAAGAGACCCGTTCTCTCTCGGCGTCTCAGGCACCCCTGCTGTTGCATAACCCCACCTGTGAAGGCTGGAAGCGAACTGATCTCAAGCGAGATCAGTCCCGATCGCCTCGGCCCTGCTGGCGCAACCGCTTTTTCAGCTTCTTGCGTTCTTTCGCACTCATTTCGCTGTAGTCGTAATCCTCTCCGTCCTCATCATCCGGTTCCATTTCCATTGGTTCCGGCTTACGTCGAGGCTTTTCAGATCGAGGAATTTCCTCTCGTTCATCGTCCTCGATCGGCTTCCGGGAGACGACTGGAGTCGGCGCAGGTTTCGGTGCAGGAGCTGGCGCAGGGGCAGGAGCCGGAGAGGGTCTCGCGGCCATTGTCGGAGCCGCGGCGGGAGCTTTTGAAGCTTCGGTTTTCGTGACCGGCTTGTCAGTTACTGGTTTCTCCGCTGCCGGCTTAGCAGCAGCTGGTTTGTCAGTGGTCGGTTTGTTAGCTGCTGGGGGAGTTGAATCAGCAACTGACTTCTTACTGCCCCAACCCAATGACCACGACTTGCCGGCTGGTTTCCCGGATTCGGCGGTCACTGCAGGAGATGACGTTTTCTCAGCGACTTTTTCCGCAACGGGAGTTGGCTCCGGCTTTTTCACAGGCGGAGTTGGCTTCGTGGTCTGTTGCGGAGCAGGTCGGGCCGGAGCCTCGCAGTGCTTTGGAGTTTCGGCTTTGGCGGTCACAGCTGACTTGGCCGTCTTTACAGAAGCGGATTCCTCTGCATCAGCCGACTTCTTCCAACGTGACCACCAGCCTTTGCGTTCGGCCTGTGGCTCCTCACTCAGGTCGGCTTTCTTCTCTGGCGGCTTCGCTGCCACGGCAACCGGGGAAGCCTTTACTTCCTTCGCCTTCAGATCCTTTATTTTGACAGCTTCAACGTCGGCAGCGCCGTCTGCATCAGCCGACTTCTTCCAGCGCGACCACCAGCCTTTACGTTCGGACTGTGGCTCGTCACTCAGGTCGGCTTTCTTCTCTGGCGGCTTCGCTGCTGCAGCAACAGGGGAAGCTTTTACTTCCTTCGTTTGCAGTTCTTTTGCCTTTACAGATCCAGGGTCAGCTCCCTCTGTAACAGCCGACTTCTTCCAGCGTGACCACCAGCCTTTGCGTTCGGCTTGCGGCTCATCGCTCAGGTCAGCTTTCTTTTCTGGCGGCTTCGCTGCTGCAGCAACTGGGGAGGCTTTTGCTTCCTTCGCTGGTTGCTCTTTTGTCTTTACAGCATCAGCAGCGGCAGCCTCGTCTGCATTGGCCGGTTTCTTCCATCGCGACCACCAGCCTTTTGATGCCGTTGAAGTTATTGCAGCATCAGACTTCGAATCAGGTTTTCTACTGGTCGATCCCGACTCTGTTCCAGGTTCGGCGGACTTTCGTCGCTTGGCCAGACGGCTCAGGGAGAAGTGCGGAGCAGGGACACTGGCAAGTGGGGTTTCATTAGCACCGGCGGCCTGATCGGCCGATTCAGGAGCGGCGGCGCGTGTCTTTCTGAATGGGTTCCATCGAGACCATGTCCGCTCTGATTGTGGAGAGGAGCCTGGTTCCTCATCAGTGCGGCTCTGAGTCTTTGCTGACTTCGGTGCGGAACGTACTGGGTCGGATGTTGGCTGCTTGGCTTCCGCGACATCTTCAGAGAGCTTCTTCTTCAATCGTGATCGCGGAGGTTTAATCGCAGGGTGTTCGGTCGCTTCCGGCGTGTCGATGCGAAGCCGTCGCAGGCGTGGGCGTGACGTGACGACCCGTTCTCCGACCTGCGTCAGATGCTGATGACTCCATTTCAGAACACGGGTTCCCCGTGATGGCTGACGTGGAGCGGCTTCATTTGTGATGTGAACGACAAAACGGAGATGAACCAGACAGCTGATCGCCAGCGAGGCGTGCCACAGCGACCAGACAGCCGCCGTGCAGGTTGCCCTGATCGAGGCAGGTAGAAAATTGTCGAGTCCCAGATTCAACGCCGCAGCGAGTACGCTGAGCGAGAAACTGATTTCCCACATGGTCAGACTGAGTCGCGACTGGCGGAGTTCTCGGCGCAGCACCCGATAAACGGCAACGACGCCGATCGCCAGTGGTAGTAGCCATGACATGGTTTCCGGACGCCAGCTGTCGAGTTCAAACCGTCTTAGTAGAGGACGAACGAATCCGAACTCGGCCTGACTCACCATCCCCAGGCAGACCATGCTCCAGAAGAGACCTGCCCAACTCCAGAGCCGGTAGCGACCCATAAAGTCTTTGCGACTGCGGGAACGGTACCAGTAGATCAGAAAACTCAGCTGTGACGTCATCAGCAGCTGGAAAATACTGAATGAGCGGATCAGTGGTCCGTCAGGCAGTGATGTAAACTGCTGCAGTCCGCGGTCAATCGCCCATTGAGAACAGCCTAGCCACAACACTCCGGCCCAGGCGAGCACATTCAACAGACAGAGCACTCCCAGCAGACGGGTATTCCGCGGGATCAACGACCACTTGCGTCGGGGAGTTGAGGCAGTTTCTGCCGGTTCAGAATTCTCGCTCGAATTGCCGCGCCCACTGCGCGGACTGCGTCCACCAACAGGGAGAGTGCTTCCTTGCAGAGTATTTTGCACCAGTCTGCGGCGACGACGATCGCAGGCGGCCGCAGAACCACCAAAATGGGCGGACATGTTTCGAGAGACTAAGCGCTGAAGGAGATGGGCATCCAAGCCGGTCTCTCAGATATCGGCCGGGCTCGTTCCATAGGACCAACGGGTGTCATGTCAGAGCGCAGTTTTGCAAGGCACAGCCCGTGCGGAACTCCCAGTGCTTCTATCAGGCTTAGAGTCTGTAATTTTCCTAGTCGTCAAAGTCGTCTGCCGGATGAGGTGACGGATCACAGGTGTTCTCGACAGCGGACGGAACTCAGTCGGAATGTCGGAGACTTTCTGAACTGGTATGATGGCGGATTCTCCGCGGGCGTTTTTGACATCTTATGAACAAGCACATTCTTCGACACTGGTCTCTTTATGTGCTGCCGCTTCTGCTGCTGGGAAGCGGTCTGCTTTCGTGCTGGCCGGAGCTGCTGACGGCTCAGGAGGCCGCACCTCCGGTTCAGGTCTCCATCCCCAGTATCGAGTCCTCGAATACTCAGGAACTGCGGGGACGCGTCGGCCAGACCGTTGTCGTGATCGGCGAAGTCGGCCGAGTTGGGAAATCCGCAGGGGGAAATCGATTCATTAACTTCGCCGGGACCTCCGTCGTCACGGTCTTTATTCATGCTCAGGACGTCAAACGCTTCACCCCCTCGCTACCGGAAGAGTTGTACCCCCCAGGTCGGACGATCGCCGTCAGCGGCAAGCTCGAACGCTATCGTGACCAGTTGCAGATTCGCGCGACTCAACCCGGGCAGATCGGCCTGGGCGAGATGAAGTCCGCCCCGCCGCCTTTGGAAACATCGCTTCCCGAGCCAGTTGAACTCAAATCAATTGGTCGTGACGCATGGGAAAGCCCGGCGGGCCTGAAGTATTCAGGTCGCGATCCAGAAGGACTGACGCGACGTGAGCACGTGTTGCGGCATGCTCGGGACATCCCTGATCGTGACGGTCCGCACGGTGTCTTTGATGGCGGAGAGTCGCACGCCTTCGCCTGGATCGATCTGGCCTGGCAGAAGATCAAAACACAGGATCTGCGGCCAGATCCAGAAAATGGACGTGATGCCTATACGGTCAACATGGAACGCCGCGTCGGTTACCTCGGCGGAGAGACAGGTGCGAGGAAAAGGCATCCTCCACTGGAGCGGATCTTTATTGTTGTCCGTAAAGGGACGACAGAAGTGATCACAGCATTTCCGAAGTAGCACATTCATCGCCTGATGTTGACGCCGGTGACCATTGCAGCAGGATGTTCAATCCATGTCGAATTCAATTCATTTCGGGGCCTGTCCGCTGTGTGAGCAAGGCCACATTCGACCCGCCCGCTGTCCGGAATGCGACGACTGGGTGGCGTTATGCGATGAGTGTGAAGCGATCTGGTCGGATCCTCGCGCATTCGCATCCACGAAACCCAGCAGTCAGCACCCGAAGTGCCCTCACTGTGGCAAAGATGTCGACCGCTGGAAGTTTCCGAATGAGAAGCAACTTCGGCGTTATGGGCTGGAGAATCTGATTGTCTCGAGAGGCTCGTCGAATTCGCCGACAGAGTCCTGACGCATGTCCTGATCCGTCACCCTTGGGAAATTCCTCGCTTCCACCAAGGAGTGTGACTTTCAGGCGGAGGGACCTCTTTCTGATTGCTTTGAGCAACGAAGGCCTTCGTTATCGTCGCTGCTGAGACGCCCCGATCTGGAATCACGCTCGGCTGGAATTCGATTTCCGCATAGAGCTGTTGCAGATCGACTCCTTCACCTTGAGCTTGTATCGCCTGCAGAATGGCGTTGGACTCGGCTCCATAGCAGCAGAGCTCCTGACCCTGTTCTGGAGTCAGTGCTGCGAGTAGCTCTGAGGCCAGTGCGCTCGCTCTCGCGAATGTTGGAATCGACATGAGCGCGACATCTTCCTCGATCGTCCCGTCCCGACGAGCACGGATCACCGTGGGAGAAAATCTCACTCCCTGTGGTTCGAAGAGTTTGCGACCAAACGCGAGGCTCCCGATCGTCTCGATCTCATGTGCCAGGTCCGGATCGATGCCTGCGCCGACCATGTCCTCCAGCAATTTCTCTCGCGAATCAAACTCCGAGAGACGCGTCGCGAAGTGACGAATTCCGCGATCAATTTCGGCCCGTCGTTTCAAAGAATCGGAATCAGAGGCGAACTCAAAGACAGCGAATCGCGTCGCGTAGGTGATTTCCGCGTTGTCGATTTTCTTCAGCCAGCTGCTGTCCTCATATGAGGCATCATGTCCATCGACTTCGATCTTCCGGCTCCAGCTGCTGCCTTCACGGGCGATGACCGTCGCCTTGGCGAGATGAACTCGTCGTGGAGCGGCCAGTACCTTTGCGTAGAGAAACCAAGGAATCTCGCTCAGATCGAGTCGGGATGTCTCGGACTCCCCGAAACTGCGGATGATGGTGGGACTGGCATAGGCCCGTCGAACAATTGCCCCTGAGAAGCCGGAGTTTGTGGTCTCGCCGGAAAGTTGAGGATCAATGGCAATCACTTCAGCGCTGCCGACCGCCCGTCCATCAATCAGGGAACGAATCAGACATGCGATGCAGGTCACCCAGAGACCAGCGGCCTCGGAGAGAGCCGATTCCCGGTCGAATCCGGTTCCGAACAGGCAGGCATCCAGCACTTCGTGATCAAACTCATGGAGAGTCGCGAGCACGTGGACATGCACTCTGGTTTCCTGAAACTGCGCCTGCTCCCGCAGTTCAGCCTGCAGAGTGACCCGGCCGTCGAAAATCTGAAGACATCCGTCCGAATGACAGATCCGCCCGTCCAGATCCCCTCCATAGTCGGCGAGTCCTTCCTCGATCAACTCCAGCAGCCGATCTGATTCCGACATGATCACTGACCTCCCCTGAGTTGCCTTGGAGCACGTTCAAAAGGGAATCCCGGCCTTCTCAATGAAGGCCGGGGGACTGATCAGGCGTGACTCTGTAGTATCGCAAGAGCGGAGGGAAGAGTCAGTCTCACTTCGACGTTTTGCTTTTGATCTGACCGTTCTTGCCACGCGGAATTCCGGATTTCATCAATCGAAAATCGCGCTGCGCGGGCACTCGGTATAGCAAACTGCTCTAAGTGCTTTCGATGATGGAGGCGATATCGATGAGATAGACCTGTCGACCATTTCCTCCATGGGGCGAATCAATCGCCACGAGTCTTCCGTCGCGACTGGTACGGGGATGCAGATCGCACCGCCATTCGCCTGTGTACTCTGGCGGGAGATGGAAGGTCCCGAGATCGATTCTCTTGTTCGTCGGCTGATGATACAGGTAGGGACGCTGGAAACGGGTTCCCTTCTCGGGATAGCCGTCGCACAGAATCCAGTCTGGATGCCCATTGACGTAAGTGTTGTGCCCGTCAACTACCATCACTCCGGCGCCGACCGGTTCAATTTCCCGGGTGCGATCTTTGTAGACATAGAACCCCGCCGGTTTGTCAGCAGGCTTCGTCCACATGCAGACGTGGTCAGGATCCTTCCAGACAAAGTGCGAGACAATTCCTTCTGGATTGAGAATGAACACATCGCTGCCGTCGACATTCGCAGTCAGCATGCGTGTGGACCAGCGGGCAGCAAGTTGCCCGGTCTGAGGATCGCGCAGCTTCCAGCGATGCAGCACGATGAACCGGCGACCATCAGGGCTGATCAGCAGGTGATTGAACCAGTGAGCGGCATTCTTCAGGTCCTGACCGGGGAATGGAACTTCGGCCATCTGACGGAGTGAGAGGACCAGTGTCTTCTCTCCCGTATTCAGATCGACGCGGAAGACACCGGAATCCTTAGGAGCGTAATCATCCGCATTTGGGTCAGGAATTCCGACATAGCCGTAACCCGGGCGGAGAGACTGAATCCGTGAGAAGTCGGCCGTCATGGCAAACGAGCCATCCGGGCTCAGTGTATAGACGGGTGTGCCGATCGTCCGTTTCTTCCCGGTCTTCACATCGAGTATGTGTGAGACATACTTGTCCCCCTGCCGGTCATTCCAGATGACCTCAGACTGTGTGCCCGGTCGCCACTGCAACATACAGCCCTGCTGCCAACCGAACGCGCGGCTCTCGCCGAGTTCGATCCACTTGTTGTTGTCCTGCAGATCGACCATGCCGACCTTGATAGAGTCATCGGCATTGGGCGTGCGATGTTCGAAAGTGATTTCATTCGATAGGACATAGCGATTGGTAGGATCGAACTCGTCCTTATCGTAGTACCCGAACCAGTGGAACTTCGGGCCCGAAGTAATCGCTCTGACCGGAGGGAACTCCTGTGCCGGAAGCTGTCGAGTCATTGCTGCAACACCAACTGTTGCCAGCCCGGCCTTCAGAAACGTCCGCCTGTCCATATGCGATCTCCACTCGAGGGGCAATCAGTTATTAATTACGTGTCTTAGTCACCTTCAGCTGATGTCGTCTTCCGGCGCAAGCGGTGAACCTGTTTCATCACTTTGTAAAATCAGGTTTGCCGCCTGATGTTCGAAAATCAAGACGGCAAACCTGCGTGGTATCATAAAATGGGAGTCAGTGCACGCACTGACCCCCGTTTGCAGTTTACGCGTGTGGCTCTGTCATGCTCATCGGATCGAGAGCCGCTGTCAGTACGTCTTCTTCCAGAATCTTCTGTTCCTGACAGAGTTCCCGAATCGTCTTACCTGACTTGAAGGCTTCTTTCGCCAACTGAGCCGCCTTCTCGTAGCCGATCAGCGGGTTCAGGCTGGTGACCATCGAAAGGCTCTTTTCAACACCCGCCTCGCAGGCCTCGACATTGGCTTCGAGTCCTTCCACACACAGGTCGACGAATGCGTTCACGCCGTCGGCCAGCAGGGAAATTGATTCCAGTGTGGTCTGTCCCATCACTGGCATCATGATGTTCAGCTGGAAGTTTCCGCCGATTGCTCCGCTCATTGTGATACAGCCATCGTTTCCGATGACTCGAGCACAAACCTGCATCAGGCTTTCGCACATGACGGGATTCACTTTCCCTGGCATGATTGAGCTTCCCGGCTGCAGGTCCGGGATGATGACTTCATAGAAGCTGCAACGAGGGCCTGAACCAAGCCAGCGAATGTTGTTGGCAACGTTCATCAAGGTTGTGGCGATCGTCTTTAGCTGCCCATGACATTCAACGAGTCCGTCACGCTGAGCGTTTGCTTCGAAGTGGTTGACTGCTTCGACAAATGGCACGGAGGTCTTCTCTGCGAGGACTGCTGCCACTCGGCTGCCGAACTCGGGATGCGTGTTGATTCCCGAACCGACTGCGGTCCCGCCGACTGGCAGTTCGCAGACGGCCGAGAGGGCGCGTTGAGCCCGTTCAACGGACAGCTCGAGCTGGCGGGCGAATCCACCGAATTCCTGACCCAGCCGGAGCGGGGTGGCGTCGGCGAGGTGAGTGCGGCCAATCTTGATGATCTTGTCCCAGGCCTCAGCCTTTTCCTTCAGGACTTTCTGGAAGCGGCTCAGGGCAGGGAGCAGGCGATCCTGAATCGACACCCCGGCGGCAACGTGAATGGCCGTCGGGAACGTGTCGTTGGTGCTTTGCCCCATGTTCACGTGATCATTGGGATGGATCGGCTTCTTGACGGCGAAACGGTCTCCGCCAGTGATTTCGATTGCCCGGTTGGAGATCACTTCATTGCAGTTCATGTTACTGCTGGTCCCAGACCCGGTCTGGAAGACGTCGATCGGGAACTGGTCGTCGAACTTTCCCTCAGCGACCTCCAAGGCCGCGTTCAGCATCGCGGTGACCTGTTCATCATTCAGCGGATTCTTACCTGACCCTGTCAGTTTGCCCAAATCGCGGTTAGCGATCCCGCAGGCGTATTTGGTCAGGCCCATTGCGTGGATGAGGCGAGGGTGAAGAGTCCATCCTGAAACAGGGAAGTTCTCAACAGCGCGCTGTGTTTGAGCGCTGTAATAGGCTTGGGCAGGAACTTTCATCTCGCCCATGGAGTCGGTTTCAATCCGATATTCAGACATCTTCCTCAATCCCGTCATTAATATGGTGGCGATCAGTTCTCACTCGTTCCCGCCGCCGACACATGTCGGCTCGGCACATCCGGTTGATGGAGTCGAGTGAAAGCGAAATGCTCGAAGTTTCATTCAGTAATAGGCTTGCGTTGATCGCAGGCGCTGGTGATCCGTCATTCAGCTCACCGGGGGAACGACATTGTGCGTGGAATCCAAACTCGGAGAAAGGGGATGAACTGGCCCTCTCTCAGATCACTTGGGAATCATTTCGCAGCTGTTTTCCTGTGATCCAACTTCGCGAATGTCATAGCTTAACGTTCCGTCTGCGGGTCCGAGAATTGATTCCGAGGGGAAAATCCGAAGAAGTCGGACTTGAGCCGGAGGGTAGGAAAGGACGAAAAGATTTTCTCAGTGAGCGCTTGTCACGCCTGTGGAAACAGGTATACTGCGCGATTCTGCGGTTTCTGCGTTGAAATTTTACAGTGCGGCTCCCCACGATTTGGAGGGCCCCTTTATTGATGTTCGGAGGGTTGTGTGGTCCGTTTGCGTCTGCGTGATAATGAGTCGGTTCAGGATGCTGTGCGCCGTTTCCGTAAACTGGTCGAGCATAGCGGCGTGAAAAAAGAACTCCGCAAGCGCGAATTCTACGAAAAGCCCAGCGAGCAGCGTCGTCGTGAAAAGCGTCGTGCAAAGAACCGCGCACGCATGAATCAGATGATGAACGGCTGATTCAGCCCGCAGTCATGACGCCCTTGGCAGTCATTGTCATGGTCTCTGCTCATAGATTCGCTGAATTGATCCACTCGGGTTTGAATGGTTTACGGATTTCCGTTTGCACTGTCTCCCGGTGGAGTGAAAAATAAATTGAGGCCGAAGCACGCTGTATTGCGTGCTTTTTTTGTTTTTGAAGCCAATCGAGGCACAGCCACATGACCCATTGCTGGCATGACGTCACCCCCGGCGAGAACCTTCCCGCCGAATTTACAGCAGTTATTGAAATTCCGATGGGCTCGAGCGTGAAGTACGAGCTCGATAAGCAGACCGGTCTGCTGAAAATCGATCGGATTCTTTACTCCGCGGTCTATTATCCGGCCAACTACGGGTTCATCCCGCAGACCTATGCCGAAGATGACGATCCGCTGGACGTGCTGGTGCTGTGTCAGGAAGCCGTGGCTCCGCTCACTCTGGTCGAAGCCCGCGTCATCGGACTGATGACGATGATCGATGCCGGCAAGAAGGATCATAAGATCCTCGCCGTCGCTAAACGGGACCCGGAATACAACGATGTGACCCAGTTCCATGAACTGCCAATCCATCGTCTGGCGATGGTCCGCCGCTTCTTCCAGGACTATAAAATGCTGGAAGGTAAGACCGTGGAAGTGGATGAATTCCAACCGGTTGAAGCCGCGATCTCCATCATCGAAGATGCCTTGGAAGTCTATAGTGCCAAGCGTCGTCGCGGCTTCATTGACCGCAAGTTCGACTGAAGAGCTGATCCCCCGACTCCGACGGAGTCCGGGGGCAAAGTCGGCTTGTCTGAGAGCGAGCGGGCAGGAAGTTCGCTCCGTTCTGAGCAGTCGAATCCGGATGTTTCAGAGCAAGGAGGACCGATGTCATCGTTGATGGACCAGGTTGAGCAGACCCTGCAGGCCCAGTCTGCAGCGTCGCTCTCGGAACTCCAGGACCTGCTGCGAATCCCGAGCGTCAGTGCGGATTCACGCCATCGCGACGATGTTGCCCGCGCTGCTCAATTTGTGCATGATCGACTTCTCGCCGCTGGCTGCGAGGCCGAGATCGTCCCCACAAAAGGTCACCCCATTGTCTATGGTCAATGGGTGAAACGGCCGGGTGCTCCGACTGTCCTTGTGTATGGTCATTACGACGTCCAGCCCCCTGATCCGCTCGATCAGTGGGTGACACCTCCGTTCTCTGCCGAAATTCGCGACGGCAAGATCTATGCTCGGGGGGCGACTGACGACAAAGGTCAGATGTACACACACATTGTCTCGGTTGCCGCCTGGCTGAAGGCCGTGGGCGAGTTGCCGGTCAATGTGAAGTTCGTTATCGAGGGAGAAGAAGAAGTCGGGAGCAATAATCTCGACCTGTTCCTCGAAGCGAACCGGGAGAAGTGTGCCTGCGACGTCACGGTCATCAGTGATACCGCCCAGTATGCCCCAGGCTATCCAGCCATCACGTATGGGCTGCGGGGCATCATGGCCTGCGAGATCACGCTGCATGGTCCAAAACAGGATCTGCACAGCGGGGTCTTCGGCGGCTCGATTGCGAACCCCGTCAATGCCCTCGCCCGGCTGATCGCGCAATTACAGGACGAGACAGGACGAATTCAGATTCCAGGTTTCTATGACGACGTCGTGGAACTGACTGAGGCCGAGCGAAAAGAATTCGCTTCTCTGCCGTTTGACGAGGCGGGTTACCTGTCGAACCTTGGCGTCTCTGCTCCGTTTGGTGAAGCGGGCTTTACGACTCTCGAACGCCGATGGGCTCGGCCGACCTGTGATGTGAACGGGATCATCGGTGGGTACACCGGGGAAGGCCCGAAGACCATCGTTCCGGCCAAGGCCAGTGCCAAGCTCACCTGTCGGCTTGTTCCGAATCAGTCGGCTGAGAAGCTGACGGCGCGACTGGAGCAGTTTCTGCGAGACCGCTGTCCTCCGGGGTTGCGGCTCGAGTTCAAGCAGTGGCACGGCTGCCCGGCGGTTCTGTGTGATTTGAACAGTCCGTATATGCAGGCAGCACGCAATGCCGTGGCCAAAGGCTTCGGGGCGACTCCTGTGATGATTCGCGAAGGGGGCTCGATCCCGGTCGTCGCGACGTTCAAAGAGATTCTGGGAGTCGATACACTCCTTCTCGGATGGGGGCAGAATACCGACAATTTGCACAGCCCCAATGAGCACTTCAGCGTCGATGCGTTTCATCGCGGAGCTCTGGCCAGTGCCTGGCTCTGGCAGGAACTTTCGACCTGTCAAAACTGAATCGGTTAGTCTGAATCGATCAGCCTGAATCGGGCTGATGATTCTGGGATCTGATCCCGCGGGCCAGTCGATTCTGATGAGCTCACCCATTCGGACGAGTTACCTCTTCCGGCACACGTTCTCCCTGACTCGATCCGCTCAATCGAGGGACTAACGAGTGTCAGGGATACATTGAAATTCCAGCGGCAAGACCATGCTTGATCTGCAATTTATCTGCGACAACGTCGATCTGATCGAAAAGAACTGTGCCGCTCGCGGCGTGCAGGTCTCGCTCCCTGAATTGCTCCGACTGCGTGACAGTCGGGCCGCATTGATTCGGGAAGGTGATCAGATCCGGCACGAACAGAAGGAAGTCGCCGGAAAGATTCCCAAGGCGACTGCAGAAGAGCGTCCACAGCTCGTCGAGTTGGGGAAGGCACTCAAGGGGAATCTCGCCATCAACGAGGCCGCTCTCCGCGAAGTCGAACTCGCGCTGCGTACCGAGCAGGTGAAGATTCCTAACCTGACTCACCCTGACGCTCCGACGGGTGGGGAAGCGGAATCTGAAACGGTCTATGAATGGGGACGGAAGCCCAAGTTTGACTTCAAGCCACTCGATCATGTGGAGCTCGCCCAGAAGCTTGATCTGATTGACTTCGAAGCCGGTGCCAAAGTCGCAGGGTCCGGGTTCTACTTTCTGAAGAACGAGGCGGTTCTCCTCGAACTTGCACTGGTCCAGTTCGCGGTCGAGAAGGTTCGCGCTGCTGGCTTCACGCTGTATACGACGCCGGATCTCGCCCGCGATGAAGTGCTGGAAGGGATCGGCTTTTCGCCTCGTGGAAACGAGACGCAGATTTATTCGGTCCAGAATACAGACCTGTCGCTTGTCGCCACTGCGGAGATCACTCTCGGCGGTTCGATGCGTGACCAGATTGTGAATGAGTCCGATCTCCCCATTAAAATGGCAGGGATCTCTCACTGCTTCCGCACGGAAGCTGGCGGACACGGCAAAGCGGTTCGCGGCATCTACCGCGTTCACCAGTTCACAAAGGTCGAGATGTTCGCCTTCACCGCTGGCGACGTTGCCCTGTCGGATCAGGTGCATCAGGAAATCGTCGCGATCGAAGAAGACATCTTCCAGAGCCTCGGAATCCCATATCGCAAATTGAACATTGCATCTGGCGATCTCGGCGGACCGGCTTATCGCAAGTTCGACCTCGAAGCATGGATGCCTGGCCGTGGAGCAGAAGGCGAGTATGGCGAAGTGACGTCCGCTTCCAACTGCACCGACTATCAGGCGCGTCGACTCGGAATTCGCAGCAAGTCACCGGAACGCAAAGGGACGCAATTCGTTCACACTCTGAACGGAACAGCAGTCGCCTGCACCCGAGCGATCATTGCGATTCTCGAAAACTATCAGCAAGCCGATGGCAGCGTTGTGGTGCCAGAAGTGCTGCGGAAGTGGGTCGGGACCGATCGCATCACGCCGAAGAAATAGCGAGAGCCTCGTTCAGTCGAAGAAATCGCTCAGCGCAAAGAAGAGCCCCCGCCTGTGAGTAAACGCAGGCGGGGGCTTTCTGTTTCTCCAACCACGCTATTTGCTCATGCCGAGCACTTTGAACATGAATGCCAGCTGGTCGCTTTGTTCTTCGATCAGCTTGGAGGTTGGCTTTCCGGCTCCGTGTCCCGCGCGAGTTTCGATACGAATCAGGATCGGGTTGTCGCAGCTCTGGGCATGCTGCAGTGCGGCCGCGAACTTGAAGCTATGGCCCGGTACGACGCGGTCATCCGTGTCGGCGGTCATCACCATCGTCGCTGGGTAGCAAGTCCCCTCCTTGATATTGTGATACGGCGAGTACTTATAGAGGGACGCGAATTCGGCCTCGTTGTCGGACGACCCATAATCGTCGACCCAGTACCGACCGGCGGTGAACTTCTGGAATCGCAGCATGTCCATCACGCCGACAGCCGGGAGGCAGGCTCCGAACAGCTCAGGGCGTTGCGTCATGCAGGCTCCGACGAGGAGGCCGCCGTTGCTGCCGCCCTGAATCGCGAGCTTCTTTGACTGAGTGTACTTGTTGGCGATGAGCCACTCGGCCGCAGCGATGAAGTCGTCGAAGACATTCTGCTTTTTCAGCTTTGTCCCGCCGCGATGCCATTCTTCCCCATATTCGCCGCCGCCCCGCAGGTTCGGCATGGCGAAAACTCCGCCCATCTCCATCCACGCCAGACGGCTGATCGAAAAGCCCGGTGTGAGAGAGATGCTGAATCCACCGTAACCATAGAGCAGGGTGGGATTGTTACCGTCGAGCTTCAGCCCCTTCTTGTAAGCGAGGAACATCGGAACCTTTGTGCCGTCCTTGCTCTCATAGAAGACCTGTTTGACTTCGTACTCATCTGGTTTGAAGTCCACTTTCGCCTGCCGGACGAGCGTGACGTTCCCAGTGAAGATGTCGTAGCGATAGATGCTTGGAGGCGTGTCGAAGCTGGAGAACGAATAGTAGGTCTCGGTGTCCGTCCGTTTGCCATTGAACCCGGTGGCGGTGCCGATGCCCGGGAATTCGATGTTTCGCAGAAACTCTCCGTTCGTACGATAGAGCGCAACCTGTGTCTTCGCATCCTTCAATGATTCGACGAAGAACAGATTCCCGACCAGCGAGACGTTAGTCATCGTCTCGGCCTGCTGAGGAATAATTTCACGATAAGGCGGAGTGGTAGGCTCCGCATTCTGCGATTCCACCTCTCGCGGTGCCTGCCGAATGTCGATCGCGATCACACGTTTACGTGGAGCGTCCAGGTCGGTCTGGAAGTACAAGACTGGCCCGTCGTTGCCGATGAAGCTGTATTCATTCTTGAAATGAGAAATCAGCGGGACTGGCTGGCCGAATTGCTCACGGAGATCTTTGTAGAAGACCCGATAGCGGTTATCGGTTCCGACATGCACGGTGATGATCAGATAGGTGCCATCTTCACTGACGGTGCAGGAGTAACCCCATTCCGGATGGTCAGGGCGGTGGTACACGAGCACATCTTCAGATTGCTCGGTGCCGACGCGGTGGTAGTAGATGGCCTGATTGACGTTCAGGTTTTGGAACTCGGCGCCAGCCTGTGGTTCCGGAAAACGGGCATAGAAGAAGCCATTTCCATCCGGCGTCCAGGCGGGCGAGTTAAACTTGATCCACCGGAGTTCCTCTGGCAGTAGTTTCTTCCCGGCGATGTCCATGATTCGCCAGATTCGCCAGTCAGAGCCTGCGTCCTGAATCGCATAGGCCAAGTAGCGACCATCGTCGCTGAAGGCCTGCCCGGCGAGTGCGACGGTTCCGTCTTCGGACCACGTGTTCGGGTCGATCAGGACCTCCGGAGGCGATTCCGCAGTTTCCTGCATGTAGAGCACATACTGGTTCTGCAGTCCGTCGTTCTTGAAGAAATAAATCCGGCCGCCTGCTTTGAACGGAGTGCCGTACTTTTCAAACGTCCACAGCTCTGTCAAACGCTTGTTAATCGCCTGCCGCTGTGGAATCTGGTCCAGAAATCGGGTGGTGAGTTCGTTCTCTGATTTCACCCAGGCAGCAACCTCTGGGTTCTCGCGGACGTCATCTTCGAGCCAGCGGTAGGGATCGGCGACTTTCGTTCCGAAGTAGTCGTCGGAGTGATCAATCCGTTTTGTCATTGGTCCCTCTGCCAAAAGAATTCCCCCCAGGATGGCCCAGCACGCCGCAACCTGAATCCAACCGACGGGTTTCAACATGGAGAATTCCTGTTTTGTAAGCAAACGTGTTCACAAGAGTCGACGCGTATCGCCTCACCGACATCGTAGGCCAATCCGCCGACTGCCGCCAGAACTCTCGAGTCGTCTTAAAGTACCGCAGGAATGGTTTGATGGGACCGTTTTTCGAACGGGAGTCAATCCGACGCCTTGCCATTTGGAAGTAATGTCGCGAGCATAAGAATTTGCCGGGTCTCTTGCCTTCGAAACGGATTTTTGGAACGTGTCACATACCATCTACGAAACGCCGCTGAACACCCGATATGCCTCCCGGGAGATGAGCGGAATCTGGTCGGCTCAGTCAAAACATTCTCTCTGGCGTCGCCTCTGGGTTGCATTGGCTGAGTCAGAGCAGGCACTCGGCCTCGAAATCACCGATCAGCAGATTGCCGAGCTGCGGGCGAACGTCGACAACATCGACTTTGAAGTCGCCGCCAAGTATGAACGGCAGGTTCGGCACGACGTGATGGCTCACGTCCATGCCTATGGCGATCAGTGCCCGACGGCGGCGGGGATCATCCACCTCGGCGCGACATCGTGCTACGTGACCGACAATTCCGAGTTGATCCAGATTCGGTCGAGCCTTGAACTGATCCGGAAGCGGCTGGTACAGGTGATCGATCGGCTGGCGACGTTCGCTGCCCAGTACCGCGATCTCCCTTGCCTGGGATTCACTCACCTTCAGCCGGCTCAACCGGTCACGGTTGGAAAACGAGCAACTCTGTGGTGCCATGACCTCGTGCTCGATCTCGAAGAAGTTGAGCATCGGCTGGCTTCTCTGAAGTTCCGTGGCGTTAAAGGAACGACCGGAACGCAGGCGACCTTCCTGACCCTGTTCCAGGGAGATCACGCTAAGGTGCGTGAACTCGATCGAATCGTCTCCGCGAAAATGGGGTTCTCAGAAACGTACCCTGTGACCGGACAAACCTACACCCGCAAGGTGGATGCACAGGTTCTGTCGGTCCTCAGCGGGATCGGTCAGACAGCTCACAAGTTCGGTAGCGACCTGCGTCTGCTGCAGGCGTGGAAGGAAATTGAAGAGCCGAAGGAAGACAAGCAGATTGGGTCTTCCGCGATGGCTTACAAACGGAACCCGATGCGGGCTGAGCGGATGTGTGCCCTGTCACGATTCGCCATCAGTCTCGCGGATAACGGAGACCAGACCGCCGCCGTCCAGTGGATGGAACGAACTCTCGACGACAGCGCGAACCGCCGTCTGTCGCTGCCGCAGTCATTCCTGGCGATTGATGCCGTGTTGATCCTTTACCGGAACATTGCTGAAGGCTTCGTTGTCTATCCAAAGGTGATCTCCCGACGTCTGCAGGAAGAACTGCCGTTTATGGCGACGGAAGAAATTCTCATGGCCGGCGTTCAGGCAGGAGGAGATCGACAGGATCTGCATGAACGCGTGCGAATTCACAGTGTCGACGCGGCCCGGCAGGTGAAGGAAGAAGGCCTTCCGAACGATCTGCTGGCACGACTGCAGAAAGACCCGGCGTTCGCCAAGGTCGACCTCGGCGGTGCTCTTGATGCCTCGCGGTTCATCGGTCGTAGCCCGGAACAGGTCGACGAATTCATCGCAGAAGTCGTCGAGCCGATCCGCCAGCGTTATGCGGTCGATCTGGGCGGAGAAGCAGAAGAACTCCGCGTTTAAACGACTCTCGATCCCTCGGGCAGTGCTCATCGAACTGAGATGAGCCTGCTCAAATGACAGAGTTTACGAAGGCGAAGTGCTGGGCGACGGGCGGGCCTGCTACAGCTCAATAATTACGCGCAGGAGACGGCATCATGGAAGTGAAAGATTGTGTCGCCATCGTCACCGGTGGTGCGAACGGAATCGGTAAGGCAATCTGTCGGGCGTTTGCTCAGGCAGGTGCCCGTCACGTCATCGTCGCCGACGTAGATGAGCATGGAGCTCGGGCGCTCGCTGCCGAACTGCATGGAACCTCCATCCGCTGTGACGTGACTCGCGAGTCTGACATTCAGCAGGCTGTGGCCCTCGCGGAAGAACAACACGGCGGCGTTGATATCTTCGTTTCGAATGCCGGGATCACGATCAAAGGAGGCGTTGAGGTCGTCGACGACGACTGGAACCGCATGTGGAACCTGAACGTGATGTCTCAGGTTTACGCGGCTCGCGCAGTGCTGCCTCCAATGCTGAAACGGGGGAAAGGCTATCTCGTTCAGGTCGCGTCAGCAGCCGGACTGTTGACCGAAATTGGATCGGCTCCGTATTCCGTCACGAAGCATGCCGTTGTCTCATTTGCTGAATGGCTGTCTGTGCATTATCAGAAGCAGGGGATCCGTGTTTCCTGCATCTGTCCTGCCGGAGTGGCGACTGACTTCCTTGATCTGAGCGACCCGGTGCACCAGTTCCTGCATGTCAGTGCAGTGGAGCCTGAGCATGTGGCTGACTGCCTGATGGAGGCAATGCACCTCGAACAATTTTTGGTCCTGCCGCACCCTGAGGTGGGTGAGTTTTTCGCGTTCAAGTCTCAGGACTATGATCGCTGGCTGAAGCAGTTCGCCCGTATCAATGAGAAGCTGACGAAGAAGCTGAAGAAATTGTCGGATCAGCAAAAGGCTTCCGAATAGCTGTCCATCGAACGTGGAGTGCGGCGCTGCTTGAGCGCCGCACAGGCTCGGTCCAGTCAGGAACCGAGTGACGATTCCAGTGGAATTCCGCTCAGTCGCTGCCGGGCGATGTCGGCCCAAGGGCCGCGGGAATCATGCTGGAGATATTCTTCCCAGTGAACGCGGGCAAGTGGCTCATCACCGAGATCTGACAATGTTTCGGCCAGATGGAAGTGTGCGTCAGGGTACTCTGGCAGCAGCTTGAGCGATGCGGAAAACGCATCTCGGGCGGGCTCCAGGTCACCGAGTTCGCGATGCAGGCAGCCAATCTGAGTCCATGCTTCGAGGAAGTCGTGGTCATGCTCGACAGCGGAGTAATACCGCTCGAGTGCCGCTGATGTTTGTCCCATGCGGTAAAGGCATTCGCCGATCTGGAAGTGAACATCCGCAGACTGCGGAGAATCCAGTGCTGCTCGGCGAAAAGCTTCGAGTGCGTCATGCAGTCGGTCCGCGTCGTAAAGACGGCATCCCTCGATCAGCCAGTCACGAGGCACATCGTCTGACGGGGCAGGCGGAGCAAAACGGATGGAGGCGCAATCGTCCTCATCCTCGACGTTCTGGGGTTCATTGCATTCCCCCTCGTCAAAGTTCAGAAGGCGTTGCCCACTTGCCGCCATCTTCAGGCCGTGTTCATCGCGGATCACGACTCCCAGTTGATGGGCGAGAATCTGTAACTGTTCGAGAGGCCGTTCATCTCCTCGCTGAACACTCGGGAGGCGACGCAGACTCTCTTCGAGGTCTTTGCGAGGGACGCCCGATTCCAGCAAGTCGCTCAACCGTCTGGCAGAGGTGACCTCGCGAAAGTCGAAGTAGGGAAGTCGGTAAACTTTGCGAACGGGGCGAATGAGGCCGATGCGAGACCATGCCCGAATGGCATGCACCGAGATCCCCAGAATGGAGGACAACATCGCCGGGGTGTAGAGCCGGTGAACTTCGTCGCGGTGTTCGTTCAACCCCAGCAATGCCAGCCAGTTCGTCTCGCTCAGGAGCTGGATGTCGCTTCCTTCACTCCGCCAGCGTTCCGCTTGTTGCAGCTTAATCGATGGGAGTCCATTGTCTTCGAGCGGCCAGCCTTCTTCACCGATGACCAGCATGGTTGTCTGTCGGCTCACGTGTTCGGTGGCGGTTCCTCCGTGCTCACTGACCAGTGCGGCTGCCTGAGCATGGGTCATGGAGGCCAGCGTACCTGTGAAGACAACCCGCTCTCCTTGCAGGCAAGGCGAGCTGGATAAAGGAACGACAGGGCGATCCGAGGCGGCTTGAGCCATATTGAGCGAGGAACTTGCAACGGAGATGAACAGGAGAACACGAGTCGCGGCAGGTCAGACTCGGTTCTCGAACATACCCGACGAGCCCGGCTGCGGCAAACAGTTCCGAGCGGGTTTGATGTTGAATGCCGAAATCGAAACAATTGGGGGATGCAGTTTTCCCGTTTTGACGCAGTGATCGTTGGGCACGGCCTTGCCGGTGCGACTCTTGCGTGGACGCTGCGCCTACGGGGGCAACGAGTTCTGGTGATTGACCCGTCTCGGCCCTCGACCGCTTCCCGAATTGCGGCCGGTTTGGTAACGCCGCTCTCCGGGCCAAAACTCGTTCCGTCCTGGGGATGGGAGCAGGCCTGGCCGATCGCCCAGCAGTTCTATCGCGAGATTGAGGAGAGAACCGGAATCCCTCTGCTACGGCCTCGTCCGGCAGTGCGTCTCTTCCCGTCGAGCGAAGCATTGCAGCAAGCCAAAGGGAGAGTGGATGAATTGCAGGGGGACTTGCTTCCGACCGCTCCAGATCCAGGGGTGAACCCGAATTGGTTCTCTCATGCGGAGCATGCGATCGAGCAACCCGCCGCTGCGCAGCTTGACGTGTCTGAGTATCTCAATGCCTCACGGCAGTTATTGAAGGCGGAGCAGTGCTGGATCGATGGCGAGTTTGAAAGTGGACACGATCTGATTCTGGAGCAGGAACGAGTCACACTGCCTCGCTGGAACGTGGAAACGAACCGTGTGGTCTTCTGTCAGGGATACGTCGCTGACCATCCGTGGTTTGGGCGGGTGAAGTTCAATCCGGCTCAAGGTCAGATGCTGACGATTCGCGCTCCTGAACTGCGGGAGCGACGGGTCGTCCATGATGGGCTCTGGCTGGTGCAAGAGAATGAGTCGAGGCATTATCGCGTTGGTGCGACATTTGAATGGGATCGACTCGACGGAGTTCCGACTGAGAAGGGAAGGGAACACCTGCTGCAGCGACTGAGGCAGATGATTCGAGTTCCCTTTGAGGTCATTGACCAGTTCGCCGCCGTTCGTCCGACGATGCACGACTTTCGGCCCGTCATTGGCACGCATCCGACTGAGCCTCGATTTGCGATTCTGAACGGACTGGGCACCAAGGGATCTCTATGGGGACCGTGGATGGCGAAGCTGCTTGCCGATCATCTTCTGGACGCTCAGCCGATCCCTTCGGAGCTGGAGGTCGCACGATGGTTCCGCTAACGGTGCAGGCCCATCAGCTGCTCCTTGAGCATCTTTCCCGCGGGGATGTGGTGATCGATGCGACGGCCGGGAACGGGTATGACACGTTGTTCCTCGCAGAGCAGGTCGGCCCTGAAGGCTATGTGCTTGCCATCGATCTGCAGTCACAGGCTTGTGACTCATGCCAGCAGAAAGTCGCAGAGCGAGAGTTTTGCCAGGTTGAGATCCACTGCAGAAATCATGCAGAGCTGGAGACGATCCTGCCACATGAACGGCACGGGCAGGTTGCTGCGGTGATGTTCAATCTCGGTTATCTCCCCGGTGGCGATAAGTCCGTGGTTACGGTGGGAGAGACGACCAGATCTGCCCTGTCTGCAGCGCTGAATGTACTGCGGGAGGGAGGGGTGATCTCCATTCTGGTCTATCGAGGGCATGCTGGCGGCAACGAGGAGGCCGCCGCCGTGGGGGCATGGATGGAGGAGGCGCTTCGCCAAGGGCATTCGCAGCTTTATCAGTCGCCTGCAAATTCTCCGATCTCACCGGTTCTCATGCTGGTCCGAAAGCGCATCCACAGCACATAGAGCTTCTTTCGGCGCACAACAGTGTGCGAATATAGCGGTTGAGTGCACTTTCGGCGAATTGCTTTGCGAGAATTCGTTCCCATGCGATCGAAAAAGAGATCGCCGAATCGCCCCGTGGGACCAATAATTCCCCGTGATCGCCGATCTCACGGGTCGCTGGCGTCAGGGGCATTGCCGGTTTCATTTCCGCTCGAAACCCTCGCTCATTTCTGCTCGGACGGTAGTCCGCAAGCCATTTGTTGTTAACGGCTTGCGGATATCAGTGTTTCCCCTTTTCGAGCCATGACTCCTTTGGTTGGATCGATTGAGTCACTCGCCGGGTGATTCTCCGCCGGGATGCCCCCTTTTTCCACGTTCCTATTGGGAACAAGACAGGGTCAGAAAATGGATCGCCTGCGATTCGATTAGGAAATCTGAATGTCATTCCTACGCGGGGGTTACGTCATCTCGGGCGAAAAATTGAAAACTTTTTGGTCAGGTTTGAACACCACTGAACATTAGGGAAATAGGGAGTCGCTGCTTGATGCGACATTTTCCAGGACAACTTTGTGGGTTCGATTCAAGAAAATGACGTTCAGCCGCAACTGATGATCGGTGCTGATGGCACTGGCCGTCAGGGGGAATTCGTTGCGCTTCTGGGGCAGCACTATCGAGTCTTTTACGCCTACGCGATTTCCCTGGGGGCTGATCTCCATCAGGCCGACGACATCATGCAGGACGCCAGCGTCGTTCTGTGGCAGCACTTCGACCAGTTCGAGCCTGGCACAAATTTCGTCCGCTGGGGCCGCTGCATTCTGAAGAATGTGTTCCGCAATCATCGTCGTGCTCAATGGCGACGCAAGTTCGTCTTCAGTCCCGCTCTGGTTGATCGCTTGTTTGATACCCAGTGCGCGGCAGACGAACTGCTGGAAGTTCGTCTGAACGCCCTGCGAACTTGTCTGAAGAAACTCCCACGTTCTGACCGTCGTCTCGTGGACGCGTTCTACGAGAAGGGGACGACGCTCGCAGAGAAAGCCCGGAAGCTCGGGAAACCAGCCAATACCCTCCATAAGGCCATTAGTCGAATTCGGCTTCGCTTGTCGGAATGCATTGATCGTCAGACGGAGGCGGAGCGTGATTGACGATTCCACGGAATCATATTCGCGGAGAAAAATCCAGCGAATGACAGAGCGTCTGCTCAATGGAGAAATGTCACAGGAAGAGTTCGAACTTTTTGAATCGATCCTCCTGAATGACGATGCCGCGCGGCTTGCTTATGTTGAACACGTCAGTGTGCATGCCCACCTCAGTCATCTGGGAGGGGCGATGGACACAATTGAAGATGAAGTCTTTTCGTTCGATGAGCACGCATTTCTCCTTGAACCACGACGACGCTCGTCCTTCTTTCTGACGGCATCCGTTGCGATGCTGGTTGCCTGTCTCTTCGTCGTTCCCTGGTTCGGATTGCGATTCGTTCTCGAGCAGGATTCCCGCCTGATTGGGCAGCTGACTGCTGAACCGTCCCAGCTTGAAAAAGACATTCAGTCTTCTCCTCCTTCAGTCCCGATCCGCATGGATGAACCGCTCGATCTGGAGGCCGGCAATTACTCGCTGCGCCTGAAGAGCGGGGTTCGTTGTCAGGTCGTCGGTCCAGCGAGGCTGATGTTCGCCTCAGGCATGGAGGCAGATCTGCAGTCTGGAATGTTGCTTGCCACTGTTCCGCGACAGGCTGTCGGCTTTCGAGTCAATACTCCGGACACACGGGTTCTCGATCTGGGAACCACCTTCAGTGTGGAAGTCACACCCAACTCCGGGACAGATGTCAGCGTTTTTGATGGACTGGTCGTTGTTCAGCCTCAGGCTGATTCGGTGACTCGAGGTTCACTGCCAATTCTGTCCGGCCAATCTCTGAGTTTCAGTAAGCAGGGGGTAGAGACGAAGCGCTCACCCCAGCCGGAAATGTTGCGGACGCTTGGCAAGCTCTATGGGATCGAGGAAACGAGTGGTGCTGTCGTCCTGAATGTCCAGACCCCGGAATCGGTCGATTATGGACGGCTTCAGCACGATTCCGTGATTTACGCGATTCGCGAAAGCAGTGAATGTGTTTTGCCGGCACCCTTGGACGTGGTCGCTCCTGACTATCGAACCATCACCACTCCCGGAGTTGCTTCGACCAGATTGTTGCCTCGAGGGACCCGTTGCGAATCTTTCCTGCTGCATTGTGACTTCGCTACGGGCAAGACCCCGATCAAGGGGACCATCCGGTTTGAACGCCCCATCCTGGGGGTGATTTATCACAGCGAACAACTTCAGCGCACCGATTCGATCTTCGGCTCAGCCAAGATCAAGTATCCGACTGACGAAGCTGTGTTCTCAAAGGGTTTCAGTCGCGGCTCAATCGCTCCCTATGGGGGGAAACAGGAGCTCCACGACTCAATCACTGTCCATCAAGACGGTCGCGGGCTGACCGTTCAATTGTATTCCCCGGATGGAAACATCGATCAGGTTCGGGTCCTTGTACAGGCCGCCGATCCGTGATCCAGTCGGGCCCCCGAATTCTTTTTCGTCTCTACTTTAGCGGACTTTTCTCAGGAGAAATTGATGACTGATACCCGTACGAAGCTAATGCAGGTTCGGCGTGGATTCACGCTGATCGAACTGCTGGTGGTGATTGCCATCATCGCAGTTCTGATTGCTCTGCTGTTGCCAGCAGTTCAACAGGCCCGTGAAGCCGCCCGACGTTCCCAGTGTCGAAACAATATGAAGCAGCTCGGACTGGCACTGCATAACTATGCCGACGTTTTTGGTTGCTTTCCTTACCGCGAAGGGGGAACGAGTCCCGCTGGCGCCTTAGGTAACGAGAACACCGCGAGCGGGATGATCGGACTGCTGCCGTATCTGGAGCAGTCAGCTTTGTTCCAGCAGATTTCGTCTCCCTTGACGATTGGCAGCACGACCTATCCTGCTTTTGGCGATAGCGTCTCCGATGGTTCCAGCTACACTCCATGGAAGGCGAAGATCCCAACGCTCCTGTGTCCATCGGGACCTGACGTTCAGACCGCCGGGACACTTGGTCACGGTCTGAGCCACTACGCGTTCTCTGGTGGCGACAGCATTCAACACATCGGAACCTATGGACCCGGTGCGAGTTTAGCTGATGCACGATCAAAGGTTCGCGGCATGTTCGGCTTTCAGACGAGTCGCCGCTTCCGCGATGTGACAGACGGACTGAGCAACACGATCGCCATGGGCGAAGTTGTCTCTGCGCCCGGATCAGGCCGGAGCGTTCAGGGAAGCTCCATTCGTGATGTGCCGGGAGTCGTTGCCAGCCCTATCTCATGTCGGGCAGAAGTCAGCTCGACTGATCGGAATACATTCTCGGCTGGCAAGACAGTGGCGACAACCCGGGGCAGTCGCTGGGCTCGAGGTACTGCCTGTTATTCAGGCTTCAACACTGTGCTGCCTCCGAATTCCCCGTCCTGCACGACTGGGAGTGACTATCGCTCAAGCGGAATTTACTCCGCCTTCAGCACGCACACCGGCGGTGTCACTGTGTTGATGGGAGACGGAGCTGTTCGCTTCGTCAGTGAGAACATTGACTCCGGGAACCTGTCTGCCACCGACATCAAGTCATTGGGCGGCGTCAGTCCTTATGGAGCCTGGGGCGCTCTGGGATCGATCTCGGGAAGCGAGATCGTCGGAGAGTTCTAGAGCAGAACCGCAAAAAACTCCCGTTTCCCTGACGTGTTCACAGTGTTTCCCCTGGGGAGATGCATGCGTGCAGGGACACGGGATCGTGAAAGATAGACAGGCTGGAACGATGAAGCATCGCTCCAGCCTGTTTCCCCAGAGGGCTCAATCGTCACATCGAAACGTCGGGCGGCGGAAGACCCGCCGTTCGTTTTCATTGAGAGAGACGTGGATGTTCACGTTCTGTTGAAAGGGTTTCCCGACGAAGGAGCCGATTTCACAGGAGGACGGCATTTGATGTTCACCGCCTCCTCCCCGTTATCCGTCACTGATACAGCGTGTTTGAAATGATAAATATTGCCCGGCGATTAAAACGATACTCTTCGCTACTCCTGCTCGGAGCCTGCCTGTTGCCAGGTTGTGCGAAACAGGATCCGTTTGCGGATAAACCTCAACGGACGCCGGTCTCTGGTGTCGTCACACTGGATGGTGCACCACTCGCCGGCGCAACGATTGTGTTGCATCCCAATGATCATCAACACGCTGCAATCGGTCGCTCTAATGATCAGGGACAATTCTACGTAGAGACGTTCTCACCAAAGGACGGGGCAGTTCCGGGCAGCTATGCCATTACCGTCATTAAAGAAGAAGCACCGGTGAGCAGGGGGCCAGTGAACGATGATGAGCCGTCTGAAACTCCCGCTCCGAAATTGCTCGTTCCTGCAGGTTATATTCATCGCTCTAGCAGTGGTCTGTCGACGACAGTGGCCGAAGGGGCTGAGAACAAGCTCGAATTGAATTTGACCAGCAAACTGAAATCCTCTCCCGTAAAGTCTCAGGCCGCCACACGTGCCTCATCCGAGTGATGAGGCGATGACGGGCCCACGAACTCGAATCGGAAGAATGCTGACAGCGAGGCTTCGACGCTCGCAGCATGTGGTTTGGTCCTGACGATTCCCAAGCTTTCTGTAGTCAGCGATATCTTTTCTTTTTTTGTCACTTTTGGAGGCCAATTATGACAAATCGCCGATCGGGGAACAGACGTCCTGGATCACACCAGGCATTTACTCTCATTGAGCTACTCGTCGTTATTGCGATTATCGCGGTGCTAATTGCACTTCTTCTTCCAGCCGTTCAGCAGGCTCGGGAAGCATCGCGACGTAGTCAGTGCAAGAATAACCTGAAGCAATTAGGGCTCGCACTGCATAACTATGCGGATGCTACAAAAGTGTTCCCTTATCGGCAGGGAGGAAC
This sequence comes from Planctomycetota bacterium, assembly GCA_023417655.1. GTDB lineage: Bacteria > Planctomycetota > Planctomycetia > Planctomycetales > Planctomycetaceae > Planctomicrobium. The sequence goes on along the minus strand of JAEZFD010000010.1, from coordinate 21,665 downwards.
TAATGGCGTTCCGAACGACACGAACATCAGTAATGGCGATCTGGGAAGTGGGCTGACGATGCTACTCCCATATCTGGATCAAGGACCATTATATAACCGGATCGCTTCTCCTCTGACGATTGGCTCCACGACCTTCAATGCCTGGGGCGACCGTGCATCCGACGGATCGACCTACCAGCCATTTATGACGGCGGTTCCCACGTTTCTGTGTCCTTCATCCCCATCAGAACGAAATGTCATTGGTCCAGGTTTCGGATTGACCCATTATGGAATGAGTGGTGGGGATAGTTCCTATCACATCGGTTCCACCGGGGGTGTTTCCAATGCGCGCAGGTTGGTGAGAGGACCTTTCGGCTATCAGACAAGCCGTCGCTTTGCTGACATCACCGATGGAACGAGTAACACCATCGCATTTGCGGAAATTGTCAGCTCTGCTGGGCCAGGATATGACGTGAAGGGGGGAATCTCCCGGCAGATGGGGGACTCCATCTTCTCGAGCCCCATTCTGTGTCTCTCAACCCTGGACCCTGCGGATCGGAAGCGGTTTTCCTCTTCAATGTCAGAGGTCAGCCCCACACGTGGAAATCGCTGGGCTCGCGGGAACGCAGGTTATATCGCCGTTAACACGATTCTGCCTCCGAATGCTCCAGCTTGTCTTGCCGGCGATTTCACTTCGAGTGGGCTGCTCCCCCCCCTCCAGCAATCACGTCGGCGGAGCCCATGTCTTGATGTGTGATGGAGCCGTAAGATTCGTCAGTGATAACATCGATACCGGAAATCTCTCCGCGGCGGACATCCGCTCACTCACTGGACGGAGTCCATACGGAACTTGGGGCGCTCTCGGCTCCATTGCCGGCGGAGAAGTGATCGGCGAGTTCTAGGACGGTGAGTTTGACGAGTACCCTCGCAGCGTGCTTTCTCAAGGGAGCACGCTGCGTGTCCCGGCGGCCTGAGCGGATCAAGGATCCTTAGAAACCGCCTATCGAGCGAGTTTCTGTCCCTGCCAGCGGAGCCAGTGGTCGGCGAGAACAATGGCGACCATCGCTTCCGCGACAGGCACGAATCGCGGCAGCAGACAGGGATCATGGCGTCCCTTGGTCGCAATAATTGTCGGGCGCCCCTCGCGGTCTACGGTTTCCTGCTCGCGAGACAGACTGCTGGTTGGCTTTACTGCGGCACGGAGTACGATCGGCATCCCGGAAGTAATTCCTCCCAGCATTCCACCGTGTCGGTTCGTCTTCGTTTCGATCTGCGTGCCTCCGTCGGCGTTCGTTCTGCTGGTGAACGCATCATTATTCTGACTGCCGCGCATTGTCGCACAGCCAAAGCCAATTCCGTATTCAACTCCCAGTACGGCGGGGATACTGAACAGTGCTTTTGCCAGATCCGCTTTGATCTTGTCGAAGACCGGTTCTCCCAGTCCGGCAGGCACGCCCGTCGCAGCGACGCTCGCGACTCCGCCGATCGAATCCTGGTCCTTTCGGCATTCATCAATCAGGGCGACCATCCGTTGTGCTGCCTCATAATCAGGGCAGCGAATGATATTCGGTTCGCCATTGGGCAGCGTCTCGACCTGCTGTAAGGTCACCTGAGCGGGGTCAGCGATTTCGGCGATGACATCGCCGACCTGCGAGACATAACCGACGACTTCACCTCCGAATGCCTGACGAATCAGTTTCTTGGCAACGACGCCTGCCGCGACACGAACGCTGGTCTCTCGCGCACTGGAGCGACCGCCCCCACGGTAATCACGGAGTCCATATTTGGCGTCGAAACTGTGGTCCGCATGCCCAGGACGGTAGAAGTCCTTGATGTTGCCATAATCTTTACTGCGCTGATCCTGATTGCGGATCAGAATGGCCAGGCTGGTACCGGTGGTCAGCCCTTCGAAGACGCCAGAGAGAATCTCCGGTTCGTCGGGCTCGTTTCGTTGAGTAACGATCTTGCTTTGACCAGGTCGCCGTCGATTCAGGTCGACCTGAAGATCCTCGACCGATAGGGGAATACCGGGTGGGACGCCGTCGATAATGACGACATTTCCCGGGCCATGGCTCTCGCCGGCGGTGGTGATACGGAACGATTGTCCAAAAGAGTTTCCAGCCATGGACGTATCATAGGCGAGGATCCGCGCTCCGAGAAGTTTCCGGCAGCGAACTCAGTCCGATGTGAGTCCATAACTTGACTCGGCATGGTGAAACAGGTTCAATCGAACCGCGATGATCCGTTCACATTTCGGAGTTGAGATTATGCCACGATTTCTGATTGCCGCGTTGTGCCTGCTGGCATGCGGCACCTTCTCTTTTGGTGCTGGTCCAACGGTTCGACTGGAGAAGGAGGCCTCGGGAATCAAGGTGCTGGTCGGAGATGATGTCTTCACCGTCTTCCGCTTTGAGAAAGAACGCCGAAAACCTTATCTGTATCCGGTGTCGGCTGCAGGCGGGTATGAGCTTCTGAAGAAGGCCGTTGCGGACGAACCAGCCGATGCTGAAGCCCGTCAGGTTGTGGTTGTCTCTGATTCGGCAACTTTGAAAACCGAGTCCGGAGAAACTGAAAAGATTCCATTCGGAACTGTCCTCACTGCCGAGAAGGTCGACGGGAATCAGATTTCCTTCATCGGCAAGAAGGGGACGCTTTCACGCAGTGACATCATGCCACTCGCTTCGACCGTCGTGCGATTGATCAATGATGATCCGAATGCCGGAAAAGATCGCAAGTCGCCGAACTACTACGACCACCCTCACCATAAGGGAATCTGGTTTGCCGTTGATGAAATCAATGACATCAAGTTCTGGATGGAAGACAGTCTGGTCGTCGTCAAAAGTGTGAAGATTGAGAAAGAATCCGGGGAAACGGCGACATTTCGCGTTGTCAGCGAGTGGCTCGATAAAGAGAACCATCCGTTGCTGGAACAGACCACACTGATCACTGTCACCGGGAACCGGCTGATTTCTTACGATGCGACCCTGAAAGTCGTGGCCGACAAGGTTCACATCGGTGATACGAAAGAAGGGATGTTTGCCATCCGTCTGGCTCCAAAGATGCCAGAGAAGATCAGCAAGGGACCCGTCACGACCTCCGAAGGTGTGACCGGTACGAACGCTGCCTGGGGTAAGCCTGCCCGGTGGATCAATTACGTTGGTCCCGTCCTGGGGAAGAATTATGCCGTCACCATGATGGACAGTTCATCGAACCCCTGGCCTTCTCGGTACCACGTCCGTGATTACGGCCTCTTCGCAGCCAATCCTTTCGGTGACGGGGCCTATACTGAAAAGACAGATGCCCCGCAGCCAAAGCACAAACGTGATCTGAAGCGAGGTGATTCCCTGCGATTTCAGTACGGACTCTGGGTGCATGACGCCGACTCGGACAATGCAGCCATTGAGAAGGCCTATCAGGAACTGGTTCAGCTCAGCAACGTCAAGTTCTGATTCTGTGAACATTTGAAAGCAAAGGGCTCTTGCCTTTTGAACCGACATTTTCAAACAGAGGGGGCGGCAGAAATGTCGCCCCTTTTTCATTCAGAACCTATTCCGGCAATGAGCCCGGCGAAGTAGGATGAGGTCTCTGGCCAGAAATTTCAGGCCAGAGGTTTCAGGTCCGCCGTTCGGCACCATTCAGGGCGTGGTCTGCGACCAGAGCAGTTTGCTCTACCATCTGCCCGCGCAGCGCGCGTTTCGATTGATGAAAGACTCGATTCCGCGTGGTAAGAATGGGCAGATCAAGAAGCAAACGGTCGAGAGGCATGACGGCGAATCTCGTGTGATGGGATCGTTACAGCCGCAAGATCGGATCACAGGGCAGGCGAAGGAGCGACGATGTGGAACAAGGAACGGTCGATGGTGCGGACCATTCTGCCGCGACCTCAGTTCCCGCTACTGCCAGTTGTCGTTGCGAGCTTTCTGGTTCTGAATTTCTCAGGCGTGACTCTGCTTGAGGCACAATCATCGACTAACGGTGCCAAGCGAAGTGGCGCATCCGCGAACGAGTCCATCCGCCCTTCCGGTCGGCCGGAGGCCGATGATTTCTGGCGGTCATGGGGCGATGATGCGTTTGAGAAAGCACGCTCTGAAAATAAGCCGGTCCTGCTCTGGATCTGCGACTTTGGCGACGCCAGATGCCGCATCATGCAACGGGATGTTCTGCGTCATCCGGAGGTGATGGAGCAGCTCAAGAATCATTTCATCTGTCTGAAGGTCTTGAGCGAAGACCTACCTGCGGTGACGGAGGTCTACAGGACTGCGACAGAATCCTATTTGAAGCTGGCGAAAGCCCCGCCTGCCGATCTTTGCCCATTGACTCTCTTCCTGACACCCGACCGTCAACCTTTTGCGGCTGGCACCCTGTTCACGCTGTACGATGCCGACGATCAGCCGGGATTTCTGTCAGTGCTGACACAAGTGAAACAGGCTTGGTCCACCCAGGAGGCAGATGCCCGCTCAACGGCTCGCGTTGTCACACGGGATGTCACGCGGAAATTAACACCGGAAACGACTGCACAGCGAACGACTGGAGATGAGGAACTAGTTTCCAATGTTGTCGCTGCAGTTTCGCGCCAACTGGATGCGACGCGTGGAGGCTGGCCCGTCACTCCCGAGACAAAGGGATCTGGCTGGTCTCCGTTTCCTTGCCGACTCCACTTCCTCCAGCGACAGGTTGGACGCAGTGGAGTGGATCCGGAATTGGTCACGACTCTCGATGCGGTGCTGAATGAGTTGATGAATGGTCCATTGCATGACCATCTGGGCGGCGGTTTCCACGAGCAAATCGACGGGACTCGTCCGCACCGACCCCGTTTTCAGAAACGACTGGAACCGAATGCGTTGCTGGCAGAAGTTTACGTCGATGCCTATCGGCGAACCGGGCGGGATGCCTATCGCCGCACAGCCGAGACCACCTATGACTTTCTGATCCGCGAGCTGATGGCACCGGAAGGGGGCTTCTACGCAGGCCTGAGTTCCGACACCAATGGAGATAACGGGGGTTTTTATCTCTGGACTCTCGCGGAACTGGAACAGGTTCTGAAGCCCACCGAATTTCGCCTTGTCACAGTCACCTTCGGGGTTCCGACTGCGAATCGCTCGGACACGCCGTTCCAACTGACGGTGAAACAGGAACGGACCGCATCTGCACGGCAACTCGCGCTCCCTGTCCGAGAATTCGAGATGCGAGTCGAAGAGGTTCGCCTGCGTTTGCTCGAACATCGTCAGCTGAGAGAGAAGCCGAGCCGAGATTCTCGCATGATGACTGCAGGGAATGGAATCGCCATTCGATCACTGGCCTCCGCCGGACGAACACTGAATCGACGGGATTACATTGAAGCAGCGGAAAGGGCAGCTTTGCGTCTGCTTGCCCGGCACCGTGAACCCGCCGGGCTCCTTTTGCACTCGATGTCCGGCGACAGTGTCGGCCCGTCGGCAGTGTTGGATGACTATGCGTTCCTGGTGAGCGGCCTGCTTGAGTTGTATGAAACGACCAGTGAAGAAAAATGGCTGAATGCCGCCCGACGTCTGAATGACGATCAGATCGGCTCATTCTGGGACCCGAAGTCGCATGGCTTCTTTCTGACATCACATGGTCAGCCCGCTCCGTTGGTCCGCGTGAAGTTCGTGAGTGACAGGGCCATTCCATGTGGAAACAGCGTCAGTGCCCAAAACCTTGTCCGACTGGCGAAACTCAAATCGGATGAGTCGTATCGCAATTATGCGGTAATGCTCTTCAACACATTCGGATCAACGATGCAGCAATCGCCCGCGGAGTGTCCGGCGATTGCTCTCGCGTTGCAGGATTATCTGCACTGGTTTGGACCGCTGGAACCGACCGGAACGGCGGGCGGCGGGTTGTTCTCAGGTGGACTTTCTTCACCGCGGCCAGAGGATTCCCGACCACTCGAGCCCGCGTCACGAATCAAGCCGAACAACTGAGGGTCGATCGCTTGAGTAGTCGAGCGAAACTCGATTGCGTCCAGAATGTTTGGCACGATAGAGCGCGCGGTCGGCGCGCCGAACCAGTTCTGCCGCAGATGTGTGGTGTGGATGAGATCGGGCGACGCCGATCGACACTGTGATTGTCAGGAGTTCCCCATCGGCGGAGAATGGACTGCTCTCCACTCGCTCGCGAATTCTTTCGGCCACTTTTGCGGCATCGTGAAATTCATGAGGACTGAGAATCACCGCGAACTCTTCGCCCCCATAGCGAGCCACCAGAGGAGCCCCATTGCACGCATCTGGAGAAACTTGGTGTGAGATGGTTTGAGCGACCGCCCGCAGGATTTCGTCACCCGCGAGGTGCCCGAATTGATCGTTGATCTTTTTGAAATGATCGATGTCAATGAGCAGGAGATCGCACGGATCCCCCTGCTCGAGCCTGGTTTTGAGTTCTTCATCAAACGATTGGCGATTCGCCAGACGAGTCAGTCCATCGCATCGCGCACGTTCTGCAATTGCCTGCCGCGCGACTGCGCGGTCGAAGGAGGTCGGCAGAAACTCAGCACTCCAGTGAGCAAGCTCTTCGACGATTGCACGTCGGGGAAAGGTATCCCGGCTCAGAAGGATCAGGACTCCCCCTGGAATGCGGGGATCATGAATTGGAACCAGCAGTGCCGTTCGGAGCGAAAGAGCCGGGGTAAACCCAAGATCCCGCAGTTGGACCCAGCTGATTTCGTAGATGTTCCTGCCGGTCAGCAGACGTTCTTCCAGCTTTCGGCAGGCCGCGTCTGTTTTCGCGTCTGTGGAGAGGCTGCCCCGACCAAGGCAATCGATGGTTGAGTACTCAGGGCCAGTCCGCTGATAACAACTCGCCCGTTCGACACCCGAGAGCAGTGCAAGCTGCTTCAGGAATTCCTCAAGCATTTCCACAGGCGTGCTGAACTCTTCATCGCTCAGTGTTCTCAGCTGGAGCATATCCCTGACGAGCCGTACTTCTTCCTGCCGAGAGAGAACGTCGTCAGTGGCGATCGGGAGATCCATGGGCTCGGAAATCTTGACAGACCTGCAGAGCCCCAGCAGGAGGTTCTGATCTTCCTGTGCGTCTCCTGTGATGTCAGGGAGCTGAGAAACGAGAATCCATCCCTGGAACCGACCAGCGGAAGAGCAGGGGATCGCCCAGAGTTGCGAAATCTCTGGAGCACCCAGGATCGTGAACTCTCGCGTTTGTGTGGAAAGTGGGACAATCCGGGAGTGTTCGATGCGGGCTTGCTCTAGGAGGGCTGATCCAGGGTCGCTCAGATGGAACAACTCTCGAAGTTCTGTCGGGATCGTGGCGACTGGAATGCCGGCAGGGGTGCATCCCGTGGCGAAAAAGCTCCGCGGATCGTCGGTTGAGCGGCGTAGAACTTCCAGCAGCTGGGGGAGGTTGCCAGGAGTCGAAGGGGCGCAGTTCAGCCACTCCAGCTCGAAGCGACGAGCGGAGACCGCCGAGGACAGTTCCTGGAGCTGTCGGCGTTGATGATGCGCATGATTCCGCAGTCGAGTTTCATGAACCCGGAAGCGAATCAGACGGACTCGAAAGCCGATCAGAACCAGCACTGCGATCAGCAGACCGGCGCAGATTGAGAGTCCGCAAGTCAGCCAGATTTCACTCATGTGGGGGTGATACTCACACAGTTCACAATAATCAGCACGCAGGCTAAAAATGGGCGACACTCTTGAGGAGGTCATGTTGCGCGAACTGGCGAAATGTGACGTTGTGATTAAGCAACAAACTGTCGCGGATGTTACAATCTCACAGAACTCATCGATTTTCCCTTAAGGGTAGCCTATGACCGGGTCACAACCGGATCGCTCGATCTGGCCACTGGGACTGACACTGGGGTTAACGTTTGCGGTTTTCTGGGTCAGTTGTTTCGTCCCGAGGGAAATCGCTTACCCAATCCTCTATCTGGCCATCCTGCTGATGGCGGCCTCCCTGCATTCACCGCAGGTGATCTGGCGACTCGCTTTTCTGATGATGCTGCTGCAGTTCATTCCTCCTTACCTGAGGATGCCATTCACGGACTCGCAGTATGTCATTGAGGTCGTGAATCTCGCGTTCGGGATCTTTGCGATCTGGTTGACAGCGTTGCTGGCGACACGAGTCATGTCCAAGCAGAAAGAAATTCTGGAACTGAATGAGGCGCTTGACGCCAAGTTCCAGGAAAGCAGTCGGGATCTTGAATCCGCGATCTCTGAACTGCAGACAGAGGCTCGTCAGAAGGAGCAGATTCACGCCGATCTCGAGTATCAGAACATGCTGCTCGATGGTCTGATGGACGCCATTCCTGACAACATCTATTTCAAAGACTCTGAAGGCCGATATCTGCGGATCAATCGGGCAAAGGCTCAGCACTCAGGATTGAAGTCACCCGACGAAGGTCGAGGCAAGACGGACTTCGACTACTTCCCTGCCGCTCATGCGCAGGCTGCATATGAAGTCGAGAAGCGGATCATGCAGACCGGGAAACCGCTGATCGATCACGAGGAAAAGCTCGTCTGGCCCAGTGGCAAGATCACTTGGGTGTCGACAACCAAAGTGCCATTGAAACGTCGCGATGGTGTCGTCATCGGTACGATGGGAATCTCTCGGGATATTACCGAGCATATTCAAATATCGCAGACGTTGCAGATGGAACGGGACCGACTTCGAACACTGATCGATCACCTTCCTGACTATGTCTTCATCAAGGATGCAGATTTCCGGTTTGTCACCGTGAACCGGTCACTCTACGAACTCTATGGCTGCGTGTCCGAGCGTGAAGTTCTCGGCAAATCGGACTTCGATTTCTCTTCTGCTGAACTCGCGGAACGCTATCGAATAGACGATCAGGAAGTGATCGCGAAGGGAATCACGATCCATAACCGGGAGGAAGTCGCCATCTTTCAGGCGACCGGAGAATCACACTGGGTGTTGACGACGAAAGTTCCGCTGAAAGGTCCTGACGGCGAAGTTGTGGGGCTCGTCGGAATCGCGCGGGATATCACTCAACGACGCCGGGCAGAGCAGGAACTCAAGATCGCCAAGGAGGCGGCCGAAGTCGCGAACCGTGCCAAGAGCGAGTTTCTCGCCAATATGAGCCATGAAATCCGCACACCGATGAACGCGATCATCGGGATGACCGAACTTGTTCTCGATACGTCGTTGCAGGAGCAGCAGAAAGACTATTTGGAAACGGTCCTGGGATCGGCCGAGTCATTGATGGGGATCATTAACGACATCCTCGATTTCTCGAAGATTGAGTCCGGTCGATTCGACCTTGAAAGCTATCCGGTTGACGTCCGTGAATGGCTGGGCGATTCCATTAAGCCACTCGCTGTCAGGGCTCATGCGAAACGTCTGGAACTCGCCTGCCACATTGCCTCAGAGGTTCCTCAACATGTGCGGACGGATGGTCTGCGACTGCGTCAGATCGTCGTCAATCTGCTGGGAAATGCGATCAAGTTCACCCGGTTTGGGGAAGTTGTTCTCGATGTCGCCTGTGAGCGTGTTCGACCGACGCCCAATGATGCTGCACAGACCTGGCTGCATCTTCGGGTGTCCGATACCGGCATCGGCATCTCTCCTGACCAGCAGAAGCGGATCTTCGAGGCCTTTGAACAGGCCGATATGTCGACTACGCGAAACTTCGGCGGCACCGGGCTGGGGCTGGCGATCTCTTCGCGACTTGTCCAGTTGATGGGCGGCGAGATCTGGGTCGAGAGCGAAGTTGGCTCTGGAAGTGATTTTCATGTCCGCATTCCGGTCGGAGAAGTTCGGCCGGAAGAAGTCACGAAGCCCCGATTGGATGCGAGTGCTCTCGACGGGATTCATGTTCTGATCGTCGACGACAATGCAACAAACCGGCAGATCCTCATCGAGATGTGTACGAACTGGCGGATGCGTCCCTGCGCCGTGGAAGGGGCACGGGCGGCGATGGCTGAACTCCGGGATGCAGTCGAACGCCGTGATTGCTATGAGCTGGTGCTGACCGATGCCAGTATGCCGGACATCGACGGATTCACACTTGCTGAGGAGATCAGGAAGGACCCCTCCTTCGACGGCCCACTGGTCATGATGCTCAGTTCACTGGACCGGCAGTACGACGTCGCGCGTTGCATCGAGATGGGCATTCAGACGCACCTGACGAAGCCAATCAAGCAGTCGGACCTGTTCGATGCAATTGCGACCGTGCTTGATCTCTCTGTCAAACGCCGGGAGATCAAACCGGCGCCACAAGTGCCGGCCGTCGCTCCCATGACGCTGTTGCTGGCAGAAGACAGTCTGGCCAACCGGAAACTGGCGATCGGACTGCTCTCTCGATGGGGACACACCATTGATGTTGCCACAAACGGCAGTGAGGCCGTGGAAGCGGTTTCCCGAAAACAGTTCGATCTGGTGCTGATGGACGTGCAGATGCCTGACATGGATGGCCTGACCGCCACAATGAAGATTCGCGAGATGCAGGCGGCCGGAACAGTTCCGTATTTCCCGATCGTGGCACTCACTGCCCATGCCATGAAAGGGGATCGAGAACGCTGTCTGGAAGCCGGCATGGACGAGTATGTCACGAAGCCGATTCGGCCGAGTGAGCTCGCAGAGATTCTCGCAAAGTACGGGAAGCCAATAGAGGCCGTTCCTGTGAACTCGGAGGGCTCGCCAAGGGAGTCACAGCAACCTGAGACACGACCTGATGAGGATTCCCAGATCAACTGGTCGGTGTTGATGGAGCATGTGCAGCACGACGAATCGCTTGCCGTTGAGGTGGCTCAGGCCTTCCTGGACGAATCATTCAAGCTCGCAGCGGCGCTGCGAAAGGCGATCGAACAGAGAGATGCAGGGAAAACTCGAATTGCCGCTCATACCCTTAAGGGGGGGCTCCGGACCATGGGAGCTCCGTCATATGTCCTGGCAGCAGAGCTCGAAAGTGCTGCAGCCAGTTCAGACTGGAACCGGTGCGATGATCTGCATCCTCGACTGCAGGCGACGCTGGTGCAGGTGTGTGAACGGGTCGGCAGCCATCTGAGCGGCTTGGCATCGTCAGGGCGATAGTTAATAAAAGCCGTTTCGGTCGCTTCTTCAACGACAAAGACGGCAGTGCATTCTCTGCTCTGCCGTCTCTGCTTTTTGAATTTGCTTGCTCGAGAAAGGATGTTCTACAGAGCTTGTGTGACCTGTGCGACAGGCTTTGCAGCTGGCTGAACTGCCGTGTTCGCGGCATTCCAAAGTTGTTGCGGAGCGGCGAACAGTCCAATCATCAGGACGACGCACAAAGCACTCGCAATCCAAGCAGGATATTGCTGCGCGGGTGCGGTCTCTTCGGCTGATTCAGGAGAGTCGAAGTACATGACGACGATCAGTCGCAGGTAGTACGATGCGGAGATCGCGGCATTAATAGCCAGCACGACAGCCAGTGTCTGCCCCAACCTTGATCCTTCATTCCACGCAGCAAGGAACAGGAACAACTTGCCCCAGAGCCCAGCCGTTGGAGGAAGCCCGGTCAGACTGAGCAACAGAATCGCGAGCGAAGCGGCGAGAACCGGACGCTTCTGACTGAGACCAGCCAGGTCGCTGATGTTTCGCAGCGGCCGAACTCCAGCTCCAGCGAGCACGGCGAAGACACCGAGCGTCATGATGCCATAAACGACCAGATAGAACAGGATCGCAGACAGTCCGTTTCCGAAACCGATCGAGGACCCGATGGCGAGTCCGATCAGCATATAGCCGGCGTGAGCGACACTCGAGTAGGCGAGAAGGCGCTGCAGATTCTTCTGCCGAAGTGCTAGCAGGTTGCCGCCGAACATCGTCAGCACGGCGAGTGTTGCCAGCAGCATTCGCATTGGTTCGCTTGGCACCCAGTTCGACCAGTCAGTGATTCCCTGAGTCAGCGGCAGCAGGCGGAACAGAGCCACGAAGCCGGCAACCTTGGGAATGAATGACAGCATTGCAGCGGCCGAGTTCGAGGCTCCCTGAAAGACGTCCGGTGCATAGAAGTGGAATGGAACTGCCGTGACACGGAAGCTGAGCCCGGCAATCAGCAGCACCTGTGACATCAGAATCAGCCCGGGAATCTCGGACAGCTTTCCCGCCTGAGCGGCATTCACGATGCCGACCATGTTCGTTGTGCCAGCAGCCCCGAACAGCCAGGCGATTCCGAACAGGAAGGTCGCTGCTGAGAAAAGGCTCAGCAGGAAATACTTCACGGTCGCTTCACGCATCTGGCGATCACGTTTCGGCAGGTAGAGCAGCACATAAGTTGGAATACTGACCAGTTCCAGGCCGAGGAAGAGTCCGCCGAGATCGTTGGCGGCTGCGGTCAGAGTCACCCCGGCGAAGATCGCCAGCAGGCAGGCATGGGCTTCAGCGGCGTGGCCGTCGTCGATCTGGTTCCACAGCAGCAGGACCAGCAGGGCTCCGATTGAGAACGTTGCTCCCCTGACAAACCACAGGAAGGCATCGGATTGAAACGGTCCTGCTTCGACAGGCTGCGGCGTCGTTCCCCACCAGGCGAGCAATGCGCAGCCCAGTGCGAGCAGGGAGAGAATTCCCCATCGATGGCGGAGACCCGGCTGCCCTTTTCCGCCCTCATTCACGAAAAAAGGGCCGACAAGGAACATAATGCAGACGGTCGCGAGCAGAATGATTTCTGGAATGATAAATCCAGCTGCTGCGTTGATCCGTTCAATTGCCGTCACTCGAACCACTCCTGCAAGACAGGCTTGCATCTTAACGGATAGTGTCTGCTGACCTGGGACAGTAAGACTTTATCTGCAACAGGCTTCAGACTCTGCTGAAAGGGTCAAAGCCCTTCACTCTGGTCACCGGGAAAAACAGGGCCGGATTCGACCAGTCAATAATCATTCAAAACAATAATCATTCAAAAACTGCTCTGGCATTACTCAGGCAGCGCCGGTGCGGAAACGGTGTTTAAGACCGTCGCGACAGTGGTCTGAACTGGGGCGACGTCTCCCGCAACGGTCTGCTGAGGAACGTAAAGTTTGGCAACCGCTTCTACGTCAGGGCGGATGATGTCCAATAATGGCTGCGGATAGATCCCGATGGCCAGACACAGTGCGGCCAGTGGAGCGAGGGCGAAGCCTTCCCGCACGTGCAGGTCGCGGGCTGGAGTTCCGTGAGGTTCTTTCACTGGACCGAAGAAGACGTTCTGAACCAGCGTCAGCAAGTACCAGGCTCCCAGAATGACACCGGTCGTTCCGATCACCGCATACACAGGATGCCGGGCGAACATTCCGGCCAGCGACAGGAATTCACCGGTAAAGCCGTTCAGGCCGGGGAGTCCGATGCTTGCCATCGACATGAAGACCATGCAGCAGGCGAGCAGCGGCAATCGCGACGCGAGGCCTCCGAGTTCCGGAATCTGTCGTGTCTGATACCGGTCAGCAATCATGGCGACCAGAAGGAATAGGGCCGCAGTCGAGAGCCCGTGATTCACCATCTGCAGAACACCACCGGCGAGACCTTCGACGTTCAGGGCGAAGAGTCCGAGCATGCAGAACCCGAGGTGAGCCACGCTGCTATAGGCCACCAGACGTTTCATGTCCCGCTGTGACAAAGCACAGAGCGAACCATAGACGACGCCGATGACGGCAAGCGTTCCGATCAACGGCACGCCGCACTTCAGACAGGCGTCCGGGAACATCGGAATGCAGAATCGCAGGAAGCCATAGGCACCGAGCTTCGCCAGCACGCCGGATGCGAACACAGTGCCGGCAGTTGGAGCCTCGGCATATGTCAGCGGCAGCCAGGAATGGAATGGAAACAGTGGAACCTTCACGAGGAAGCCCGCTGCAATTGCGAGGAAGAAGGCTCCCTGCAGTTCAGGACTGAGCGGATTGTTCTGCAGCCACTGAGCGAGTGCCGGAATCGACGTCGGGTTGGGGACACCGGCCTGAGCGGCACGCACAATCAGAGTGATCAATCCCAGCAGGGTGATGATGCTGCCGCTGAAGGTGTACAGGAAGAAGGTCATGGCTGCGGTGCGACGTTGCGGTCCACCCCAGCAGATGATCATGAAGAACAGCGGAATCAACGTGATCTCGAAGAATGCATAGAACAGGATCACATCGAAAGCGCAGAAGGCACCCACGACGCCGGTCTGCAGTGTTAACAGAGCGGCATAGAATTCCGCAGGACGCTGCCGGATCGATTCCCAGGAAATCAGGATCGACGACACGCTGAGCACGCTGGTCAGGAGAATCATGGCGACGCTGATGCCGTCAAGTCCGAAGTGCATCGTCAGGTTCAGGCCGCCAGTCTGCTCAGCGGCATCCGAGACCTGAGTCGACAGCCAGGGACGCTGGTATTCAAAACGTGGCTGGATCGGGCTGTTCGCCCAAGCGGCCGGTGCTTCGAGGCTGCGATATTCCGCAAACAGTCCGCAGGCGGCCAGCAGCGTTGAGATTGCACCAAACAACGCAATCCACCGCGCGGTTTCGACAGCGGCCGAACCTCGAAACAGCATTAGCAGTGCTGCTGTGACGAGCGGGAGACCGAGGCAGACGAAGAGGAGGATTAACATGACGGGCAATCAGTTTTCATCACAGGAAACGGTCATCACTTGTCGGCAGCGGTCTGCGTCAGATCCGCAGCGCGACCCGGTGTGGCCACCCAGCTTATTTCAAAAAGGACATGGCGTATAACAGTCCGGCAATCACGCCCACGAACATGACTAAAGCATACGAGGGGACCAGTCCATTCTGCAGGATGCGGGGAATTGCACCGAACAGACGCGGCAGGTGACCAACGCAGGTGACGATCTGAGCGATGACGCCGATATCAAAGACCGCTGCCACCAGAGCGAGTTTCCGCAACGGGAACACGATGACGGCAGAGTAAATTTCATCAAGGAAGAATTTGTTGAGTGACAGGGCATAGAGCGGACGCAAACCTGTTGCCAGCTGTCTCGGAATGGCGGGCGAACTCACATAGAAGAACCAGGCCAGTCCGATGCCTGCCACTGCGAAGATCGAACTCAGCACCATGACACCGACATGCAGCACATGCGGACCCGACGCCGGGAAGCCCTGCGTGTGATGCAGGTAGTTTCCGAACAGTCCGGTCGGACCCACGATCCCCCCGATGGCGACAGCACAGACAGCCAGAATCTGCAGTGGCCAGGCCATGATCGGCGGAGCATCATGCGGATGAGCACCCGCTTCTTCTGGGAACTTCTCTGGACCCCAGAACGTCATGAAGTACGCCCGGAAGGTGTAGAACGCAGTCAGCAGAGCGGTGGTGAGTGCGGTCCAGTAAATCAGAACGAAGAACGAGCCATGCTGAGCATGATGGCTGGCCTCTGAGAGGACGCCGAGGATCTCGTCCTTGCTCCAGAATCCGGACAGCAGCGGGAAACCTGCCAGAGCCAGAGCTCCGCAGAGGAACGTCCAGTGGGTGATCGGCAATGCTTTCTTCAGCCCGCTGAAGCGACGCATGTCGATGACGTCTCCCATGGCGTGCATGACGCTCCCCGCCGCGAGGAACAGCAGGGCTTTGAAGAAGGCGTGTGTGAACAGGTGGAACATGGCTGCTGACACAGCCGGAGTGGCGGACTCGAGACCAGCAGCGGCTCCGAGTGCCATGAACAGATAGGCCAGCTGACTGACCGTTGAGTATGCGAGGACTCGCTTCAGGTCGGTCTGAGTGAGTGCAATCAAAGCGGCCAGCAGAGCCGTGATCGCACCAATCGCCGCGACGACCAACTGTGCCTGTGGCGAGGCAATGAACAACGGCGTGCATCGCGCGACAAGGTAAACCCCGGCGGTAACCATGGTCGCAGCGTGAATCAGAGCACTGACAGGAGTCGGGCCTTCCATCGCGTCTGGCAACCAGACATGCAGCGGGAACTGAGCCGACTTTCCGACCGCGCCCAGAAACAGCAGCAGACAGATCGTTGTGACCATCTCGGCATTCGCCGCAGCGATCGCCTGAATTTTCTCAGGGTTGTCGAGAACATCTGCGAAGGTGACTGAGCCGAATGTGGTCCAGATCAGGAAGATTCCGAGCAGCAGACCGAAGTCCCCGATCCGGTTGACCACGAAGGCCTTTTTCGCAGCGGCGGAAGCACTTGGCTTCTGATACCAGAACCCGATCAGCAGATAGCTGCACAGACCGACGAGTTCCCAGCCAATGAACAACTGCACGAAGTTGTCGGCGAGCACCAGCAGGCACATCGAAAAGACGAACATCGACACTTCAGCGAAGAAGCGGGCATAGCCTTTATCGCCGTGCATGTATCCGCCAGCGAAGATTGCGACGAGCGAACTGACGCCCGTCACCATCGCCAGCATGATTGCGGTCATGGCATCAGCGGAGAGCTGAATGCGGGCGCGAATTGAGCCGATCGACAGGAAGTCATAGCCACCTGAGACGGCGGGCACATCGTGACCATGTTCCCCGAATCCCTGTGGCACCAGGTGACACAGCAGGATCAACGAACAGCCGAATGAGAACAGCAGCGCCAGTACGCAGGGGATATGACTTTTTTCCCGCAGGAATCGCGGCCCCAGCAGCGCAATGAAAATTGCGGCCACCAGTGGAGCCAGGGGAATCAGCCATAAAACCGAATGGGACATGGAACCGACCACAAATGGGGAGAAACAACAAACAGCAAAGCGGCGGTAATGAAATCAGGAATCAGGTCTTTGGGGAGGCCGGCTTTCGTGTCACGACCACCGGTCGTCGCGGTAAGACCGGAGCCCGACCTGCCGGTGTCAGCTTCGGGAATTCCTGATGCTCTGAATCCGGAACGCCTTCAAAGTCTGACGGTGAAACAGGGGCCGGAAGATCCTCTTCCCGCAAGTCAGACCAGAGTTCCACATCGAGTGATGAGGACATCTGGAAGAGTGCGAGAATCAGGGCCAGCGCCAATCCCGCTTCGCAGGCGGCGACGGTCAGTGCCAGCACGTTCATCACCTGTCCCTCGTTCGTGAGGTGCAGCTTGCCGAACGTCACAAAGGTGAGGCCGACCCCGTGCATCATCAGTTCAACGGACAGGAAAATCAGAATCAGATTGCGACGGGTCAGGAACCCGATCGCTCCGAGAATAAACAGCCCGGCGGCGACCGCCAGATATCGTTCGACTTCACCGGTCATAGCGTTCCCTGTCCCCTCCGCGGGGCAATCGTAATCGCTCCGATACTGGCAATGAGCAGCAGTGTTCCCGCCAGTTCGACGGAGAACAGATAATCTCCAAACAGTGCTCGACCGAGTCCATGCAACGTTCCGAGCGACTCGCCTTCACGTGGCCGACTCAGGGCGTTGGTGACTTCCACATTCGCGGTCACCGCCGATTCAGCGGGTTCACTTGCAGCCGCTTCTGTTTCAGTGGCCGCAATGACTGGAGCACTCGATCGTTCCAGAACGGTCAGGATTGCACCGAACAGGACAAAGGCAGAGATCACCGCGAGAGCCGGCCGCCGAGGCCGACGGTCATAACCGGTTGTGCCTGCCTGCTGAGCCAGCATGATCACGAACACAAAGGTCACCACAATGGCACCGGCGTAGACGATGATCGTGGCTGCAGCGAGAAATGGGGCACTCTGCATCAGCAGTAGTCCGCAGGAGGCCAAGGTTGCCAGAGCAAACCACAATGCCGCATAGACAGGCTTGTGATGCGTGATGGTCAATGCACCGAAGAACAATGCACTTCCGGCAAACAACCAGAATTGAATGTTCTCGACCAGCGGGGAATCTGGAACGTTCAGCAGTCCGAGGAGACCGACGATCCCGAGAATCACACAGCCGTATCCCACCGGACGTGCCCGAAGTGTGGGACGCGGGATCAGCCAGAGAATTCCAAAGGCGAGCAGGGCAAGAGAGATGATCGAAGGCAGACTCATTTCTGCTCCTTCACTTCAGGAGCAATCTTGCCAGGAGCCGGTGCCTGAGCGGCACGATCGGCGGTTGGCAGCGATGTTGCAGGACCGACGGTCGGAAGTTCTTCGAACTGTGCCGCCGGTCCAAGCTTGCCTCGCCGGGTCCGAATCGGATCGCGGAAGTTGTTCTTCGTTTCGTCGAACACGTTCAGGAGTTTGTCCTTGTTGTACATCAACTCATCACGTGTGCGACCTGTCAGGTCATAGATATGCGTCAGCTCGATGGCATCGACAGGACATGCTTCTTCGCACATGCCGCAATAGATGCAGCGGAGTTCATCGAGAACAAATGACTTCGGGTATTTATCGCGGTCGGGCCATTCAGGAGGGGCTTCTGCCGCTTCGATGGTGATGCATTTCGCCGGGCAGGCGGTGGCGCACATCATGCATGCCACGCACTTCACCCGATCCTGTTCATCGCGGTTCAGGCGATGGACACCCCGGTAATGCAGCGGGAGATTCGGTTCGACTTCAGGGTAGAACTGTGTCACCGGACGAGGATTGGTGACATGGTTCAATGTCGTTTTCAGGCCGCTGAGAATGGCGGGAATGAACGTCGCTTCCCAGAACCCGATCTCGGGTTCTTCCATCCATTCCACTTCGTCCGGCTTAATGGACATCGGTTCGATTCCGTTGAATTGCGTCACACAGGTGACGCGGTGATTTCGATTGAAAGAGGCTTCTGACGATCAGGTCACAACAGGGTTATGATGCTGATTCCAGTGCGACATCTCCCACGTTCGCAGATCCAAATGACTTCTGTGCGGCCAGAGGCCGATTCCGGATCTCACGCTGTTTCGCAGCGACGCTAATCGCTCCGGCAATAACAAAGATGAGGAGTGATAATGGACCAAGCAGCCAGCGACTCCATCCGAACTGCAGAGCAGTCATCACGACCAGGACGTTCAGCATCCCCATCGGGATGAGCACCTTCCAGGAGAGGCCCATCAGCTGGTCAAACCGGAATCGAGGAATGGTCCAACGCAGCACCACGATCAGGAAGATCACCATTCCCGCTTTGGCGAACAGCACGGCAAGTTTGACGAGCGATGACAGCGGATAGGTGCTGCCAGCTTCTGCGATCACCGGGAAGTGCCAGCCGCCGAAGAACAGAATTGAAGTGAGCAGGCTGATCAGGATCACGTGGGTGTATTCACCCAGGAAGAACAGACCGAACTTCAAAGCACCATATTCGGTATGGAACCCGCCAATCAGTTCCTGCTCGCACTCTGCGAGGTCGAACGGCAGACGGTTGGCTTCTGCCATGGAGGCAGTGAAGAAGATCAGCAGTGCCAGCGGTTGAGTCCAGCAATACCAGCCGGCGATCCCCGCCTGTGCCTGCGTATTTTGAATCTGTTCCAGACTCAGCGTCCCGCCGAGCAGCGCGATGCCGACGATAGAGAGCCCGAGAGGAATCTCATAGCTCACCACCTGGGCACTCGCTCGAAGCGATCCCATGGCACTGTACTTGTTGTTCGAGGCCCAGCCCCCGAGCACCACGGCATACACGTTCAAACTGCCGATTGCGAGGATGTAGACCAGTCCGATATCGATGCCCGGCGCGATGATGTACCGCATGAACCAGGGAGCCTGATCAACAGGTCCGAATGGGACAACGGCTAGTGACAACATGGCGGTGAACAAGGCGATCGCCGGAGCCATCACGAACAGCACTTTATCGACGTGAGACGGAACCATTTCCTCTTTAAAGAGGAACTTGAGACCGTCGGCGATTGGCTGCAGCAATCCCCAGACCCCGACGCGGTTCGGGCCAATACGATCCTGCATCACGGCAGAGAGCTTACGTTCCACCCAGATGAGATAGGAACACGCCCCCAGAATGACGCCGATGACGACTCCGATGGTGACAAGTGTGATCAGAATTTCTGGCATACAGAAGGTGTTTCAGTAAGTCCGGGGAAGTCGACGGCCTTGATTCGATCGCTCAGGGAGCTTGCAGACCGAGGCTAACTTAAAACCGGAAGTGACTGCTGCAATGGCATCTGTGGAGTCAATGGACGGTTATCTTTGCCGGTGCTGAAACTTTCGGGGCATGCGGCGAATTCTGGAATCGCGGCCTTCACTTCATCTCGCAGAACTGTCACGCGGAACAGGCCGGGTCGTTCGCTGAGTTCCCACAACAGGCGACCGTCAGGCCGGGCATTGTCTGGGCTGCGAATCGCACGTCGGAGTTCCTGTGCGAGACCTTTAAAGTTGATATAGGTCCCCTCTCGCTCGGCAAACGATCCGGCAGGGAGCAGGAAGGTGGCATAGTCGATCGCAGCGGAGGGGAGGATATCCTGCACCACGACGGTTTTAACTTTTGCCAGAACCGCTGCCTGTTCGTCGGTAATCCAGCCTTTGGGGTCTCCCCCAACCAGATATGCAGCGTCAAAATCACCATTGCCGAACCGCGTCAGTGCGGCGTCGAAAGTTTCGACCTTGCCGGTGAAGTGCTTCAGCACCATCTCGATGCCGAGACGGTTCGGAGCCTTCTCGGCTTTGATGACGAATTTGACGTTCGACTTCGGCTGTCCATGAACATCTTTGGGATAGAGATCGTCTTCCCCAACGACGTGAACAGGTCCAAGGAACAATGCTGCCTGGGAATCAGCTGCGCGAACGAAGGTCGCCAGCAGCCAGGCTTCTTCCACGGTCATATATGGTGAAAACACCGCGGCGGTACGACCGGGCGACTGTGCGCCGATGGCAGTCCAGGTTTCACGTAGGCTGGTAAGAAGGCTGTCCCAATCGCATTCCAGCAACTGGCCATCTTCCTTGCGGGCGGGGACCGTGAGCCGGTCCTCTGACTGGATGTATTTCCAGCCAAACCGACCGTCGTCGCACATGAAGTAACCCTGATTCTCCAAGTTCGTGCGGGGACGGAGGCGGTAGACCTTTTCGTCGTTCTGATCGATATGGATGCTGCAGTTGCTGCTGCACTCTCCGCAGACGCTGTCAGTCGTTCTCAGCCACCAGACTCGCTGTTTGTACAAGAAGTCTTTGCTGCAGAGGGCTCCGACCGGGCAGAGATCGACAACGTTTCCGGCCAGCTTGTTGTTACACGGATCTCCGGGGAAGATGTCGACTTCAGCATGAGTGCCGCGGTTGATCAACTGCAGTTCGGCGGTCCCGGAAATCTCACGGGTGAACCGCACACAGCGACTGCACATAATGCAGCGATCGGTGAACAGAGTGATCTGATCCCCGATATAATCTTTATCTGGCTTCTGGTTCTTCGGTTCCTGCAGACGGCTATAGCCGCGTCCGTATCGATAACTGTAATCCTGCAGATAACATTCCCCGGCCTGATCGCACGTCGGGCAATCGAGCGGGTGGTTCAGGAGCAGGTATTCCAGTGTCGCCTTGCGGGCCGCCTGCACTTTGGGGCTGTCGGCGACGATCACCGAACCATCTTTCACTGGAGTCTGACATCCGGGGACGAGCTTCGGCTGCCATGCGATCGTGCCGTCCGGCTTCTTTTCGCCATACTCCACCAGACACATGCGGCAACTGGCGGCGATGGACAGCGAAGGATGGTAGCAATACGCCGGAATCTCGACCCCGGCGCGCTTGGCCACGTCCACGCAGTTCAGGCGCTCGTTGGGGTCGATCTCGACCGGTTCGTTATTGACAACGACTGTGGGCATCGTGATTTCGCCACTTCGATAAATATTGGGTGAACTCGAAAAGCCGTGTCCATTCAGGACGCGTCTGTCTGGTGACACCGGAGCATCAGTTGATGCCGAATCAGTGTGCCAGCTGCATCAGCGTTTGCGCAGGTGTCACGGTGCTGATGCCACTATCGATGTAGGATTCAAATTC
>JAEZFD010000049.1 GCA_023417655.1 Planctomycetota bacterium | reverse complement strand
GGGAATCTTGATCTCCCCATGACAGCGCAGGGCGAGATGCAGATCGCGGAAATCGCGAAGGCACTCCAAAGCGAAGCGCTAGATTGCATCTACGCTTCTCCGAGCGAGCCCGCGTATTCTGCAGCTGAGAAGCTCGCCCGAGAGTTGGGTGTCCCATTGAAAGTCCTTGATCGACTGGGCAATGTGAATCTGGGACTTTGGCAGGGGCTTTGCCGCTCTGAAATCCGCCATAAGCAGCCCCGACTGTTTCGACAGTGGGAAGAAGAACCGGAATCGGTCTGCGCACCGCAAGGGGAAACCTGCGATGAAGCGCTGGAACGGGTCCGTCGTGCACTGCGAAAGGTCGTCCGCAAGACCTCTTCCTTTGCTGTCGTCGCCTCCGAACCGCTGGCCACCTTGGTGATCAGCGTCCTGAAGGGGGAGAAACCCCGGCTTTGCGGACCGGCAAAAATGACCAATCAGCGAAGTCGCGTGGAGTGCCTGGAAACCGCAGACTCCGTGACTTAAGGGGTTTTCTCAAGCTGGGCTCGACAATCCGGCGATGAGTGTCAAAGATACTTCTGCTGCGCGCGGTTTCCCCCTGCGCAAAAACGCAGCTGTAGGTCCCGCAGCGGCTTCAGACGAAGTTCGGAACTTCGCGAAGATCGGCTGGCGAGACAAAGGAGCCGGATGTGAAAATGGCGGTGATTCACAGCTGAGCGATCAGCTGAGATTCGCTTGCCTGATAGCACGCCCGGAACCATCAAGATGGCTTAGTACAAACTGCGAAATGAATTCCTCGTTCCCGCCACGCGGCGAACAGCGTTTTCCCGTTCGGAAACCGCGCGGCGCGGGCACATGGTAGAGCAAACTGCTCGAGAGTACTGGACGCCATGAGCACTCGATCCAACGCAACTGATCCCCCTGCAACGCCGGATGTCCCTGTTCCACACACGGATGAAGGTCTTGCTCAACGAAAAAAGCGGGGAGTTCCGGAAGGACTCTGGCTGCGATGCGATGCGTGCAACGCCACAATCTTCCGCAAGCACCTCGACAAAAATTATCGGCTGTGTCCTGAATGCGGACACCACTTTTACGTTTCGGCTTCAGCGCGAATTCGTCAGCTCCTCGATGAAGGAAGCTTTGAGGAATGGTTCGCTGACATGGTCCCCAAAGACCCGCTGACGTTCGCTGATCGAAAAGCCTATCCAGAGCGTATTGTGGACGAGCAGAAGCGGACCGGGATGCGGGAAGCCTGCATTGTCGGCCGCGGTTACCTGCGAGGGCGTCCGCTGGTTTTCGGCCTGACCGATTCTGCCTTCATCATGGGCAGCATGGGATCAGTCGTCGGAGAGAAGCTGACTCGCGCGATCGAAGAAGCAACGCGTTCACGACTGCCCCTCGTGATTCTCAGTGGATCCGGAGGGGGTGCTCGTATGCATGAAGGGATCTTCTCCCTGATGCAGATGGGCAAGGTCTCCGCCGCTCTCGGTCGCTATCACGAAATCGGCGGCGTCTTCATCTCGGTGCTGACTCACCCGACCATGGGCGGAGTTGCAGCCAGCTTCGCCTCACTGGGCGATGTCATCATCGCAGAACCGAAAGCCCTCATCGGTTTCGCCGGACAACGGGTAATTGAAGGAACGACCAAACAACGCCTGCCGCAGGATTTCCAAACCAGTGAGTTCCTGCTGAAGCACGGCTTTATTGACAGGATCGTGGATCGCCGCGAACTCCGCAGTGAGATCGCCTCGATCATCGACTATTGCGAAATTCGCCGGTAAACGATCCCGCGAAACTCGCACCAAGCTCGGGATGCCACTCTTGCGGAACTCACTTTCCGCCGGAATGAGCATCCCGATTGCTTTTCTGGAGGCGGCCAGGAGGGCGATTTACTGAAATTTCGCTCCTGTCGGATAGCCGAACCGCTTCCCTCTTCTCAGAATGAGACGAGAGAGCAACAGTTTTTCCAGTGCCCGCAGGCCCGTTTTTCTTGCCGATCAACTCGGTTTCAGAGGACGGGGATGGGCGGACAGAAAAGCAAATTGTTCCAGGGAATGTCCCGGTCGATATTCCTTGACCTAACGCCCTGTTTCGACGAATCCCAACTGACTCGCGTCCTTGGGCAATCCAGAAGAATGGGTGTTGGGTCAACCGCCCTCACATTCAAGCTGATGTGCGAGTTTCATGAACATCCTGCGACGCCTGTTCCAAGGTCGTGGTCCTAAAAAGACGTCCATTGAGAAACGCTTCCGACTGGAGAAGCCGGTGGGCAATGGGACGATGTCCAAAGTCTGGAAGGCGATCGACACGGAGAGCGGAAAGACTGTCGCACTCAAAGTGCTGGATAAGGAAAAGACACTCGCGCTGGAGAAGCGATTCGTCGGACTTGATCGCCCCCGTGAGGGCGAGATCGCCGTCAAGTTTGTGCATCCGCATATCGTCCGGACCTATGACCATGGCTGGACGACGAATGATGAACAGTTCCTGGTCATGGAGTTCCTGGAGGGGATGGGCCTTCAATCCCTGATCCAGTCTCAGCCTCCAGTCTATCAAGCGAACTGCCTGAAGTATTGCATCCAGCTGGGTGAAGCACTTGAATACTTCCACCAGCAGCAGTTCATCCACCGGGATCTGTGCCCCCGCAACTTGATGATCACCAAAAGTCAGGGACTGAAGCTGATGGACTTCGGGTTGGCCGTTCCGAACACGCCCGCCTTCCGTCGACCCGGCAACCGGACAGGCACCGCCATGTATATGGCCCCCGAGCTGGTCCGGCGACTGCCCACAGATCAACGAATCGATGTCTTCTCTTATGCCGTCACATGCTACGAAATGCTGACAAAGCAGTTTCCCTGGCCGTCGGCGAACACACTGGAAGCCGTGATGCAGCACATCAATCAGCCGCCTCAGGAGATCCGAGAGCGTTCGTCCACTGTCTCGCCAGAAGTTGGCAAGGTCATCATGCGCGGACTGGAACGCGAACCTGATCAGCGCTGGGCCACAGTCGGCGAGATGGTCAATGCGTTGAAAGCCGCCGCACGGCCCCGATAGAGCAGTCTGCTCTATCGAGCACCCACGTACCGTATTCAAGCTGCGAAATCGCAACCTTTCGCCTCGTGTAACCGGGGAGTTTCTCTTTCAAGTCGCTCTCAGCAATTCACCTGCACTACTGCAGCTGCAGCGATGCCCGCAACTCCCGAGTCAGCCGGAAGACCTCTTTGAACTCCGGAGATGACTTCACTTCGCTCGCATCAACCAGTTCCTGACGGAGGCCCCGCAGGACGAGCTGACTGATATTGAGCGCGAGCCACTCACCCCGCAGCTTGGCGAATGAGGCATCGAACTTCCGAATTCTCGCTTCGAGAAGACCGGCTCCCTTGCCGGCACTCTCGCCGAGAACCTGATCTCCGACGACGGTGACAACAGCCCCCCCAACAGCTTCTCCTCCTGCGTGAATCAAGCTTCCTGCCACCGAGTTAACAGCCACAGGAAGGAGAGCATCACCGATCGGTCCTGCACCGGTGGCGAAGAGCGCAACACTGATGGCCGGCCGTGCCACTGCTGCGGCCGTATCAATTCCTCTCAGTACCCGAAACTGCTCCGGGCTTTCTTCCTTGAAGTTCGAGAGCTGCTGCTGTACCAGATCTCGAACCTCGGCCGCCAAGTCAAGTTGCTGATGCGCGCTGCGAAGTTCAGAGATAACATGCGCTCGGGAGACCCCGGCCAGAATCTCGTCGATCTCCGCCTTTAACAACGGGTTGCCGAGATCGCGGATATTTTCGAGTCGCTGAAAACAGCGCTCGAGGACGTCCAAGATCACATCCCATTCTTGCTGACGATAGATCTCGATGGGATCTTCGGCAGAGGACTTTTTCCCCCAGAGCTGCTTCACAGGATAAGAAATCACTTCCCCGACGCGGCGATAAAAGCCATGAACATTCGCCGTCCAGCCTGAGCGCTGTTGTCCCCACCACTCCCGGACCGATTGAATCAGGACGGAAATAGGTAGCTTCGGCCACCGATCGACCTCTGCCAGCCGTTCCGCAGAAAGTAATTTCAGGGCGTCAGCAAATGACCCGGAACGCTGCTCGATCTCGCGGAGCCAGGCCGGGATCCCGTGAGTCGGGTCGAGAACCTGATTCAATGCACCGGACAAGGCGCGCGTCTTGATCTCGTCAAATTTAAACTTCGATAAGTCATGGAGCAGATTATGAGGTCGAGCCAGATCTTCTGCGGACCATTCTTGTGTACCAGCGGGCCAGGGACGCTCATAGAACGGGAGCCGATTGGATTCTGCGGCCTGCCGATTATTGGGAGCGACATAGACCAGCGCGGGACTAACGCCGGTTTCCTGACAAAACGTCTGCAACCACAGGGGCCAATACTCTTCGTCATCCGGGAGAAGACACTGATTAAAAATCACGATCACCATCTTCCCTTCTTCCGCAGCGGTTCGAAAGAAGGTTTTGATGGCCGCATCGTTGTATTTCTGCTGCGTCAAAACAGTGATCAGGACATCCGCAGCCTGGCGGAGACCCGTCGCCCGCCGCCAGTTCATCTCGGCGACGCTATCCACATCCGGTGTATCGAGCAGAATCAGATTAGGGGGTGCACTGGCGACTTCCCGGTAAAACAACAGGTCACGGTCATCATTCTGAAGGGGCTGTTCCGCATTCTCCCAAGGCCGGATCTCAAAATTGATAAAGACCTTTTCCAGGTCCAGTTGTTCCCGTAACTGTGGTGCAAGAACAGCGGTCGGGTGCTTCGTGCCGGCAGCGATGGGGCTGGGAGAGCTGATCCTTTCCCCCACCAAGTGGTTAAAAATCACGCTTTTCCCAATATTTGTCCCGCCGAGCACTGCGGCAATCAGATAAGGATGCTTGCCCATTTGGGGGCATAATTTCCGTTGAAGCAGCTCATACCACTCTCGAGAGGCCATAGGAGGGAGTTGCAGGACGCCGATCCGATGGTCGAGATCGAGAATGGCTCGTGACAGCTGGGTCAACAACTCGTCCGATTTATTCTGAAGAGTAGCCATATGACGTTGAGAAGCCGGAGACAAATGATTAAGTTCTTTCACGTCGTGGCAACTCCCGAATGACAGGACGTGGCTGATCGAGTCCGGGCGAATGGAGATTGTATCCTCCGTTGACTCATCAGATCATGATCGAATCCTGGGCCAGATTCGAGGGAGAGGCATTTGCCTTTGTCGGAAACCGCACAGACTCGGCTTTCTGACAAACGAGACGCTTGTGCGTCACTTCAGGAAATCCTCTTCGGAGTTCTCCCTGCAGTTCAAATGCCATCAGAAACGATGGCCGTCAAGCCATCCCCACACAACCTGGGCCGCACTGAATTCGGCACCAGAGGATCATTACCAAGGATCCTCTCAGGCGTGACAGCGAAGACGTGACAGCCATGAATACGCGGGAACGTCGCCGACACAGGCTAGCCAACAGCGGCCAGCCGATGGAGACCAGGGCGCACAGACCCAAAAAACAGCGAGAGATGCGGCGCGTTAAGCGGACGCACTCGCCGATCAAACGAACGGGATTTTCGCAAATAATGGATTCACATCTTTAATTAGTTAGACGCTATTGAGCTTAACGCATGCGACAGCCTGTCCCAGTTCCGCCAAGCTACTCGTGTACAAAAGTACCCCACACCCCAAGCTAGTATTCCCATTGAGCTCCACATTTCAGCAACATCCTGACCTAAACTGATCCAAAGAAGTTTTGTCACTGCAAAAGAATCAGTAATTGACTTCAGTTTTGCAGCCGTGACCGAGATGCGAGCTGAGTGCCTATGTGGGGCCGCCTGAACACATCAAACCTGACCTCCGTCTAACGAACCATCCGCGATGGCATGAATGCAGAAAAGCCAGTTCACAAGCAGCAAAACTCCCTCTTCAGAACGAGAGGCGCATCCGAAAGCACAGCGGAGCGCCGGTAAATGAACGAATCTAATTCAAGTACGATTAATTTCATCAAAAGTCTGTCGACATATGAAGACAGCGTACTAAATTAGCGTTAGATGGATGACGGCGGCTTCATTAACTAGTCGCTCTCTGATCTCTGAAAGCTGCTGAGACCAGTTTGATCTGGAGGAATTCCCCCGATCCCTGCTGGCATTCAGCGAGAATTTTGAGTTTTCAACGAGACTGCTGACAGAACTTTTGTTGCGTCATTAGCAAAGATCAGCCAAGACGAAAACAGATCAGTTCCAGCGTGTCCACAATGATCTCAATGATTGAAGATCCTTTCAGTTCAGTCTCAATCAAGATCGAAAGACGAATTGCGTCTTGATTGATTGATCTCGGGTATGGTCCCCGAGAGTCTGAACTTCAAGTTCACCCTTTTGAGAAATTAAGATGGCTAAGAAGAAGGCGACACGCGGCGAGTTCAACATGTCTGCAGAGATCCGGAACCTGCTGCAAAGCAATCCGAATCAGAGCAGCCGAGAAGTGTTTGAAGCTCTGCAGGCGGCCTTTCCAGAACAGGAAATTAACCGTAACTCCTGCAACGTGGCGTTTTCACACGCTCGCCGCAAACTGGGAATTAAAGGAGGCGGCGCTCGGGCTGTCCGTCGTCGCCGTCCGGGAACGCGAACAGTGACTTCAAGCGTGACCTCATCAGCAACTGCTGGTTCGTTCAACATCGAGTTGCTGGCCGCTGCCCGCGACCTGCTGTCAAAGGCAGGAAGCTCTGAAGCCGCCGTCCAGGCGATCAAGCAGCTTCAGTCACTGCAGATTGGCTAGACCAGTCCTCTCTCCCCGTGTCTGTTCAGCGAGCGTTTCTACTTAAGAGCGACTCGACTTCGTATGCACGGATGAGCCGACGAAAGATCGATGCAGTCTCGCAGGAATTGGCTGGCTTCCAGCTGTTTCGAGACAATCATCGAATCGAGGGTAAACGGTCTGTTTCGCACTGACTGATGTGTAAGCTGAGGCGTCATTGCGTCAGCGAAGACTGCGTCAAAAGACGATACGACTGATTCTCAACGATCAAGTCCGGGTGAAGCGAGCCAGCTTCGCCCGGACTTTTTTTATGTCACCAGGCCCCGAGACTCTCTCTGTTCTGCCACTGCCTCTGCAAGGCGATGTCGATCGTGAAGGTGGCGTCTGAACGCCGGTGCCCAGGACCTTCTAACGTTCGCCTGACAGTCGATAAAACTGCGCTGCAGTATCACCGAAGATCTTTGCCTGCTCATCTGCGCTCAGCCCCGACAGGCACTCTTTGATCGCTCCATAAGCCTGCTCATAACTTCCAGCGAGCTCACAGACCGGCCAGTCTGATCCATACATACACCGCTCCGGCCCAAAGAGCTCGAGAGCATGATCGACATAGGGCTGAAGATCGGTCGGTTTCCACTGAGTCCAGTTTGCCTCCGTAATCATGCCTGACAGTTTGCAATAAACGTTCGGGCAGGCTGCCGCTGCTTTTAAATGCGGCAGCCACTCATCAATTTCGCCATCCTTGATGCGTGGCTTGGCGAGGTGATCAATGACGAGTGGAAGCCCGGGAACGTGTCGGGCCACTGTTTTCGCATGCCTGAGATGCTTCACGTAAAACAGCAGATCGAACGGAATCTCATATTTCTCCAAGACCTTCAGCCCCCGGAGGACGTCAGGCCGAATGATGAAATCAGGATCCGATTCGCCCTGTGTAATGTGGCGAACGCCGACGAATCGAGGATGCGACTTGAATTCAAGCACCTGCGATTCACAATCTGCACTCTTGAGATCAACCCAGCCCACGACGCCGGCAATGAAGTCATAATGTTCGGCAAGCGAGAGTGCCCAGCGGTTCTCATTAAGATCGTGCTGTGTCTGAACGAAGATGCTCTTCTCAATTCCGCAGCGGTCGAGATGAGGCTTCAGATCGGCTGGCAGATAGTCCCGACAGATGGGCGCATGTTGTGGTTCGCGAAGCCAGGCTGTGTCGAAGGGAAGTGATAACTGCCAGAAATGTTGATGCGCATCAATCGTGGCCATCTACTTCCTCCCGCTCCTCGGTGTACTGGTCCGACCCAACTTTAACAGATCAGAAAGTCACGCCCTTTGCATCAGGGAGTAAACCTGTCCGCTCATAGTCTTCAATCAAAGCAGGAAACTGCTGAGCCAGATCCAGGACATCCCACAGGTCCTCTGGTTTGCGGAACAGCATCACCCGTTCCTGTTCATCTGATTCCGAAGTTCCCTCCCGAGACTCGACGATCAGCCAATCCTGATTTCGGACGGCAATAACTTCTGGCGTTTCCCACCGGATCATCTTGGGTGTGATGCGTTCTGCCCATTGTGATACGACATCGACGCGGGCTTCTGACGCCAGTGTGATCAAGTCTGTCAGATCGTCTGTCTGCAGCAGTTCATCAATTCGGGTATGTTCGCCGATTTCTGGCTGATAGATGATCAAGGGCAAGTGGACCATTGATTCAGAAACTGCGGCTAGCCAATCCGGACGCGTGTCGGCCTGCCGACTGAGATTTCCGGTTCTGCCGACAATGACGAGCAGGTCCTGCTCGGTAAAGGACATTCCCTCCAGCCATTGTCCCAATGCGTGATCATGACTGAGAGCCACTGCAGTTGCTTCAATCAGGCCAACCTGAACAGGCGAAAGAACAGCCCGCATCGTTGCAATGACCTCGTCTGCCGAACCGGTCTCATCCTCTTCGAAAATGGATTCAAATGATTCTTCGTCGAGCCAGTTCTCGGCTGCGGTGCGAACGGTTTGCCATTCCAGTTGGGGAATTTTCCAGTGGAGGACGCTGACATCGGGACGCTCGCGAAAAGCAGGAAGCTCCGCATTCGCGTAATAGAAATTGCACACCCAGGACTGCGCAGCAATCCTGTCAAAATTGGGAGTCGAATAGCGTTGCTCTCCGTAGCATCCCAGCGAACAGGCAGGTAATCCATCAATCGTGAGAACGTAAATCATGAGCCCGTCCCTGGGGATTCTGAACCAGCTGGTTCGTCAAGTACTGAAGGATCAAACCGGCAATCCAGCGCCAACCAAAGCGCTCGTGAATGATGAAAGACCAGAACAGGTAGAAGCAGACACCAGATCGCCAAAGGCCAGAGCAGTGTCGCCGCCGGAATCTGAAAGTAAAATCGACCGACGAGGTAAAACAGGACCGTCGTCAGTGAGGTCATCCCATAATTGAGATAGATTGAGCCCAGATAATAACCGGGTTCGCGGAGAAATTTTAACTGACAATACTCGCACCGGGGGGCCATGCGGAATGGACGGTCGTAGAGCTTTCCTTTGGCACATCGAGGACAGCGGAGCCGCAAAGCACGCTCGGTAATTTGCCAAGCCGAAGGTCGGGGAGCGGGAATTTCAGATGACATCAATTCCCCTCGCCAGTGATCACGATGGGATCCCGCTCCACCTGACTCGCCCAAGTTTGGACGACAGGGAATTTCGACTGAAGCAATCTCGCCAGATGTTCGACTCCATGGCGTTCCGTGACATAGTGTCCTGGCAAGACCATGAGAATCTCCTGATCTCGGGCCTCCAGACAGGTATGAAATCGGGTCTCACCTGTCAGAAACAGGTCACATTCATTTCGGATTGCATCGGTGAGAAATTCACCTGCGGCCCCGCACGCGACAGCGACCCGTTGAATACGACGTCTTCCTTCCCCGATGCAGGCAAGATGATCAACTTTCAGGAACGAACGAATTCTTGCCAGAAAATGCTCTGGTTCCATCGGAGACTGCAACGTTCCCCAGCGCCCGGCCCCGAGATCATCTTGCCCCGTCATCGTCCCTGGCCGTAACGGCCGCACATTCTGCAGACCGAGCCCGTGTGCGATCTGGGCATTTATCCCCATCGCCGCACTGTCATAGGCGGTGTGTGGACTGTAGACCGCAATTTGATGCTGAATCAGTTTGCTGACGAGTCTCCCTTCATGCGTGAGGGCCGTCAGTTTCTGGACTGGCCGAAACAGGATCGGATGATGTGAGACAATCAACTCGACCTGTTCAGCAATCGCTTCAGCCGCGACGTCATCGGTCAAAGTCAGGCATGTCATAACGCGGCTGACCTGCTGCTGCGGATCGCCTAGGATCAGCCCGACGTTATCCCAGCTTTCCGCCAGCTGAAGCGGAGCAATCTCCTCCAGCGCGTCGAGCAGATCTGACAAGATGACGTGAGAGTTCATTCCGATGCACCGACTCTCGCTGAGCGTACTCATAAGGATTCAGAAGATTCATCAGCTTTAAATTGCAGTTTCTCGCATGCGGCCAGTGAATTCCAGCCTGCGATGCAGGCGATGAGTTGAACACCGGAGTATGATCAACCATACCACGTCGCGTGGCCACTCATCAGGAGAGCCCCTTCGGGACGCGGAATTGAATTTGAGAATGAATCTGAGCGAGAGAACTCATGCGGATCAAGATTTCAGTGCCGACCAATGCCCTGCATTCCGATCTGCGGCAGGCACTTCATCTGGCGGTTCAGATGGGAGTGCGGGGAGTTCAGTTTGACCTGCGGACCGAAATTGTCGGAGCACGACTGGGGGAGTCCGCCCGGCGACAGCTGCTTTATGAATTGAAAGAGCGTGACCTCGAACCTGCTTCTGGTCACTTCCCGCTGAAGAGACCGCTGATTGACCCCGAACATCTCGATCAGCGACTTACTGCCATTCATGACGCCATCACGACTGCATCACAGCTCCGGATTCGCCGGTTGACACTCCGGCCGGGTGACCTGCCGACAGCAGATTCAAAAGAGCGGGAGACGCTGATTCAGATCCTCGGAGAACTCGCCGGCGCAGGTGATCGACACGGTGTGATTCTTTGTCTCTTGCCAGGCGGAGATCCGGCGAGCGAATGGAAGCCGGTTCTGAAGGCGATCAATCAGGGATTGGTCAACATCGACGGAGACTTTTCAGACTGGGTCCTCAATGGCCTTCCCTACCTCGGTGAGCTGCGGGACTATTTCGGAGTTCTGGGCCACGTTGAAGGACGTGATGCCACTCAAGGGAGCGGCGGATCAGGACGAGAAGTTCCCATCGGTCGGGGCACTGTCGACTGGGACGAAGTTGCTGCCTTACTCAACGAAATGGATTACACCGGCTGGATCAACGTCCAGCGGACCATCGGAACTGACCGCATCGGGGACATCAATCGCGGCGTCCAATACCTGAAACAACTGTTCCTCGAAGGAATGATCTGAACCGAATTCGGAGTGATCGGGATTCGCGATCAGAACAAGCCTGAGTGACCGACTGACTGAGCAATCGCCTCACGATGACAACTCCACTTCCACCGCTGCATGATTCGACTGCACTCGCCCGATTTGGGCAGCTCGAAGTCATTGCGCGCCGGATCGTCGAAGGAGAGATGATCGGCCAGCATGAGAGCCCATTCAAAGGCTCCAGCGTTGAGTTCGTCGAACATCGTCAATACACAACCGGTGATGAGATTCGCCACATCGACTGGCGGGCATACGGCAAGACCGGGCGCTATTACATCAAGGAATTCGAAGAAGAAACGAATCTGCAGGCTTATCTGGTCGTCGATGCCTCGGGCAGCATGGCCTATGGCGGCAGCACGGCCACCAAGTTTGAATATGCTCGCGTGCTCGCGGCCGCACTTGGGTATCTGCTCATCGGGCAAAGAGACGCCGTTGGACTGGTGACGTTTGATCAGAAGATCCGTGACCGCATCGAACCTTCAACGAATCCCAAGACGTTTCAGCAACTCTCGGCGGTCCTGAGTGCGAGGGCTCCGGGCGGAGAAACCGGACTCGCTCCGTTTTTCCGACAGCTGATTCCAACGCTCAAGAGACGATCAGTTGTCATCCTGATCAGTGACTTTTTCGATGATCTCGCTGTCCTGCAATCCGCTCTTCAGCAGTTTCGAAGAAGTCAGCACGACGTTGTCATGCTGCAGGTCATTGCTCCGGAAGAAGCGGAATTTCCTTTTGAAAAGCCGACCCTGTTCCGCAGTCTGGAAGTTGACGGAGAGCGGATTCTTGTTGACCCTCATCGCCTCCGCAAAGAATACCTCGAGCAGTTCCAGGCGTTTCAGAAGCAACTGCAGCAACTGGTAACTGGATGCGGATATGACCTGCTCCAGCTCACGACGGCGGATCCATTCCCACTGGTGCTGGGCCGCTATCTCGACTGGCGAAAACGCCGCCGCAAAGGAGGGGGACGGTAAAGACTCCGGTCTCCCGGTCCCTCCTGAGCAGGATGCGTGAGGAAGCAAAGCGGAATTAAAAGAGTGGCGGCAATCCGCGCTGACGGCGAACAGCGACCCACTGGCCGCAGTGCATGAGCCAGTGCGATCCCAACATGAGATAGATCTGCCCCACAGTCGGGGCATAGCTGATACCGGACTCTGCATCCAGATTGGCTTCGGTTTCCTGTTCCAGAGCGGCCCGCACGCCTTTCCGGATCTCTGTGAAGATCGCGAGCAGTTCATCCTTGGTCTGAAATTTCGCCGGATCATCGCAGGAGGCCGCTGCCTTGGAATATTGTTCCTCAAGACCTGCTGGCAGTGGAGGCAAAGCCTGGGGCCGGATCGCGGCCAGCATCTCGTGATCAGAGACGATGAGGTGTCCAAGTTGCCAGTTGATATGGTTAATTCCGACTGATGGCCGAATCATCAGATCCGCATCGGTTAAACCGGTGAGATATCCTCCGCAGATCATGTCGGAGAGATCCAAATTTTGGGCAATGGCCTGAATCGCGTTCATATATTTCCTACTGATCGAGATGAGCTGTCGCTGAGATGGTCCCTCGAGACTGAACTTTGACGAGGAGCGTCGTCTTGAACGAGGGTTTGCCCCATCTCTCTCGCCCAACGCAAGAGGGTATCGCGTTCCATCCGAAAACTGAAACTCGCCGGACGGGCAATCAGTGGAATTGGGTGGTGAAGATCGGCGGCAGTCTGTTCGACTGCGTGGAACTGACTGAACGACTCAGCCATCTCTTAAAGCATCTTCGGGAACCGGTGCTGCTGGTCGCCGGAGGAGGCGGCTTTGCGGATGAAGTCCGCCGCCTCGACGAGATCCATCAATGGCCTGCCGCATTCAGTCATCAACTTGCCATACAAGCCATGTCGCTAGGAGCAACGATCCTCGGAGCGCAACTGCAGTTGCCGGTCTTCACAACAGACGCTGATCTGCAGTGCATGGACAGTCCAGCAACATCCGCCGTGGTCGATGTGGCACGTCTGCAGGTAATCGAGGAACTCTCCAGTGGCTGGGAGACGACCAGTGATTCGATCGCAGCACATCTGGCAACGCGGTTCTCCGGGGGCCGGCTCCTGCTCGTCAAATCAACTGAACTCAACGACTCAGATTGCTCGCCGATTCAGCTGAGTACGCTGGAGCTGGTCGATCAGGCCTTTCCCCAATTCGCTGCCGGACTGCAACAACTCGCGTGGGTCAACCTCCGCTCACGGCCACTGAAAGTTCAACCTATTCCTCTCCGGTCGGCCGACGCAGGAGAACATCGGTCGCTTCCTCGGGAGTGACTCCTTGAAACAAGACGCGATAGACCTGTTCGATGATGGGAAGCTCGATTCCCATCGACTGCGCGAAATCATGAACAGCTCGCGTGGTACTGATCCCTTCTGCGACGAAATTCATCGACGCCTGAATCTCGGCAAGCGTCTGGCCCTTCCCAAGCCACTCGCCGACCTTGCGATTTCGGCCATGCTGACTCGTGCAGGTTGCAATGAGATCCCCGAGGCCAGCCAGCCCTGCAAAGGTTTCTGCCTGTGCTCCCAGGGTGACTGCAAACCGGGTGATTTCCACCATGCCTCGGGTGATTAATGCGGCTTTCGCGTTATCCCCATACCCGAGCCCATCGCAGATTCCGGCAGCGATTCCGATTAAGTTCTTCAATGCTCCGGCGAGTTCGGCGCCGATGAGATCGCTTTTCGTGTAAACCCGAAACCGGTCGGTCGACATGATCGCCTGTACCTGCTTCGCCAAAGCCAGATCGTCGGCCGCTGCGACGACACTGCAGGGGAGTCGGAGCGCGATCTCTTCGGCATGACTGGGTCCGACGAGTGCAACAACGTCATGTTCCCCCAGAACCTGTTGAATAATCTGACTGGGTCGGAGGAAAGTCTCGTTCTCAATCCCTTTGACGACGCTGATAATCCGAGTTGCTTTGGGTAACGGACCAGCAAAGTTTTTGAGAGCGACTCTGAGAAACTGCGAGGGGATTGCCACCAGCAGAAAGTCGGTGTCCGCTGCAGCGACCTGAATGTCGTGCGTAATGGCGATGTGGTCTGGAATCGTGATCCCTGCCAGCAGGGGATTCACACGTGATTCGCGCAGCGGGATCGCCGTTTTTTCGTCCCGGACCCAGAGGGTGACGTTCAGGTCAGGGTGTTCGGCCAAGACCATCGCACACGCCGTCCCCATTGATCCGGAGCCCGCCACGGTCACTTTGAACGGCATTCAGCTTTCCTTAACAGACGGAATTCTCGCATTCGCGTGCTCGAGACCGATATTTCGACCTGACTTCCGGCACCGCGGGGCGAGATCTTATTGAAATTCCTTCGCTCCGC
The DNA here is from genome assembly GCA_023417655.1 of Planctomycetota bacterium. Classification (GTDB taxonomy): domain Bacteria; phylum Planctomycetota; class Planctomycetia; order Planctomycetales; family Planctomycetaceae; genus Planctomicrobium. Next base: position 121,679 of record JAEZFD010000049.1, on the reverse strand, counting down.
GCAGGGTGGATGGGGTTCGATCAGCTGTCGAACAGGCGCGAGGTTGAATCATGCCATTCAAACGAGCCCGATTCAACCGTTGCAATCGCTACCCCCGGCGTGTGCAGCGGTGCAGGCGGAGTCAATTCTGTCCGCGTCGTCGAGAAATTGGCTCCTCGGGGGGAAATGCGCTTCTAAACTTTTCATTGAAGCAGCGTCGGGGTGGTCCTGTAAGTGACCCGAAGATGGCTTCGCGGCGAGCCCTCCCTTGGAGGACTGGTCAGTCGCTGAAAATTTGCGGTCCTGAAGTGATCGCTTCGCAATCCGGTATCAAAAACGGTCTTTGCACTGTCGGGATTATTCACCAAACAGATGAATCCCCGGACATTGCAGGGAGAGAGTGCAGGTCATGCAAAGTTTTTCGACCGAGAACAACCAATTTGTGGACCGCCGGCAGGGAGGACGTGGCGGGCCGGAAGCAGGTTCAAACCGTCGTCAGTTCGGTGATTCGCGAAACAGCGGGCGTCCCGAAGTGGATGAGCTTGCCCGCGCGGTTGATGAATACAAACTGAAGAATCACCGTCGCTTCATCACATTTGAAGAACTGTTCGATGTGATGGCTTCACTCGGCTACCACAAATAAGTTGCGTCGCAACTGCCAGCAGTTTGCCAACGTGGCCCCACCTTAGAACGGGCAGCGGTCTTCCGATCCAGGAAGTTCGCTGTTCGCTGTCAGGCGGGTACGGGGAAGCTGTTTAGCAGAAGTTGTCTCGCAGCTGTCGAGTCGCAATCGTCTTCGAGAGCCGTTCTTGCCTGCGCCCCGATATCCGGGCAAGCCGCAGTGCCCCAAGGAACAAAAGCAGGCTCATAAAACAATGAGAACCCTCCCAACATGCGCTGGGAGAGTTCTCTGAATCATTTGCTCGATTGCTCATCAGCTCGACTGAGCCAGCCTCGGCCATTCTGCCTTTTGATCTGCCCGTCCACCCCACGCGGGATGCAGCGTTTTTTCTGTTGAAAAGTCGCGCTGCCCGGGCACACGGTAGAGCAAACTGTTCTAGTTTCCGGCTCCTTGGGCCTGCGAAACTCCGATGACGGAACCCCGGTAGGCGGAGAGCTTTGTGAGTGGCTTCTGAATGGCGTGCTTGAAGTAAGCAACGGCGTCCGCATTTCTGTTCCGGCGCTGCAGTTCAACCCCGATGAAGTAGTACCCTTCGCAGAGTTGTGCCTCACGAGCAGCCTGATCGGTGGAACTGACGGCCTGCAGCATCTGCGTTGCATCGAGTTTCCCCAGCTGGAACAGGAGGACATTGTCGACCCAGTCCCGCTGCGCTTCTGGCTTGTTCAGCACCTCTTGATAATTCGCCTGATCCACTTGCTGCAGGCGCATTTCGCATGCCAGCTTCCAAGGAAGCAGAAATTTCATCTTGCTGTCGATTCGAAGTGCGGACTTGAATGAAGCCAACGCTCCGCTGAAATCCTGCGAGAAGAACTGCACAAATCCCAGATCGGCAAAGGCCATTGGGTTCTGCGGAGCTGCGGTGGCGACCTGCTTGAAATCAGCAAGTGCAGCGGACAGATTGCCTGAATTCAGGCGGCATTTGGCACGCAGACTCAACGCCCCCACCTGCTGTGGATCCATGGCGAGAACCTGATTGAATGAGGCCTCAGCACTCGTAAAGTCATTCGCTTCCATCTGCGCGAAACCGCGGTTGATGTAAGCCGGAACGAACTTTGGATCGAGCGAGATCGCCTTATTGAAATCAGCCAAAGCTTCCTGCTGCCGCTGCTGCGACTGCAGGAACATCCCACGATTGTTGTAGGTCAGCGCGTTGTCCGGGAACTGATTCACCACGCGGGTATATGCGGCCAGGGCTTCTGTCGGGGTCTTGCTTCGGGCAGCTGAATCCGCCAGCAACATCAGTGCGGCGAGATGGTTCGGGCTCAGCTTCAGAGCCTCAGCGAGGTCGTGCTCGGTTGCAGCGGCATCACGCAGCTGCATGTTGGCCTGGGCTCTCTGATAGTACAGATTTGCCCGCTGTTCAGGCGTCAGATCTTCGCGATCGAGGACAGAGTCCGCGACAGTTCGAGCGGTCTGGGCATGCACGCTTTTGCCTTCCAGCGCGGCCAGATGGCTCATCCCGTAGATATAGGGAAGGTAATACTCGGCCTTCCCTTTGCCTTCGTGACGGATGGCCTCACGGGCGTCAGCAATTCCCTGACGAACAGATTCGACATCGCCGATGGCAATGCCCATTTCTACTTTGCTGCTGCCCCGCAGGTAGAGCGCAACGTGGTCATTCGGAGCTTGTGCCAGAACCTGGTCACAGACTCGAATGGATTTCGGGAAGTCTCTTTCCCGGTAGGCTTTATCGGCCTGATCTTTTTGAATTTCAAGTTCTGATTGAGCGGCGACAGGATTCGCCCAAATGCATAATCCCAGTATCAATCCGAGCAAAACGCGTGACATTTTCCCAACTCCTTCCGGGCGAATGAGCAACGATTCTTTGACGTAGTACAAAAATGTCCGATTTGGAGCAAGAGCAGTGCACAATCGACCAGAATGGGCGACACTGAAGTTGCAGTTTAAACCGGACTTCTCCATCTCCTCAGAACTCTTACATTGGTGAACGGACATGACCGCACATTCACCCAACGAGCGTCCGGCCAATCGTCTGGCGAGCCAGTCGAGCCTCTATCTGCAGCAGCACGCCCTGAATCCGGTCGACTGGTATCCTTGGGGACCTGAAGCATTTGAGAAAGCCCGGGCTGAGGACAAGCCCATCTTTCTATCAATCGGATACAGCGCCTGCCATTGGTGTCATGTGATGGAGCACGAGAGTTTCGAAAACCAATCCATCGCCGATTATCTGAATCAACACTATGTGTCCATCAAGGTCGACCGGGAGGAACGTCCGGATCTCGACCAGATCTATATGTCGGCCGTGCAGCTGATCACCCGTCGTGGGGGATGGCCGATGTCAGTCTTCCTCACGCCTGACGGAGCCCCCTTCTTCGGCGGGACTTACTGGCCTCCGACCTCTCGCATGGGGATGCCGGGCTTCAGCGACATTCTTGTTAAACTTCAGGATTACTGGAAGAACCGCCGCGACGAAGTTGAAACAAGTGCCCAGGATCTCGTGCAGGCCGTCTCTGAACTGGCCGCACCCGTGCTTACTCAGGTTCCACTGAGTGTCGAGGTCCTGAGACATGCCTGCCAGGAACTGGTGCGATCCGCGGATCGCAAGAATGGAGGCTTCGGCGGCGCCCCTAAATTTCCTCATTCCATGGATATTCGGGTGCTGCTGCGAGGCTGGAAGCGATTCGGTGAGGAGGCTTTCCTGCAGACCGCACTGCTGGCACTGCGCAAGATGGCTGACGGCGGAATCTACGATCATCTGGGGGGCGGATTCCACCGCTATTCAACCGATGCTTTCTGGCTGGTACCGCATTTTGAGAAAATGCTGTATGACAATGCCCTGCTCGTGCCAGCCTATCTGGAGGCTTGGCAGATCACTCAGGATCCAACTTTTGAACGAGTGGTCCGGGAAACGCTTGACTATGTCCTTCGCGAGATGACCTCTCCGAATGGAGGTTTCTACAGCACGCAGGACGCCGACAGCGAAGGCGAAGAAGGGAAGTTCTTCGTCTGGACCGAGCAGGAAATCCACGAAGTCCTCGGAGAAGCAGATGCGACTCTCTTCAGTGAGGCCTACGATGTGAGCCGAAAGGGAAACTGGGAAGGACACACCATTCTCAACCGTGCTCGCAGTGTGGAGGAAGTCGCCACTCTGAACGGAATGAGCGTCGAAGATCTCGAAACTCGCCTGAAAAGCTGTCGGGAGAAACTCCTTCAGGTCAGGAAGCTGCGAATTGCACCAGCCCGCGACGAAAAGATTCTGACCAACTGGAACGGCATGATGATCACGGCCTTCGCGCAGGCCGGTTTCGCGCTGAATGACCCGCGTTACCTCGAAGCCGCAGCACGTGCTTCCGACTTCCTGCTGCAAAACTGTCGCGATCCCCAAGGACAACTGCTTCACAGTTCACAGAACGGCCAGTCAATTCTCCCGGCGTATCTGGACGATTACGCTTGCCTGATTGATGGGCTGGTGGAAACATCTCAGGCCTGCCAGCGATGGGATCTACTGGATGAGGCGAGGCAGCTGGCCGAGCAGACCGTTCAGAAGTTTCGGGATCCGGTCGAAGGTGGACGCTTCTTCTATACTGCCGCTGACCACGAACAGTTAATCACCCGGACCAAAGATTCAGAAGACAATGCCACTCCCTCCGGCAATGGGATGCTGGCAACGGCTCTGCTGAAGCTGGGCCGTCTCACCGGGAAACTTGAACTGGAGCAGGTCGCAGTTCAGATTCTTGATTCCCTGTCAGGGTTGCTGGCTGACCATCCCCGGGCGGTCGGGCAGTCACTGATTGCCTATGACGCCCTGCTCGGTCCGGTGGCTGAGCTCGTCATCTCCGCCAGCGAGTCAGATTCCGGTGAGACCTATCTGAACCTCATCCGGAAGCAATATCTGCCCAACAAGCTGGTCATTTTCAACCCAGAAGCATCACCTGCCCCACTGGATCTCAGCCGAGATAAGCCGGCACTGAATGGAGCGGCACTGTATGTCTGCGAACGGGGAGTCTGCCAGCTTCCGGCGACTGATCCGCAGACCGCAGAAATGCGACTCCAGGAATTCTGATCGCAACAAGTCCAGACCTGCGCCAGTTCAAGGTCTGATCGGAAGTGAAACACAGAAGGTCGTTTCGCCGGGGGTATTGGTCATCAGGCGAATCTTGCCATGCGCGGATTCCACGATATTCCTGCAGATGAATAACCCCAGACCTGTACCTGTTGATTTGGTGGTGAAATACGGCTCAAACAGCTGGTTACGGTCCCCTTCAGCGATTCCGACACCATTGTCAGAGACACGAATTTCAATGGTACCGTCAACCTGCTGGGTCGAAATTTGAATAACGCCTCCCTCCGAGGTGGCGTCCATCGCATTGAGAATCAGGTTCAGAAACACCTGCAGGATCTGATCGCGGACGGCCGACACCTGCGGCAGGTCCTCTGCGAAACTGCTTCGGATGACCTTTCCTTTTCGTCGCTGGTAATACTTCGCGATATTGAGTGCCGTGTTGATGACATCGTGCACATCAAAGCGGGTCTCCTGCTGCAGTCCTGGGCGGGAAAACTCGATCAGCTCCCGAAGCGTGCGTTGAATGCGGAGCAGCTGCTCATCGATCAGCCCCAGCCGCTCGTGCATCTGGTCATCCAGCGTCTTCCGGTTCATCAGCTGAACGAGTGAACTGATCGCGGCCAGCGGGTTCCCGACCTCGTGAGCGATCCCGGCCGCCAACAGACCAAAAGCCGCCTGCTTTTCCCGCTGCACCAGAAGGGCCTGAGACTGTTGAAGTTCCCGACTGCGGCGATCAATTCGACGTTCCAGATCCTGATTCAACGCATCCAGTTTGCGATGAGTATCGCGAAGCAGAGTGGTCAGCGCCGTGCTGGCCCAGGTCGTCCAACCCATGAAGACGATCATCAGAATCAACGTTCCGACCTGATCGATCGTGGCGGAGGTCAGAGTGAAGGCCAGCATCGAATAACTGGCTGCATGCATTGCGAACGTCAGATACGCAATCAGCGGCAGATACCGGATCGCACAAACCAGCAGCGACAGGAAGTAATAGTATCTGAAGAAACTGTCGAGGCCGTTGTCGAAGTAACAAAGCAGGCCGATGAAGAATGCCTCCATCAGCGAGATGAAGAGCGGTACCCGGCTGAGGAATACTGCGCCTCGCCAATGCCAGACAAGGTCGAGCAGCGCGTAGCCTGCCCCGAGCGAGAGAATACTATTGAGATAAACTCGAGTTTCCGCTGGACCGAGGGTGTTAACGACCAGAAATCCGACGATCACGCCGAACCACCGAATCCGCAACGTGATCCATTCCACGGAAAACTGCCAGTCCGCTTCGGCCTGCAACGTGGACTGTTCGGAAGTGGAAGTCTGGAGAGGAATCGATGGGATCATAGGGCAGGAAGTTCGCAACAATTCAGGAGACCGTCAGTCCGTGATTGTAACGAAACCCTGCGTCCGTCGCTCGACACGAGCACATCGACGATGATCTGCAAAAGCAAACTTCACGCGGTCTTGAGCTGATCAACCGGGATCAACTTTGGGATGGGGACCCGTAACCCGATGACGCCGCCATGCTGCCGATAGAGCGTCTGGAAGTCCTGCCGCAGAAAGGCATACAGATTCTCTGGCGGCCGTGAGGAAAGGTACTCGCGTGCGTAAACTTCCATCTGGCCGTCATACTCCTTCTGACTCGCGGAATGAACGTGATAACGTCCATCGAGTCGGCGGATGTCCCCATCGAACCGCGGGCTGATGTGGTACAGCTCATGCAGAATCGTGATGAACTTTTCCGAGAATGACTGATCCAGAAATCGTGGAAGATAAAACGTGAGGATGTAGTACATCTCACGTTGTCCGAGAAAAAGTCTCTGGACGGTCCATTTCCGTCCCCGTTTATGGCACTGCAGCGCCCCCCCTTCAAAACGCATCGGGGTCAGCTTGGCCTGCAAGCCATGAAGGACGCGGGATCGCGTCTGCGAGAAACAGACCGCAACACGCGACATGTCGATATGAGAGAATGCTTCATGCCGCTCGGTCACGTCATGGCATAAAGCAGAGATCGCTTTCGTGAAATCGAAAGGACCTGGGGCGTGTTTTCGATTGGCGCGGGTCGTCATCGGAGCTTCCTTACTCGCTCACCACTCACACCATCTGGATGTGTTCCGATTCCCACCGAAATCCAGATGATGCCGCCCCTCTCTGACGGACGCTGCGAGCAGCGCGACTGTTCAAGACAGGGACGCCCAAGAGCATATCAGGGCTCTGCGCGAGATTTCCATCCAAAAACTCACGAAAGGGCATTTTCATCCCGGCACTTGACCGGTTATGCGTCTCCGAGTTCTTCAACCGGAAATAGTGTCAGGGGCAGCGTCACCCGAAACTCGCTTCCTTGTCCGAAGTCACTGCTTACGTCGAGTTCTCCGTTAAAAACGGAGACGAGATGTTTCACGATCGCAAGCCCCAGTCCCGTTCCTCCTTGCCCGATCGTCCGAGCTTTGTCGATCCGGTAAAAACGCTCGAAAATCCGGTCCAGCTGATCTGCAGGAATTCCGATTCCGTTATCCCGAATTCGGATTTCAACATGATCTTCCAGCCGATGCACTTCCACTCTGACCCAGCCGCCGGGGCGGTTATAGTGGATGGCATTACTGATCAGGTTATCGAAGACCGTCTGCAACCCATTCCGATCGACGTAGACAAAGACATCTGGCTCAGGTGCGTGAAACTGGATGCTGACTCCTTTGGCACCCGCCAGACTCTGACATGCACTCACGCTGCAATTCAGCACGTCACTCAGTGAAACAGTCTTGAAGTCGAACGCTTCCGCATGAGACTCGATCCGCGCGAGTCTCAGCATATCCTGAATCAGATGTTGCAGACGATCTGACTGTTCAATGATCTGCTTCAGAAAACGTTCGCTGTTTTCAGCATCTTCCAGCCCGCCGTCGAGCAGGGTGTCTGCACAGAGCTGAATCGATGTCAGCGGCGTCTTCAGTTCGTGTGAGACATTGGAGACGAACTCCCGCCGCATGCGCTCCAATCGGCGGACTTCAGTGACATCGTGGAATACGAACACAGCGCCCGGATGCGGAGAGAGCGGTAGCAGGGTGGAAGTCACATCCAGAATGCTTTTGCTGCGCTGCAGTTCAATTTCTCGCCGGGAGGGCTGTTCTCCTCGAAAGACGGCATCCGCCAATGCGTTCAGATCAGGGAGCCGCACGAGTTCCCAGAAAGGACGCCCTGTAAAATTGCGAGTGGTACAGTCCAGCATCCGCCGAGCCGTCTCGTTGAAAAAGAGAACCCGCTGTTGCGAATCCAGAACCAGAACCCCTTCCACCATTGTCCCGAGAATGGACTGAAAAAGTGCTCTGTTCTGTTCGAGTTGCTGGAGATTCTCCTGCAGCTTTCGGACCTCTGTCGCGGAGCTCTCAATGACTCGGTTTAAGTCAATTGAAAGACGCCCCAGCGGGTCGTCGGGCCGCTGACTCTTGAGTTCGGTCCCTTTCCGGCCTGCCGGCAGATTCACCAGCAGTTCCTGAAGCACACGACTGTAATCGCGGCAAGTTTCGTTCAGTTCATGCATCAGCCAGCGTCGCACCAGCACGGCCGCCAGCAGGAGAACCAGCAGACCAATCACGATCCCCGCCCAACCCCATGTCATGACAGGAACGCAGCAAAGTGCGACCCCGATCAGGATGGCACAGGCAATCGCAATTCTTTGACCATACGTCAGCAGCATAGAACAAACCTGACAGACCCGGAGGGATCAGATCCCATTCAATGTAGTCACTGCGAATCAGCAGAAGGACCATATTCATTCACGACAAAGACTGAGTTCCGCCCCACTCCGTCATCATTATCCGGCCCAATGACCAAGGCTATTTTGACGAGTGGTGCGTTGCAGGTCCTTTCCCGGACAGGAGTTTTGCCAAAAGTCCGTGAATTTTTGACGAAGAAATCCCGGTTTCAGCAGTGCGTTCTCAGGGGTGAGATTCTGTTGTGCCGAACTGTGGTGTCTCTCCGCGACGATTTGATATGCTTCGAGGTCAATGTTCTGAAGCTGTTCTGACAATTCCCGCTGTTTCACGAGGTTCCTTCCCGATGCAGATGAGCCGCTTGCTCGTGCCGACGATGCTGGCATTCCTGGTTGCCGGCGTGGTGCCCTTTTCTTCCTTCTCCGGCGCCACACAATCTGAGCGTACGGTGCAGGCAGAAGAAAAACCTGCCGGGAAAGACCCGAAAATTGAACGCGGCAAGTACGTAGCACACCAGGTCGCGATGTGCGTCTATTGCCACTCACCTCGCGATGCCGGTGGTGAGCCGATTGCCACTCGCCTCTTCTTGGGGTCGCCATTACCGATTGCACCGACGCTGGGCCATGACTGGGCAGTCACTGCTCCGAACCTGCGTTCCATCGCCGAGATCTGGGGCGAAGAAGATCTCGCCAAGTTCCTGCAGACCGGAGTTCCTCCCCGTGGAGCCGTTCCCCGCCTGCCGATGCCTCCCTTCCGGATGAACGCCGAAGACGCCGCTGCCGTAGCTGCTTATCTGCGATCCCTGAAGTAAGGCAAAGCAAGGCTCTGCATCAGTCGCCGATTCATTTTCTGATTCGACGCTGATTCGGGTCCAAGCGAAACCGAAGACAGAATGCGGGAGAGTGATAACGAGGTCACTTGTCCCAACTGAGGCGAAACAGGCGGGATCCAGTCTGACTGGATCTCGCCGATTTCCATTTATCAGCAGCTGACACCGGATCGTCCTGCCTGCTGGTGGTCGGGATCCCCTATGGGAGTCCCCTGTTCTGGCAAGTTCATTGCAATGTCAATGTTCAGTGCAGCCCCCCGATCCCGCTGGGTCCTTCCCGTCTTCTATGCTGTGCTCCTCCTGGGGGGAATCCTCGGAGTCATGCTGATCAGAGCCATCGGCGAAACTGAAGTCGCCGGAATCTCTGCGATTTCTCTCCCGACAGCATCCCCGAAAGCCCTGCCAGCTTCAGCGAAGCATGTCCTGCTTCTGCATGTTCTGGGAACCCTGGTCGCGGTCATCGTCGTCGGCCGACTCTTCGCCGCATTGCTGAAACCGCTCGGACAACCCGCTGTGATCGGTGAGATCCTTGCCGGCATCGCGCTGGGACCGTCTCTGCTGGGAATGATTTCCCCGGATGCCATGCATTTGCTGATTCCGGACGCCGCAGCTGACCCGCAACAGCATGTTGTCTCTGCCCTTTCCACGATCGCGCAACTGGGAATCGTGCTGTACATGTTCGTGGTCGGCCTGGAACTGAACACGAGCATGCTCGCCAAGTCGGCACATGCGGCTGTGGCGATCTCCCATGCGAGCATCATTGTCCCCTTCGTTTCAGGGTGCGCACTGTCGCTCTGGCTCTATGAAGATCTCGCCCGACCGGGAATTCCCTTCACGAGCTTCGCTCTGTTTCTCGGGGTCGCAATGGCGATCACTGCCTTTCCAGTGCTGGCTCGAATCCTCACTGATCGCAAACTCGAAGCAACGCCACTGGGGGTGATCTCGCTCAGCTGCGCCGCGAGTGATGACGTGACCGCGTGGTGCCTGCTGGCATTCGTCCTCGGAGTCGCTCAATCGCAGATCGACAGTGCCTTCTGGGTTCTGCTGTACACCGGGATCTATCTGCTCATCATGTTCACGTTTGTCAGACCACTGGCAATCCGATTACTCCCCGGTCCTCACGGCCGTCTCCCAGCAGGGCGAATCGCCTGGCTATTTGCCGCCGTTCTGGTCTCCGCACTGACGACCGAGATAATCGGCATTCACGCGATCTTCGGCGGGTTCCTGATGGGCGTCATCATTCCGCATGACAGTCCTGTAGCAACCGCGGTGAAGAACAAATTGCATGACGTAGTGACGATGCTCTTTCTGCCCGCCTTCTTCGCGATGTCAGGGATGAACACTCAGATTGGTCTGATTTCCGGCTGGGAGAACTGGCTTATCTGTATCGCCATCATCGCCGTGGCGACATTCGGAAAATACGGCGGTACCTATCTTGCCGCTCGACTGGCCGGACTGAACCACCCGCAGTCCTCCGCTCTGGGGGTTCTGATGAACACCCGCGGATTGATGGAGCTGATCGTTCTGAACATTGGATTATCGATGGGGATCATTTCAGAGACCCTCTACGCAATGATGGTCCTGATGGCTCTGGCCACGACCATGATGACCGGCCCCCTGATTCATCTGATCTGGCCGAAACCGGAATCCCCAACGCAATCAGACTCGCCTCCGACCGTCGCTGTCATACAATAAGCAACGAATCGTCAGTCAAAAATCGTCTCGCAGGTCGCACAGCCTTCCGGCCGATCCTGACAAACTCAATCGAACTCAATCGAAGCACGATGGTATTCGCCTGCCGCTCAGAGTGCTGACCGCCCAAGTGCGGGACAGGAATCTCAGGGGCCGGTTGCTCACAATACGGTGAAGTCCGCATGTTTTTTCTCCACCTCACCGCAGGAGCTGAACGCGCGCTCAGCCAACTTAGAACGACATTCCCCGAACAGGCCTGCCCCACAACACTCGCCTTCGGCCTGCTGGAAGCGTTGCTGCAGGATGAAGGACATGCCTCGGAAATTCTGATCGCTGCCGGCATTCCCGAGAGTTCCGATTCCCGGCATCAGCTCACTGAGCTCAGCGAAGGGGTGTTGAATGTCATTGAATGGCAACGAACTCTCGTGCGTCGGGCTGACGGCTTCGCAATCGACAACACGGACGATGGTATCACCGGCACCGAACATCTCCTTCTCGCTCTGATTGACCAGGAATCGCAACTCGCGAAGTATTGCGAACAGTTTGCACTGACGAGTGCTTCACTCCGCCAACAGCTGACTGACGTCCCCCCGGACATCGCGGTTCCTACTGATGCCCTGATTCAAATCCGCCCAGCAAATCAGGGAAATGTCGATGCCGCAGCGCTCGCCCGAATTCTCGATGCCAGCGCCAATCGCTGTCGAGAAGGCCTGAGGGTGATCGAAGACTTCGTTCGATTTCATCTCGATGATGCGGTGCTGCAGCGCGAGCTGAAGCAGGTTCGTCATCTGCTCACGACATCGCTTCGATATCTGGGGCAGGAAAAATGGGTTCCTTCCCGTGATTCACTGCGAGATGTGGGCCCATTGGGAACACTGGCGACCGAGCGTTCACGGGAATCGTTGATTGATGTGATTCGAGCCAATCTCAAACGAGTCGAGGAATCTCTCCGCAGCCTTGAAGAATATGGTAAACTGATCGATTCCGAAGTCGCCCTCCGATTATCCGAGTGTCGGTATCGAGTCTATACCGTGGAGAAGGTCATGGAATCGCTCTTGTACAACCGACAGCGACTTGATCAGTGCCGCCTTTACCTGCTGGTGACAAAAGCGCAGTGTCGGTACTCGCCTGAAATCGTGATCCGCAACTCTCTCGAGAAGGGAGTCGACATCGTTCAGGTACGTGAGAAAACGATGCCGGATCGTGAATTGATTGACTACTGCAATCAGGTCCGTGAATGGACCAGTGCAGCCGGAGCCCTGCTCATCATCAATGACAGGCCTGACATCGCCGCCGCCTGCGGAGCGGATGGAGTTCACCTCGGTCAGGACGATCTGGATGTGGCCTCTGCTCGGCGCATTCTTGGCGGAACAGGAATCATCGGCGTTTCCACGCACGAACCTGAGCAAGCCAAAGCTGCGATCTTCGATGGAGCGGACTACCTCGGAGCCGGCCCTGTCTTCCCATCGCAGACCAAAGAGTTCTCTGAATTCGCAGGACTTGAATATCTGCAAAGCCTGGCTGGCAGTGTCGCCGTCCCCTGGTTTGCCATTGGAGGAATTCAGGCTGACAATCTGCATCTGGTGCTGAAGGCCGGCGCGACACGGATCGCGGTGAGCAGCGTCATCTGTCAGGCTCCGGATCCTCGCGGCGTCACGCAGGAACTTGCAGGCCGTCTCCGATCAGCAGCAGATCAAAAATCCCGTCCAAACGCATAAAGCCGTTTGCGGAAAAGTTGTCAGAACATCGAAGTGCGCGAGTCACGTTCTTGCGCCGCCGCTGGCGCAGCGATCTGAATCGGAAAGAATCGGCTGAGCTTCGCCCTGCCGGAATCTCAATCTGCCGGCATCCGCCGCTCTGTATGCGGCAAGACACGGAGAGCCGTGCGCAGAAATCAACCGGGTACTCAAAGCCAGCGCGGCGGACAGCAGTGCGCCGGACATCGGGCTGAAATCAGACGGCTGAACTAGACAGCCGTTTCCAGCAGATCATTCAACGACAGACCGTCGTTTGAGAAATCATCGTCGTCGTGGCCATCGATCTGCACACACAACTCATCGCCATCAACGTCAATCACCGTCACCTTGTACTGTCCAACCTGAAGAGTTTCACCGATGCGCAATTCAATGAGATGCTCTTGCACCACGAATCTCCGAGAAGCAGGACAGCTGTGTTGCGATGCCGCTGACGATTGAATGTGTCAGTAGCAGATTTGGTTGTGGGACTATAGCAACGGCCTTCGGGTCTCGCCAACTGAAAATACGTCGACCATTCCAAGAACGCGCAGACAGGTGGATGAGACAATCCTGACCCACATTCAATCACCTGCATCAACCTTCGACACTTGCAGGCAAGTCATCGCATCATCCGACCTCAAATACAGACGACCACGCGAAAGAACTGGTGCGGCCCAGCACGGATATTTCATCCTCGGGGCAGCAACCCGGGATCGTTCTTCCCACTTCTCTGCAGTTGCAGTGAGCAACGCCAATGTCCCTCGTTCCGCGAGAACAATCAACTTGCCATCGGCCATGATCGCCGAGCCGCGACCATAGAACGGCCAGGGAATTTGCTGGCCGCTGGCTGCATCAATCACCGACTCGCCGGGGCCTTGTTGCAGTTCCCGGTCTGAGTCCCAGCCACTCGTCTGCCAGCGCAGCTTACCTGTCTTCGCATCCACACATTGAAGCGCCCCTTCGTTCTCGTGGCGTCCGCTGAATCCCAGATAGCAACCGTCCAGGTACAGCGACGTCGACCAGTGAGTCGAGAGCAGGCGGGGATCTTTCCAGATCGTTTCCACCTCGGTACCGGACGGAGAAACTTTCAGGCAAACAGATCCCACACGATAGGCGGCTCCGAGCAGAATGGTGTCATCCACAATGACTGGTTGAGCCGCGTTGACGGACTCATGCGTACGTGATCGAAACCAGAAGTGGAAGCGCTCTTTGCCGGTCTCAGGATCAAGGGAAAGGAGTCCATGGCGAAGGAAACACAACAGGTGGCGTTGACCGTGAATTGTTGCCAGTTGAGGAGACGCGTAACTGACGATCATCTCGTCTCCTTCCCAGTGGTAGACAGGATCGCCTGACCATCCGGTCTCGGCCCCATCCCATGTCGACTTGCCTCCGTTCTCCCATAGCACGTCACCGGTATTCGCATCGAAGGCGACGACACCAGAGTTCGGCTGACCTCCGACAGCGACATATAACCGGTCACCATCGAGGACAGGCGTAGCTCCGATCCCGAAGAAGGAGTCCGGGATCTGAAACTGGGAATGAAGGTCCCGTTCCCAGACCGGCTTGATGGTTTCCAGATCCAGACAGAGGAGCTTTCCTTCCGCTCCCAGCGTGTAGCAGCGATTTCCTTTCAGGATGGGACTGCAGCGAGGCCCGTTGCTGTATCCATATGGGTCACGGAATCGACTGGGATAACGCCATTCCCACTGAGACTTTCCCGTCGCAGCATCAAACCCTTCGACAATCTCTTCATCCCCTCGCCGATGATGCAGTACAGCGAGTGCCCCCTGAACACTGGGAGCGCTGTAACCAGAACCGACCGACTGAGTCCACACCAGCGGAGGCCCCTGCTCAGGCCACTTGTCGAGCAGCCCTGTCTCTCGTGATGTTCCGTCGTGATTCGGCCCCAGAAAGCAGGGCCAGTCTTCTCCAGCCGCCTTCGAGGCCGTCGGAGCTTTCGACACTTTGAGGGTAGGTTCGACCGGAACCTGAGGATCGACAGCAGGTGGTTCCTTCGCAGGACGACAGCACCATGATGTCGCCAATAAAACAGTAAAGAAGACCAGCTGAAGAAACCGCAGATTCATAATCCGAGCCCTGACAGAACAGCGCGCAGGAGTGACATTCAAATTGCAACGGCTGCGCAGAAAACATGACTTCACTCGCGGCGACCCTGATTGGTAACAGCAAAATGCCGCTTTGCAAAGCACGCCGGTTGAGTCCGCTCTGATGCTCTGATAGGTTGGCGGCGTTCCGACGACTTCAGGAGATCACAATGACGATTCGCAGCGGCATCATCGGTCTTGGCTTCATGGGCATGACTCACTTCGAAGCCTATAAGCAGGTGACCGGAGCTCAGGTCGCCGCAATCGCGACTCGCAGTGAGAAGAAACTCGCGGGGGACTGGTCGGACATCCAGGGGAACTTCGGCCCGCGCGGCAGCAGCACGACTGATCTGACTGGCATCAAGAAGTATCGCGAAACGAGTGAACTGCTCGCCGACCCGGACATTGATCTCGTGCACATCTGTCTGCCGACGGACCAGCATGAAGAAATGACAGTCGCCGCTCTCAAGGCCGGCAAGCACGTCCTTGTTGAGAAGCCGCTTGCCATCGAACTCGCTGCCGCCGAACGCATGCTGGCTGCCGCGAAAGAATCCGGCAAACTTCTTCTCGTCGCACACGTCCTTCCATTCTTCCCAGAGTTCCGCTGGGTCCGTGAGCAGATTGAATCCGGGAAGTACGGCCCGGTCCGAGGCGCGGCCTTCCGTCGGGTCATCGCTCCGCCTGCGTGGTCCGCCGACATCAGTGACTTCCGTCGTCTCGGTGGTTGGGGAATCGATCTCCACATCCATGACAATCACTATCTGCATGTGCTGTTCGGAGCCCCGAAGACGGTTTACTCCCGCGGGCTCCTCAAAGATGACTTTGTGAATCATGTCAGCACCCAATATGGGTTCGCCGATCCAGACCTCTCCGTCAGCGCGATCAGCGGCGGCATTGCAGCACCGGATCTGAAGTTTGCTCACAGCTTCGAGATCTTCCTTGACGACGCCACGATTCAGTTCGACGCAGGCAGCTATGGCGATCAATGGGTCGTGAACCGTCCGCTGACGCTGATCACCCGATCTGAGGGAATCACGACGCCGACTCCGGCAGGCGGAACGGAATGGTGTGCCGCGTTCACTGATGAAATTCAGGCCGCAGTCAATGCTCTGACAACAGGGACGATTCCTGCCACTCTCGCCGCAGAGACCGCCATGGACGCCCTGAAGATCTGTTACGCCGAAGCAGAGAGCATTCGCCAGGGTTGCCTGATCGATGTCGCGACACTGGCTCCTGTGCGGTAAACTCAGAACGCGACGGTCGGAGGCTGTGAGTCCGACCGACGCGTTGGTCATGCCCTCACCATGTCCCCTGCGAGTTTACTCTCATCATGAAACGAACGATCCCACTGTTGATCACAGCGCTCAGTGGATTGGTCCTCGTCGTTTCTGTCTTCATTCCCGCCTGGCAAAGTGCCGGTGAAGAAGTCGCAATCTGGTTCGATATTCTCGCCTCCATCGCCTTCGTGCTGGGTGGCGGCAATCTCTTGCGTCTGCATCTGCGGAACATCAGCAACCAACACGCCGGCTGGGGCTACTCTGCGATCACGCTGATTTCCTTCGTGGTCATGCTGCTTCTCGGCATGTTCAAGGTCGGCTGTCCGCCGGAGCCCGGGCCCGAGGCGTACGGGAGCTCAATGGTCAAGTTGCCGTTGAGTGCGATGCCTGAGTTCAGGATCACCGCTTCGATTCCTGAACGAGGTGACGGCGAGCCACTGCCGAAGTCCGTCGCAATGAACGTTCGTGAAGAGAATGGAGAACTTGTCTTTCAGGGATGGATGTCATCAAATCAACGCGACGATCTCGCCGGTTATCAGGACATTCAAAGTTGGAAGTGTGACGTCGAGAAGCTGTTCGCACTGGCTCAGGCTCCGCAGGAACTCGCCGGACGAGTCCGCTATGATGTCAATCAGCGGGCTCTGTTCTTCGAAGGCCGCATGTCGACCGATGACAAAGCCGCACTCGGCTCGATTCTGCCAGAACATCCACAGGCAGTAGATCAGCTCTTCGAACTCGCCAACCGGCCCACGGCACGCAAGCTGACTGATGTTCCTGATGGCTTCTCGATTCCTGAGAGTGCTGCTGAAACGCTGACGTTCAATGATGACGTTCTCGAAGTTCACGGGCCGCTGACAGAAGAAATGCGGGCTCAGATCGTCGGTCCTTGGTCGAATGTGGTCCGTGCAAGACCGTTGACCCCGTCGGCGCGTGAATCCCTGTTGAGCCAAATCCAGGATCAGGGCCCCCTCAATGAAGCCCAGCTGCAGGTCTTCAACAACTTTTTCGATGCGGACTGGAAGGCGGATCAGTTCATTGCTGCGATCAACACGGCAGGAATTCTGCAGCCAAAGGATCGCTCGGCCTGTGAACTGCTGGAGGACCTGAAGGCAGGAATTGCTAACCCGCCGCTCAAGACTCCTGCTCCACCACCGCAGACACTCAACGAGGCTCAACAACAAGCCGTAACGGACTACGTCAATTCGGAGGTCATGACGGGGGCTGATCTGAGTGCCCGACTCGTTGCGGCTGGACCGATCACTCCCAGACAGCTGGAAGCGGTCACAGCGTATCTCAACCAGCAGCCAACACTCGCCGAGCAGCATCGCGGGCTGGCATTCCGCTTGATGGAAGAAGGTCCACTCACCACCGGACAGATCAATTTCCTGCTGGATCCAATTCGGGCTCAGTACCGTTTCCGCAAATCAGTGAGCGACCTGTTCATTGCGTCGCAGCAGGTAAAGTACCCGTGGTCAGGCAACTACACAGCACAGGGAAGCCCGTTCTGGTGGCTGTACGAGTACGTCTATCAGCCGCTGCTGACGACGACCTTTGCGGTACTCGCTTTCTATGTTGCGTCGGCTGCGTATCGGGCATTCCGAGCAAAGAATCTTGAAGCGATCCTGCTGCTCGGGACGGCCTTCCTGATCCTGCTGGGAAGGACATCTGCCGGACCGGCCCTGACCAACTGGCTGCCTGAGTCACTCTCGTTTCTGAAGATGGACAACCTGATGGTCTACATCATGTCGATCTTCAACACCGCCGGGAACCGCGCGATCATGATCGGAATCGCACTGGGAACGATCTCAACCAGCCTGCGAGTCCTGCTGGGCATCGACCGCTCCTACCTCGGCTCCGGAAAGTAATCCGGAAGAGACTTGAGACAGCAGTGACTTACCCTCGCGGATGGCACTTGGCGTGAATCGCCTTCAGGCGGCTGTGTTCAACCTGGGTATAGATCTGCGTCGTCCGGATGCTGGCATGTCCGAGCAGCTCCTGCAGAGCACGGATTTCAGCGCCCCCAGCCAGCATGTGTGTAGCAAAGCTGTGACGCAAGGTGTGCGGACTGATCTTCGAACCGCACCCGGCGCGCTGGGCGTATTTCTTCACCAGATGCCAAATGTTGATTCTCGTCAACGGCCGCCCGGTCCGAGTGAGGAACAGACTTTCCGACTCGCGGAACCGCGTCTGCTTGGGGCGTTCTCGTGACAGGTAGTTCTGCACCGCGCGAACAGCAACGGGATTCAGCGACACGATTCGCTCTTTGTTTCCCTTCCCCAGACAACGGCAGAAATTCTGCTCGAGATTCAGGGCAGAGACCTTCATGCCGGAAATCTCAGAGGCACGACACCCCGTCGCATAAAGCATGGCCAGAACTGCCCGATCGCGTTGCGGAAACTGATCAGCCCAGCCAGGGGAGTCCAGCAACCGGTCGACCATCTCCGGGCTCAGAACCGTTGGCAGGTAGCGCCAAAGTTTGGGAGACGACAGCAGGTCAACCGTGCTCTCGGCGATCACCCCTTCCAACACGAGGTAACGGAAGTACATCTTCAGCGCCACCAGCCGTCGCGCAATGGTCGTCGCTTTCAAGTCTCGGGCGTGGAGCGCTTCGACGAACCCCGCCAGCACCTGCAGGTTCACATCGAGGACCGATCCAATTTTCTCCGCCTCGGCCCATTCAATGAACTGTTGCAGATCGACGCGATAGGCAGCGACGGTATTCCGCGACATCCCGCACTCAGCTTCCAGATACCGGAGAAATGACTCGCGGTACTGGCCGGGGTGCAGCGCAGGGATGGTGGCCGTTTGACCGGACACCGGGGGGCGACGGCGTGGAGGCATCGAATCGTCACTCCAGACGGAACAAGAGAAGATCTCATTGAATGTATCCGTCCAGCGGCAGGTCGTCTGTATGACGTTTCCCAGATCAGAGCCAACATCCAAGGCTTTCGAGACGGCATCCGTTACACTCAACCCAGCGAGAGCAGTCAGCCACTATTAGCAAAACACCGCAAGACTCAATGCCCACAGATCCCACAGCCTCCGCTTTTCCAGAACTTCCGCTGGATCCAGATTCCCTGCCCGTCATCCCCGGCGGTTGGCAGCAGGTCGACATTGCCGTCGGTGACCGCACACTGCGAATGGCGCGGCCTTCCAATCCCGATCTGTTCCTCGACGATGAGAAGGTGCATGAAGAGAACGCTCGGCACGATTACATGCCGTATTGGGCGTTCCTTTGGCCTTCATCGATTCCGATGGCTCAGGCGGTCCTGAATGCCCCTTGGCCGGTCGGGACGCATGTATTAGAACTGGGAGCTGGAATCGGTCTGGTCGGGCTCGCTGCTGCGGCTCGGGGAGATCAGGTCACGTTCAGCGATTATGACCACACAGCGCTGCACATGTGTCGGCTGAACTGCAGATTGAACCAGTTGGCTGACCCAGAACTGTTGTTTCTCGACTGGCGCAACGTCGAAGCACGCCAGTTCCCTGTACTGCTCGGATGCGAAGTGACGTACGACGCGGCCCTGCACGAGGCGCTGCTGGACGCAATTCAGAAACTGCTCGCACCAGAGGGTGTCTGCTGGCTCGGAGACCCAGGGCGTTATCAATCCCAGTTCTTCTACGAGAAGGCACGTGCTCGCGGCTTCCAGCTGGAGCTGCGCAATGCTCAGGGCGATGTGCTGAATGCCGTTCAGTCAGGGGAGTTCCAGATCCTCGTGCTCCGGCACGGGACAACAGTTCAGCCCCACTGAAATCGAAATCCTATAATCCCATCGTCATCTAACAACTCAGGCGGGGCTTCTGAAGAAGTCACCCGCCAGAGTGGATTTCAATTTGTGGCTCGAGGATCAGGCCATTCGAGGATCAACAATCCGATCAGCTGAACTTCCGCGTCGGAGAATCGGACAGGGACGGATAGGCGGAGGCAGGCTTCGGGCGTCCGAAGTAATAGCCTTGTCCCAGATCGAATCCGAGTTCGGTACAGGCGTCCCGTTCGGCTTCGGTTTCTATTCCTTCGGCAATGGTGGTGATTGAAGCGTCGTTACACATTCCGACGAGCATCTTCAGCATTCGCCACTGGTAAGGATTGGAGTCCTGGACGTCGCGGATCAGGCAGGCATCGAACTTCAGGAAGTCAGGTGGAGCTTTTACGAGTTCCAGCAATCGTGACTGTCCGGCTCCGAAGTCGTCATAGGCGACTTTGAAGCCATGCTCTCGCACCGACCGGCAGAACTCCAGCATCAGAGCCGGATCGTTAATCGCACCTTCGTGGATCTCGATGACCAGATTTCGATTGGGGTGCAGTCGTTTCAATTCCAGCAGCGACGGAAGAACGTCGACTTCCAAACTTTCATGACTGTGGGTATTCATGAACAGGCTGACCGACGGCGACAGAAATGTCCCGCACTCCAGTGCTTTGCGGCGACAGATCAGGCTCAGCTCGATTTCCCGATTGACGAGTTCTGCAGTCCGGAACATCTCGGCCGGATTCTCAAGACCAATCAACCCGGTCCGTGCAAGTGACTCGTAGCCAATCACTTTGCGATTCGACAGCGAGATGATTGGCTGATACGACGGAACAACCTCGCGGCTCTGGAGAAGCAGATTGAACTGGCTGAGAACCCAGTTTGATTCGAGAACGTCAACTGCCTGAGCGGTCTTCTTCAGTGCATCCAGATCCGATCGGGACGGCGTCACTTCGGCCGGCCGGAATTCGACTCTGAATTCAACGTTCGCAATTTCGATATGATCGCCATCCGCAATCGGGGTCGGCTGTCGCACCTGCCGACGATTCAGATAGGTTCCATTCGTGCTGCCAAGGTCACGCAGGAACAGGTGGGGCCCAATCTGTAACACCTCAGCGTGGCGCGCAGAGACGCATTGAGATGCGATCTGCAGATCGGATTCAGCTTTCCGTCCAATGACGAACGCAGGCGAATCGATCTTGATGTGAGTCAGTGTTCGCAGCGGTGGAAGGCACCCGACGAGATACCAACCATCGCGCGTTTTGCTGGCAGCAAGACTGCCTAGTGGCGAAACGAGCGTTTGCATGGACATGCGAAATCCTGCGAGTGCTGACCAATTGAGAAGATGTTACGAATCAACCTAAAAACACCTTACGCCCGAATTCTCGTGGTGCAGCGACTCACTACAAAACCCCTGATTGAAATCACCCGGAAACTGGCTCGAGACTTACGAATAATCCGAAAAGTCACCTTGAGATCGTTTTAACGACTTTCCACTTCTTGCAAGCAGAGACATGACTTCTTGCGCAAATCCTGAGAAATTTCCGTCGACATCGGCAGCCACACAATAATACAGAAACCTTTTCCTGACAAAACTTTACAACCAATAAATTGCACCACACATGAAATCATGTGTCGGGCACGATACATAAACCCGTCAACTCCCATGTATTTTCGATACCGGTCTGACGGAAATTCACCCAGCCACCATAAAGGTTTCATCTCCCGAGAACCGAACTGGCTTTCCCTCAACGTAACGCCAACATAACGATGAAGACGGGGCATTCCGTACGTACGCGCGCCACTGAGAAACGCGTGTAAGATGGAAGTGTGAGTAGGTAGGCCGCGGGCCATTTCCAGAGCAGTTTGCTCTACCGTCTGCCCGGGCAGCGCGCGTTTCGATTGATGAAAGACTCAATTCCGCGTGGCAAGAACGGGCAGATCGAAAAGCAAAAAACGGTCTCAATCACGTGGCAAACACCGCAGCAGCTTATCCTGACGAGACTTAAGAGATTGGGTTTGCATGTACTCCGCGAGGGCAGGCTGCGCTATCGCTGATAAATCGGGAGGTAGCGATATTCCACGGCCAGCGCCAGGACAGCCAGACTGGTACTGTAGATTCGGCCAGCCTGCTTTTCGCTGCCATGCTGCGGGTTCCACGCTCCATCTGATTGCTGAATGGGCAACAGGGTGTCACGCAGATGCTGATAGTTCTGGGAGGCAGCCTCGCCCCCGATCTTGGACAGACCGACCCCGGTGTAATAGACGCCGTAATAGAAATAGGCCGACCGTTCGATCAGCGGATGCGTCAATAACCACTTCGCCCCGGCCAGAGCCTCCGCCGAATGGTGTTCTCCACAAACCTCCAGACAAGTAATCCCGCACCCTGTCAGTGTGGGAGTCGGGCTGTTTCCCGGCTGATAAGCGAAGCCATGTTGCTTCTTGTCAGCACACATCCGCACGTAGTTCACGGCACGGTCGATTGCCTCAACCGGGACGTCCGCGCCGATGTCCTTCGCCGCCCTGAGTGCAAGCACCTGCCATCCGGTCACACTCAGATCACTATCGCGACTGTCGATCTGGTAACGCCATCCTCCCTGGTGGCGATCAAACTTCTCGACCGCCTGAGCATCGAGAATCAGTCGGATCGCCTTCTCTAATGCCCTGCGGACCAACGCTGAGTCAGCGCTGCCAAACATTCCACAGACTTCTCCGAGCATCAGAGAACAGATGCCGTGGTCATACATTGGACCATGACTTTGCGTCTTCCGGATCAGCATCCCGTTCGGCTGCTGTTGTGAAATGACCCAGCGAACTCCCCGACTAATCTGCTCGCCATAAGGTCCTTCATCCGAGACATAACCGGCCGCGAGAAACGCCATCACAGCGAGCGACGTTATCGCCGTCGATTCTCCCCAAGCATCGGTTTTCCAGAACCCCTCAGGTGCCTGATTTGCGGAGATGTAGACCAAAGCTCGGGCGATCGCACGGTCGACCTCAGATTGTCGGGCATCCTGTCCGCGGACGAACTTCGTCTGAAGGACCCCGGCGAGAGGAACCGCCTTGAGCAGATTCAGCAGAGCTTCTCGGCGGCTGAGGTTCATCGAGTCATCAACTCAATGCAAAAGTAGGAATAGAGCAGCATTTCTCTCCGAGTCCGACACTTGGAGACTCGGGCAGACCAGTATCATGCATCCCGGGGTGTGTATCAAGATGCATGATACGCTCATCACCCGCTGAAATCGCTGGGGCGAAAGTTACGACTTTGTGCCTGACTGGGTTTCGCAAATCAGGCCTGCACATCTGCAAAAAACCTCACTGCACGGTGACGCGCTGTGAGGTGTCGTCATCAATCAGATTGAAGCAAGTGACAGTCAGAGTCTACGGATCTTCCTGCGGACCCTGTATCTCACGGTATCGCACTGACCTTTACTGCCCTAGTTGGGTGGTCTTCCCTTTGGAATTCACGTTGCATGGCGAGACAAATTCCAGCTCCAGTGATTTCCCCATTCCCATCTGTGCCCCGCCCACGACGACAACTCCCCCGTTCCAAGCCGGTGATTCATGGAAGAAACGAGGAGCCTTTAACTGCCCCTGATATTCCCAGCGGGTGCCATCTGAGGAGAGGGTCTGGACGCCTCCCGACATCGTCGTCGCGACCAGCGATCCATTGACATCGGCACAGGCGGAACCGAATCCGTCCATGCTGTTTCCAAGAATGGCCGGGCCCTCGCTCCAAGTGTTCGTCGCCGGATCATAAACGTCGACGCGTGTCGTTGGTCCGCCATCTTTCTGCATCCCGCCGATCACATAGAGCTTCCCCTGATGGCCGGCCGCAGAGATCGCACGGCGATGGAACGGTGTTTCTGCAATCGCCTTCCATTCCGCTTTCGGATTCTTCAGATCGAGCGAATAGGCTTTCGTCAGCCAGCCTCGATCGTTGTCTCCTGCGGCGTCCGACATTGACCAGCCTCCGACGACATACAGCGTATCGCCGATCACGGCAATGTCATGGGATGAACGAGGTTCCGGAAGTGGTGTCAGTTCTTCCCAAGTTCCCTTAGCTGGATCAAAGCCGGCGACGCTGGCCTGCGAGTTGAGCTGGGCTTTTCCGCCCTCGACGTCTTTAACGGTGAACCCACCGACGCGATAGATCTTCCCGTCATGGGAAGTGGCTGCCAGTCCAGTGAGTTTGGGTCCGCCTGGCAAGGTTTCCCACGCGGTCCCATTTTTCAAATTGAGCCGAATGAAGTCTCCTGACTGGTCCTTCTCTGCGTACTCATGGCCGCCGCCATAGTTTCCGCCATAAACGTACAGATCGTCCCCAACCACAGCCGCACCAAAGCTGGTCATCCCCTTGTTCAGTTTCGGCCATTGCTTTTCGGTTTCAGTCAACGACGGAGGGGTGAATGGCAGCGTTAACGTGGTGAAGTGGGTTGTCGCAGCATAGGGCTTTCCATCGAGTTCCCCTGGCGTTTTGTCAACATGTCGTGCTCGGACCGAATAGAGGCCCGCCTTCGGCAGGGTAACGCGAAACTTGCCCTCAGCATCGGTTTCGCCTTGAAACTTCTCGGGCAGCACCGGGCTCTCGACGGTGACCTGACTTCCCCGCAACGGCTTGCCTTCCCAGTGAACTGTGAAAACAACTTCGCGACCGTTCAGTTCAGGCGTAATTTCGAAGGGGAGTTCCTGGGGCTTGCCAACTTCAGACCAATTCCCCGGCAACGTATCGCCATAGGCCTTGGCGTAATACTTGAGTTGAACGACTTCGCCTTTTCGCTCCATTAATCCGTAGGTGTGATTCACCACAATCGGACTATCGGCCGCCTCTTTGGGGAGCTCTCCGACCAGTTCGTCATCCTGTATTTTGAGAGTGAGAGGAACCGCCTTTCCCTCTTCATTGAAGTACCAGACCTGCGCCTTTTCGATTTTCGGCAGATAGGCCGGATCATCCGCTTCAGCGAGTTCACTGAGGTGCAGCTTGATCACCTTGGGATGCTCAGCCGGTTCAGGGACGACAAAGATGAAATGGGCACTTGCGACCGTGTTCCACATCAGACACGTCATCAGTCCCGACAGAAAGAGGCTGCATTGTCGCATGAGGTTCATCCTCTCAATCGAAAGAAACGGGGCCACGCAGAGAGGAATGATTCCGGGCTCTGCAACTCCCGCAAGCGGCTTCGGTCGTCACTTAATGGGCATAGCAAACGAAAGCCGGAGAAGTGGAAACCCACTTCCCCGGTTGATTTCCTTCGCTGATGAATTTTGAACGAGAACACAGTGTCGCTGCACGAGAAGATTCTCGCCTCGTGTCTCTCGCGAATTCACCAATTAGCGAGAACTGCTGCGCCATGGGAAGCTGGCAATGCGGACCAGTTCCTGAGTCGGTATTGGAGCGTTGATCTGGGGATAATAGAACCCATACATGTTCACCATTCCGGAGGTCAACTCACCCACATAGATCACGCCACTTCCCGGCTGAGCCCCCGCCGCACCTGTCTGCTGAAGGTTCGCGTTCCCCGAGACCATCACATACTGACCTTTGGTGGTCACATTAAAGTCGGCGGCCAGATTTCGGGCCCAGCTGTGGACGAATCCACCGGCAGTTGTCGCATACCCGGCACCGATCAGTCGGCCGGTCACCATGTCCAGGACGAAGACAGCTTCACTGTTCAGGGCAATGGTGGCACAGGTCGCCATCGCAAATCGTTCACCAGCGACAGCGGTCTCTGCGTATGCCGGTTCCGCGGGACAATAATACGCAATCGCCATCCCCAGAATCGTTCCGGCGATCAGCCAGGTCAGCCCACGACGATCCATTGAAGTTTGCATACGCCAGCTCTTTCCGCTTGCGAAATGACATCGGACTCAACCCGGCCGGTCATTTCCAGATTCACAAGATGGGGTCAACGCCTCAAAGCCTTCCCTTCTTCCGCAGATCGATTCATGAGGACGCTCTGCAAAAGGAATGATGGGTGCCACATCTCTTCGACATGGCACTCATCGGAGGTGATTTCATCGTACGACATCATCCCGGGATCAGCCAGAGCAGAGCCCCTCGAACCCAGACGGGGTCGCTTCTTCCGCGCCCTGCCAAACGAGGGGTCCGTCACCGGAAAATCCCGGTTCGGTCAATGATTACGAGACCTCACGCGGTGGGCCCGTTGAGCGACCATCCCTGCCAGATATCCCGCTTTGAATCCGGCGTCAATGTTCACGACGGCCACATTGGAAGCACAGCTGTTCAACATTCCGAGAAGGGCCGTCAGCCCTCCGAACGCCGCCCCATAACCGACGCTTGTCGGAACCGCGAAGACCGGACAATCGACCCAGCCGCCAACCACGGACGGAAGCGCTCCCTCCATCCCGGCGACAACGACGATGGCATCGGCATTCTCGAGCCGGTGCTTCTCACGGAGAAACCGCTGTGGCCCCGCCACTCCCACATCGAGCAGCAATTCGCAGGAGACATGCATCCAGCGCAGTGTCTCCAAGGCCTCTTCAGCAACGGGACGGTCCGATGTGCCGGCAGAGATCACCACCACTCTGCCGCATCGTGGAGAATCACATTGGGGTGATTCGAAGTTGAACCGGAAGGTCCGAGCCAGAAGATTAGCGGTCGCATCCGGAAATGTCTCTTGCAGAGCTGCCAGTTGCTCAGGCAAACAACGGGTCGCCAGTGCATTCTGCTGATGTGAGATCAGCAGAGCAAACGCCTGCTGGATGGCATCGAGCGATTTCCCTGGGGCGTAAATCACTTCTGGATACCCACAGCGACGTTCCCGATCCGTATCGAGGCGAACATCTCCGGTGTCCGTCACCTCCATGGGGGAAGGAACGGAATTCCCGCCCGACGGGAATTCTGAGAGTCGGGCACAAGTCTCTTCAATTGATTGACGCCCAGCGACCAGTCCTTCCAGAATTCGTCGCAGGTCAGAGTTCAGTCCCAAATCAGATCGTTCCATTTCACTCACATTCCGACATCGCACACAGGCAGGGCAGACAATTGCACAGTCACATTGTAAGGTGAAGTTGCTTCGTCGGCGAAGGAGCGAAAGCACGGAAGTCGTTCAGCCGCAATTATTCAGAACCTCTGATCTGTCAGTCATGCCGCCATTTATTTCTCACCGTCGTGTCGAGTTCTCTCAAACGGACATGGCGGGCATTGTGCATTTTTCGAACTACTACAAATGGATGGAAGAGCTGGAACATGAGTTCTTCCGTTCTCTCAATCTACACATCATGGAACGCCAGGCTGACGGGACGTACATCGGCTGGCCCCGCGTCAACTCCTCATGTCACTACCAGGCCCCTGCTCGATATGACGATGTCATTGAAGGTCGTCTGACTCTGGAGCGGATCGGTTTCAAGTCCCTGACGTACTACATGGAATTCTGGCGCGGCGATCTGCGGCTTGCCCATGGCCGGATCAAGGCGGCCTGCTGCATCTGCCGCCCGGATGGAACGCTGACGTCGATTGAAATTCCGCGCAGCTATCTCGACCATCTTGAAAGTCTGGTAGAGGTAAAATGATGAGCCCAGCCCCTGCTCCCGGCCCCCTTTCCGTCTGCTCATTTGAGAGTCGGAGACAGGAAGAAATGATTCGCCTGATTGAAAAATCCGGCGGCACTGCCACCATGGCCGCTTCGATGAAAGAGGTGTCGCTCGACGACAATCAGGCGGCGTTCGAGTTTGCCGAGAAACTCCTGTCCGACCAGTTCGATCTCGTCATTTTCATGACGGGGGTCGGTGCAGAAGCGCTGATCGCAGCTCTCGCGACGCGAAATCTTGATGGCCCGGTGCTAGAGAAACTGCAGTCCACGCTCACCGCCGCCCGAGGGCCGAAGCCCGTAGCCGCACTTTCCAAAATGAAAGTCCGCGTCGCCATTCGGGCTCCTGAGCCAAACACCTGGCAGGACCTCGCCGCCGAACTGGAACGGCAGTCATTCGATTTCTCAGGGAAGCGGATTGCCGTTCAGGAATACGGGGAGCCAAGCCATTCGTTCTATCAATGGCTGGAAGAACGTGGCGCGAGCGTCTTTCGAGTCCCGGTGTATCGCTGGGCATTGCCAGATGATGTCCGCCCGCTCGAAGAGGCCATTCAACGGACGATCACCGGAGACTTTGACATCCTTCTCTGGACCAGCGCCCAGCAAATGATTCATGTACTGGAAGTCGCTGATCGCCTGGGACTGAAAGAAACGTGGCTCGATGCCGCCCGACGGTGCGTGATCGGGAGTATCGGCCCAACAGCTTCGGAACGTCTTAGAGAATGCGGGTTGCCGCCTGATCTGGAGCCGTCTCATCCGAAGATGGCGCATCTGATCCGGGAGACAATTGCCGCAGCACCCGAGATCCGCAAAACGAAGCTCTCGTAAGCCGAATTGCGACTGCTTCGAATCGACGTCACTCCTCCGCCGCAGAAACGGCTCAGGTCTCAGCGCCGTTAGTTGGACTTCGTGTTCGAGACAGCGGTCAATTCGGACAGGGCTTCTTCCCGCGACGCATAGAGCGGCCAGAGCTTGAACAGACTCATATTCTTCAGGATCTGCTGAACCTGTTCATTTCCGTTGCAGAAGCAAGCCTTGCGTCCACGGGTTCGCATTTCACGAAGCATCGAGACGAGGGCTCCGATGAACTCAGACCCGAAATAATCGATCATCTTCAGGTCGAGGACGAGCAGCCTGACGTCCGGTTGACTGAGATATCCCCGGACAGCGTTCGTTTCCAGATGGAGATCCTGATAGCGGAAGGCGCTTCCCTCTCCGACTGGAGTCACGATCAGAGCTTCCCCCAGCTTTTCCACATTGAAGATTTTCAAATGCTGCATGTCTGACCTAAAAGCCCGTGAGGTTAACTGCCTTAGACCATTTTGCTTCTTGATCTGCCCGTCCTCGCCACGCGGGAGACAGCATTATTACTGCCGAAAGCCGCGCTGCCCGGGCACTCGGTAGAGCAAACTGCTCTCGGGGAGCCCGGCCAACACCTTACCTCTCCATTGCCAGAGGGCAAAGGAGAATCACTAACCACCCACAAAAAATAGGCGAACCTCACCAAGAAGTTCGGTTTTAAGGGCTCGAACCCGGCTGTAACGCCGTCAAAACCACCCCCTGCGAATGAAAACTTCCAGAACTTCCTGCGGCATCTGCAGAAAGTTAGCGACAACCGCACCTGCCGCACATGAAAGCGATGCTGCGAATCGCGGTTGGCGACTGAATAGCAATTCCTATTTGTCGGTGAAGCGATAGCCCTTGGGGACAACTGTAATTCCCGAATCGGTCACGGTCAGGCCTCTGGCAGTGTCCGTCTGAGCATCAAACCCGACCGAGACACCATTAGGAACCTGAACACCTTTATCGATAATGCAGCGGTGAACCTTCGCGTATCGACCGATTTGGACACGGTCGAAAAGGATTGAATCCGTGACCTGCGAATAGCTGTTGACGCGGACGTTCGGTGACAAAATCGATCGCCGGACTTCCCCTCCGGAAACAATCGACCCCGGGCAGACAACACTGTCGAGCGCATGCCCTACCCGCGGTGGGTCAGATTCGTACGATGCGAATACGAATTTTGGCGGGGGAAGAGGCGGATGGTATCCCCTGACCGGCCAGGTGGAATCATAGAGATTTAGTTTCGGATCGACAGAAATCAGATCCATGTGGGCTTCATAATAGGCCTCCAAGGTTCCGACATCGCGCCAGTAGTATTCGTCTCCGGTATTCCTGTCCTGGAATGTATATGCCTGCACATGATGGGACTCAATGATTCGGGGAAGGATATCTTTCCCGAAGTCATGCGATGAGAACGGGTTCGTCGCTTCCCGACAGAGTTCATTCAGCAGGAACGTCGCTTTGAAGACGTAAATTCCCATCGAAGCCAGACAGCGGTCCGGGTCACCGGGAATCGGAAATGGATCCTGTGGTTTCTCCAGGAAACGATGGACTCGGAATGTCTCATCGATGCCCATGATTCCGAAATCGCGCCCTTCCTTCAATGTCACAGGCAGGCAGGCGATGGTGCAGTCAGCATTGGAATCAATGTGCTCTCTCAGCAGATGGGAATAATCCATCTTGTAGATGTGGTCCCCTGAGAGAATCAGCATGTGCCGGGCGGAATATTGCTCAATGGTGTAGATGTTCTGGTAAACCGCGTCCGCTGTTCCGCGATACCAGTGTTCACCCAGCCTCTGTTGCGGGGGAAGAACATCAATGAACTCATCAAGTTCACGACAGAGGAAATGCCATGCCTGCCGCAAATGGCGATCAAGACTTGCCGCTTTGTACTGGGTCATCACCAGCACGCGGCGGAGACCGCTGTTGATGCAATTGGAAAGCGGGAAATCGATGATCCGAAATGTCCCGCCAAACGGGACTCCCGGTTTCGCCCGATCCTTCGTAAGCGGTTCAAGCCGAGTCCCTTTTCCCCCGGCGAGAATCAACGTCAGAACATCATGCATGCTGCACTATGTGGCTCGTTGTCTGGCGGTGAAGTGAGAGCGCTGAGAGTCGTTTCAGGACCACATGCCCGCGTATCGCCATGATCGAATGAGAAAAAGGCAGTTCGATGCGAGTGAATGCGGGTCGATGATCCGCAATTCACTCTCGAATTTCTTCATCGTAACTCTCCCATGCCACAGGTGCAGTGAAAATTCGGCACGAAAGGTCATTTCGAAGAAGGACTCTGTGATTCTCCTGTATTTAATCGCTCGCACAAGGGGGCCAGCCCGGTGTATCAGCGAGCCTCCGACGCCTCTAGCGATTGGCGAATGGCATGAATCGCCATCAGGACATTGGCCTGCGCCCATAGCAACGGACAGATATCGTTCGGCACCCATTCGCCGTTTTCCAGAAAATATGATTCTGGAAGTCGATATGCCGGGACTCGTTCGTCGCCTTGCGTCAGATGATCAAGTGAACGCTGTAGATGGTGAAGCTGGCGCCCAAGATCGTCGCTGGAGCGAGACTGCAGGTATCGCCGTCCCCAGATCACAGACACGATCGGGTCGAAGATGCACCATTGAGCCTCTTCGCCGGGTTTCAGCAGCTGGTCGCGGCCAGAGAGATCATCACTGTAGTCGGCAGTCCGAACTTCAGGAGCGAGGAGCGTCCGATAGTTGGCGCACCAGTAAGAGTCACCGTGATAACGCCGAATTCCGATTGGGCCGGACAGGTTGTCAACAACATCGTTCACAATCTGCAGGCTGAGCACGTCATCGAGAATGTTCAGCGGATAAACCAGAAACAAAAGCGCTGCATCATAGCGCCGATTCTTAAGTGGATCAGGTTGAATGCACTCAGCGGGCAGGATTTCCAGCAGAGTGCGGTGCCCTTGCTCAATCAGGTCTTCCAGCAGAACAGAGTCGATGAAATCGACCTGAGCCTCATCCAGATAGGTCTGGAACTCTGTGAGTCCAGCAACAACAGGGCCGATGCTGCTGGCTTCAATCTTTCGGGTCTCTTCCCAGTGCCCGCTGTCTTCATCTTCCCAGAAACGAATGGCCTGAAAGTACTGCACAAATGCGCGGAGAAGATCGAGACGTTCCTGCGTCGCTTCCAGATCACCTGCACGCATCAGCTTGCTGGTGAGCCAGACGAAATACCCGAGCGCATCGTTCTGGGCATGTGCCCAGCGGACATCGAGTTCAGCCAGCTGCTCCCCGTCAAATCGAATGTGAGGCCGGTTCATCGGCTCAGCAGCTGAGGCCCGCCCTTCGATGACATCAAGCAAACGGTGTTTATGCTTCAAATAGAACGCCAGCAGCGCTTCAACGGCGCGGATGGCGATGGCTTTCTCACCGACTGACCAGAGGGCATAAGCAACATGGCAGTTATCCCGGGTCCAGACATTCTGATAACCCGTCAGGCGGAATTCTGGATTCTCGACCGCAGCAGCCGAGAACAGTCCGGTCGACAGCGTCGGAAAGTGGAACGTCCCCTGCTCATTGAGGAAAGCCTGCAGGCGATCAATATCTGCCGGTTTCAAAGATTCGCTGAGCGAGAGTTCCACAGGTCGCGGTTGCCGTGGCGAGGTCATCTACCGTTCCGTTTCAAGGAGCTAGAGCAACTTTGAAAATCACTTCACCGATCCCGCCACGTGGAGTTCATCGCTTTTCCTGATCAAATACCGCGATTTGCAGGTACATGGGACAGCAAACTTCTCCAGGACGATTGATTAAACTCCGCGCCGGACGAGATTGAGGACAAGTTCCGGCCGGTTTCTGAGTGTATCGGCCCTCACCGGATCAGGACGAGTCCAATCGCCGAAATGTCGCCAGTTCCTGTGAGATCCTTCACCCCCGGTCGCCCTCCTGCAAAGTGTCTAATTCCCGGAAACGGAGGTCGCACGCTGCGAGAAAAAATGAACCACGCGACAGGAGCCGGGAATCTCCGCCCGAAGCCCTGCTGGTGAGATCGCGACGGCGCGAAATTTGATTCCGCTCTCGGATTTCGTTTTCTGGCCGACTAGAATAGCGTCGCCTGCGCCGCATCATGGAGACGGTGTGGTCTCTTTGTGTAAGGATGTTCGACAGCTGTGACGGAATCCACTGCCTCGGTGCCCGGCCGTCCCATCGCGCCGAAATCGAACTGGTACCTGCTCAAACGGCTCATCTCACTGGGACTGGAATACCGCGGGCTCTGTGCGGCGATGCTGGCGTTTGACCTGTCGCTGGTGGCGCTCTCGCTCGGCAGTCTGGGAATGATTGGCGTCGGAATTGACTTCATCCGCCACCAAGGAGATCCCACCAGTCCTCCCCCCCGTTTCCCCTGGGGATGGACGCCTCCGGAATGGGCCAGTCCCTTCGCTGTCGTCTGCATGATCGCCGGAACCGTGCTGGCGCTGGCACTTATGGCCGCGATCCTGCGCTACTGTTCGGCCTTTGTTTCGGCAGCCCTCTCACAACGGGTGCTGGTCCGGATCCGTACAGATGTTTACTCCAAGCTGCAGCAGCTCAGCTTTCAGTTCTATGATTCCGGTGAAAGCAGTTCGATTATCAATCGGGCAGCCGGGGACGCCAATGCCGTCCGCAACTTCGTCGATGGGGTGATGGTCAAGATCCTGACCGTCGTGATGACCTTGTCGTTGTACCTCTATTACATGCTGCAGATGCATGTACCGCTGACGATCGCCTGTCTGGCGTCGACTCCGCTGCTCTGGATCGGAGCGGCGGTCTTTTCCCGAATGGTGCAGCCAGCCTATCGCAAGGCGAGTCAGCTGGGGGACGTCCTGATTCGCTCGCTCGTGGAGAACGTTCAGGGTGTCCACGTCGTCAAGGGCTTCGCCTGCGAGCAGCAGGAAGTCGAACGATTCCGTCGGGCAACGGACCGGATTCGTGAAGAGAAGGAATCGATCTTCTTCCGAGTCAGCGTCTTTCAACCCGCGATGGGCCTGCTCCTCCAAGTAAACATGGTCGTGTTGCTGGCTTATGGGGGGATACTCGTCATCCAGGGCGAACTTGCTCTGGGAACCGGTCTGTTCGTCTTCGCGAATCTGCTGCAGGAGTTTGCCAATCAGGTGGGGCAGATCATCAATATCGCGAACTCGATCCAGTCCAGCCTGATCAGCGCGGAGCGCGTTTTCGAGGTCATCGATTCTCCTGTTTCGATCACTTCAAAAACAGGAGCCATTGCCCTCACGCGTGTCAGCGGCAAGGTGACATTTGAGAACGTCACGTTTGGATATCAGCCTGATCAGCCTGTCCTCACCGATGTCTCTTTTGAACTGCAGCCGGGAGAACGACTGGGAATCACCGGAGAGACGGGATCCGGCAAGACCACACTGCTCGCCCTGCTGATGCGATTCTACGACGTCCAGAAAGGCCGCATCCTGATCGATGACATCGACATTCGGGATGTGCAGCTGGATGACCTGCGTCGTCAGGTGGGACTCGTCTTTCAAGAGAGTTTTCTGTTCAGCCATACGGTCTCTGCGAACATCGCATTTGGGCGCCCGGACGCCACGACTGAGGAAGTCACCCGCGCGGCGGGACTCGCGGCAGCGGACGAATTCATTCGCGAACTTCCGCTCGGTGACCAGACCATCGTCGGTGAACACGGAGCAAACCTCTCCGGCGGTCAGCGGCAGCGGCTGGCACTGGCCCGGGCACTTCTGCTCGATCCACCGATCCTGCTACTGGATGACGCGACCGCCTCAATCGATCCAGAGACCGAACACGAGATCGAACGGGCCATTCAACAGGCAATGAAACATCGCTCCACATTGCTCGTCTCGAACCGGATTGGCACCCTCCGTCGGGCCAACCGGATTCTCGTTCTGCAGCAGGGACGCGTCACCGCAGTCGGCACTCACGCCGAATTGCTCCACAGTTCCGACTATTACCGACACCTCGCGGAGCTACAGTTTGCGGACAATGTTCCTGAGCGACTTTCCCGGAATGCCGGAGCCGATAACGGGGCCGGGCAGGATTCCGCTCAGCTGGGGAGAGCCTCGTGAAGCAGGTTGAGACGCTCTCCCGGACATTGACCAAACATATTGAACGGCAGGAGGATCGACAGCGCCCGCTCGATTTCCGGCTGATCATGCGACTGTTGACCTTCACGCGCCCATACGCGTGGACTCGAAACTGGCTGCTGGTGTCGGTACTGCTTCGGGCGATCCAGCTCCCGGCGCTCACATGGCTCGTCGCGGCTGTGATCAACGGTCCTGTCAGCCGCAAAGATGTGAACGGAGTTCTCTGGGGAGCCGGAATATTTTTTCTCCTGGCTGTCTTCACCCAGTTCGTGATGCACTACCGGCAGCGCCTTGCACTGGAACTGGGCGAGCTGGTTGTCTGTGACTTGAGACAGAAACTGTTCTCTCACCTGCAGACCTTGCGGATGCGGTGGTTTCATGAGACCCGAGTCGGTCGCGTGATCAGCCGCATGACGTCCGACATCGAAGACGTGCGGGTCGGCGTGCAGGAAGTCCTGTTTGTCACCCTGGTCCAGATTGGACAAATGATCGTCGCGGCAGCGGCGATGCTGTGGTACGACTGGATGCTGTTTCTGATGGTGCTGGGCCTCGCTCCTGTCCTGTGGGTCATTAACCATCACTTCCACCGACGCCTGAGCGAAGACCTGCGAAACATGCGGGAATCCTTCAGCCGAGTCACCGCGACACTCGCCGAGTCCGTTGTCGGGATTCGTGTGACGCAGGCGTTCGTTCGGCAGAACGAGAATGCAAAAATCTTTGAAACCCTCGCCTCAGACCATTCCTCCTACAACACCTCTGTGTTGCGAACGCAGGGACTCTTTCTGCCGCTGCTCGAACTGAACAGTCAGGTCTTCCTCGTTCTTTTGCTGCTGGTCGGCGGCTATCGCGTTCTGATGCCAGATTCCCCCATGGCAGTCGGCGACCTTGTCGGCTTCTTCTTCATGTCGAACCTGTTCTTCTCTCCGATTCTGGTCATTGGAAACCAGTTCAATCAGGCAATGACCGCCATGGCCGGAGCCGAGAGACTTTTCAACTTGCTGGACACCCCACCTGAATGGACAGACCCTGAAGACGCGATTGAACTGCCTCGGCTGACTGGTCATGTCGAATTCCGGAACGTCACTTTCGGCTACGACCCGAAACGCCCTGTGTTGCGTGACATTCAGTTCGAGGCTCAACCCGGCGAGATGATCGCACTGGTCGGTCATACCGGCAGTGGCAAGTCGAGCATTATCAATCTCGTCTCCAAGTTCTACCTCCCGCAGTCAGGTCAGATTCTGCTGGATGGCTATGACCTCGCGCACGTGAAGAGTGACTCCCTGCATCACCAGATGGGAATCGTCCTGCAGAGCAACTTCCTGTTCTATGGCACCGGGGCCGATAACATCCGGTTCGGCAAAGCCAACGCCACAGATGAAGAGATTCTGGAAGTCCTCAACCGACTCGGCTGCGGGGACCTCGTCGCGAGTCTGCCGCAGGGGTTGCAGACTGAAGTCGGCGAGCGGGGAGGAACACTCTCGGCCGGGCAGCGACAGCTCATCTGTTTCGCCCGGGCGTTAATCGCCGACCCTCGAATCCTCATTCTGGATGAAGCAACCAGTAGCATCGACAGCGCAACCGAAGCGCGACTGCAGAGAGCATTGATGGTGCTGCTGACAGGTCGCACCAGCTTTGTCGTGGCCCACCGGCTCAGCACAATCCGCCACGCTGATCAGGTACTCGTCCTCGATCATGGCCGGATCGTCGAACGGGGACGCCATGAAGAACTGCTTCAGCTCGACGGCGTTTATGCCAAGCTCCATCGCCGATTTGTCGAACAGACTTCCGAAGTGCCCGCTTGAAGCAACAGTCGGAGTGGAAGCCATCAACCCCACCCGATACGATACAAAGATCGCCTGTCATGCCTGACAGGCGCCCAAGGTCGTGCCGCGATGTGCCCTGTCTGATCTGCTGAGTGATGAGCACCGAGTCCTCAGCACTACTGTCTTTCTGATGTCTTTCTGAAAATGATCATGTCCGCAGTCTGCTGTCGCTGTGACGGCAGGAGACAACGGACGGCATCCCGATTTCAGAGATTCTCTGTGGGAAGCTTCAGTCATGCGGGCTCTTGCTCGGGCATGCCTTCGACTTCTGGTCTGCGGATTCGCGTCTCTTGAGAGCACGTCCTCTGCCGAGTTGCCGCGCGTCGACTACAACCGCGACATTCGTCCGATCCTGGCCGATAAGTGCTTTCTTTGTCATGGCCCGGATCAGGGGAGCCGTCAGGCAGAACTCTCGTTGCAAACTCAGGAGGGGGCCTTTGCTCCGCTCGATTCGGACAATTCGAAACGTGCCATCGTTCCCCGGAAGCCACAGGAAAGCGTTCTCGTTCAGCGGATCATGACTCAGGATCCGTCTGAGTTGATGCCGCCTGCAGATTCCAATCTGAAGCTGACTGACATCGAACGCACTCTCCTGCGACGCTGGATCGAACAGGGCGCCGAATACCAGCAGCACTGGGCCTTTATTCCCCCGCAGAAGTCACCGCCACCGGTGACGGAAGGACCAGCTTGGGGAAGCAATGACATTGATGCGTTTGTTCTGCAGAAGATGCGTCAGCACGGACTGGAACCAAATCCGCCTGCCTCGCCAGAACAACTGCTGCGACGTGTCTCATTCGATCTCACCGGACTTCCGCCGACTCTCGAGGAGCT
This sequence comes from Planctomycetota bacterium, assembly GCA_023417655.1. Lineage (GTDB taxonomy): Bacteria > Planctomycetota > Planctomycetia > Planctomycetales > Planctomycetaceae > Planctomicrobium. The sequence continues at coordinate 84,785 of JAEZFD010000049.1, read as the reverse complement.
GGACGAGTTTCTCGCCGACCCGTCCGACACGGCCTATGAGAAAGCCGTCGATCGACTGATGGCCTCGCCTCGTTTCGGAGAGCGGCTGGCTGCGGAATGGCTCGACGTCGCCCGGTATAGCGACACGTATGGTTTTCAGGTTGACCGTGACCGCTTTGTGTGGCCTTGGCGTGACTGGGTGATTCGCTCTTTCAACAAAGATCTTCCTTACGACCAGTTCGTCATTCAGCAACTTGCCGGAGACCTGTTACCAAATGCCGGGCAGAATGAGATTCTGGCAACGACCTTCTGCCGACTCCATCCGCAGGAAGCCGAAGGGGGAAGCGTTCCTGAAGAATATCGCGTCAGCTACGTCGCCGACCGCATTCAGACTGTCGCCACAGCGATGCTCGGGCTAACGCTCGAATGCTCACGCTGTCACGATCACAAATACGATCCCCTGAGTCAGAAGGAATACTTCAAACTCTTCGCATTCTTCGACGACATCGACGAAGCCGGGCTCTATTCCTACTTCACACCTGCGATTCCGACTCCGACGCTGCTGCTCACAGATCAGGAGACTCAGCAAAAGCTCGATGCCCAGTGTCAGAAAATCCAGCGGCTCGAAAGGGAACTCGCGGCTCTTGCCGAGAAGCATTCAGTCCAATCAGGGACCGCGCAACCTATCGCACGGCCTAAGAAGCTGACCGGTGAGATCCTGCATCTTCCGCTGGAGAAAGTTGCTGCTCCGAATTCGAACGTGCCCGGTGTCAAAGGAATGGCCGCCCTGTTGACTGGGGATGATCCCATTAATACCGAGGTCGGGAACTTCCACCGGTACGAGCCGTTCTCTTACAGCCTGTGGATCAACACACCTGATGTGAAGTCCCGGGCCGTGATCTTGCATCGGTCACGTGCATGGACTGACGCAGGCAGCCGTGGTTATGAGTTGATGCTGGACGATGGGAAACTGAGCACCGCCCTGATTCACTTCGAACCCGGCAACTCGCTGCGGCTCACGTCACGGGCGATGATTCCAATCGGGAGCTGGCAGCATGTCGCTGTCACATACGACGGGTCCAGCCGGGCCAGCGGACTGCGACTCTTCATCAACGGCCAACAGGCGGAAGTCGATGTCGTTCGCGACCAGCTGTCCAAAGACATCACGGGAGGCGGCGGGGATCACATCACTCTGGGAGAACGATTCCGGGACAGCGGCTTCAAAGGAGGAATGATTGACGAGGTTCGCATCTTCAATCGTGAACTGACTCCGCTGGAAGTGACATGGCTGTTTGAAGAGGTCTCCTCGCAAGCCGTCGTAACGCAACACCCGTCCTCCGAGAAACAACAAGCCGAGTATCATCGCGTCGTCGAGTCAGCGGAATGGAAAACACTGCTCACTGAACTCCGTGAGGCACGCCAACGGGAATCGGAGATTGTCGAATCGATCCCGGAAATCATGGTGATGCGGGAGATGCCTGAACCCAAGAAGGCGTATCTTCTGAACCGCGGCGAATATAACCTTCGCGGCGAAGAAGTGTTCCCTGGCACGCCAGCCGTCTTTCCCCCTATGCCAGCGGACGCCCCGATGAATCGACTGGGATTCGCTCGCTGGCTCATGTCCTCGGAGCACCCGTTGACTGCTCGAATCGCCGTCAATCGCTATTGGCAGCTGATCTTCGGAGCAGGACTGGTCCGCACGACCGAAGACATGGGCAATCAAGGCGAATGGCCATCGCACCCCGAGCTACTCGATACCCTCTCTCGCTCATGGGTTGAACAGGGCTGGAGCGTAAAATGGCTATTGAAGCAGATGGTGATGTCAGAGACCTATCGGCAGTCCGCAATCACCTCCCCAGAGAAAGAGGCTAAAGACTCGGCGAACCGTTGGCTGGCTCGAACCGCGAGTGACCGCCTCCCGGCCGAGATGCTTCGGGATAACGCACTCGCCATCAGCGGGTTACTCGTCGAAGCCATCGGTGGTCCCCCTGCGAAACCTTATGAAATGGAAGTCGCATTCAAGCCGCTCAAACGCGATACCGGCGACGGACTTTATCGCAGAAGCCTCTATACCTTCTGGAGTCGCACTGGCCCGGCTCCGGTGATGATGACGCTGGACGCCGCAAAACGCGATGTCTGCCAGGTGCGTCGTGACCGGACGATCTCCCCGTTGCAGCCACTCGTCATGCTGAACGGTCCCCAGTTCGTCGAAGCTGCCCGGGTTCTCGCCGAACGCGTGATGAAGGCTCACCCCGATGATGTTGATTCCACACTCATCGATCTCTTCCGCTGGACGACCAGTCGCCGTCCCAGTGCGGATGAACTTTCGATTCTCAAGAAACTCTATGCCGGGCAGTTGGCAGGGTTCAAAGCCGATCCGGCGGAGACCCAGCGTTTCCTCAGTGTTGGAGACAAGCCGGTCGACGCCGATCTGAATGCACAGTCACTGGCCGCATTCGCCGGGGTCGCAAACATACTGCTGAACTTCGACGAGTGCGTGTTTCGCAGATAGCGACCTTCGCGAACATTGGTTTGAGCGGTCTGAAACGAGCAGGGCTCCGCAATGATACACCCGATACAACATCAGCTGAGTCACCATTGCCAGCAATACGCCGACGCACATTCCCGGCGCGAGTTCCTCAATCGTTTCGGAATGGGGCTCGGAGGAATCGCTCTTTCTGACCTCATGCTCCGACAGGGATACTCTGATTCCGGAACTAAACCCGCTCTGGGAGAGACGCATTTCCCTGCCAAAGCGAAACGGGTGATCTTCCTGTTTCAGTCTGGCGGACCTTCGCAGCTCGACCTGTTTGATCCCAAGCCGATCCTCAATGAGAAGCACGGCACTCAACTCCCAGAGTCCGTTCGCGGTACGCAACGCCTGACCGGGATGAGTGCGAATCAATCGAGTTTGCCTCTCGCCGGGTCACCTTTCCAGTTCCGTCAACATGGTCAGTCAGGGGCATGGCTCAGCGAGTTGCTGCCGCACACGGCATCGGTAGCAGATGAATTGTGCTTTGTACGCAGCGTCTACACCGAGGCCATCAATCACGGACCGGCAGTGACGTTTGTTCAGACGGGTTCTCAACTCCCCGGCCGCCCGAGTCTCGGGGCATGGCTCAGTTACGGACTCGGGACCGAAAATCAGGATCTCCCTGCGTTCGTCGTCATGCTGACAAAGGGAAAGGGAGGACAGCCACTTGCATCGCGGCTCTGGGGAAATGGCTTTCTTCCGTCACGTTTTCAGGGAGTTCAATTCCGCCCAGAGAAGGACCCGGTGCTGTATCTTGGGAATCCCGGTGATCTGTCTCGAGATCAGCGTCGACAGGCACTCGATGCTCTTTCGGAACTGAGTCAGATCAGCGCCCGAACCAATGCCGATCCGCTGATTGAAAATAACATCGCCCAGTATGAGCTCGCCTTCCGCATGCAGCAGGCGATTCCTGAGGCCGCGCAACTTTCACAGGAACCTGGACACATCTTCGAGCTCTATGGAGAAGACGCACGCACGCCGGGGACGTTTGCTGCCAACTGCCTGCTGGCCCGGCGACTGGCGGAGCGTGGAGTTCGCTTTATCCAGCTTTATCATCAGGACTGGGACCACCACGGCGGCCTGCCCGGCGGGATCCGTAAAGAGTGCCAGCAGACCGATCAGGCCTCGTCCGCGCTGATTCAGGACCTCAAACAACGTGGAATGCTGGAGGACACGCTGGTCATCTGGGGCGGCGAGTTCGGGCGGACGAATTACTGTCAGGGGAAACTGACAGCCGACAGCTTTGGCCGGGACCATCATCCTCGCTGCTTTTCGCTCTGGATGGCAGGCGGCGGAATTCGACCGGGAATCACCTACGGGGAGACTGACGAATTCGGGTACAACATTACTCAGAACCCGGTTCATATCCACGATCTGCAGGCGACGATTCTGGCTCTGCTGGGAATCGACCATGAACGACTGACCTACAAGTTTCAAGGACGCCGGTTTCGCCTCACAGATGTTCATGGTCATGTGGTCAGGGAAATTCTGGCCTGATCGCGATTTTCCCGAACCTGCAGGGTGAGTTGCCACTCAGTCCCTGCAACCTATAATCAGGTCTGATCCTGTGTTCACCATGACTGATGGTGCGCACATCCAGTTCACCTTTCCTGATTGCTGAAGTCTTCCGTGAGAGACTGGTTTCACAACGTCTGGACGGCCGTCTCCACCGTGCTCTACGGCATGTGGGTGACTCTGCGGACCGCGGCCAAGACCTACCGTCGGAAGACGTTCACGGAAGTCTACGAATACCCTGAACTTCCCGTTCCGGTAAAAGCCCGTTACCGGGGATTTCACCGCTTCGATCTGACGACCTGCATTGGCTGCGACAAGTGCGCAGTCGCCTGTCCTGTCGATTGCATCTATATCGACAAAGTCAAAAGTCCCGCCGGCAAGGGCTTTCAGATTGATGGGTTCACCATCGATTACACGAAGTGCATGTTCTGCGCATTATGTGTTGATCCGTGCCCTGTCGATTGCATCTTCATGGGTTCCAACCATGACCTGAGCTGCTATTCTCGAGATGGCTGCCTGGTGGATTATGCAAAACTTCCCTTGGAGATTGCCTGGGGACGCGCCACACTCAACCCGACAGCCGTGGCAGAATCCAAACAGATTCCCGGGCCAGTCTGGGTCAAAGGAGAACCGAATCCTCTCCTTACGTCAGACGAACCGGAAGCTGCCGCCACTCACTGATACTGAATGAGGAAAGGTTTCTGCCATCCTGCCGCTAAGCGGCCGCACCGGTTCTGCCTGTTGAATTCCATCTACTGGGATAAGACAGTCAACCAAACGGTCCCCGGCATCGGCTCCTTCCGTTATGACAGACCTGACGCTGCACTTTCTGTTATTCACCTTGGCTGGCGCCGGAATGGTGCTGCTGCCGATGGTGATCGGCCGCTTTCTCCGTCCCAAGCTCCCCAACGACGAGAAACTGGCGGTCTATGAGTGCGGGGAACCGACGATCGGTACGAGCTACGTTCAGTTCGACATCCGCTTCTACGTCGTCGCTCTGCTGTTCATCATCTTCGATGTTGAAGTGGTCTTCTTCTTCCCCTGGGCGACCATCTTCGGCGGAGCGACACAGCTGGCGGATATCCGTTTGAACGACGGGACCCGTCAGGTGCTGACAGACAAGCTATTCAACCTCCCGGCAGGCACCTCAACGGCCGAGACGGCGCTGCAGGCATCCGACGCCCTCCGGCTTGCCCAGACCGGCTTCTTCGACCTGCTGATCTTCTTCGGCGTCCTGCTGGTCGGTTTTGCCTACGTCTGGTTTCGGGGAGACTTGGACTGGGTCAGGGCGATGGTGAAACAGGGAGAGGCCCATTCTCAGGCCCACTCGCAAGTTCAGCGGACTTCCCAAACACCAGCCGAATCGAGCAGCCGGTAACTCCGGAGCCGGTAACCATGGCGATTCCGCAGAGGCGATTTCATGACCATTGCCGAAATCCACGACCAGCTGATCGGCCACTTTGGCGGTGACGCCATCGTCGGCCTACACACGACTTCCAAAGATCCCTGGATCGAAGTTGCACCTCAGTACATCGCCCAGGTCGCCGCTTACCTGAAATCAGATGCAGCTCTGGCGTTCGATCTGCTCTGCAATCTGAGCGGCGTCGACTATCTGGAAGTCGACCCGAAGCGTCAGGCGAAGTTTCCTTACGAGCCGCATATCGAGGTCGTTTATCACCTCTACAGCGTGACGCACCGCCACCGACTGGTCGTGAAGGTTCGCCTCCCCCGCTGGAAGGACAATGTTCAGGATCAGCTGCCGGAAATTCCCAGCGTTTCTGATGTCTGGGCCGTCGCTGACTGGCATGAACGGGAAGCGTTCGATCTGGTCGGAATCTCCTTTGTCGGGCACCCGAATCTGCGACGAATCCTCTGTGCAGAAGACTGGGTCGGGCACCCCCTGCGGAAAGACTATGTGTTCCCACTGGAATACCACGGAATTCGCGGGCGGTAAGTCGGAGTGGCATGGAGGGGGCGTGAGAATCGAACGGTCTCGAAAGAGTCCGAAATTGCAAATGAGATTTCAGTTGATCGGCAGTGAGTGAATATGGCTTTCTCGGTCGAAGATCCCCGGCTTATCGAGTTCGACGTCCGCACGGACGAAATGCTCATCAACATGGGACCGCAGCACCCCAGCACTCACGGGGTTTTGCGTCTCGTCTTGCGAACTGATGGCGAGATCGTTCACGAGGTCACGCCGCACATCGGATATCTGCATCGCTGCGCCGAGAAAACCGGAGAAAACCTGAGCGGCCCACAATGGATTCCCTACACCGACCGGATGGACTATCTGGCCGCGATGAACATGAATCTCGGCGCGGCTCTCGTCTATGAAAAGTTGCTGGGAATCGAAGTCCCAGAGAAGGCGATGGTCGTTCGCCTGATTGTCTGCGAACTGGGTCGCATCGCGAGCCACCTGCTGGGAATGGGAGCATACGGGCTCGATCTCGGAAGCTTCACGCCGTTCCTGTACGCGATGCGTGAGCGTGAGATCATTCTCGACCTCTTCGAAGAAGTCTGTGGAGCCCGACTGACCTACAGCTATCTCACAATCGGTGGTGCGACTCATGACTTTCCGCAGGCGATTCCGTTTCCTGCCGGACTGGCGGCTTTGACAGGGCACGCGCCCGATGTCACAACCTCATGGACGGATGCAGTCCTCGTCTTTCTGGAATGGCTGGAGAAGCGAGTGCTGGAATATCACGCGCTGCTCACCCGAAATTCGATCTTCATCAAACGTACGGCTGGCCTGGGAGTGCTGTCAGCAGAACAGGCACTCTCGTATGGTTGCACTGGCCCGGTGCTGCGCGGCAGCGGTGTGGATCTGGATTTGCGCCGGGATGGAGAAGAGATCTATACCCGGATGTACGCCGGCTATGATTTCAGAACTCATGTCGCCCCGTTCGAGGCCGGTGACAACGTCCCGCGCGAAGTCATACTGGGCGACAACTGGTGCCGGTTCTTTGTCCGGATGAAAGAGGTGAGTGAATCCATTCAACTGATCCGGCAGGGCATCGATCGCTATGCCAAAGCGGAAGGGAGCCATCGAGTCCCCTTCAAGATGACAACAAAACTGCCGGTCGACGAGTGCTATCTTGAGACCGAGGCCCCCCGTGGAAATATGGGGTTCTACATCGTCGGAAATGGAAATGCCGAACCGCTCCGGGCGCGGGCCAAGAGCTCCTGCTTCTGCAATCTCTCGGTCGTTCCAGATCTTTGTCGCGGAGTTCTGCTGGCCGATGTCCCGTCAATCGTCGGATCACTCGACATCATGATGGGCGAGATTGACCGCTGAAGATTGGCAGGTGCCGCTGCGTCCCTCCGTGCAGTCACTCTTCCCGGTAGGGCTCATCGTCAAAATAGTCGTCGTCTTCGACCTCGTCCGACAATGTTGGGCGAGGCCGATGTGCGTCGAGAAACGCTTGAAGAATGATCTGGGCGGCGACCTTGTCGATTCGCTTTTTCCGCTGCTTGCGGGTCAGATCAGCGGCCAGCAGAAAATCCTCGGCAACGGCACTCGTATACCGTTCGTCCCAGTAAACGACGGGGAGTCCTGTCACTTCATGGAGCCACTTGCCATAGACCTGTGCTTCCCGGCTTTTCTGGCTCTCTCCGCCATGCACATGAATCGGCAGCCCGACCACAATGCCGCAGAAACGATATTCTTCTAGCAGTTCCCGAAAGTAACGGGCATCGAGTCGCTCGTTCCGTCTCTCATAGATTTCGAGTGGACCTGCCATCGTCCGATCCGGCGTGCAGAGGGCAATACCGACTCGTTTTGTCCCGAAATCGACACCAAGCAATCGCCCCTGAGGCGGCAGAATTTCATTGGGATCAGGAGAAGCACTCATTCCACGAATGTAGCCCTCAACCTGTCAGAAGGTAAGCGAAGATGTCGCAATTGATTCTCCAGCACAGAAAATTCGCGAATTCCGCGATCCTTGTTTCAGTGACCTCCGCGTGAAAGAATTCCCCCACCGGGCGAGCTTCTGCTGGTTAAGACTCCGGCCTGAAGCCGCCTGATCGAACATTCTAAGGAAACTGGAAAATGTCAGCGCATCACGTGATTCCTGAACTGCATGCGCTGCAATCCGGACGGGCATTGATTCGGGTGCCGTCGGAGCAGAACGTCCCTTTCACTCCACGTGTCCGGGCGATTGTCGACACAGAAGAGTTTCAGCGCCTTGCCGAGATCAGCCAGCTGGGTCTCGTTTCAAAGGTTTATCCCGGGGCACGACATACCCGCTTTGAACACGCTCTCGGGGTCTATCACAACACGCTGCGTTACCTGCAGCAGTTGTCGATGGACGAGCGGTTCACCGCGCTGATCGACACCCATGCCATGGAGCTGCTGATCACGGCCTCGCTGTTGCACGATGTCGGACACTGGCCATTCTGCCATCCGATTGAAGATATGGGGCTCTCGGGATTGCCTCCGCATGAGGCCCATGCCGAACGATTCCTTGGAGCAGGAACCGAACTCTCTGAAGTCCTGCGGAATGAATGGGGGATCGAACCCGACGAATTGCTGGATGTGCTGACTCCGCGCACTCAGTCCCCTCGGCTGAAGCTGCTCCGCTCGATTCTGAGCGGCCCGATTGACGTCGATAAAATGGACTACCTGGACCGCGACAGCCTGCACTGCGGCGTTCCCTATGGTCGCAACTTTGACCGTCAGCGTCTGATTCAGTCTCTCACCCTGAATTCCGCTGGTGACGGTCTGGCAATCACCGTCAAAGGGAAAACTGCGGCCGAGCTGATGGTCTTTGCGCGGTACGTGATGTTCAGCGAAGTCTACTGGCATCACGCTGTGCGGAGTGCGACCAGTATGTTCGCCCGAGGATTCTATGAGCTGCATCAGCAGGTGAACCTCGAAGAACTGTTCGGCTGCACCGATTCGGAAATGATTGCCGCACTGCGTCGAGCCGCAGCGGGACAGCCCTGTGAACCGCTACTGGAAGGTGTCTTCGGCCGGAAGCGAAGTCTGTATAAGCAGGCCGTCGAATACAGCCACGACCGGTCGCCATTGCTGTATCAGCGAATCGCAGGTCGTCGCTATGCCGACATTCTCGAGATCTCCCAGCGGCTCGCCGGGGAATTGCGATCTCTAACGGGCGTTCCTCTGCAACCGCTGGATCTGCTTATTGATGCCCCGCCGGAACACCGGGAAGTCGAATTCGCCATCGACGTCTACTTCCCCAAAGAACAGGTCTATCGGCCTCTTCAGAAAGTGTCGCCGGTTGTAGAGGCCCTGGCGACGACCCAGTTCGATGACTGGGTCAAACGGGTCCGGGTGTTCGTGGCCCCCCACATCGCACCTCAACTGAAGCAGATTCCATGGGATGAACTCATCGAACGCGTGACCGACTGACGAAACTTTGCCTCCGCAATCGGTCAGGGATTCCATGGATTTCGGTGAATCGCCGCCGGGTTGCGTATAATCAAGTTTGAGCTTTGCGGACTTTTCTTCGCCGGGACGGAAGTCTGCGAGGAAGTTCGTCTCTCTGTACAGGATTCGTAACCAATGATCCCTGTCTCCATTCTTGAATTAGGCCGCGTTCGCGAAGGGAATGATCGTCGCGCGGCACTGGACGAAGCACGAGATTTGGCCAGAGCCGCAGAGGACTGGGGATATCGTCGTTTCTGGGTCGCCGAACATCACAACATCCGCTCGGTCTCAACCGCGGCCACTTCGATCGTGCTTGCACACGTTGGCGCAGCAACTAAGTCGATTCGTATCGGGGCAGGGGGAATCATGTTGCCCAATCATGCTCCCTATATCATTGCCGAGCAGTTCGGAACACTCGAAACACTCTTCCCAGGGAGAGTCGATCTGGGGCTCGGGCGTGCCCCCGGAACTGACCAACTGACACTCAGGGCACTTCGACGAGACCCCGCCAGTTCCGACCACTTCCCTCAAGATGTGCTGGAGCTTCAGGCCTACCTTGGACCAGTCTCACCGGGCCAACGAATCGAAGCGATTCCCGGCTCTGGAACTCAAATCCCACTCTGGATTCTCGGCTCAAGTCTGTTTGGAAGCCGCCTCGCCGCGGAGCTCGGACTTCCGTATGCCTTCGCCTCACACTTCGCCCCGCAGGCACTGGATCAGGCACTCCGAATCTACCGCGAGCTATTCAAGCCAAGCGAGCAGCTGCAATCCTCCTATGCGATAGTGGGAGTCAACATCATCGCCGCAGAGTCAGACGAAGAAGCCCGTTGGCTGGCAACGTCTCAGCAGCGGAGCTTCACGGACCTCGTCCGAAATCAGCGTGATCTGCTGCATCCGCCGCTCGAAATCGACAGCTATTGGACATCACAAGAAAAGTTCCAGGCCAGCCAGATGCTCGCCTGCAGCATCGTTGGCAGTCCTGACACTGTTCGAAGGGGAATGGATGCCTTTCTGGAACGGACTGGGGCTGACGAATTCATCGTCGTGTCAGATGTTTTCGACTCAACCAAGCGTTTCCGGTCGTTCGAGCTCATCGCGGAAATCGCTGAGAAAGTCGGGACCTGACAAACCTTGCCACGAACTCCTTCCTCTTCGGCGGTCGAGTTTCGATAGGTGTCAAAGTGTGAGCGGTAACGAAATGAGCCTCGGGGCAGGACATGCTCCGAGGCTCCAATGTCACTTCATTCCGCTCATATTCACCGGTGCGAGCGGATCATCATCGCTCTCGTCTAACGCCCGCGACGGAACAATCCGAAACCGCGTGCCCCTCGGCGGGGAGCATCCGCTGGGTAATAGGATGGAGTTGCCGCTGGCCTGACGTTGCCTGAAGCAGATGAAGTCTCTGCTCCCTGAGCCGGGGTGGGTGTCGGCGTGACTTTTGAAGTCGATGTAAGGGAACCCTTATTTGCCGCCAGGAACACCAGTACTTTACGTTTAAAGTCAGGGACATTCGTGAAATAACGACAACCCTGGTCATCAGCAACAACGGAACTGAGAGTACTTCCCTGAATTGGCTCCAGAGGAGGTTGAACCTCGAAGCCGACGATGAATGTGTCAGGAAGGTTTAATTCCGCGGGTGGTTTCTCGGTTCGCTTAAATTCGCATTCAAAGAATTCAACTGCAATTACACACCCTGAGTCACCGAGAGCAACTTTTCTGACGGATCTTTTGAGGACGTTCACCCTGCCCGGCGTCGGGCAGGGGAAATCTTCCCCAATCAGACGTCGCCCACCGGGATAGCCGCCCTGAGTAATTCCCGCTGGCAGCCTCTGACGCACTGTGACGCAGGGTCGGTCGGTCGGATGACATTCCGAATAAGGATAGAAATCGTCACCAATCAGTGTTCCTGGTCCCACATATGGCCCGCACTCCGTGGGGTCCGGGGAGTCATCGTAGACATCTCCCAGCCATTCGATAAACCCTGGCTGGATGACCCAAAGGTCAATCACTGGACAGAATCGTGCTGGTCCTGCGTCGGCGCGCGACGCCAGCACGAAAACAAACAGGGTGGCCCAAAGCCTGCTCATTCTCATAAACATTACTCACTTTGTTAAATCAATAAAAGTAGCCCGTTCACTGTTCAACCAGACGACCGTCATCGCGCGTAGCAAGCGACTTCAGGATCGTCAAATCGCTATTGTCAGAGTACCAGCGGACTGCCCCGTCCGCCATGAGAATGAAGATCCCTCCAATGTGTGGAGATGTCAAGGGATTATTAGCGCCATGATTCTCGCGGACCCCAGGGAGTGTATAAGAAGAATTAGGCGCGTATCGGATCGTCGTTAAATTATAAATGCTTCGAATCCCAGCCGATGCCGAACGCGTAGGCGTATCTTGCCAGTTCGTCCCCGTCATCCAGCTTGAGGGGAAGGAGCCGTGCACCGAGCAAAGCTTCCCGTTCTGATCCTTCGCATACTCCGAGCATTCTCCAACGACCATCGTATTAGACGTACCATCGGCGACGTCTCTCATTCGAAAGCACTCATTCGCACAGAGAAGCCCTCTGGCGGAGATGTATCCGGTCGTATCTGGACTCCCCAGGCAGTTCGATGGACTCGCCGTTGCTGTAACAGAGGCCTGCCGGGGATCTGTGACGCTGGCATCCGCGACCGCTCCCGCGATTCCAACATACATCGCCTGATTGTGATTCGGCGCAGGCAATCGCGGCGGCAATGAACTGCTCGGGCAGAGCATAAATGTCAAATTAACCTTTGCGGCTAACGAATTGTTATCCGGATTCAGTGCGGCAACTGTCATCCCGTTATTCGTTTTCACATGGTCAAACTGCTCAAACAGAGCCGCTTGGTCCAGATAAGGCAGAAGTCCCACCCACCAGGAAACGCTTTGCCCCCCCATCGCCCCAGCTTGAGCCCGTGCTCCTATCGGAAGCGCCCGATGAACGTCATGGTAGTTATGAAGTGCCAGACCGATCTGCTTCAGGTTATTGCGGCAGGTCGTCCGTCGTGCAGCCTCCCGAGCTTGTTGGACTGCAGGCAGCAGGAGCGCCACGAGCACAGCAATGATCGCAATCACCACAAGAAGTTCGATCAGTGTAAATCCGCGACGGGATGGGGAGAGCATGGGCAGAAATCAGTTTTCGACGGGAGAAGCAGTTCAAATCGGCGGAAGAGCAAATTGCCGATACCGTTAAAGCCTCCACATCTTCTACAAACCCCCTTTAAACTTCCACGTTTTCTTCGCAGAAAAGAAGAAATCGACTCGAAAAGTCCAGCTCGACACTCGTCGCTTCAAAGGCGACTGATGTGTTACGGGGTAATTCAGGAGCAACACAGAGTTGAAAAGCTGCGGATCGGCCTCGCTGGAAATGTCCGCTTCAATGGCGACAATTCACTCGAGAAAGCCCGTCCGTCTCTAATGTTCCGTGATCAAACCGGCCTGCCATGACTCAAACGATTCTGCGAAATCACCAGCACGAGAATGGCTGGGTAAGCAGCGCCCGTTATTCTCCCTGTGAAATCTATCGCTACACCCTCCAGCGGGTTTGGGATGAACAACGTCCACTCGTCGCATTTATCGGGCTGAACCCGTCAACGGCGACCGAGATCGAGAATGATCCAACCGTCCGCCGCTGCATCGGGTACGCACACACCTGGGGCTATGGCGGTATGCGGATGCTCAATGCCTTCGGACTGCGATCAACCGACCCCAAAGGACTGACCCGTATCGACGATCCCATCGGGCCTGAGAATGACAAATGGCTGGTCAAAATGACGCAGGATGTCGACCTCACGGTCGCCTGCTGGGGAGTCCATGCGGGTTTGAACGACCGGCATCAGCACATTCTCTCCCTGATGAAACGCGCCCGCCGGGAAATTCACTGTCTAGGAACCACGAAGGCCGGCTTTCCCAAGCATCCGCTCTATCTGCGGCAGTCACTGATCGCAATTCCATTTACGAGCTGACTATTCAGACGTAAAAACAGAGCCACAATGGAAGAAGCGGGGCCGTGCAGTGCCTCGAGAAGTGAGGCAATTGATTCCGTACTGCCTTTCAGGGAATACCGATGGGCGAGGCCCCGAAACGTTTCCGTTCCGTTAATCCGGCGACGGAACAGCTAATTTCCGAATACGCTCCCGAGAAGGACATTTCTTCCAAGCTCACATTGGCACGTGACGCATTCCGCCAGTGGTCACGGGAATCAATCGAAAACCGCGTCAGCCGACTCCAGGCACTGCGACAGCAGATGCTCCATCACGTCGACGAACTCGCTGAACTCGCCACGGTGGAGATGGGGAAACCAATCGGTCAGGCCCGGGCGGAAGTGGAAAAATGTGCGAGTCTGTGCGACTACTATTGCGAGGCTGGACCTGCGTTTTTGAAACCGCAACAGGTGACTGGCAACCCCGCGACGAAGTCGGTCGTTCGCTTCGATCCATTAGGGCCTATCCTCGCTGTCATGCCTTGGAACTTTCCTTACTGGCAGGTGATGCGGTTTGCGGTTCCCTCTCTGCTCGCCGGAAACGTCGGCATCCTGAAACATGCCTCCAATGTGCTCGGTTGTGCTCTGCGAATTCAGCAACTCTTTGATGCTGCAGGATTTCCTTCTGGAGTCTTCCAGTCTCTCAATCTGCATCGCGATCAGCTCGAGTCAGTAGTGTCCTCAGACGAGATTCAGGCGGTCACACTGACGGGAAGTGAAGCCGCGGGTGTCGCGATTGCCGAACAGGCGGGGCGTGCTCTTAAAAAGTGCGTTCTGGAACTGGGAGGCTCCGACCCCTTTATTGTGCTGCCGGATGCGGATCTCACCGCAGCTGTCAAAAATGCGGTCACCGGACGCATTCAGAACAACGGACAGAGCTGCATCGCGGCCAAGCGATTCATTATCCACAAAGACTGTCATGACCAGTTTCTCGATCAGTTCTGCGAAGCGATGCAGGCACTGCGGGTCGGAGACCCGCTCGATGAAACGACGGAACTCGGACCACTCGCGCGAGAAGACCTCATCGAGCCTCTGCAGAAACAGGTCGATCAGACGGTGAAACAAGGTGCGACTCTTCGCACTGGCGGTCATCGACTGAAACGGCCGGGCTGGTACTTCGCTCCCACAGTGCTCAGTGAAGTCACACCGAAGATGACCGGCTTTCAGGAGGAACTCTTCGGGCCGGTCGCATGTGTCATTCGTGCTGAGTCCACTGAAGATGCCGTTCAGCTGGCGAATCAATCACGGTACGGGCTCGGTGCCAGTGTCTGGACCAGTGACATCTCCAAGGCGGAAGAGATTGCTGCATCCATCGAAGCAGGGTCGGTATTCATTAATCAGGTGACATCATCTCACCCGACGCTGCCTTTCGGGGGAATCAAGAAATCCGGTTACGGCCGGGAACTAAGCCAGTTTGGAATTCATGAGTTCGTTAACATCAAGACTATCTGGGTTCAATAAGAGCGCAAACAGCGCTGATCGGGTCCTTTCGCATCAAACGTGTCGGGAAACAGGTGATGCAATCAGCTTTCGAAAATGCCGGCTGGTTCTGGCTGCTGGTCTTGCTGGCAGGCGTCGGCTTGCTTGCCTGGATGGCAGAGGTCATGCGTCGTCGTCGCGAGCATGCCTGGAAACGTGTCGCACGACATCTGCGTCTGAATTTCAGTCACTCCCCGTCGGGGAGCCCTGAACTGAAAGGCATCATCAACGGAGTTCCCGTCGAACTCCGGGAGTCCCCTGACCACGCCGACACAGAAGCCGGGGTCGTTGTGGCCGAAGCAATCTTCCAACTCCGCGGCGTTCCTGAAGGGATGACTGCTCGATCCGCTGTGGGAGTCATTGGCGAGCTGACAAATCTGGCGGAAGGTCATCTGCCGCTCAACGACGAAGAATTTGATCACAATGTCCATCTCGTTGCGCAGCCTTCGCCTGCAATCTTCGATTACTGGACCAATGAGCGAAAATCTGTCTTCCTCGCTCTGGTCGAAGCGAACCGGGACGATCAGGTCGAACTGTCCCAAAACCGTCTGATCGCGGAACGCCGCGGCATTCATAATGACGTTCAGGAAATCGAACGCTGGCTGAAAACGGTGTCGAACTCGGCCAGACTTCTGTCTTCTCCGCAACAATGAAATTGGCAAGGATGTTGAGATGGGAGATCAGGGTCCGATTACGGTTTTGTGGCGTCCGTCCGCAACCAGCGGCACACGTTCGGATGGGTTTCTCTCCGAAATGGAGAAGTTCTCTGAGTTCGACATTCTCCGCATCGGAAACAAGGAACGGGAGCTGGAACTTCTTGAGAGTCGTATCGCTCAACCCGGTGTGATCGTCGCGGCTGGGGGAGACGGATCAGTTCATCGACTCGCCAACATCTTTATGCAACTTCAACAGGCCGGTCACCCTGTTAAAGCTTCGCTGGGTGTTTTTCCGCTTGGGACAGGCAACGATTTTGCCCGTTCCGTAGGAATGCCTTTTGAGGGCCCTGCTGCGATTCAATCGCTCATCAACGGGCAGGATCGGCCAGTGGATCTGTTGGAATTTCGCAGTTCCGAGCACTCAGGATGGTGCGTCAACATGATCACCGGCGGGAATACAGGGAACTACCTCGACTCACTGACGGATGAAGTGAAAGAACGCTGGGGAGCATTCTGTTATCTCCGAGGCATCGTCGATGTCATGAACCATCTCGAGACCTTCGATCTGGAGGTCTCGTTCGACGAGGGTCCCGTAGAAACATTCAGTGCATTGAATGTGTTTATCGCGAACGGAAAGACCTCCGGGGGAGGAATGATCGTCTCGCCTGATGCGGAGATCAATGACGGCCTGATGGATGTCATTATCGTCCAGGATGGGACACCGGGTGAGATTGCCGGCCTGACCGCGAAGTTCTTCCTGTCCGACTACCAGTCACATGAGTTGATCTCATATCGGCGAGCCAAGAAGCTTCGCCTCGTCTCGGGGAGCACGTTGCCTTTGACGTCCGATGGTGAACTCGTGGGGGCCGCTCCGATTGATGTTACCGTGCGACCCGCAGCGATCAGCGTTCGATTTCCAGCTTCGTCCTGAGCGGCGAAGGGAACACGAACTCACCAGCCCAACGACATGTTCGTTTCGATCATCTTCTGCGCATCCTGCAGGTCGGTCCCGGTCTCATGCATGTAAAGACGGATTGCATGAACTTTGTCTCCCGACGCCTTCGCCAGGCACTCGCGCGCGGTGTCACAAGGATCCGCGGTCGTTTCCAGTCCCAGCAGTCGCTTTGAAATTACCCAAACATCGCGAGGTCGTTTGCTGACTCGGGTAATTTCTTCTTCCGGGTAATGCTCATGAGCAAACTCTCGGGCGGCTTCACTGTTTTCCGCCCAGCCGATCATGATGTGCGCGGAAGTTTCGATTTCAAACAAAGGCATCGGTGAGTCCTCCAGGCAACATGCTGACCATCAATCTGATCTTCAAGTTGCTCGTCACAGTGATTCGTCGTTGAAGTGGACCGTTCCACATTTCATCACCAAGACCGCTCAACCTGCGAGAGGTTCATCGTCTCTGGGAAAAGACAATCTCATCCATTTTGACGAGCATTCGGCAGGTGAAAAGTCCTTTGTCCGAAAAACCAGTTCTCCGTCGAGATTATTTGACCACACGGCGGATTTCATCCACCGAGGTCACTCCTCTAACGACCAGCCGGATTCCTTCTTCGTTCATGTACAGCATGCCGTCTTTGCGGGCTTCATTGCGAATGGCCGACATGGCGGCCCCTTCGCGGATCAGGTCTTTCATCCGCTCGTTGATCGCCAGCAGTTCATAGACCCCAATCCGGCCGTGATATCCGAGTCCGCCGCACTTGGGGCAGCTCTTGTCATTGGCAGGCGGACGAAAGAATTCTTTGATTTTCCCGGCGGGGAGTCCCAGTTCCGTCAGTAGTTCCGGTGGAGGAACATAGGACTGGCGACACTGGCTGCAAATCCGTCGTGTCAGTCGCTGAGCAAGAATCGCTGAGACGGCCGTCGACAACATGAAGGGTTCGACACCTAGGTCGATCAGTCGATAAAGCGCCGTAATCGAGTCATTCGCGTGAACCGTTGAGAACACCATGTGACCGGTGTTCGCGGCCTGACAGGCAATCTTGGCAGTCTCTTCGTCTCGAATTTCCCCGATCATCACGACATCAGGATCCTGACGCAGAATACTTCGCAACGACTGCCCGAAGGTGGTCCCGCCCTTGGTATTGATTTCGATCTGCGTGACATTCGTCATCTTGTATTCGACGGGATCTTCAATCGTGATGATGTTCTTCACATGAGCATCAAGTTCGTTGATCGCGGCATACAACGTTGTCGACTTACCGGCCCCTGTCGGTCCACACACGAGCATCATGCCGTGCGGCTGATTAATGACTTCAATCAACTTGTCTGCGACCTGCTTCCGCATTCCCAACTGCGACAGCCGGCTGACCGAATTGGACTGGTCGAGAATACGCAAGCTGACTTTTTCCCCGTGGCGAGTTCCCTGTGACGCAACACGGAAGTCGATTTCACGCCCTTCGAGAACCGCCCCGAAGCTACCGTCCTGAGAGCGACGACGCTCGGTGATGTCCATGGCACACAACACCTTGATGATGTTGGTGACCGCATCGCCGGTCGCCTTGTCGAACGGCTCGGCAGGGAACATCACGCCGTCAATTCGCAGTCGAACAGCAAGCTCTTCATCCTTCGGCTCAAGGTGAATATCTGTCGCTCGCCGCAGGAGTGCGTCGTAGACCAGTTCCTTCGCCGCAACATATCCCTTGGAAGATTCAACCTGCTTTGAACGATTGACGTCCTTCTGACCGGTGCGTGATTTTCCGACGAACGTAATCGGCGGGCCGACATGTGCATCGCCCTGACTGCGACTCCCGATCCGGATCCCGATGCGCGCCAGTTGTCGGCGTGCCCAGTTTTCAAGATGGGGGACCGTCATCACCTGACGATTGGGGGGGACATGGTGATTCCGTTCCCACACATAGAAGCCGAGTGGCAATCCGATTGCGAGAGCCGCCAGGCCGACTCCAAGAACAAATCCGGGTGAAGACATCAGCAGCGGAAAAGCCAATGCTCCGCAGACGAGCATCCAGCTATTCCAGAAATCAGGACGAACTTTCAGGCCGCGGCTGTCCTCATGGACCCAGTTGCTGTAGTGCAGCCAGAAGGCAAAGACCGCGACGACAAATGCCAGCTTGAATGGCGAGAGATAAAAGCTGATTTGCGGGGGGCTAGACGACGGCGCATTGGGATGATCTGGTCGCGACGGAACCACACTCCCTCTTGAGAAGGGGTCCGGGGGAAGTGCATATCGACCGGCACTCGGCAGCCCCAACGGCGGCATCGACGCTCCGGGAAGAGGACCCGATACAGGGGTCGGGGCGGAGACTGGAGCTGGTGATTCTTCCTGTTGAGCCAGAGCTGCTCCCTGAGCAAGCGTGATGAAAGCAGCGGCCACGCATGCCAGCAGAAGCAGCCTCTTCAGCTGGGAAGGGCCGGCGGGGGAGTGTGTCTTCACTAAATCGTCCTGCCCGTTTCTGCGATGAAGTTCGAACACCGGCAACAAATCGGAAGCAAAGAGAGATGCACCTGCGATCTCCTTCAACACCGACCGTCGCAGCGTACACTGATCGAAACAACCAACCTGTCACTTCCCGACTCTCTGACAGTCGCAACCGACTGACTACAGAATCGAGGGGCCCTTCACCTGAATTCCCTTGATCATCATTTTCAGTTCTTCGACGTTCGGAGAAATCTCGAACGCATCTGCCCGGCTGATCATTTCCCGCGTGACGAAGGAATACAGCGAGTCATTGAACACCTGCATTCCTTCTTCCTTTCCAATGCGGATCGCGGAAGCCAGCTTTTCGTCCTTGGCCTCAAGGACCAGCTTCCGCACCGTCGGATTGAAGAGCATGATCTCCACAATCGGCACTCGGGACGGCTTATCAACGATGGTCTTCAGCAGCTTCTGACCAACGATCGCCTTCATGTTCATCGCCATACTGGCGCGAATCGCACTGTGCATGCTCTGAGGGAACAAGTCGAGAATACGCTGAATCGTTCCCGGTGCACTGGACGCGTGAATCGTTCCGTACACAAGGTGACCGGTTTCGGCAGCATGGATCGCTGTTTCGAACGTTTCCATATCCCGCATTTCCCCCACGAGGATAATGTCAGGATCTTCACGCACCGCGTGTTTCATTGCGATGTGGAAGTCGATCACGTCCTGCCCGATCTCACGCTGGTTGATCAGACATTTGTCGGCGGTATACACGAATTCGATCGGGTCCTCGATCGTCAACACGTGCTTCCGATAATGCCCGTTGATCCAGTTCAGCATTGAGGAAATTGTCGTTGATTTCCCCGACCCTGTCACACCGGCCAGCAGCACCATTCCCTGATCGTATTTACACAGATCTTCCATAATTGGCGGAAGATAGAGCCCTTCGAACGGCGGAATGGAAATTTCAATCTTACGTGCGCAGAGACCTGGCTTTCCCAGCTGCTTGAACAGGTTCACACGGAACCGCCAGTTGGTTCCCTCATAGTTCACGACGTGGGAGAAGTCGGCCCCTCCGTTCTGTTCCATGATCCGCTTGTTGCGGTCGTCCATCACTTCATAGAACATTGCCCACAGCTGCTCAGCAGACAGCGGTGGCATCTGCAGTTCACGGATTGCCCCCTTGATCCGCAGCATGCAGGGTTTATCCGTCTGCAGGTGCATATCTGATGCACCGTGTTTGATCTGCAGTCGGAACAGCTTATTGAGTTCCGGATCGGGCGCATTCTTATCGACCTTGGGTGGCCCCATGATCTCGGCGGGCACGGAAGGAGCGGAAGCAGCACCGTGTGACGACATGCGTAGTCCCTGAATTCAATGAAGATGGGTCGTCCGAATGGCGACCACGTCTCGACAACTTCAGAATTGCATTCTGACGGACATCCCGGCAGACTGACCGATTCTTCTGGAAGTATAACAGACCGGCAAGGATGGGCCAAATTGAAACGCCGTCTCGGCGAATCGCCGACGCCCGCATTCGCAATGCAGGTCAACGGCTCCATGCCGACGGCTCATTTCTCTGACAGGGAGGTTACCTGATGAAGTGGATTCCGCTCATCGTCTTCACCATGTGGGCGAGTCTTTCTTTCGCGGGAGACTGGCCGCAAATCCTCGGCCCCCAACGCAGCGGTGCTGCGGCGTCAGACGAGCGACTGGCTTCACGCTGGCCTTCGGAAGGACCTCCAAAACTGTGGTCACGTCCGGTTGGGACAGGTTACGCGGGGCTGGCCGTCAGCGGAGAAACCGGCATCCTGTTTCATCGAATTCACGATGAAGAGGTTGTGGAAGGACTGGACGTCGCCACAGGAAAGACTCGTTATCGACTCAGTTGGCCCACCACCTTCACCCCGCAGGTCGGCAAAGAGGACGGACCACTCTGCGTTCCGACAATTCGCGGCCAGCGGGTGGTGACCTTCGGGGCGCAGGGGGTTCTGACCTGTTTTGAACTGGGAACCGGCCGACAACTCTGGCAGCGAAACACGCATCGCGAATTCGGGGCACAGGAAGGCTACTTCGGGGCAGGAAGTGCCCCCTTGATCATCGGAGAAACAGTTGTCGTCAACGTCGGCGGCCGAAAAGGCAACGGAATCGTCGGCTTTGCTCTTTCCTCCGGAGAGGTCCTCTGGAAAGAAACGGATGACCCGGCCAGCTATTCGGCCCCCATCGAGGTAAACGTCGACGGGCACCAGCTGGTCCTGATGGTAACGCGTTACAACTGCCGACTGGTCGACCCCGCGAGCGGTGCGATCCTCTTTACCTTCCCATTCGGGCAGCGAGGTCCGACCGTCAACGGCGCCTGTCCGGTCGTAATGGGAGACCGCCTGCTGGTCACGTCGAGCTATGGACTGGGGGCGAAATATGCTGAATTCGGAATCTTGGGGACAAATCTCCTCTGGGAGGGGGAACGTCCCATTGCCACTCAGTATTGCACTCCCATCCATATCGATGGACACCTCTATCTCATTAACGGACGCGAAGATGTCCCGCCCGCCGATCTGGAATGCGTTGACCTCAACGTGCTGGGCGGCAGCAGCCGGCGCGACCGCTCATCTCCCAGCTCTTCACTCGCCAACCCGCTCAGCTGGATCGAGCAAAATTTTGGCTACGGGACCCTGATCTACGCTGATGGAAAGCTTTTAGCGCAAAAAACGTCTGGAACGCTTGTCATGATTCAGCCGAATCCCGACCGACTGCAGATTCTCTCTCGTTTCCAGCCATTGACAGGCACGACCCGAGCTTTGCCGGCTTTATCAAATGGCCGTTATTTTTTGCGAAATGAGAAGACGTTGGCCTGCTGGAACGTGGGACGGGAATTTTAAGTCAATTCCGTCGCAGGCGGATGAAATCCTCCCAGACTGACGAGATTGCCTGTTGTTTCACATCCCCCCTGTTCGATGTTGCCTTCGCTGCAGGGACCGTTGTGTTTCAAAATTCAGGATCACTGCCCGCGCGGTGTCAGAGACGTGTTATTATTAGGAATACGTCGTTGACGTTGTGTTTTGCGACGCATAGAAATTAAAGAAGTCGGACTTGAGGAATTTTGGCGAAAAATTTGTTTTCGTCAAAAAATACTTCATGGACGGTCGGGTGAGTTGTGTTAGGATGGCGACCGCGTTACAGGCGTTCCAGGATGGGACACGAGCCTGTCAAGGTTTGATTGAACGCGTGAAGGCATCAGATGTTAGGTCGGATGTTGAATTCTCGGCGCGGCAATCAGATGCACGACAGATCGAGTCTCCGGGAGAGAGTAAGGATGCTGTCGCCCCGACACGAGATTGCTGTTTTCGGTCTGACAAGAAAGATGCTGAGGGTGACCCCTCTCTGGTTGTGGGGGCCACCGACGTCCAGGTCAATCGCAGAGAAGAGCGGACATCAATTTCGTCGCTCTTCCGAGACCCGGTCCCGGACTTGCCGGCATCAGACTTGACTGCCAAATCCGACCGCCGGCCCCTGACAGTTCCGGCACACTTCCGGCCTCCTGACTGCTTACAGGAAAACCGGTTTTTCCGGTCATCCTCCCTGTACCGCGTCATGACAATGTGTCTTTTTCAGTATTTTTCAATGGTATTCGCGCTGTTTCAGGTGTTCAAATTGAATTAGACGTTTGAAGTTCCGCCAAAGAATTCCGTTTATAGAGATGTCACCCCAGTCTCTGCTGTTCGTATCCGATTGGAATTCCACAGGCGGTTGAAACGTATCAACCGATTGAATCACTCCGGCGAGACAGACCCCACACCCGAAACCATTTCCTAATTTTTCGTGCAGGAGCTGAACGTGCATCGACTTGACTCCGGTCTCTGCGACTTGATGAAACAGTCCCACAAACAGGGATATCTGACGTTTCAGATGGTCGACGCATATTTGCCGGATGAAGGGGGTGACCCGGTCATGATGGACCGGATCATTCATGCGCTGGAAGAACTCGACTTGCCGCTGATCAACGATCCGAACGCACCGCGAACGGTTGCGGAAAAGACTCGGATGGAGCAGCAGCAAACGCATGAACCTGACATCACGGAAATGGCGCTCGCCCGCGGGTTGATTGAACCCGACGCTCCGATGTCTTCCCGCGATCCGATTCGGATGTATCTGAGCCAGATGGGCAACATCCCACTGCTCACCCGCGAAGACGAAATCTTTCTGGCCAAGCAGATCGAAGTGACCCGCAAGCGGTATCGCCGCATGCTGATGCAGTCAGACTTCGCTCTGAACACCGCTGTCGAAATCCTCGAACAGGTGCACTCAGGTGAACTGCCTTTCGAGCGAACACTGCGAACGTCAGACACCGAAAACACAAAGAAGGAACAGATTCTCGGCCGCATGCCGGTGAACCTGCCAACCCTGAAGCACCTGCTCGCCGAAAACCGCAAAGACTTCGAGACAACCCGTCTCGAAGGAATCAGCAACGAAGAGAAGCAGTCTGCCCGCGAACGGATGAAGATCCGTCGCCGCAAGATGTGCACGCTCGCTGAAGAACTCTCGCTGCGAACTCACCGTCTGCAGCCGGTGTACAAGCGGATGCAGCAGATCGGCGAGCGGATGGCAGAACTTGTCCGCGAGATCAACCTGCTGAAGCGCAAGCCAACTGCCGCCAACGAAGTTTCCATGCTTCGCCGTGAGCTGCAGGAGCTGGTCGAAATGACCTGTGAGACTCCAGAAGAATACAAGCAGCGACTCATCACGATCCGAGATCGTTTTGACGCCTGGACACACGCCAAGCAGCAGCTTTCGGGTGGAAACCTGCGACTGGTGGTTTCGATCGCCAAGAAGTACCGCAACCGTGGGCTGAGCTTCCTCGACCTGATTCAGGAAGGGAACGCCGGTCTCATGCGTGGCGTCGAAAAATACGAATACCGCCGCGGGTACAAGTTCTCGACCTACGCCACATGGTGGATTCGTCAGGCCATTACCCGGGCGGTCGCTGACCATGCCCGGACGATTCGTATTCCGGTTCACATGTTCCAGAGCATTTCGACTCTGAAGGCAAAGAGCGAGCAGATCCGCCAGGAAACCGGCCGCGAACCGACGACCGAGGAACTGGCAGAAGCCGTCGGGCTTTCCGTTGAGGAAACCGAACGGATCATGAAGACCTGGAAGCACCCGATCAGTCTCGATACGCCTGTCGGCGAAAGCGAAGACTCGAGCTACGGTGACTTCCTCGAAGACAGCAGCGAAAGCACTCCGGCTGATTCCGCGATGCACCAGATGCTGCGCGACAAGATCAACCACGTGCTGAAGTCACTGACCTACCGCGAACGCGAAATCATCAAGCTGCGTTACGGCCTCGGAGACGGCTATAGCTACACGCTGGAAGAGACCGGTCGTATCTTCAAGGTGACCCGCGAACGTATTCGCCAGATCGAATCCAAGGCCCTGCGAAAGCTGCAGCACCAGACCCGTGCTGAGCACCTGCGAGGCTTCGTTGAATCACTCTACACCGGCGGCGATGCTGATCTGCCACCGATCGAAAGTGAAAGCGAAGAAGATCTGGAACCAGTCGAAGTCTGATCCCAGACTCGCTCAGGACCGCATTGAAACAAAAGCCGCATTCTCACCGAATGCGGCTTTTTTCATGGGCCCGGGAACACGTTCGCGGTGTCCGAATCTGCACGACAAATTCCTGAAATCAATGGTCTCGACAAGACTGAGGTGCGGTGATGGGCCAAAACGATTCACGCAAAACGGACTTCGTTCTCCGTCCGCACGGGGCTGCGAACCTGCGAACAATCCCCTTTCCCCAATCGTCAGATGACGGGAAAATCCTGTGCACCAAGCCGGTTCTGGCGGGTGATGAATTCGAACTCTACGTGGTGAACCCACGCTTCGGAAACCGTCCCCGTTTGACTGGTCTGAACCCCGTACCGGGACAGCCGGGAGTCTCCCTGTTTTGGCGACCTCAGGAAGACGTTCGAATTCCCAATACCGCAGTGGTCGCACGGCGATCCGATCAACGAGGGAACTCCTATTCGCAGATCACGCACTATTTCGATGAACGTCGCACCTGTCGGGAGTGCTCTCGTCCTTTCCTCTTCTTCGCGGATGAACAAAAGTTCTGGTACGAGGCGTTGAAGTTCCCCTTCGATGCAGATTGCGTCCTCTGCTCCGACTGTCGACGGGCGAATCATCTCCGCCATGCAAGAGCCCGGTACGAGGTCCTGAATGCGAAGAACGATCGCACACTCGAAGAGCAGCTGGAGCTGTTACAGGCATTGCTGACTTTGATTGAGTCGCGCGAATTCGCCCGCAGTCAGATTCCGCATGTCAGACAGCTCCTGAACGAGATCCCGGATCCGAATCAGGCGTTTCTGCGAATTCTCGAGTGTCGAGAACGGCTGGCAAAGCTGAAGTCAGCGCCGGAAGTGGGAATTTGAGTCTCCGGGAACGACTCTCCCAAGACAATTCAACCGCTCCAGTTGTCGCGACGACCGCTTTTCGCAAAAATAGGGCTGCTGGAGACTATCCGCGATGCTCCCGGTGCGTCCGATTCGACGCCCGTCTACTGGTTCGAGAGAGAACCGGTCATCGGCCCCGGCTGCCGAAACACTGATACCAAGACAAGTTAACACGACTTTTTCTTTTGAAGGAGGGGCCGCCATGGCCGAAATCACTGCCGCCGCTGTAAAAGCGCTGCGTGAAAAGACCGATCTGCCGATGATGGAGTGCAAGAAAGCCTTGACCGAAGCCGGTGGGGACGAAGCCAAGGCAATCCAGATTCTGCAGGAGCAGGTCGGGAAAGTGATCGGCAAGCGAGCTGCCAACGCGACTCTCGAAGGCCGCGTTTTCACCAAGGTTGCTGACGACGCCAGCGAAGCTGTCGCCGTGGAGATCCTTTGCGAATCCGCTCCAGTTGCTGGCAGCGAAGGTCTCGCCACACTGGCTGCAGCTCTCGTTGAGCAGCTGTGGACCGGCCCAGGTGCAGAAACCGGGGAAGCACTTCTGGATCAGCCAAATCCAAAGGGAACCGGAACCCTTCGTGAACTGTACGAAACGACTGTCAACAAGATCCGTGAAAAGATCGTTGTCAATCGGGTCGTTCGCGTGAAGGGACCTGTCGGCGTTTACGTGCACCACGACGGAAAGACCGCCGTGCTGTTCCAGGCCGAAGGCGAAGCCAAGGACCCTTCAGTCCTTCGCGATGTGGCCATGCACATTGCCGCTCTGAAGCCAGCAGTCGCCACGGTTGAACAGGCCGATCCGGCTGCTGTCGCCGCTGAACGTGAACGGCTGGCCGAAGAAGCCCGCGCCACGAAGAAGCCAGAAAACATCATCGAGAAGATCGTTGATGGCAAGATGGGCGTCTTCTATCGCGACACCGTCGGCGTTCTGACCGAACAGCTGTTCGCCAAGGACGACTCCAAGACAGTCCGACAGGTTCTCGCTGAGAACGGTCTGAAGGCCAAGGACTTCAAACTGATCGTCCTCGGTGTGAACTAAGCATGCCTGGCTCAGTTCACTGAGTCATCAAAGCTCTACGTAATCAACCGGCCATCGCAAAGACATTTGCGGTGGCCGGTTTTTTTGTGCGCCGCTTTCAGGCAACGCAGGCCGGGACACCGTGCTGTCGCTCGTGTGCGATACGATCCCGATTAAGGAGGCCTTAAATTTTTAGAAAAAGAGAGGTAAGCGCCCTGAAGTTGCGACGACTACTGGCACCACACATCAACACTTGCAAATACAGCAATGCGACCGGGGCAACTTCGAATGAGTTACAGAAACCTATTGCTGGTCAGTTTCGCTCTCGCTTCCGGTCTGAGCACAAGTGGCTGCGGACAAGGGACAAAAGACCCGTATAATCGTCAATCCTATTCTGGCATCGTCACCCTCGATGGTAAGCCGTTAGCCGCTGGGGCAATCACGATCGTCCCATCTGAGAGCGGCCCAGTTTCATCAGGGGCGAACGTTAAGAATGGCGGATTTTCTGTCCCAAAAGAGAGCGGTCTTCCGCCAGGCACATACAAGGTGATGATCTCTGCCTCAGAGGCCGGGAACTCACAAAACAATCCGAACGTTGACGTCATGGTGACGGCGGTTGAAGGCAAAGAGCTCATTCCCGCCCGCTATAATTCGCAAACCACTCTGACGTGTGAGATCCGCGCCGGCGACCCGAACAATCTGAAGTTCGAGCTCATCTCTCAATAACCCGGCCCGCTGCACTCTGGCCGTGTGAATGCTTCCCTCATTCTTCTTCCTCAACAGAATCGGGTCATAGAATGCCTCACGAATCTTCACGATCGGACTGCCACGTTCGAGCACTTCGCAGTGGGTTCACGCTCATTGAACTGCTGGTGGTTATTGCCATCATCGCCGTGCTCGTCGCACTGCTGCTGCCTGCCGTTCAGCAGGCACGGGAAGCAGCACGCCGCTCCCAGTGCAAGAACAGCCTGAAGCAGCTCGGGCTGGCAATGCATAATTATCACGACGTCACCAACCGTCTGCCGATTGCTTACATGGGAAGCGAGACTTTCGCCACGTCTTCGACCAGCGGAAACAGTTCCGGCTATTGCTGGCTAAAAGCGATCATGCCTTACATCGATCAGGCCAATGTCGCCAACAGATGGGACGACAGATTCCACTACACTGGCTCAACCAATCTGGCGCTGGTTCGCACGCTGATTCCAATCATGCGGTGCCCGTCAGATACCGCGGCTGCGTTCTATCAAAACATCCCTCAGTACAACTATGTCGTGAATCTGGGGAACACAAACAACACGATGCAGAACAACATTAACGGGACCATCCAGTATGCAGCTGGACCGTTCATGGTGGCTCAGGTGAAACCGACGACCAACCTGATGACCGAAGGGTACTCCACCGCTTTCCGGGACATCACCGATGGCCTTTCGAACACAATGATGCTGGGTGAAATCCGCCAGGGCACAAATCCCACTGCCACGGCGAGTATTCCATACGGCGACCTGCGTGGACTGGTCTGGATCAGCCATTCAACTGGCTACACCGGTAACCTGCCTCCGAACACGCCGATCCCTGACAACATCGTCACCTTCTGCCAGCCTGACCCGGACATGCCTTGCGTCTCGGTCGACCCGCGCCGACTCTCGATGCGGAGCCGCCATACCGGGGGAGCCCATACCGTCCTCTGTGACGGTTCCGTCAAGTTTATCAGCAGCAGTATCGATCAGAACGTCATTCGTGCCATCAGCACAATCGCCAACGCCGAAACGTCCAACGCACAACTGGACTAGATCTCCTCCTCCCCGCTGGTTTCTTCGCCCCAGAGGGGTGAAGGAACCAGACATGCAGAGATACTCATTCGTCAGTCGAGCCGATACAATCAGGCCCACTCATGGGGGGCCGATTGGGCCTGAATGCTTCGGTCGACAGAATCAGGTGGCGAGTGACAAGACAGTTCTTCCAGATCGGGCTCTGCCTGATCCTGTTCATCACGGCGAGATCGCTTCCCGCTCAGGAGTTGAGCGAGAGTGCGGCCCGAATTCTTGAAGACATCAAGTACCTGTCTGACGACGAGCGGGAAGGTCGCGGGATTAAAACCGAGGGGCTGAACGCCGCCGCTGACTATATCGCTGAATCCTTCAAGGCGTCTGGGCTCGATGTCACCGCGGTCGACGGTGGTCCGTTTCAGAAATTCACCATTTCTGACGGATCACTGATGGGACCTGGCAATGCGCTGACGCTCGCAGGGCCTGATGGTCAGAAATTGTCTTTGAAACTGGATTCCGAATTCGTTCCCTGTGCATTTGGAGCCGCTGGCGAAGTCGACGCCCCCATTGTCTTCGTGGGATATGGAATTGATTCTCCCGAGGCCGCTTACAGTGACTTTGCGGGGATTGATCTCAATGGCAAAATCGCACTGGTCATGCGGCGAACTCCCCTGCAAGGTGATCCACATGGCCCGTTCTCCGTAGGCCGGGGAATCTCACGCCATGCAGCCCTTACCACGAAGCTGAGCCAGGCATTCACTCATGGCGCTGCGGCCGTGATTTTCGTGAATGATCCATATGAGGAACGACAGCAGCAGGAAAGTCTGCAGGAAGCTGTCGACAAAGCTCAGGCGAATCTGGAAGCAATCGCGGAGAAGATCGTCGCTCCCGAGGCCGACCTCCCTGAGCTGATGAAACAGCTTCAGCATGCCCTCGAACAACTGCGGCAGACTCGATTGGCGCTGAGCGAACACCAGGCCGACAAGCTGATGCCCTTCGGGTATGGTGGCTCACGTTCCGGTAAGTCAATTCCCTGCTTCCAGATCACGCAGAAGGTCGCCGACACCATTCTGAAATCGGCGACTGGTCATACGCTCGCTGAGCTTGAGGCCCAGATCGATGAGACCAGGAAACCAGTCAGCCAACTCCTGACCGGCTGGTCGGCAAAGGGAGTTGCAGACGTCAAATCTAATGATGTTCCAGTGATGAACGTCATTGGCGTGCTGCCTGGCGAAGGTCCACTTCAGGAGGAGACCATTGTCATCGGGGCACACTACGATCACCTCGGACGAGGTGAAGTCGGTTCACTCGCTCAGGGAAGCACGGCCATTCACAACGGTGCTGATGACAATGCGTCAGGGACCGCCGGACTACTGGAGCTCGCGCGACGTCTCGCAGCGAGAGAAACTCCCCTGCCACGGCGTCTCGTCTTCGTGGCATTCACCGGCGAAGAACGGGGACTGCTCGGGGCCGAGCACTACGTCGCAAATCCAGTCTTTCCACTCGATTCGATGATCGCGATGTTCAACATGGACATGATCGGGCGACTGCAGGAACAAAAGCTGATTGTCTTCGGCACGGGAACCTCGTCTTTGTGGGCCAAACTTGTTGATCAGGCCGCCAGTGACTGGAAGCTGTCGCTCAACAAGAAGCCGGAAGGTCTCGGGCCCAGCGATCATTCCGTCTTCTACTCCAAGAAGATCCCGGTGCTGCATGCCTTCACCGGTCTGCATGGGGAGTACCACACTCCCGCCGACGACTGGGAGAAAATCAACGCCTCTGGAGAAGCGACAGTCATCAGTTTTCTGGAGCAGATCATTATCGCAACGGCCCAGTCTGACGTTCGACCGAACTACATCCATGTTCCAGGCATGGCCGCGATTGATCGAATGGGAAGCCGTCCCTACTTCGGTAGCATCCCGGATTTCTCAGGTATGGCGGAGGGGTACGCGATTCAGGGAGTTGCTCCTGAGAGCCCTGCCGAGAAGGCCGGACTGAAAGCCGGGGATGTCATCGTGAAGATCGGAGAGAGTTCGATCGGTGGACTGGATGATTTCGACCTCGTCCTGCGAAAGCATCAGGCCGGCCAGCAAATTCAGGTCACCATTCTGCGTGACGGTCAGCACCTTACCGTTCCGGTTATCTTGTCATCTCCTCGCTGATGGGAATCAACATCAGCACGACCCCGGTTTGGCCATGAAGGCCAGGAGCTTGTTATGAGACGTTTACTGGCGGAGTTTCTGGGAGCGTTTTCAATTGTGTTTATGGGGACAGGGGCCGTCGTCGTCAACAACATCAGCGGTTCCGTCACCCATGTCGGCATCTCCCTTGTGTTCGGATTCGTGGTGATGGCGATGATTTATGCCATCGGTGATATCTCCGGTGCACACATGAATCCGGCGGTAACCATTGCCTTCTGGGCGGATGGTCGATTTTCACTCGGCTGGGTTCCGGGTTACATCGTGGCCCAATGTTTCGGGGCTCTCTCCGCCAGCCTTCTTCTGAAGCTGATGTTCTGGGATCAATCGAGTCTCGGGGAGACTTTACCCGCCCAACACTGGGCTCAATCATTCATCTTCGAAGTCGTGCTGACCTTCGTGCTGATGCTGGTCGTGCTCTGCGTCTCAACCGGCAGCAAAGAAAAAGGAATCATGGCAGGGGCAGCAGTTGGTGCTGTCATCGCTATGGAAGCACTGTGTGCCGGTCCCATTAGCGGCGCCTCAATGAATCCGGCCCGCTCACTCGCTCCGGCACTCGTCACGATGAAACTGCAGTATCTCTGGGTCTATCTGACTGCTCCGACACTGGGAGCACTGATCGCAGTTCCCGTCGGAAAGTTCCTGCTCGCGCCGCAGAAGCAGGAAAACGCTGTCTCCTGAAGTGAGACGGATCTCCCCCCAGGCCCGCAAGACCTGGGGATTTGATCCAGAGTAGGGCGTTCACGGCGACTGCAGCACGGCCTTACTTTTCGACCGAGAACTTCCAGATGCACGTCTGTTCGTAAATCGAGCCCGGCTTCAGGATCACCGAAGGAAACTGCGGGTGATTCACGGCGTCTGGGAATCGCTGGGTTTCCAGACAGAGGGCTCCCCGTTTCTCATACGTCTTCCCGTCTTTTCCCTGCTGACCGTGCAGATGATTGCCGGTGTAGAGCTGAACGCAGGGGGCATCGCTGTCCACTTCCAGCACGCGTCCAGACTGCGCTGAACTCAGTCGCGCGACAGGTCGCACGGTTCCGGCGGCTCCATCGACGACATAGTTGTAGTCATAGCCCATCGCTTCGGTTTGCTCGACCTGATCGAGTCGCTCTCCGACTCGTGTCGGCGTGAGAAAATCAACGGGGCGACCTTTGACAGGAACGATTTCACCCGTCGGGATCTGGGTCGCGTCATTCGGCGTGTACTGCGAAGCATGCAGCTGCAGCGTGTGGTCGAGGATGTTTCCCTGTCCTGCACCATTGAGATTGAAGTACGAATGATTGGTCAAATTGACAGGAGTCGGCTGATCTGTGACAGCCTTGTAACTGATCGTCAGCTGATTGCTTGACCGCTTCAGGAGATAGCTGACCGTAATCGTCAGGTTACCGGGATAGCCTTCTTCTCCATCTGCACTGATATAGAAGAAGGAAACTCCGACCCCTTCCTCGGTTTCAAATCCTTTTCCCTGCCAGACAACGCGATCGAGGCTGCGTTTCACTCCGCCGTGGAGGTGGTTTGGCCCGTTGTTCACAGCCAGTTCATAGGTTTTGCCGTCCAGCACGAACTTCCCTTTGGCAATGCGATTGCAGACTCGGCCCGTCGCGCAACCGAAATACTGATTCCCCGGTGACTCATACCCGGCAACGGTGTCGTAACCGAGAACAACATCCGCTTCCGTTCCGTTACGATCCGGAACGTTCAGGCTGACGATCGTCGCTCCGCGTGACATGATGCGGACGGTCATGCCGGTTTCATTCTTCAGCGTGAAGATCTGAACCGCCTCGCCATCGGCGGTTTTTCCAAATGGCTCTCCAACCGGGGGTGCCGCAATGATCTGAGTAACCAGTCCTGAGAGTGTAACCGCAGTCACGAGGACAAGAGTTGCAAGGGTGCGAATCATTCGACCTTCCTTTTCCTCAAGGCAGATGGAGGCGGCAAGGAGCAGAGAGCCAGGTGCGATCGTGTCCTGCTTTAGCAGGCAGAGCGATTCACCAGCATCTCCCCTGTGGTCATCCTACCCTGTGAATTTCAGAATTGAAACTTGCTGTCCCGATGCGGAGCGGGCAAGCAATCACGAATTGCTGTAGCGTTCGTGAAGCACTTCAACGACTCGCTCAGGTGATCCGGTCAGAAATCCATTGGGATAGGAACCGAACGAGAGCAGGAACAGCACCCCTGTACTCAGCAGACAGGTCATTCGGAACCAGCCTGACATTGCGAAAAACTTCAGGACGCCCAGGAATGGGGAATCATGATGGCGCGGAAGTACAACGGGGGATTCACGCGGCTGACTCACATCGAATCCCAGTTCCTTGCTGACGGGGATTTGGGTCTCCTCACTCCGTTTCTGCAATCGTTCTGCAGCCGCCACTCGGGCAATAAAGTCAGGGTCTGTGCGAAGAGCCTGACTGACCACTTTCAGCTGTCGGGTCTGGCTTTCAAGGTGTCGCAGTTCGGCCGCATTCTCGAGCAGACGTCGCTCCAGATGTCGGTTCTCCAGAATCCGCGGAGAGAGCACGATTAAGGCCGCGAGACAAGCCGCGGCTCCGAGAGTTCCCCAGGAAAGCAGTGATCCCACCCATGGACGCCAGTCCCGTGGAAGACGAGCAGTGGCGTGCTTGCGGTTCGGGATTCGGGACGAATTGGCCACGGGGTGATTTCTCCCCTCACCAATGTCTGACGAGAAAGGTTGTCCGATAGGAGTGCGGACAGCTTCAGCCAATACGACTGATTCCAGGTTCGCTTCTGATCATGAACTCTGAGCGACTGGAAATCACACCCTGCGGGGAGATGTGAAATTAAAGAGCACTGGAATTCTGCTCGGTCCGCGAAGCACTAGGAGGCGTCGTGGGAGCGGGCTGTTCATAACGAGATTCGAGCTTCTCCGCGTTCTTGACGTTCGACTCGAGCGTCTTTACGACGTCGTCGTAAGTCTGAATCATCGCATGACGCAATCGACCGACTTCCGTCAGAACGGCGTCCCGGCTTGCTTCGGCTTTCTGCAGTGTCTCGACAAGCCCGATCTTCACATCTTCAGATGCGGTCGAAAGAGCGTTCGGATTCCCATTCAACTCCGCCATTCGCTGATCCAGTGCAGCCTGCGAAGTGCGATTCATTTCGTTCAACACTTCAAGCTGTTGCCGCTGTTCGACGATGTGAGCATCAGCGATCACCTGCTGAGCCTGCAGTTGTGCAGTCAGCGTCAGCCAGTTGCGGGGCAAGGTATTGCGGACGTGGTACATCCCCTGCGGCCATTCCTCGGTTTCCTGAGAGAATGGATGCCGCGTCAGCCGGACGATGGCCTGAGTGGGGCGAATATCAGCCACATGAAATTCACCGAGATACTTGGACTGTCCGCCATCTTCTCCGAAGACATAAACCGTCGGTTCTGATCCGCCTTCTGCACCACGATGTGGCAGCCCGGAGCTGGAGCCTGCACCGAGTTCAATGGCCCCTGTGCCGCCCGGCTGAACGCGGGAATTCGGAGCGGACCAGACGTCTCCCCAGCTATGGACGAGTTGCTGGCGCTGCTCTTCGAGATTGCGGATCCGAATTCGAGTGTCGGAGATGTCCTGGAGCTGCTTCTCGATCTTCTGCTTCCGGGTCTCAACTGCCGTCAGCCATCGATGCCGGACACTCAGTGTCATGGAAGTGAGCCATGAACCGCCGAGAATCAGAGCGATTGCGAGGAAGATGAAGACTTTGCCCAGGATATGCATGAATATCGCTCCCACGGAAACGGCGCCGGACCCCGCGCGCTCGCTTTCCAGTCTCACCCATCGTCCGGGAACAGTCCCTGTCAGCAGAACCTTGCGAAAGTGTCGGAATATAACGATTCGACATCCAGCGCCGTCGATTCGATCCTAAGTCTGGCGGTACTTGAGCGTCAAGAAGGTCGGCCGGAAAACGGTTCGGCCCCGGCAGATCACAGAAAATTTAGGGATTATACGAAAGGCAACGGCAACCAACTTCTACCGCAATGACCGATTGCACAGCGAGAGGTCGAACCGCCCGCAATAGCACTCTCCCCACGAACTCAGACTTTCCGGGATGAATTCAACGTGACGATTTTGCCGCCTCGGTAGATTCAGCACTTTTGGCGTCAGGAGCGATGTCGCCACCAGACTTCTTGAATTGAAGTCGCGGTTCCGTCCCCTGCCACAACCGGACAATATTGGCTCGATGCCGGAGAAGAATCAGCGAAGGAATGACAACCGCGAAAACCCCGCGTGCCCAGGCATTGTTACTCCAGAGATGCCAGCCCTGCGTGCTGAACTCGACTACTGCATACGAGAGTGACGCAATGATCGAAGAGAGCGAGACAATCCGGAACGCGAAGAAAGTCACGAGGAACACTCCCAACGCACACCCTGAACTGAGTGGAGCCATCACGCAGATCACTCCGAGAGCGGTCGCGACTCCTTTGCCTCCTTTGAAATTCAGGAAGGGAGAGAACATATGCCCAATGACTGCTCCGGCACCAATGCAGGTCTGCTCGTTGGCCAGTCCAGTCACATGAGCCGTCATTAACGCCGGAAACAACCAGGTCGGCAGTCCTCCTTTGAACGCATCCAGCAACAAGGCAACCGTTCCCCATTTCGGACCCATTGTCCGCGCAACGTTGGTCGCCCCGACGTTGCCGCTGCCATGTTTTCGCAGGTCAATGCCGCCGACATATCGCGCAATCAGCAGGCTGAATGGAATCGATCCCAGCAGCGCCGACGCCAGAATGGCCAGAGAAAATTGCAATCCGGCGGACATGGGAAATTCCTGTGACTCGGGCAGAGTTTCTATTGCGACGCAGAATCGCCGTTGAATAACGGCATTCGAAATGATCTCGAAGAGAGTCCAGAGTCAGAGCGAATTCTGACTGAGTTCTCTCACGCACAAAATCGAGAATCTTTCAGCGAAAACGGAAATCCGTCAACTCCCGAAAACCGCGAGTCTTACCCGAGCAGGGTGCAGAGGACAGCCGAATGATCTGCCAATGATTCCCACAACGCATCAGGTTCCGTCGCTCGCAGCTGTTCAATGGAATGAATTCCGGTGGAAACAGCGAGCACCTTGGCGCCAATCGCGCGACCACACTGAACGTCGGCCGGAGTATCTCCGATGACCCACACCCGGTCAGGAATCAGATTCCCCTGCAGATGCTTGTTTGCAGCGGCATGTGCCAGTCGTGCGACGTCATCCCGATGGAGATGCACATCCCCATAACCGCCGAAATGGAAGAAGTGATGGATATCAAAGTGCCTGAGTTTCAATCGGGCGCCGACTTCCAGATTGCCGGTCAGAAGTCCCAGAACGACATCATCGCGAGAGCTGAGTTCTTGCAGAAGGTTGAGCACCCCTGGCAGGACAACTCCGTTCATCGTTCGCATTGAAACCGGGAGATGAGCGAGATAGGCCGCCAGAAACCGTTGCCACTGTTCCTCAGTGACATTGAGATTATGGAAAGCGAAGAGGTCACGGGTGATTGCCCAGTCCGTTCGTCCGGCAGCCGGAATCTCATGATAGGGACCTGAGACGCCGAAGACCTCCGCGAGCGCCTGCTCCATCGCATGTTGGCCTGCCCCGCCGGAGTTCAGCAATGTTCCATCGATATCGAAGAGACAGACCGTTTTCATAGGATGCAAATACCAACAGCAATTCAAAAGATATGGATCGTGAGGAGAGACAACTTCCCGCGGTAATGACACCTGAGGTGTTCCTCTCGGTGGAACGCCGGAACGGACGCCCAGACTTCAATCGGTGAGCTCACCGGCGGAAGAGTTCACACGTGAGACCCTCCCAAACCAGTCTGCGTTCGCCCAGTTCCTGCACTCAAGTTCAGCACCAGGCCCAATACCAGACTCCGTACGACAGTCGTCTTCGCTGATACCCGGACGAGCTCATGTGAGCACTTGATATCATTCCAGGCTGCGACTGGTGTCAGGTTCAGCTGTATAGTACTCTGCCACAAGGAAATCTGAAATACGGACCAAGCGTCATCAGGAAGGAAAGCGAATGTGCCAGAGCCAACTGATGCTCGCACTGTTCCTTTCTGCTCTGGCCAGTTTTTTCAGGAGTCTGGTCCCCGTTACAGAATTGCGGGGCTTCGACTTTATCAGTGCGACGGCGTCTCCCCATCGAGCCCCACTCCGTCAGCTTCCGCTTCCTGCATTCTTCGAAACTCTGCTCGACCTTCCGCAGCAAACTGGTGACAATCTGACTCTCTCACATTTTCCAATTGCGTTCATCACCTGACGAGATGAACGCGGGAAGAAGTGATCGCCAATTCGAAGGTCGCAACCCCTGTCATGACAAAACGATATATCGTCCGCTACGGCACGGTCCGTCAGCTCGGCGAATTCTCAACTAAAGGTCCCGAATCCTACCTGCGCGGAGCGTCTGTGATTGTTCGCAGCCCGCGCGGAACGGAATGGGGCGAAGTGCTCTGTGAAGCCACCGACCGCACCCGAGAGTATCTCGGAAAGCGGGATCCTTCCGGGAAAATTCTGCGTGAAGTGACCCCTGATGACGAGCGATTCCGCGACAATCTGTGGCATCGCGAGCAGGAGCTGTTTCAGGCCTGTGTCCGTCTGGCCGGTCAATACGCAGCCGGAATGCAGCTGGTCGACGTCGAGCATCTCTTCGGCGGCGAAAAAGTGATCGTCTATTACGTCTCTGAGACCCGTGTCGACTTTCGAGAACTGGTGAAGGCGCTGGCTCGCGAGTTCCAGGCGCGAATCGAAATGCGCCAGATCGGGATTCGCGATGAGGCCAAGTTTCTCGCCGATTATGGGGACTGCGGCAAACCAGTTTGCTGCAACACGCATCTGACTGAGATGCCACCGGTCTCGATGAAGATGGCGAAAGTCCAGAAAGCCTCACTCGATCCCAACAAAATTTCAGGACGGTGCGGGCGCCTCAAATGCTGTCTGCGCTATGAGTACGACACTTACGAGGCATATCAGCGTGAATTGCCGAAAGTCGGCAAAATGGTCATCACCAAACAAGGCAAAGGAAAAGTTCTCGCGCAGGAAATTCTGGCGAAGAAATTGCTTGTCAGCTTTGAGGATAACCGCAGGATCATGATTGACGCCCATGATGTCATTACCGTGGTCGGATCACCCGCTGGACATGGGAAAAAATCAGAAGACCGTGCCGGGGAATCTGCAGAATGAGCCAAGTTTGTCTATCCAATTCTGGCTTGGGCTGTCTATGATTCGATACGGTCGACTGATCAGGGCGAGTCTCCAGGACACGCGCTGATCTCTCGTGACCCGGCCAGAATGGCCTGCGTTTTTTCGTCAAATTGACGTAGAATTGAAGACGCCAATCGTGATATTTGAATGGGAACTGATTTCCCATTCGTTAGCGGCGGAGTGAGAGCGATGAGTACCACCGGTCAGTCAGTTGTTCCCCGCTTTCGCTATCATGAAGATGCCTACCGCTTTGTATTCGAAGCCCTGCATCACACGCAGCAACGTTTGAAACGGCAGGTCGTTCATGATGTCGACGATGAACGTGCGCACATCACCGGCCCCGAACTGCTGCACGGCGTCCGGGAACTCGCTCTCGAGCGTTATGGACTGCTCGCCAAGAACGTTTTCGCTCACTGGGGAGTGAAAAGTACGGCCGATTTCGGGCGCATCGTCTTCGAACTGATTGAACGGGGCGAAATGCGCAAGACCGACCGCGATCAGCTCACCGACTTCTACGACGTCTACGACTTCGAAGACGCTCTGGACCGCGACTACAAAATCGACATCCGGAAATCTGTCTAAGTCCGTCAGTCTGTAAGACAGCTCAGCCGAGAATCTCTCTCACCACGCTTCCGTGGACATCTGTCAATCGGAAATCGCGTCCCTGGAAGCGGTAGACGAGCCGCTCGTGCTGGAAGCCGAGCTGGTGCAGAATGGTTGCATGCAGGTCATGCACATGCACCCGGCCTTCCGTGACGCCGAATCCCATTTCATCCGTCGCTCCGTGAAGATATCCGGGTTTCGTGCCGCCTCCCGCCATCCACATGGTGAATGCGTCAACGTGATGATCCCGGCCGAGCGTTCCCCGGGCCTCTCCCATCGGGGTCCGACCGAACTCGCCTCCCCAGATCACCAGTGTCTCATCCAATAGCCCGCGGCGTTTCAGATCGAGCACGAGTCCGGCACAGGCGCGATCGACCTGTTCGCAGACCTGTTCCAGTGAAGTTTCCAGATCGGCTCCCTTGCCGCCGTGGTGGTCC
The DNA here is from genome assembly GCA_023417655.1 of Planctomycetota bacterium. Lineage (GTDB taxonomy): Bacteria > Planctomycetota > Planctomycetia > Planctomycetales > Planctomycetaceae > Planctomicrobium. Next base: position 46,185 of record JAEZFD010000049.1, on the reverse strand, counting down.
CAGTCAGTGTGATATACCTGCACAAATCTCACCCCTCGTTCCACCAGACGTCGGGCCAGCAGGCAGTTATTGGCAAAGGACGCCGCGCCGGGGACGGCTCCGTAGAGGTCCAGCGTCTCCTGAGTTTCCTGACTCAGCTCCATCAGTTCCGGAGCACTGCTCTGCATGCGGAATGCTGTTTCATAGGCGTGGATGCGTGTGCTGATTTCGGGATCTTGCACTGTCTGCAGCCGCAGTTCGTTCAGTTCAGCGACAGCTTTAACGAAATCGCGTTGTGCCTCGTGAGAGATCCCCGGCGGGTTCGCTAGATCCAGAATCGGCGGCCCCTGACTACGCAGGGGGACTCCCTGAAACGACGTTGGAAGAAAGCCGCTGGACCAAAGGGCATTCCCCGCCCGAGGTCCTCGTGGCCCCGACTGTAATACCACAAAGCCCGGCAGATTGGAGGACTCACTTCCCAGTCCGTAGGTCACCCAGGACCCCAGACTTGGTCGCCCGGGGTTCTGTGACCCGGAGTTCATGAAGAGCTTTGCCGGACCGTGATTGAATACATCTGTTGTCATCCCCCGCAGCCAGCAGACATCGTCCACAATCCGCCGGTGATGAGGCACCAGTTCACTGAGCGACATCCCGCACTCACCATAGCGTCCGAATGTGCGAGCCGATCCGAGCAACTTGGCGTCGGGCTTCAGAAATGCGAAACGCCGTCCCTCTGTGAAGCTCGCCGGCGGTGTCTGCCCGTGGTACTGATTCAGGACCGGCTTGTCCTCGAACATCTCCAGCTGACTCGGCCCCCCGGCCATAAACAGAAAGATGACGTTCTTCGCTTTGGGGAGATGATGTCCCGGTCGGGCGGCCATCGGGGCCGATTCAACTCCGCTCGCCGCTTTCGTCTCCTGACCCAACAGCGAGGAGAGCGCAATTCCTCCGAGACCGATCTGACAGTCGCGAAGAAAATATCGGCGGGTCATCGCGTCAAACGAATCCGACTTCGACGTTTCACCGAACATGGTTCCATCTCCCCGGTCGTTTGAGCGAAGCCCCTCGCAATGCGCGGGGACCTGGTCGAGCAACCTGCTGCTAATTGCGGCAGACAAATTCGTCAGTATTCAGCAGGACTCGTGCGACACTGACCCAGGCAGCGGTGTCTGCCTGTTTTGCTGCATCTGGCTCTGTTGAACCACTCAGCTTACTTGCCGAAGCGACATCTGCCATGTATCGACCCTGTTCCTGTTTCCAGTACCTCGTCAGGACTTCCAGCTCCGCACTTGTCGGCAATCGGGTGAGACAAAGCCGGAAGATGTAAATCAGTCGGTCATTCAGGTCAGCTTCTTTCGCAGGTTCATCGAGAGTCCGCTGGGCCAGTCCCTGAGCGAGTTCCATGAACAACACGTCATTCGCCAACGTCAGTGACTGCAACGGTGTGTTCGATCGGGGGCGCTGGGTGCAGACCGTGCTGAAATCCGGCGAATCGAACGTCGTCAGCAACGGGTGCGGCGCACTGCGATAGAACGTCGTATAAATCGTCCGGCGATAGCGGTCTGGCCCCTGACTGTCGACCCATTTCTTGTCATTCTGGGTGAAGCTGTAGACCCCTGCCGGCTGCGGCGGAAAGACACTGGGACCGCCGATCACCGGGGTCAGTTTCCCGCTCGCAGCGAGTGCAATGTCCCGAACGATTTCTCCTTCCACGCGAAACCGCGACTGCTGCGCCAGCAACAGATTCCGCGAGTCGACCTTCTGAACGTCAGGCCGGAACTGGCTCGACTGACGATAAGTCGCTGACAACACAATCTGTCGATGCAGGGCCTTCATCGACCACCCCTGCTCCATGAATGACCCAGCCAGCCAGTCCAACAGATCTCGATGCGTGGGAACACTCCCCTGAAAGCCGAAGTCGTTCTCGGTCTCAACCAGACCGCGTCCGAAGTACCGCATCCAGATCCGATTGACTGTCACTCGCGCCGTTAGGGGGTTGTCACGACTGACCAGCCAGCGAGCGAGATCCAATCGATTGCGGAATTCCGGCGGCGTCTCCAGATGCCCTGTGAGTGCTTTAGGGACTCCCGGCTGCAATGCCCCGAGAGCTTTGTCCGGTTGCAGAAAATCTCCCCGGTCAAGCCGATACGTCGGTGGAATCTCTTTGAGGTCCCGCATTACCATCTGGGACTGCTCGATCCCCTTGCCTGGCAGTCGCGATTCCAGATCCCGAATCTTCTTGCGAAGTGACTGGGCTTCCTTGGAAGCCGCACTCGATGAGAATGGTGGCACTTCGTCTGTGACATCAATAGCGAATCGGCCGATCAGATAGTTCTCATTCAACTGATGCTTCAGCACGACCGTCACGGTCGTTTCGGCCTCGATGTTCACTTCCTTCCCCAGAATCAGTGCCAGAGAATGCGGAGCATTCATCACCGGACCCCCAAGAGTCTTGGGCTTCGCTGGATCTACATTGATCGCCCATCCGGATCGAGGATCAGTATCGATCGCGTTCTGAGCCGGATAGCCGGGCTGTGCATGATCTGCAATCGCGTCTGCGAACCGGCGAACTGTTCCATTGATCTCGAGTTCCGCGTCAGTGAGAACGAAGTTCCCGTTCTTCGCGAGACCCGGCCCGGTCTTCGGAAGTTTCGGATGGGTCAGTGTCCGGATTCGTACCGCACCGATTTTGGAGTAAGGAACTTTCACCGTGACCCGATAGGTATCGTTCTCAGAGAGTGTGCCGTCCGCCAGCAACGATCCATCCGGCAGACTGGTAAACGAACCGTTGGAATCGGTCTTGAAATCTGTCACTTGGGTGGGAGACCACTTCCACTTCGAGAGATCGGTCGACGCCAGTTTGAGTTCTTTCTCCTGCCGCTCCTGCTCTTTCAGCTTCTGTCGCAGAACCTTCAGTTCCTGCAACTCCGCCTGTTGCTGACTTGTCAGGCCGAACAACTCCTGCTCATACACCCCGACCGTCGGCCCGACATTGTTCTCGTCCTCGGCTCCGTTAAAAAACGCATAGAGTCGGTAATACTCCTGATGCGTCACCGGATCGAATTTGTGCGTATGGCATTGAGCGCAGCCGATGGTCAGCCCCAGCCAGACCGCTCCCGTCGTGTTCACGCGATCGATGAGTGCTTCGTGGCGATACTGGTCCGGCTTCACTCCCCCTTCCTGATTAATCATCGTGTTGCGATGAAAACCCGTCGCGACCAGTTGTGATTTCGTCGGGGCTGGCAACAGGTCCCCCGCGAGTTGTTCGATTGTGAACTGATCAAACGGCAGATCCTCATTCAGCGATTTAATGACCCAATCACGATAGGGCCACATCACCCGGGCGCCGTCGATCGTGAATCCATGGGAATCTGCGTAGCGCGCCTGATCGAGCCAGTGACGGCCCCAGCGTTCTCCATAGTGCGGACTCTGTAGCAATCGATCAATCAGCTGCTCGTAAGCCTGAGCTGAGCTGTCATTGATGAATTGATCGACCTCGGCAGGCGACGGCAACAGCCCGAGCAGATCCTGATAGACTCGCCGAATCAGCACCGCCTTGTCGGCCTCAGGTGACGGCATGAGGCCGTGCTCGTTCAGCTTCGCGAGAACGAAAGCATCAATCTCATTATTCCCCCAGGCAGCTTCCTTAGCAGGAACGCTTGGCATGACCACCGGTTGGAACGACCAGTGCTCGGAATACTCTGCGCCGGATTCAATCCATCTCCGCAGCAGAGCAATCTGCTCGGGAGTGAGATGCTTGTTCGACTCCGCAGGGGGCATCTTCTCGGCTTCGTCTTCAGACAGAATCCGCTTGATGAGCAGACTTTGCTCAGGATCGCCGGGGCGGATCGCGAAGGAACCATCCCGGTTGGCCGTCGCGGCTTCTCTCAGATCAAGCCGGAGATCAGCATGTCGGGTCCCTTCGTCTGCCCCATGACACTGAAAGCACTTGTCTGACAGGATCGGACGGATGTCTCGCCCGAAATCGATCTCAGCCGCGCAAACAGGATTGCTTGCGAGTACCCTGCTGAGCAGAGCAAGGACCAGTAGAGGTCGAAAAAATAGACTCGACATGCTCCCGACCTTACTGCGGACCGCTCCGCTCATGCAGGAAACGACTTCCATTCATCACGGCCTCACGGCAATCCCTCTCCGACCTCAACACATCCTGCCAGCATGTCCCACTGCGAAACGCTCCAATCAAAACCGCTGCAGACCTGCTCGCTAATTGGACTCGAGATTCAAATGAATCTTGATCGCGAGTTCCTGAACCAGTGGGTGATTTGTCTTGAGAATCAACTGTCCCGGATTGGCACTCGTCCAGACCCCGCGCGGGCTTCCTTCCGGCACAGTGATAAACAATGAGTAACGTTCACGGGGAAGCTCTTTTCCGATCTGCTCCGGCTTAAGAGTTGCCTTCAGGAACGCAGGATTCGCGATCACCTCAGTCAGTTTCATTTCTTCCTCAGCAGGCTCAACCATCACGGTCAGCTTGATTTCCTTGCCTTTGGAAGAGGTCGCATTTCCCAGTTCCAGCAATGGTCCCCCGGCATACCACCCCGGCCCAAACAGCGTGATGGAACCTGTGCGTGACCCGTTGATGGGAAACTCAACTCTCGGGAGGTTCTTCAGGTCCGTTTCGACGGTCACCTTTTCTTCAATCTTCTGTGGCTTCTCGAGCCCTTTCAGACGACCACGCAGGTGATATCCACTCTGCATCCCGCGTTCTTCCAGCTCCTGAGGCGTCATGGCAACGGCTTCAAGTTCCACCCGATCACTTGAGAGATCGACTTTGGTGATTTTGAATTCCTTGTAGACCGCTGACTCAATAAACCCGTTCAGCGGGACATCATTGGAGTTGGAAATCGGCCCGAGCGACCAGCCGTTTGTCGGATTGATCCCCACTTCCGGGAACATCTCGCCGGAAACAATGAACTTGATTTCGCGGTACTCAGGATCATTCGACCAGATCGTCGCGGACTGCGCGAAGGGGCCTTCATCCTTTGGTGTCCAGGAGAGATGGATCACGGCCTCTTCCCCCGGAAGAAGTTCATCCTTCTTCAGACCAGCGACTGTGCACTTACACTGCACTGGTCCCTTGGCGAGCTTTGCGGGTCCCGTGCCGACATTCTTGATCACGAAGTCATGTTGTCCGGTCGAACCCAAGGCCATCCGGCCGAACTCATATTCCTTCTCAACGACTTCAATCTTCGGCATGTTCGGGCCGGTTGCCATCTGGAACGGGTTCTCCCGAGCGCCCGAATCGTCATCCTTCTTCTCGGCGTCTTCAGGATCCTTCTCGGCCTCTGCTTCATCCGTCTTCGGAGTCTTCGCGACGTTCTCTGTTTTGGTCGCAATAGGCGCCCGACTCATTACCCAGGAGATCACGGACAGGCACGCAATGAAAACAATCAGGACTGCAAATAATTGGAGTGGCTTCACGACACCTTTTCCCGATTTGAAATCATGTAACGAACAGATGACAGGCCTTTGATTTTACGATCGCTGACGACCAGGGGAAAGCGTCCTGCCCTGTGAACCCGACCAGACCTCTCAGAGACTTCATCCTCTCGGAACGCCTGGGAGCCCGATCCGCATCGCTTTTACGGGGCAGGCGCGCGGCCATGCTCAGTGTTTCCAGATGCTTACGGGTCGCATCCGGCAGATATTTATCGACGTGGCGATTCTTGTGATTCAGATCATCCAGTCGGATGGCCTGACTGGCTGCCTCGGCCGCCGACTCTCCTGCTTTCTCGAGCGCCAATGCCAGCTGCACCCACAGCGGGGCATAGTGCGGATATCGTTCGAGTCCCTGTCGGGCAGCATCAACGGCATGATTCGCGGACTCAACGTGACCGTCAGATGCGGCACGTGCATTCCACCATTCAGCGAGCATCAGCCAGCGTTTCCCAGCTGCGGGGTCGCGCCGAATCGCTTCCGAGAGTTCCTGAACGGCCTCATCAAAAAGCTGCGTTTCCGTCCGACGCTGAGTCCATTGCTGGTAAGAGAGCATCCCTAACTGCTGATGGGGTTCTGGAGAAAGCGGATCAGCAACCGCTGCCTCTTTCAACAGTTTTTCTGCAGCCCGGGCGTTCCCCTGTCGGAAGTAAATATCGCGGCTCTGGTCCAGAAGTGAAGTGACCTTCAGAACCGGCAGCAACCCCGTCCACAGACACCCCACCGTCAGCAACCCGAAGACAAGAGAACCCGCCCCTAACGCTCGAGGACTCGTGGATGAGGCACCTGACGCTGGAATCAGTTCCAGAAGAAACAGCAACAGCACGAGTTGCAGAATGGCAGGCATGCTCAGTCCACCGGCCCCCAACAGATGCAACAACAGTGCCCCACAGGCGGCCGCGAATGTGTTCCTTGGAAACGCCGAAACAGGCAGCCAGACAAACATCACCGCGGCGGTGACGATGAATCCCAGCAGCAGTGAGAGGACTGCAAAATCACTGAACCCTTCGAACAGCCATTGCTCCGCGAAGACAATCAATGCGGCGCCTGCTCCCGTGAGAGCGACAGGGAGCAACGGTAATCGCGTGTTGTCCACCAAGGACACGGGGTCGCTTCGACGAAACAGGTTTCGCGCCGCGAGGTACGTTAGAACGAGAACTCCTAGCAGCGCGAGCAGGCCGCCATGGGCCCACGCATCGAGCAGATAATTGTGAGGGTCGAGAATCTCCTCACTCGATCCAGGCAGTTTGTGCTTGAGATAATGCTGCCGGAAGTTCCCCGGGCCGACTCCAAAGAGCGGTGACTCCGAGATCAGGCCGAGCGTGCCGCTCCAGTATTCGATGCGATATTGAAGACTCTTCGGAGCCTCACTGATCACTTCCCGATCTAGTCCACCTGACAGTGTCAGAATCATCGGAATCAGAATCAGGGCCGTGACAACACCCCCAGCAATCCGTCTTCGTGCCGGTGTCCAGAACGCCTGACGAATCCCCAGCTGCAGACCGCGTAGGATGAGAACCAGTGTCACGGCTGCAATCGCCGTTCGACTCTTTGTCAGCAGCAAGCAGCTGACGATCAGCAGCACGATGATGACGGCGATCCAGCGTGATGAACGACTCGTTGGATGTTGAAACTCATTCCAAGCCACCTGCAACGATAGAAAGAACCCGACAATCAACACTGCGGCGAATGAATTCGCCAGTGCGAATCGTCCGATAGGTTCAACGCTATGGGCCGCCCGGTCCAGCAACGTTCGCTGTCCGGCGGGATCGAGTGAGAACAAAGTCTGTCCCAACGCGGAATTGAGCTTCTCGAAACGTTGAGCTTCAACTGCACTCAGCGTTTGCTGTGTCTCTCGCTTCTGCTGTAAGGCGAGCAGTTCCTTCAGGTCCCCGGCCTGTTGCGGATACCAGTAGAAGTGCTGCCAGAAACCGCAGACCATCAGGACAATGCACAGGATCCACAGTGAACGCGCGAGGAGTTGTTTCATCTCCGGAGCGCGCAGGAGGTCACGAAGAATAAGCCACGAGCACCCGATGGAAGCCCACTCCCATAACCCGTTCAACGCCGCGCGCTGATCTCCTTGCGTGAGAAGCACCATTCCGGCGGAGACCGCATTTCCCAGCACCAGTAACCCGACACCGAAATCGGCTGCATTGAATGCCGGGAAGTAAACGCCGTCGTGACGGGAGAGCCACCACAAGCGGACGGCCGCGAACCCCAACCAAGCCGCCGCGATCCACAGTGTCTGCCCCTGCTCGGCCCCTTCCGTCGGGACCAGATAACGCAGCAGCACCAGCAGAACTGCTGTCACGTGCCATCCGTTCCACGCCAGACCGCTGATGGTGGGAGATGCAGTCGACGGACGGGAGCGTCTTGCTGACACAGAGCCTCTCGATGAATTCACTGGAGACTTGAACGTAAAAGAGAATCGCCGTCGCCAGACACTGCGACATCAGGCCATTGTGTCGCAATCAGGAACGGTTCTCAACAGCCACCGGAGGCGCGGATGTTCACAGGACGGACCCTGAAAGGGAAATTCAAAATTCGAAACAGGCAAATTCAAAACAGATCGATTCGTTTCGAATTTTTCTATTTCGAATTTGAGATTTGACGAGAGGCCCGCGTTCCTAATCGTCATTGCCGTCCAGACTGATGACCGGCCACCACATCGCAAAGGTCGTCTTCCCCGGCTCCGTCAGGAGGTCCATTTTCCCGCCGTGCTGCCGCAGGATTTGCCAACATTTCGAGAGCCCGAATCCGAGCCCCCGCCCCGCCTGACGGCCAGAGAAGAAGGGATCGAAGCAGTGCTCGATCTGCTCATCCGTTAAACCCGGGCCGTTGTCGCTGAAGTCGATGCGATACCAATCACCGGACGCATTGTGCTCCTGTGAAACTTCAATAGAGATCTCACCGCCGTCGGGCATCGCGTGCAGTGAGTTGCGGATCAGCTCAGAAAAGACGATCTGCAATTGGGTGCGGTCGGCTTCGATCGTCTCAGATGCACCCAGATTGAGCTCGACCTGTATCTGCTGGGCAGCGATTGGAGAACTGAATCGGCCGAGAACTTCACTCACGAGTTCGGCCAGAACGATTGCTTCTTTCTGCGGAGACGGAGGTCGGGCGAACAGCATCGTGTCCCCGATCATGTCCCGGATGCGATAGGCCTGAGCCCCGATGTTTTCCAACAGGCGACGTCTTTCGAGATCAGGTTCATCTTTCAGCAGTTGCGAAGCACGTCCGATGATACTTCCCAACGGGTTATTGATTTCATGCCCCGCCCCAGCTGCGTATTCGGCAAGTGCGGTCAACTTCTGCAATCGCAGTTGGCGTTGAAATTCCAGCCCCCAGACCATGATCTGCAACCCGGCATCAATCAGATCACGATCGAACTCTGGCTGCATTTCGCCTTCGCAACCCCAGATGACCTGACAGTCCCGCCCGTCGAGTGCCTCTTTCCAGCCGAGGTCAGGCAGGTGTGGGCTCCACGAGTCAATCACGCTGGAGAGAGCTTCTCCGTGAGCAAGAGATGTTTTGATTTCCGTTATCGAGAAGGAGACTTCGCCCAAGTCTGTCGTGGGCTTTGTCGTATTCCGGTGGCCGAGCAGGCCTGCGATTCCGGACGTCTGATCAGCCCAGGCGAGTCCGCAGGATCTCCATGGAACGTGAGACATCCAGCGTCCCAGAATTTCGACAGCCAGCTGCTGTGGGGGAAGCCACGGAGAACAACTCTCGAACAGCTTCCGCATCTCAGATGATCGTCGATCTTCAGGCTTCGACGACATGGCAGCACTCAGGGCAGATAGAGAACCGGATCAGGCCGCGAGAGTCACGGCCTACTCAACAGTTCTTAGCACATGTCCCAGCGTCTGGCGAGAAGAACAGTCCTCTCATACAACGATAGATCGCAAGATTGACCGCCTCTGCCAGCCCGCGGAGCGAGCGTTTCCAGTGGAAACGCCACTCACCGCGTGACTTGACCGAGTCGCATGAAAGCGACCTTCATAAAGAGAAGACAGGTCAGAGCAAACTGCTCTAATCGCGAACTTCCAGATCCAGCATCTTGCAGGCACGCTGAATCAGTGTTTCGACTTCGAAAGGCTTCTGCAGGAAGTCGTTCGCCCCTGCGTCATGCAGTTCGCGAATCCGGTCCTGTTCCACCATGCCGGAGATGCAGAGAATCTTGACATCGTCGAGCGATGGATCGCTGCGAACGCGCTGACAGACCTCTTTCCCGTTGATATCCGGGAGCATCACATCGAGGATGATGACATCGGGACGGTATTCTTTGACCATCATCCCGGCATCGAATCCGTTGTTTGCAGAGCGGACTTCAAAGCGTCCATCTGCTTCCAGAGAGTCCCTGAGGAGTTCGACCAGATCGCGGTCATCATCGACGACCAGCGCCTTGCGTTTGCCGCTCTCAAGGGCATCCGTCGGAATCCCATTGTCCTTCATAAACTTATAAAGGACGTCGCGAGGAATTCTACGGAACCTGGACCCAGGGACCCGAAATCCCTTCAGCTGACCTGAGTCAAAACAGCGGATGATCGTCTGCTGGCTGACCTTGCAGATCTTCGCCGCTTCACCTGTCGTAAAAACCGTCTTCATCGTGCTCCTAATCTCCCTTCCAGCCGGCGCAGCAACGATTACATCCAGAATCGCACTGCGGAGGCCGAGCACTCACGGCGTCCCGATCTTGAGTCGCTTCGGTTGACTTCGTCCGTGAAGAGTTCACCAAAACTATGAGGCCTTCCGGGGATACGGAATTTACCGGATTACCCAACTGCGCCGATTGTATCCAAGTTCCAGAACTGGTCAATGCGGGTTCCCAAGCTGCTCCAGATTGCCCTAACTCGCAGAAATCCACGATTCTTGCGGAAAATTGGATGTCTCCACGCGCATCGAAGCAGCCTGCCAAAGGAAAACTTTTTTGTTTGCCTGGCAGGCTCATCGAGAAATGCTGATCTGACCGATGCTGCGATCGATCCTCGAAATTACTCGGAGAAGGCAGCGTCGAAGGCGCGGCCGCTTGGGCGGAAGTCGACGTTCCGCACGTAGTCAGCAGCTTCAGCAGCTCCCATTTCGCGATCCATGCCTGAATCTTCCCACTCGATTGAGAGCGGAGCATCGGCAGGGTAGCCAGCGGTGTTCAGTGCCCGAATGATTTCTTCGAACCGGACAGCGCCGCGGCCGACGCTACGGAAGTCCCACCCCCGACGAGGATCGCCAAAGGAAAGATGGCTGGAGAGAATCCCTGACCGGCCGTTCAGACTGGTCACGGCGTCCTTCATATGGACATGATAAATGCGGTCCGGGAACTCACGAATGAACTCTACAGGATCAACGCCCTGCCACAGCAGGTGGCTCGGATCGAAGTTGAACCCGAATTCTTCGCGGTGACCAATTGCCTTAAGTGCGCGATGCGTGGAGTAGATATCGAATGCGATTTCCGTCGGGTGCACTTCCAGAGCGAAGCGAACTCCGCATTCCTGGAACACATCGAGGATCGGGTTCCAGCGATCAGCGAACTGCTGATATCCGTCATCAATCCACGACTTCGGAGTTGGCGGGAAGTCGTACAGCAGATGCCAAATGCTCGACCCGGTGAAGCCGTTGACGACACTCACTCCCAGTCGCTGAGCGGCACGGGCGGTGTTCTTCATTTCTTCTGCGGCACGCTGATTCACGCCAGCAGGATCACCATCTTTCCAGACGTATTCCGGGAGGATCGACTTGTGACGGGCATCGATGTTGTCGCAGACCGCTTGCCCGACCAGATGATTCGAAATGGCGAACAACTTCAGATCGTGACGTTCGAGCAGATCGCGCTTCCGGGCGCAGTAGGTGTCGTCCGAAAGAGCTTTGTCGACTTCGAAGTGATCTCCCCAGCAGGCGAGTTCCAGCCCGTCGAAGCCAAATTCCTTGGCTTTCTTGCACAGAGTTTCCAGCGGAAGATCGGCCCATTGCCCAGTAAATAACGTAACGGGACGTCCCATGTTCTGGCTCTCCCCTTGGAGTCGGTCAACGGAAAGAAGGAATTCGTGAATCACTGTGATCTTTGTGGGATCAACTTAGTCGAGCCTCGCCCGGAATTCAAACCGATCGAAATTGTCCCACCCGTCGTGACCGACAGAGTTCCTCAGGGAAGCGATCCCTGACAGGAGAAGTCGCTTCTCACCCCGGAATTGACCATCTATAAATGCCAGATCCGCGACTCATTCACCGATGCCGCTGTGTTGGGGGATTTTTCACCCAGCGGTTTGCGACGCTTTTACAAGGACACGTCATCGATGGACCTTATTCCTGTGATTACTGCTTCCCGTATCCTGCATGTGCTGGGAGCCATTGTCCTGTTCGGCGGAGCTTACTTCATCCGCAATGTGCTGTTTCCTGTCGCCGCTCAACTGCCTGATGACGCTCACCAGCAGTTGAAAGAAGGGGTCTCAGGGAAGTGGCGGAAGATCGTCGGCATGGCCATCGGCCTTTTGATCCTGACAGGGTTCTACAACTATCTCGTTGTCACTGGTCCGCAGCATCGTGGCGACAAGCTGTACGCGGCTCTGATGGGAATCAAGATCCTGCTGGCATTTGTCGTGTTCTTTTATGCGTCTGCTCTCGCAGGTCGCGCCAAGGCCTTCGAAGGGATTCGTCGGAACGCAAAGTTCTGGATGAGCGTCAACCTGCTCCTCGCGACCGTCGTTGTCGGGATCGCTGGCTTCCTGAAGGTTCGCGGAGTTCCTGCTCCTGCAGTGGGAGATCCAACTCCTGCCATTGCAGAACCCGTTCCAGAAGTCGTGCCTGTTGAATCACAGCAATAGTTTGCTCGCTTCGACTGGAGAGAGCTATAGGCGGAAGAAGGGAAAACCTTTCCGCTTGTTTGCTCAAATAATTTTCCCCGGGATTCCCTGTCTATCGGGGGCGTATCGACTGCCTTACAATCAGGAGTTGCCTGGAACACTGATTCCAGAAAGGTCGCCTGCTGGCGTAGGCGATGATCGAGGAAGGAAACGCTGCTCGCCGCGTGGCGTGGTCGTGTCAATCTTTTGGCCTGTTGCTCGAGATGAGGGGGAGGACCACTGATGTCAAATCCGCTGTTTGAAAATCGTGTCGATCGCCGCAGTTTTCTGAAAACCTCTGCTTTCGGAGTTGTCGCCGCTGGTGCTGCCAGCTGTCTGCCAGCTGTCGCATTCGCTGCGGCCGGTGATGCGTACACCCTGCCGGCGCTCCCCTATGCTTTCGATGCACTGGAACCCTTCATCGATGCAAAGACGATGGAGATCCATCACGACAAGCACCATCAGGCCTATGTGACGAACCTGAACAAGGCCGTTTCCGGAACAGATCTCGGCAAACAGCCTGTCGAAAAGCTGATCTCCAATCTTGATCAGGTGCCTGAAGAGATTCGCACTGCCGTCCGCAACAATGGCGGTGGTCATGCGAATCACAGCCTGTTCTGGAAGACATTGAAAAAAGACGCCCCAGGTCCTTCTGGCAAACTGAAAGCCGATCTCGACAAGACCTTTGGAGGGTTTGATCAGTTCAAGGAACTCTTCACCAAGTCCGCGACGACCCGCTTCGGCAGCGGCTGGGCCTGGCTGAGCCTGAACAAAGACGGCAAGCTGGTTGTGGAAAGCACTGCCAATCAGGACAGCCCACTCATGTACGGTTCCACCCCGTTGCTCGGGCTCGATGTCTGGGAACACGCTTACTATTTGAAGTACCAGAATCGCCGCCCAGAATACATTCAGGCGTTCTACTCCATTGTGAACTGGCCATACGTCGGCGAGCTGTATGAAGCCGCCCTCAAGGCATAGGGCCGTTTGCGAACATTCGACTCTCGAGTCGGAAACAAAAGAAAGAGGCCGTTCCTGTCATCAGGAGCGGCCTCTTTCTTTTCACTGGCGTTCACTCAGACACCTCGCCCGTGGATGTTGAACCACTTTCCGCAATGATTGCACTTCACATCACCGAGAGGAGAGACGTCCGCCTTGCGCCCCAGTGGGGCATTGCAGTGCCGACAGACATAGTCCAGCGAACCTGCCTCTGGTGGCCCCTCAAGTGGCGGATTCTTTCGAAGGACTTGTCGGTAAAACACGTCGATCGCAGCCTTTCTGTCTGCGTCACTCGGGCCAAGCTTCGCCGAGAGAAGGCCGCTTCCCATCATGACGAATGCGAGTGCAATAAAGCTTCCGAAAATTCGAAAGAAGAGCGGAGGAGAACCGAACTCATTCCAGGGACTGAGCCAGAGAAAACCCAGCACGGTCACGCCAATTCCCAGAGGAATGATCCCCATCAGCCGAAAGAATGGCGGCATATTCGCTCCGTGATGTGAAGAGATCTGGCCGGATGTTCTGGGCTCTGGCGGAACTGAGTGCAACCAGAGGGACGTTACTCATCTTGTTAATGGACGACATCCAGTCTCTGGTTATGTCGCCTGACGCCCGTGGATGTTGAACCACTTTCCACAATGCTGGCACTTCACGTCGCCGAGGGGAGAGACGTCAGCATTACGTCCTAATGGAGCATCGCACTGCTGGCACACATACGCCAGTGAGACGGGTTGATGCAATCGCGTTGACTGCAGCTGTCTCCCCTCACTGTGACCTTGATCGCGGCATTTCCCGTCGAGTGCTTCACGTTCATCTGGGGCGAGTGTATCGCTGATCATATCGACCCCGAGGAGGATCGGACCGAAAACCAACACCGTCCCCACGATTTGAAACAGGAGTGGGGGCGAGTAGACAATCCAGAGAAAAGCGAGTGCGATCAGGCCGCCTCCCAGAATCAATCCTCCGAGATAACGCTGAAACAACATCGCGGTCGCCTTCCCGTCAATTCTGGCAATGCCCCTTGCGACCGTTCTGCCTTTTGAACTGCCCGTCGTTGCCACGCGGAAGTGAGTCTTTCATCAATCGGAACGCGTGCTGCGTGGGCGCTCGGTCGAGCAAGCTGCTCTCGTGAACGACGAAAAGAGGCAGGGGGATTACGAGATTTTCATCCATTATCACTTTTTTGAGGGAAAATGATCACGAGTTGCCTACACCGGCTGCAACCTTAACAGTGCCTGATAACCGCCGTCTGCGGGTTCGCCGGGTTCATGGAAATGCTCAGAAACCAGACGGACTCGGGGATCACTGGCGATGACCGACTGAACAACATCCTGATTCTCCTGTCGATCAATACTACAGGTGGAATACAGAATTCGTCCGCCCGGCTTCACCCGACTGATCGCGTCCGTCAGCAGGCGACGCTGCAGCGGAACGAGATCATCAAACGTCGTCGGGAGAATTCTCCAACGCGCTTCCGCCCGCTTCCCTAACACACCGGTGTTCGAACAGGGGGCATCGACCAGCGCGGCATCAAATGGCCCTTCCGGCAGGTTCGAACCATCCTCGTCCACAATGCAGACTTCAATATTTTCAAGCCCCAGCCGGGAGATGTTCTCGCGTACCGGCCGGAGTCGCGTCTCCGACAGGTCACAGGCGACAACCTCGCCGGTCTCCCGCAGCAGCTCTGCGAGATGACACGTCTTCCCACCGGGTGACGCACAGAGATCGAGAATTCGTTCCCCAGGATTCGGATCGAGACGAACGGCGGCGTGCATTGCGGACTCATCCTGCACACTGAACCAGCCATCGTGAAAGACCGGAATGTCGCGCGGAGACAGGGAACCGGCAAGCACGATCGATTCCGGCAGCACACCGAGGCCGGCTTCGATTCCGCTCTCCTGCAGGACGTTGAGCACCGCTTCGCGTGTGGTCTTGTTGAGATTCACCCGAAGAGAAACTCGTCCCGGTGAGGTGAACCACAAGCCACGATTCAACAGCTGATCGGTGTCCACGTTTTCAGCGGCCCAGCGTTGAACCAGCCAGTGCGGCAGACTGCAGACTTCCGCCAGGTACTCCAGCGGATGCTGGTGCGGATTCACAAAGATTTTCTTGGGGAACGAAATCGTTCGCCATCGGTGCATCGGGCCCCGGAATTCATAGATCGGGAGCAAATGTGATTCGAGCTGATCAAGTGAGACCGACGATGGGGTCACTCCCGGCTGCATCACAGGCCCAAGCTGACTGGCATCGCGATCGAGGTTTCGCAGAACGCCGTTAACGAATCCCTTCGCCCGGGGTTTTTGAATGCGATCACAGAGCGAGACCGTCTCGTGAATCGCCGCGTGAGGTGGTACCTGCGGCAGGAACAACAGCTGGCAGCACCCGAGCTGTAGCAGCAGCCAGAGTTCTGGCTCCACATTTTCTCGAGGGCGAGTGACGTACTGTTCGAGAATTGTGTCGATAGTGAGCCCACGACGAATCGTCTCGGCGGCGAGTTCGGTCGCAAACTGGCGATCTCGGGGAAGCGTTGGATATTCCTCGTAAAGACGATCCAGCGACTTAGAGACAAACAGCCCCTTCTGAGCAAAGGACTGGACGGCGAGAAATGCCAGCCAGCGGGCGGACGGCTCTCCTGTTCTCTGATTTCCTCTCGGTCTGCTGTTTGGGAAACGCTTCCCAGGACCACCTTCTGACATGTCTTCAATTTCTTTGTTCGAGATCGGTCTGCTTCACCGGAGAGATCGCTCGTGCGAGCCGACGAAACTGCAGAAGCAGGCTGAGCGCCTGTTGCACCAACATCAACTTTCACAGAGCTTGTGTCCTCAAAACGAGCATTCCAGCGACCTGCCAAGCAGTTCAGGAGCAGCTCGTTCCGGCATTTTGAGTATGGCGGAATCCCGGCGGTTCGTCGAATGGGAATTTCCGAACTCGGCGCAGCTTCAAGGAAATCACTGCCGACTTGCGGGTCGGGAAGTTCGATTCACCCCACCCACGATTTCATCGACTTAACCCACCGTTCGCGAGGAGCGACAGAGCCGCTCAAGGTCTTCGAAATACAGAGGATAAGTCTTGGACGTGCAATCAGGATCGGCGATCCGAATCCCGGGGACACGCAGTCCGAGCAGGGAGAAACTCATCGCCATCCGGTGATCGTCGTAAGTCTGAATCTCCGCCGGACTGATGGTTCCGGGATGAATGGTCATCCCGTCCTCATGTTCTTCGACATTCAGTCCGACCCGCCGCAGTTCTGTGACGACAGCGGTCACTCGATCTGTTTCTTTCAGACGCATGTGGGCCACGTTGCGGATCCGCGTCGGGCCGTCCGCAAACGGAGCAACGCATGCGAGTGTCTGAGCGGTGTCACTGATGTCATTCATGTCGATATCGATGCCGCGAAGAGGTCCCCCCTTTACGGTGATCGAGTCAGACTTCCAGGCAACGGTGCATCCCATCTGCTCAAGGGCTTCCACGAAACGAACGTCCCCTTGAAGGGCATTTCGAGAGAGTCCATTCACGGTGACTTCACCCCCAGTGACTGCAGCAACACCAAAGAAGTAACTGGCGGCCGAGGCATCTGGTTCGATGTCATACGTCCGGCCGACGTAGGGCTTCGCGGCAATCCTGAATTCGTTCAGTTGTGGCTCATCGACCTCAGCCTCGAACGCCCGCATCATTTCGAGCGTCATATCGACATAAGGACGTGAAACCAGCTCTCCCGTCACCGCGACTGTCACAGGAGCACGTGCGGCGGGAGCGGCCATCAGCAGCGCGCTGAGGTATTGACTCGACAGGTTTCCGGAAACCTCAATGCGGCCTCCTGCCAGCCCGCTCGTCTTCACCGAGACGGGAGGACAGCCGTTGTTCAATTCACAGACGGCATCGACTCCGACGGCCGAGAGTGCAGCGATGAGAGGCGCGATGGGGCGTTCTCGCATGCGTGCGTTGCCGTCCAGCCGGTAAGTCCCGTTCCCTGCGGCGCAGAGTGCCGTGAGGAACCGGATGCTTGTTCCACTGTTTTCACACCAGAGATCGGCCTGCGAAACCGGGAGGCGACCTGACTGTCCAACGACATCGAAGTGGTGCTGTTCCAGATCGGCTGTCACTTTCAGCCCCAGCCGATTGAGGCTCTCCATCATCACTTGAGTATCAACGCTGTCGAGCACTCCAGTCAGATGGGAAGGGCCGTCCGCCAGCGCAGCAATGATGAGCGCCCGGTTCGTCAGACTCTTGGAGCCGGGCGGGCGAATCTCCCCAAACACAGGGCTTGAGACAGGCTGGATTTCAATTGTCTTCATAAATTCGCTGCGAGCAGCCCAAACAGGAAATTCGTCAATTCTAGCACAACACCTGCGAATTACCCCCTTCCGCCAGTGTGGCGACCAATCACTTTGACGAGGGCGAATTGCGGCACAGATTGCCTGTTTCCCACGACGATATCTTCGCCGACGGAGAAACTCGAGACGGTTGGTGAAAGACAATACTGACCGAGGCTTCAGGAGGCGAGCCATCGACAATGCCGGAGTCATCGCTTGAGACGTTGTCTCAAGCAGGCGGATGGGAGTGTCCTTCTCGAGACATCGGGTCGTTGATTTGCTTTGAATCCCTTTTGAACGTCAATCTGCTCGACTGAGCCAAACCGTTGTGCCGCTGCCATGTTTGCCTCCTGTCAGATTCTGATCCGCGCTGCCTCTTTGATGTTCGCAACAGGGATGTTTGCAGGACTCTGGGTGAATGATCAGCCCGTCGTCGAATCACGACAGACACTGCTTCAGGAACTGGTGCCTGCTCCGGTTGTTCTTTCGGAAGATGAATGGACAGCCTGGGTCGCCGTAAGCGAAGACCCGTCCGAACAGAATGCACTGGATGCGAACGAGGCAAGAGACTCTAGAGAGGTCGCTGCAGTCACTGTGACAGAAGAATTCACCGATGAATGGCAGCCGCTTCCAGCCGCCTCGATTGTGATTGAACGGCCGGTCAGTCAGCAGACGGAAGAAGTCGTTCGACGCGCCCCAACTTCCCCCGTTCAGCGACGCACGATTGATTCAGAACATCTGAGCCTTCCACTATCACTGATTCAGCGGCATCTCGATCTCCTGCCGGCCGAGATTGAGACGGGCGACTACCGAATCATCGATCCCTATGGCGGAGTCGGCTGGCTCTTTATCCGGAACACGGACGAGAGTCGAGACGAGAACTCTCTTGAGAACGATAACGAGAGTGGGGTCTGGACTACGTCCATCGACGGGGTGAGTGTGCGATTTATCCGAGCCGCCCCCCAGCCAGATCGAATTATCTGACGGCAACATGGGGTTGAATGGCCGGATTCGGGGTCCCGTCAAACAGCAAGCCCCGGGATGATCAGACCATTGAGTGGTAAGGCAGTCCGAAGTTCAGCGGCGAGACATCAGGTCGGGGTGCCGGGCTCAGCCTCGAATCTACTGGAGTCGGAGATGTTTCAATCACCGCAGCTCGACCAGGCGTGTCGACCCAGATGACATCCCGCCCCATTCGCTTTGCAGAATACAACGCGAGATCCGCTCGCTGCGTGAGAGTATCGAGTGTGTCCTGCGACCGGGCTTCCGAGACTCCGCCACTGATCGTCACCCGGAACTGGTGATCTCGATAAGGGCAGGTGACCGCTTTCACCATCTCTCGACAGTTTTCAGCGAGTGCGCCTGCTTCGCCGATCCCACAGTTCGAGAGAACGATGGCAAACTCTTCTCCGCCATAGCGGGCGACAAATGCTTTTTCACCGAAGAATCGCCGCAGTTTTCCAGCGACGTTGTGAAGCACCACATCCCCCGCCTGGTGTCCCCACTGATCGTTGAAAGCCTTGAAGTGATCGATATCGATCATAACCATCGAAATGGGAGGCCGGTGCAAAGCAGGGGTAGACAACAGACTGGTCAGCATGGAATCAAGTGACTGGCGGTTCGAGAGTTCCGTCAGGCTGTCTGTCGTCGCGGCATGAATATAGGCCGTCAGCAATCGTTCCTGGATCTTCACATCCCCTTTGATCGCTTCCGTCAGTCCGACGGCCGCGCAAAGGCCGGTCGCGCCACTGATGAGCCAGATGAAGCTCATGTTGTGTCCCACGTCAGGAAGCCACCCTGCAATCAGCAGGCAGGCACTGACCCAGCCACACACCGCTAGAGCGATATATCTGGTCCGAAAGGCGCGAGCCAAAGACTCTTTGGCGACACGCGTCTGTTCGACTGGGGGGGGAATTGTGACGTCCATAAGGTGATCTCAAATGGAATCAGGCAAGTGTCTTCAGCTGTTGTCTTCTGGAGTTCGAATTCATTCACTGCGACGAGCAGCCCTACAGGTCACCGTCCGACAGAAAGAGAGCCCATGACCACACCAGAGGAGATGCCGGCAGGTCAGCTCTTTCAGGAAGCGAGAAGTGAGTCCGGGTTTGCGCGCTGGATTCGCCGAGAGGACTGGACCTCACGAACGGGTTCCTCATCCTCCGGCCAAGCCTAGGGGATTTAAACGCAACTCATTTTAGATGACCGGGTGATTTGGAAGAGACTTCTTCGACATCTGACGCACTGTCAGAGCCAGCATCACCCACGCCCAACCGTTGAACAGCAGTTCAAATCCGACCAGCAGTCCGATGATCCAGAGCGCGGAGACCGGGAATTGGCGCCAAATGACAACACCGAGGAGGATATTGATTCCCCCATTGAGAAGGACCCAGCCCCAACCCTGAAATCGCTCCAGCAAGGCGATCGTTACTCGAAACAGTCCGGTGGTCAGGAAAAAGATCGCCATCAGAAGCGTCAGACCGGCGGCACCCTCAACTGGGTTTTCAAGAATCAGAAAGCCGCTCACCACATAAAGAATGCCGATCATCAGGTTCAGCATAAAGCCGCCCCAACGGCCTGCGTGAAAGGCACTCACAATCAACATCACCCCAGCCATCAGCATCAGGATTCCAAGAATCATGACGAATTCAATCGTGGCGAGGAGGGGTAGACAGATCGCCGTCGTCCCCAGCAGGATCAGAACGATTCCCAGCGCGAGCAGCCATTTCCAGTTCTGTTCGAGGAGGGACGTTTCGGATGTAGTGACAGGGGTTGTGTCCACGGGACGACCTTAATTGAGATGGTGTAGTTTGATGTATCTACCCATCCACTTTAGGTTACGCCGCACAGCCTGGAAGGAAGATTTCACTCACCCAAATCAAAATTACCCATTCACACTGACCTGCTTAACCGGCCCTAAAATCCAATTTTTTGCACTGCACTGATCGACACGAATATGACGCCTCCCTTTTCAGCACTCTGTTGAAGTTTCGCATCCCGTGAGTGATTCAGAACAATACACCGCGTCCGCTCCGCTTTAGGATCGGAGACGGCCAATTCATTTCGCCACTTCATCATTAGGCCGCATTAATAGGCCACTGAGCGGATAGTGAATGGCGCTGGATCAATTCCCCTGCGATGGAATTGCGTTCATGTCCATAAAAAATGGTTCCCAGACGTGTCCGTCAGGGTCCTGGAAGCTGTGCTGGTACATAAATCCATAGTCTTTTGGATCGCTAAACGTGGATCCACCGCTGGCAAGAGCCCTCGTCACGATCTCGTCGACCTCCTGTCGACTCTCGAAATTCAGAGCCAGCAGTTGCCCAGTTACCTCCGTCGCATCCGCCAGCGGCAACGGCGAGAAGCTTTGAAACTTCTCATGCGTCAGCAGCATGCAGTAGATCGACTCGCTGATGACGACGCAGGCAGCCGTCTCGTCCGTGAACTGCTCATTGATTGAAAATCCCAAGGCCCGATAAAAGGCCATGGACTTGTTCAGGTCACGAACAGGGAGATTGACGAAAATTTTCCGGGACATCTCCACCTCCAGCGCAAGGTGACTTCAGAATTCAAACCCCACCAGGTGCATCAGGCAGTCGCAATGATGCACTGCCTGATGCACTGTCAATCAGTGAGAGGGAACCAGATTTCAATCCCGCCGATGCCGGTCTCAGGACAGAAGTCTCTGTTGTAGCGTTCGAAGTTGGGAGCCGTGTTGTCCGTGTTCGTCACCGTGGGGACCCATTCGCGGATAATCGCTTCGAAAGTCTGAGGCAACGTGGAGTAATGGCCTTCATGTGTGAAGACGGCATACCGTCTGGCAGGAAGGCGCAGGACGTCCATGCCAGGGATCGTTTCACTGACCTTTGTCACCTCAACCGCACTGAGATAGTCAAAGCCCTCGCTGAGGTTGAAGTCCAGACAGACCCCATAAGTGACATCAGGAACACGATCAGGAATCGATTCCATCTTCGGGACGAAATCCCACCATTGTTTTTCAATGCCGGCTTCGCCGCCGAACGTGTAATGCTTTCGCAGTCCGACAAGCAGCATCTCGCCGGTTGTCTCAAAACGTGTGGGTGTGATCCCTGCCATCGCTCACTTTCCTGAACTCTGAATTTAAAAGCGGACTCAGGCCTGATTTCGAACTTCAAGGTCTCTCATGATCCGGAGTTCCTGTTCTTTCTGCTCCGGAGTCATTACCTCTCCGAATTCTTCCATTTCGAAGATCGGACGGATCTCAACATTGGTGTCCCCTTCAGTCGGATTGGGACACTTTTTGACCCATTCAATCGCCTCTTCGAGTGAGTCTACCTTCCAGATCCAGAAGCCTGCGATCAGCTCCTTGGTCTCGGTGAACGGGCCAGCCACGACAGTGCGATTGTTGCCACTGAAAAGCACTCGGGCACCTTTTGCGGACGGGTGTAGTCCGTCTCCGGCCAGGAGAATTCCGGCCTTGTGCAGTTCCTCATTGAAGTTCCCCATCGCGGTCAGCAGTTCTTCGCCCGGAAGAACGCCGGCTTCAGAATTGGGGCTCGCTTTTACAATGACCATGACTCTCATAGGGCGACTCTTTTTTGATTTTTAGGATAACAGCTGAACCAGAATTTAGACTCACCTTTGAGTCGTTTCACCCTGGGCGATTTCGACATCGTTTTCAGTACGACGGCGTTTTTTTGCTGTCGGCTGCCCGAAAATCACCGCCGCGAGCTCTGGCCTCCGCAAAGCAAGGCCACCCCAGAGGAGTCCGCCGATCAGTATCGGGAAGATGTGAGAGAATGGAGCATCCTGCACTCGAACATGAGTGGCAATGGCTCCTCCGAGATACCCCGTCAACAGGATCGTTCCGATCACCGCTGTCCGGGGGAAAATCGCGAGCAATGTGATCGCCGTTAACAAAATCCCCAAGGCAGGAATGACGCTGGCTGGATAGCCCAGTTGCGTAGTAATTTCCACCACCATGGGTGGCGGCACAATCTTGACGAGCCCATCCATCAGCAGGAACAGCAGTGCCAGACCACTGAGAACCCGCCCAGTCCAGATCCGTGCACTTGAGACCTTCCCGGGTAATTTCATCGTCGCTGACATCGCGATCCCAGTTCTATCAAGTCGAAACAGATTTAATTTGCGGGACTCAAGCGGCCTCGTCTGCCTGAGATGGACTCCGAACGACTCAATGAGCTCGCAGGGAATTCAGCTTAGCCCCGGAAGTTCCACCACTGGGCGGATTTCGACCGTCCCACGGCGAGCAGCGGGGATCCGGCTGGCGATTTCCATGGCAGCATTCAGGTCCGCAGCTTCCACCATGAAATATCCACCGAGTTGTTCATGTGTTTCGGCGAATGGTCCGTCGGTCACCAGTCGCTTGCCTTCACGAAGCCGAATACTTGTGGCCGTCGCAACCGGCTGCAGCGGTGAGGCCGAAATGAATTGGCCTGACTCTTCAAGGCTGCGAATGAGTTCGAGTGACTCGCCGTAGCACTTCTCCCGCTCCAGTTCGGTCCAGGCCCCTTCTTCGCCGTAGATCAACATCATGTACTTCATGCGTTCGCCCTTGAAATGGAAAATAGTCTCTGCATCGGTCTGCTGAGAATCTTCAACCTGCTGAACAGGCCGAATTCACAACACAGAATTCACAATGCAGAGATCGAAATTCAGGCCTGGTGTCGCCAGCGACGGTGCATTCACGTCAGCGAGCCTTGATCAGCCCTGAACTCGCCGATAATGACCGGTCATGAACTGCGTCCACTCACCATTTTCACCTTTGACCTGAGACCGCAGGATCCAGTGATTATTGTCGACAACCTCGATGATGTCTTGATACGGAGCCGACCCTGTTCCTGTGAAACTCGGTCCGATCGTATCGAGCGTCAGGATCTTCTCGTCAGCGTCCAGTGTGCCTTCGTAGATCCACATGTTCGACATCATTGAACCAACGAAGCTCCCGACGAACTCCTGCTTGGCTGTGTCGTAACCGAGTGTAATGATCGAGTACCCCGGCTCTCCGTTCGGCATATCGCTTACGCCTTCACAGAGAATCCAGGCCTTACCGAGAGAGCGAATCGCCGTCTTTCCGCGGCTGACGGTCTCAGGCATATCAGGCCCCGCCAGACAGGTCCCTTCGAAGGTCCAGTTCCCGACGAGTCGCAGCAGCCATTCATGTTGAGCCTGAGCTTCAAAGTGCATTTTATTTTCCTGCAGATACTGAGTTGGGATGGGAAAGGGGATGAAAGAACTCGCTCCTCCTTGCTGAGACTTCCAGCGGAGGAGAGAGCACCACAATTTCAGTCCCCGGCATTTTCAATCCGGTAGAGTTCGACCCGTCCGTGCGAAAGAGCAGGATGAATCGACATCAATCGGATGGCTTCATTCAAGTCACGTGCATTCAACAGAAAGAGGCGGTCAGGTCTGCTGGTGCCGGGCCTCTGGTTCGAAATATCAATTTGAGATTCAATTCGCCTCAGGGAAATTCCGGATTCCGCATTCAATTCATAGCAAAGGTTTCCTGTTGCTCGCACCTCGTTATCGCCTTCACGGCACGTCAACTTGAACTGCTGGAGTTCGTCCGAAGACATCGTCTCCCCTTCGGGTGGCTCGACAATCACGAGACCAAGAAATTTCATTTGAGATCCCCGTGATTTCCGGATCGTTGATCAAAAAAGATGTGCGACAGCGGGCGTTTCCTGTTCCTCCCCCAGTTGGTCGAAGTAGCGGACGACGTTTCGACATCGAAAAAAGAAAAATACTCGGTCACCGCAGTCCGGGCTCCGGTGTTGATCTCCTGCGAAAGCAACTATTGGGCTTCACCTGAGAGTTCACGCAGGCGTCCTTCCAGAAATCGTCGCTCAGGCTCCTGTCGGACATGCAACAACGCCTTCTGATAGGCTTCCCGCGCGGGCTCCACTCGACCGAGCCGCCGACAGAGATCCGCCTTCGCCGCCCAAGCGAGGTGGTAGTCTGCGAGTTCCGGCGATTCGAGCAGTTCCTCAATCAATGACAATCCAGCGAGCGGTCCATCGCGCATGGCAATCGCGACGGCCTGATTCAATCTCACGATTGGTGTTGGAGCACCTTCCCGGAGGATCTCATAAAAAGCGGTAATCTCCTGCCAGTCGGTCTCCGCAGACGAGGGTGCATTCGCATGCACCGAGGCAATTGCGGCCTGCAAGGTATAGACCCCGACTGGTCCACTTCGGATCGCCTGATTGACCAGTCGGGTCCCTTCCTCGATCGCTTTTCGATCCCATAGCGAACGATCCTGATCTTCCAGCAAGATCAGATCCCCGGCGTCAGTCGCCCGTGCCTTGCGTCGTGAGGACTGGAGCAGCATCAGCGCAATGAGCCCGAATGTTTCTGGATCCGGGAGTAATTCGGCGAGAAGTCGTCCCAGACGAATAGCTTCATCACAGAGGTCTTCCCGTAACAACGAGTCTCCCCCTGAAGCCGAGTATCCTTCATTGAACACTAGGTAAATCACGGCATGTACCGACTCCAGTCGTTCATGCAGTTGGGACAGATGCGGAATCTCATACGGGATCCCGGCATCCCGGATCTTTGCTTTACCACGCACGATTCGTTGGGCGATTGTCGCCGGAGCAGTGAGAAAGGCACTGGCGATCTCTTCGGTCGTCAACCCGCAGACTTCACGCAGCGTCAACGCCACTTGTGTCTGGAATGCCAACGCCGGGTGGCAGCACGTGAAAATCAGCCTGAGCTGGTCGTCCTCCACCGTTTCTTCGCCCGCTGCAGGCCGGGCCTGTCGATCACGATCCAAACGATCAGCAATGACAGAAAGGTGTGCGTCCAGTCGGGTTCGACGTCTTAGCGAATCAATCGCCTTAAAGCGTCCCGCTGACACGAGCCACGCACGGGGATTTGCTGGAATCCCGTCACGCGGCCATTGCTCGACCGCTTGGGAGAACGCCTCATGCAGTGCTTCTTCAGCAAGATCGAAATCGCCTAGCAGTCGGATCAACGTCGCGAAAATGCGTCGCGACTGATTCCGATAGATCTCTTCAATCGCAGCATCGACAGAGGGGGAGTTTCGAGAAGTCATGTCAGTTACGACCTGATACGTACCATCGACCTCACCTGAGAAAGAGACGCTCGATCCTGTCGTCGTCACCGAGTCCAGTATGTTCTGTCGAGAGCCCGATAATTGATGGCCTCGGTGAGATGCTGAACCTCGATCGCTTCTGCCTGATCAAGGTCAGCGATTGTCCGGCTGACCCGCAGAATCTTATCGTGAGCCCGCGCCGACAACCCCATGTCTTCCATTGCTGTTTTCAGCAGGTCCTCGGCATCCTTCCCTAGTTTGCAATGCTGGCGGATCTGGCGGGGCGACATTGTTCCATTCAGACTTGTCGGCTGATCTCGAAACCTCTTTCGCTGCACCGCCCGAGCCAGTGTGACCTTCTCGCGGATCGCTTCACTGTCCGTTCCCGGTCGGTTATTTGACAGTTCTCGGAACGGGACGGCAGGAACCTCGATATGAATGTCAATGCGGTCCAGCAGAGGACCGCTCAGCTTTGCAAGGTATCGTTCGATGTGCAGGGGAGAACAGTTGCAGTTGCGTTTCGGATCTCCTCGATACCCGCAAGGGCATGGATTCATTGCGGCCACAAGCATGAGGTTCGCAGGGAAGGTCATGCTCCCCATTGCCCGGGAGATCGTTACCCGATTCTCTTCCAGAGGTTGCCGCATGACCTCCAGCGTCCGCCGGTTAAACTCCGGAAGCTCGTCCAGAAATAGAATTCCGTGATGTGCGAGGCTGATTTCTCCCGGGGAAGGTGTACTTCCGCCGCCGACCAGTCCTGCTTCGCTGATTGTATGATGAGGCGATCGGAAAGGACGGGTCAGCATCAGTGACTGACCCGCTGACAATCGTCCGATTGCGCTATAGATCCGCGTCGTCTCCAGACTCTCTTCTGGCTCCAGTTGCGGAAGAACGGTCCCGATTCGCTGGGCCAGCAACGTCTTTCCAGTCCCCGGTGAGCCGATCATCAACAGGTGGTGGCGCCCGGCGGCTGCGACAGTGACCGCCCGCTTGGCCATCTCCTGACCTTTGACGTCAGAATAATCAATCGAGTACGTCCCGAACTCACGAACTGCCTCATCCCAGCTGAACGGCATGGGCTCAATCGAGAGTTGTCCGGTGAAGAAACCGACAGCCTCTGCCAGCGTCCCGACCGGGATCACGTCGATTCCTTCAACGACAGCCGCTTCTCGCGAGTTCTCAACCGGAACCAGCAACCCTTTCCGTCCGTCTGCCCGGGCCTGCAATGCCATCGACAGAATTCCCTTCACAGGGCGGACAGTGCCATCGAGTGCCAATTCCCCAACCGCTGAAAATTCAGGGAAAATATCTGATGTCAACTGCCCACTGGCGGCCAGAATCCCCAGTGCAATGGGCAAATCAAACGAGGCAGCTTCCTTCGGAAGATCTGCCGGAGAGAGATTGATCACGATCCGATCAATCGGACGCTGATACCCGCTGTTCGCCAGTGCCCGCTCGATGCGGTGCACGCTTTCCTTGACGGCCGCTTCAGCCAACCCGACGAGGATGGTTTTCGGCATCGCCGCAGGAGAAATATCGACTTCTGCCTCGACGGGTCGCGCGTCGATTCCAAATAGCGAATAGGTCAGCAGTTTTGCCAGCATTCAATCTGCCCGTTGAGTTGGCGACGACTAGCCTGACCACGCCACTACCACAAGATTCACCCGGCCCGGCATCCTTTTGCCCCATAGTGTACTGCGGTTCAGTCCAGAAGGAAGTCAATCAAAAAGGACTCGATGGATTTCCCCAACTTCAGCGCCGACTGATCCAACTTTTGGGAGCGCAATTTGCGCAATGAGTCCATTTTCAGGGGATTCCGTGAAGATATGCATCCATTCGGCCGCGAATCCAGAACGATTGGCCTGTTTGGCTTGCGTCCGCATCACCTGAGGCGGCATATTGATGCGGTTTTCCGGCCTGGATTCCACGCGTCGTTTCTTGTGTCCCCCCGCGTTGACCACATCGAAGGATTTTTGCTGTGCATATTGACCTTCCTTCAGGATCTTCGGATCAGTCCGATTCGAAGACACCCTGGTACAGGGAAATGACCCGTTATCACTGGTTCGTACTGGTCGTTGCCGCCCTGGGATGGCTGTTCGACTGTCTGGACCAGCAGCTGTTCATTCTCGCCCGTCCGGCCGCTATGCGGGAGCTGATTCCTGAGACCGAAGGGATTGACGCCAAACAGCTGGACATCGCCCGTCGGAACGCAGGGGATTATGCCACCTCGATCTTTATCGCCGGCTGGGCGACGGGGGGACTCTTCTTCGGCATGCTGGGAGATCGCTGGGGTCGTGCCAAGACGATGATCATCACGATCCTCCTCTATTCTCTGTTCACAGGACTCAGCGCGTTCTCGACCTCGGTTTGGGATTTTGCGCTCTATCGGTTCCTCACAGGGTTAGGAGTCGGCGGTGAGTTCGCAGTGGGGGTCTCTCTCGTTGCGGAAGTGATGCCGAACAAAGCCCGTCCTTATACGCTCGGACTTCTGCAGGCACTCTCGGCGATCGGAAACGTCAGTGCCGCCTTCA
The DNA here is from genome assembly GCA_023417655.1 of Planctomycetota bacterium. Taxonomy (GTDB): domain Bacteria; phylum Planctomycetota; class Planctomycetia; order Planctomycetales; family Planctomycetaceae; genus Planctomicrobium. Next base: position 18,020 of record JAEZFD010000049.1, on the reverse strand, counting down.
TCAACCTGGGACTCGGGGTCGCGGAAGAAGCAGGCCTTGTTTCGAGCCCTTGGCGTCTTATGTTCCTGATCGGAGCCGTACCAGCACTGCTGGCTCTGGTAATCCGCCGCAAGCTGAAAGAGCCGGAAACCTGGCAGAAGGCCAAGGAAACCGGAAAGAATAAAGAGCAACTCGGTTCCTATGGCGACCTGTTCCGCGACGCCAAGCTCCGCAAGCACGCCCTGCTCGGCCTCGTTCTGGCCTGCTCCGGGGTGATTGGACTCTGGTCCGTCGGGTTCTTTACGCCTGATCTGATCCGTTACGTCCAGCGGAAGGAAATGGCTCTCCAGGTCTATAACGAAGAAGTCGTGAAAGCTCGTGAAGCGAATGACGCCGAACGCGTGACCCGTCTGGAATCTCTCCTTGCTTCTGTTGCCGACCCGAACCTTTCGAAGAGCTTCGATCCTCCGACCAAAGAGCTTGAGAACAGCCTTGCGGGAGCGATCAACGGGCGACTTTCCAAATGGGGAAGCTATGCCTCGATTGCGATTAACATCGGGGCATTCTTCGGGATGTTCGGCTTTGGCGCCCTCTCACAGCGGATTGGCCGCAAGCCGACATTTACAATCGCTTTGATCTCCGCATTTATCAGCACTGTCAGCGTGTTCTGGTTCCTGCAGGACTTCTGGCAGATCTGGGTCATGGTGCCTGTCATGGGCTTCTGTCAGCTCTCCCTCTTTGCTGGCTATGCCATCTACTTCCCGGAACTCTTCCCGACACGCCTGCGTTCGACCGGAGTCAGCTTCTGCTACAACGTCGGTCGCTTCATTGCCGCCTTCGGACCACTGGTCAAAGCCTCTCTGGAAACCAGCTTCGCACATACAGCCGAACCGCTGCGTTACGCCGGTGTGACCATGTCCCTGATCTTCCTGATGGGGCTGCTGGTCTTACCGTTCCTGCCTGAAACCAAAGGCAAGCCGCTGCCGGAATAACGACGAGTCCTGTCTGTCACCCCCGACGCCGGTGACAGGTCAACAAAACGACGAGCCGGAGAGGATGAATTTCCTCTCCGGCTTTTTTCATTGGAAGCCGCTCCCGATGACCCGTCCCTTTGCATTCTCTCTTCAATAAATTATTATTCATCCAGAAATATTTATTACTTCTGTTCAGGAAATGTGAGATGCTCTGGAGAACATCGCTTTGCGCAATCACTTCCCTCTGTCTTCTCAGCGTTGCAGATCTCCTGATCGCCGCAGAAACAGAAGTTTTGAAACCTGAGCGAGACAAAACCTGCCACCTTCCGATTGTTGATATCTCGAACGACCGTTCGCGGCAGTCCATCATTGCGCAGGGGACCAAAGAGACGTATCAGGGGCATCCCCACACCATCCTGATGCCGGACGGAAAAACGATCTTCGCCGCCTGGACCTATAACCACGGGGGAGTTTGCGGACCGCTCTCCAAAAGCGAGGACGGCGGTCGCACATGGAGCGACCTTTTGCCCGTTCCTGAGAACTGGAAGAAGGTCATCAATTGCCCGACACTCCACCGAATCGTCGGGCCTGACGGCATCGCGAGGCTGTTCGTCTTCGCCGGAAATGGGGCGATGTATCAATCCATCTCTCTGGACGACGGAAAGACGTTCTCGCCGATGCAGCCCAATGGATTGAAGACAATCGTCGCCCCGATCAGCGTCGAAGCAGTCGAAGGAGGGAAGAAGTGGCTGATGTGGTATCACCGAGGGAGTTCAGATGAACTCGTCTCTGAACGTGAAGACAAGACTCCCCGCTCCATTTGGCAAAGTGCTTCCACCGATGGCGGACTGACCTGGGGGGATTCGCATCCTGTCTGCACGCTCATAGGCGGCTATCCCTGCGAGCCGGCGGTCATTCGTTCCCCTGACGGCAAACAGCTGCTGATGCTGATTCGCGAAAACAAAAGAATCTGGAATTCGCTGTACATCACCAGCGATGACGAAGGCAAGACATGGTCACCGCCGAAGGAGCTTCCTGCCGGACTGACCGGGGACCGCCACATGCCACGCTATACACCAGACGGCAGGCTGGTCGTCGTGTTTCGTGATCAAGCCGAGGGACCGACGAAAGGACATTTCGTCGGCTGGGTCGGAACATACGAGGATATCGTTGCCGGCCGTGACGGCGCCTATCGCGTGAAGCTGCTGCATCACTGCGGCCGTCGGGGCGACACTGGTTACCCCGGCCTCGAACTGCTGCCTGACGGTCATCTGGTGGCGACCACTTATGTCGCCCTCAATCCAGAGGAGAAGAACTCGGTCGTCGCGGTTCGTTTCTCAATGAAAGAGCTGGATCAATTACTCGCAGAACAGAAGTAAATCGAAGCCGAAGTGGACCACTGATTCACTGAATCTGCTCTCTTTCAAAGCGGGTCTGCCATGAGGAGCGCGGCGTCGCAGTGACGATATTCGCACTCCCCTGGCGAGTGCCTTATTGTGCTGCCTGTCTTACTTGCGTGTCCCTTCGAAGCTGATGTTGATGTAGACATCATCACCAATCAGATCCAGCATCTTGTCGATTCCATATTCAGAACGCTTAAGCTTCAACTCGGTCGAGTACCCCGTTCGGTGGACTCCCTGAGGAAACTCACCCGTCCTCCCACCGACCAGGTCGAACGTCAACGCTTTCGTCACTCCATGCAGAGTGAAGTCGCCTGTAACACGATAGCCATTTTGAATCGGCTGGACGGCTGTACTCTTAAAGGTCACCAGCGGAAACTCTTTCGTGTTCAGAAAGTCCGGGCTCTTCAAGTGGTCGTCCCGCATCTTGTTACCGGTATCGATCGAGTCGGCCTTGATTTCGACATTGATCGAAGTCTTAGCAGGATCAGCCGCATCAATAACGAACTCGCCGGTCAGTTCATTAAAGCGGCCATGCGTCCACGACAAGCCGAGGTGGGAGATCTTGAAAGCGACTGCGCTGTGCGCTCCGTCGATTGCGTACGCTTCCGCCGCACTCGCGACGGGAGCTGTACACAGAGAGATTGTTGACCACGCCAGAGCCAGACACAAAGCAGACAGGTTCCTCATACACCACTCTCCTTGCTTTTGAATTTGGCAGGAACAGGCGACTCACCCACTCTCGGGATCGAACCAATTCAACCTGGGAAGCCTTGAACACCTCTCAAATCACCTGCCAGATCCAAATCAGTCTACTCACGGGCTCTGGCCGGACAATGGCGAACTCCCGAAGCAACCGCCCCCCGTACAGTTTCTCTCCACAAAGGAGAAGGACGCTGATCTCGAATGCCGGACCGATGCAGCACCTGTGAACTTATTTATGCAGGATGAGTTTCCCGCTCTTTGTCAGGCGCAGGCGATAAAACTCCTGACCATGCAGGATTGAAACTTCCCGACTTCCCTGGAAAAGGTCCGTGGAATTGATCTGAATCGGAGATCGGACCGGACTGGCAGCGGGCTCAGGTTGCGGTGTGGATTCAGGCTTCTCAGACATATCGGCACACTCGGAAGTAGAGGCGAGCAGAACGAAAGGCAGTATATGAAACTGAGTCTCAATTTCAAATCAATCTTTCCCGCGTGGATTTTCTCCCAGCCTTCCAGGCACTGAATTCAGCACAAACTCAATACTCTTCTGAGGTTGCCGCTTTTCGAAACACCGCATGGAAGCCGACCTCCCTACTGCGGTGCGCATGAGCAATAGTTCGAGGTTCGCCCTCAGCCACGGTGAAGACCCGTCAGGAAATGAATTGTGATCACAGGCAGGTTCGCTGGTGAATTGCATTTTCGGAGGGGGTAAAACAGAACGAGCTGCGTCCCGGATGAGGAACGCAGCTCGTTGATCGCATTGCAAATTTAACTGGCCCCTGAGGTCAGGAAGCGGGCCGGATCAGGAAGCGGCGACGCGGTTGCTGCGCTTCCGGTCGGTTTCGCTCAACCAGATCTTCCGCAGTCGAATCCCCTTCGGAGTCACTTCCACGTACTCGTCGGACTCGATGTACTCGAGAGCCATTTCCAGCGACAGATCACGTGGTGGTGCAAGGATCATGTTTTCGTCCGAACCGGACGCCCGCATGTTCGTCAGTTTCTTTTCACGAACAGGGTTCACGACCAGATCGTTGTCGCGGCTGTTTTCACCGACAATCATCCCTTCGTAAATGTCGGTCCCCGGAGCGACGAACAGTTCCGACCGCTCCTGCAGTTTGAAGAGTGCATAGGCAGTTGCCTTGCCGACATCCTGCGAGACCAGCACACCGTTCTTACGGCGGGGAATGTCCCCTTCCAGCTGACGGTATGAGTCGAACCGGTGGTGCATCACCGCTTCGCCTTTGGTTGCGTTCAACAATCGGGTTCGCAATCCGATCAGTCCGCGAGCAGGGATTTCGAAGACCAGGTGAGAATGCGTTCCCTGACCGCCGGTCATTTCCTTCATCTGCCCCTTGCGCTGCGAGACAACTTCAATCACGGTCCCCACGTCTTGTGACGGAACGTCAACTTCGAGGATTTCAAACGGCTCGTGCCATTTGCCGTCAATCTGCTTACGGATGACTTCCGGCTTTCCGACGGAAAGTTCAAACCCTTCTCGCCGCATGGTCTCGATCAGAATCGAGAGGTGCAGCAAGCCGCGTCCCGAGACCTTGAAGATATCTTTGGTTTCCCCGTCTTCGACTCGCAGAGCCACATTCGACTGCAGTTCCTTGGTCAGGCGCTCACGCAGGTGGCGACTTGTGAGAAACTTGCCGCCGCTACGGCCGGTCAAGGGAGACGAGTTGATGGTGAAGACCATCGAAAGTGTCGGCTCATCCACTTCAATTCGCGGCAACGGAATGGGAGCGGCTGGATCGGTCACAGTATCACCGATTTCTGCTTCGCCCAATCCGGTGAGTGCAACGATGTCGCCCGCGGTGGCTTCCTCGGCTTCGATTTTCCCCAACTTATCGAAGAGTTCGACCTTTTCGACGGTCGTGTTAATGACCTTACCGTCGGCCTTCAGAATCGAGACCTTTGAATTCACCTTCACGGTGCCGTTATTGATCCGTCCGACGATGATTCGTCCGACGTACTCTGACCAGGAAAGACTGGTCACCATCATCTGGAACGGCTCTTCAACATTTGCCACTGGCCCTGGGATGTGCTCGAGCACCATGTCCAGCAGGGGAACCATGTTTCCTTCACGGGCAGCCGGGTCATGCGAGGCGTAACCTGCACGACCGCTGGCGAAGACGTAAGGAATGTCCAGAGAGCCTTCGTAGCCCAATTCTTCAATCAGGTGAATCGTTTCAAGAACCACGTCTTCCGGACGGGCATCGTTCTTGTCGATCTTGTTCACCACAATGATCGGCTGCAGCCCAACTTCGAGTGCCTTTGTGAGCACGAATCGGGTCTGCGGCTTTGGCCCTTCGAAGGCGTCGACGAGAATCAGAGCCCCGTCAGCCATCTTCAATACGCGTTCGACCTCTCCTCCGAAGTCGGAGTGACCCGGCGTGTCGATGATGTTGATTTTCACGCCTTTGTACTGCACAGCAATGTTCTTCGACAGAATCGTGATCCCACGTTCGCGCTCCAGTTCGTTGGAGTCGAGAATGCAGGTCTGCTGTAACTGGGAATCGCGGAACTGCCCGCTCTGGCGCAGAAGGGCGTCGACCAGCGTAGTTTTGCCGTGGTCGACGTGTGCAATGATGGCGATATTCCGAATCTCTTCGCGACGCATAGGAATCAACGTTCTGTTAAAATCTGAAGCGGTTCCGACTCTCTTGCGAACCAGCGTTGCAACCTTGCGGACGCTGGTCGGGACCCCGGCTGTCGATGTCATCTCATTTCACGTCAGTTCTGTCCGCGAAGGCGAACACAACCGGTTCCTCTCTCCCGAAGAAACATCAGGAGATGGAGAAATCTGCTCTCCGGACCAGTACTCACCGGTGATCTGTGATTGGTCACGAGATCAATGGCCGGGGCTCTGGCAAGGTGAATCCAGCATGGGGTCCGCTCTGGCTTAGAGCTCGATTGACGGACCTGTTATGGAAACCTCTCAGCCGATCAGTGATGCGCATCCGGGTCGGCGTATTGCCCTCTGACGCCGATTCCGGAGACACCTGAACTGGTCTGGAGGAGGGTCGACGGCAGTCTCACAACCCGCAGACCTGACTGAATCAACAGAAAGTTGAACAATTCAGGCTTCACGGGCGCAGAGGTTCGGCGCAGACCTCCAGAGGCGAGAATCATAGAGACCGGAATGATTCTCTGCATCCGCGAGTTTGAAAAAACACCGTACGCGGCGAAATTTTACTCATTATGGGAAGCATAAAGCAATCAAATTATAGTTAAATCAACTCCAACCTGTTACGTTGCAAGAAGTTGACACAAGGCAGATTTTCCTCGAAACACCGTTGCGAAGCGACTGGACACCAGAAACGAAGCCCGCATGCAGACGGAAATGATTCTCCTGCCGCTGTTGATGGTGCCGGTTCTCACCGGATTTCAGTTGCTCGTTGCCAGCCTCTTCTCTCCAACACGACTGCGGTTTGAGACCTTTTGGGGAATTGTCAGCTGCAGTGCCTTCGTCACGTCAGCCAGCATGATGTATGACGCATGGCTGCAACGACAGGATGAAAATCGCGTCACCGGACTGATCTGGACCCTGCACGGGCTCCCCTGGGGTAACATCGACTGGCTGGCCGCGTGCTGGTGCTGCGTCGCAGGAGCCAGCACGGTGCTGTTGCTTCACTGGCCCCGCCTGCGTGAAACCCCGTCAGGACTATACCGCGAGAACTTTGCTGGCCTGTGGCTGTTTGCCGCCTCTGTCGTCGCCGTCTGCGCCGACGGCGTCTGGCTGCAATGGGGCGGTCAAATGCTCTGCAGCTGGCTGCTTTGTCTGGTCCTCACAAGACAGACCCAGGCAGAACGTTCAGGCACTCGCCCAGGGGTGCTCCTCCTGTGGTTCACTGCCGCTGACTTCCTCTGGCTGTTCGGGCTGCTGTTTTTGAGTCAGGTCTGGAAGGACCCTCAAATCTCCGGGATGAGCAACGTCGAAGAGCTCAAGCAACTGGGACAGGAACAGATCGCCCTGATTGTGACTGCTCATCTCTTTCTGATCCTGTCACTCATTCTTCGCTGCGGCTTGTTTCCGCTCATGACCTGGACCCGTTCCACGGCAGGCGATTACCGCGACGCTGCGTGGACAGCAATTTACTCGATCGGGTTTGGGGCCGCGCTCTTGCTGAGATGGTCCCCCATGTTTGGAATCTTCCGCGAGACTCACCAGTTGCTGACTGGGCTGGGAGCAGTCTCGGCGGTCTTGCTCGGGATCCAGGCCGTCTTCGGAGTGACGGGCCCCCGCCGCATGCTCAGTCTGGCCGCAGCACAAGTCGGCATCATCTGGGTCGGGCAAGGTCTGGAAACGGCCCCCGCCATCGCCTCGACCGGCATGGCAATGATGGTCATGCTCCTCGTGACAGCCCTCTGCCTGGGTGTAGAACAGTTGCCGACGCCACGTCACCTTTCCCGGATTCCGATCGCCATCCAGCTTACAGCCTGCCTGTTGTGCTGCGGTCTCATTGGTCAGGAGTTTCTTCTGAATGCGGCTTTCGGAAGTGAGGAGATTGGACCTCTTCATCCCATGCTGCTGGCTGGGGCCATTCTCATAGCTCAGATCCTTACTGCGACGGCCGTTTTTAGCGAGCTGCAGGGTCTCCGTGGTCAAGATCCCCCAGAACGAGTCGACCTTCCTGCTGAGCCCAATCTGGTGACCCGATCCGGATGGGTTGCATTGGGACTGGTCTCCTTAGGCGTCTTTACTGGCGTGTGGTTTGCACTCCCGCTGATCCTGAAAGTTCCACTGGATCGAATTCAATTGCCGATTCCGGTCGTGATGTCGCTGGCGACTCTGATTGGTCTGACGGTTGCCTGGCACTGGCCGGATCGCCCCCCATCCGAGAGTGCCATCCCAAACAGGAATTCTTTGCGGCGGCTTGCTCAGGAGGACTTTGCTCTCGCTCCCCTGTTCGCAGTGCGAATTGCGAGCACCTGCAGCCTCGTCGCCTGGGCGTGCCTGCAAATGGAACGGAGCCTTTTCCGCCCCATGGTCTCAAAAATTCCTACCCGCTGGCTGCAACAGTTGACCTCTGTTGCAACGCTGACCGAGGAAGATCAATCACCCTCGGCAGTGAGCTGGCAACTCATCGCGGCGATTGCCTGCATGCTCATCGGCTGGGGTGCTTCCAGCTGGATGTAGTGCGGATCAGCGGATCGGGCAATGAGAATCGACCGGCTCGACTCGCTCAGCTTGGTTCACTGTTCGGTTCCCCGAATTCATATCGCAACAGCCGCCCCATCCGGTGAAAAAAGGGGATTCGCTGCGCTGCTCTCGCCCAGACAGAAAGCCTCGCTAACTGCTCGGTGGAATAGTGAGTCGTTTCTGTCAGCAGATGGAGGCGCGGATTCCAGCGTTCTAATCGACGGCCCTCATCCAGAGACCATTTCAGTCTTGCCCCCGTCGCTCGGATAGAGGAGTGCCACCCCAGCAGCCGGATTCCCCAGCGGTTATAGGCGTCAAAGAGAATCTCTCCATGCGGGAATCGGGCGATAATCCGAGCCAGCAACCCTCGAACTTCCTCTTCCGTCAGGTATGGAAAGAGCCCTTCCGCCACAACGAGAGTCGGAGCATCCTTCGGGATCTCCCGCAGCCAGTCTTCGGTCGTGACAGAAGCTGCAATTGACGTCGTCCCCGAGGAAGCAGGATAGACTTCACGGCGGATCGCCATGACTTCCGGCAGATCGATGTTGTACCAACGAATCGAGTCACCAGGAGCGAGTCGGAAGTAACGAGTATCCAGACCGCATCCGAGGTGAATCACGACGGCGTTGGAATGCCTGTGCAGAAACTCACGGACCCATTGATCCAGAACGTCTGCCCGAATTGCAAGAGCGACAACTCCATCATTCGGGAGCTTGAGCGGAGCGAAGTCGACGTCCAGCATCTTCACAGCTTGAGCGGCGGCATGGTCGCGCAGCAACGAATCAGGCCTTTGGCTCTCTTCCGCTCGGGCATAAAGCGTAATCAACGGAGTCGCCATCACTCCGCTGAGCTGGCCAGCGTCCAACATCATTCCTTTTGTCCGATCAACAGTCGCGTTGCTTCTGAGTTTAGAGTGTGATGGAAGGCTGTCGGACGAAAAAGCTGGCGACGCCGGAAAAAACGCGGAATCCCTGCGGTCATCCGTAGCGGCCCACGCCACAAAATTAGCCGTAAAAACTGACGTTGAGTCGATTTGCGGCTTCGCCATATAACCCTCGCTCTCTTCAGGTGTCGCCTGAATAGGTGAAGAACAGATGACGGGCCGGCAGGCTTTGCAGAGGATCAGGTTATGGGGCGAGTCAGCAAGGATGCTTTGATCGTTCTCGCGGTGTCCGCGAGCATCTTTCTCTGCAATCTGGGAGGGGCGCGCCTTTGGGATCGTGATGAACCCCGAAATGCCGGCTGCGCGGCTGAAATGCTCGCGGCCAATGATTGGATCACTCCGGTCTTCAATGCGGAGCTTCGAACCCATAAGCCCGTCCTGACCTACTGGTTCATGATGGTCTCTTACTCAATCTTCGGAGTCACGGAATTCGCAGCTCGACTGCCTTCTGCCCTGTTCGGTATCGGAACCTGCTTGCTGACATGGAGCATGGGTCGCCGGTTATTCGGAGCAAATGCAGGCGTCTGGGCAGCGGTCATCCTCGCAACAACAATGATGTTCGATGTCGCATCCAGGGCAGCAACTCCGGATGCACCACTGATCTTCTTTTCAACTCTCGCCATCTGGTTCTATGTCCTCGGGACAACAGCTCCCCCGGGATCCGCGTTGTCCGGTTTTGTCCGGGAGTTTCCGACGGGCTGGACGATTCCCTGCTTGATGTATGCGGCAATGGGAATGGCGGTTCTCGCGAAAGGGCCTATCGGTTTGGTTCTTCCGACCGCCGTGATCGGGATGTCCCTGTTGATCCGCCGCCTGCCTGCATCAGCCGCGCCGTCCAACGCTCCGTGGGAGTCGGCCCTTGTTCAGAGCGTTCGTCCTTTTGCTCCGATTCATTTCTTGAAGACGTGCTGGAGCATGAGACCAATCACGGCAGTGCTCATGGTGCTGGCGGTCGCACTTCCCTGGTATGTCTGGGTGCATCTGCGGACAAACGGGGCGTGGACGAGCGGCTTTTTTCTCGAACACAATCTGGAACGAGCCACCCGGGCGATGGATGGACATCATGGGAATGTCCTCTATTACCCTGTCGCCTTGCTGATCGGCTTCTTTCCGTGGTCCGTCTTCTGGCTTCCAGCCCTGATGGCCGCGGTCCGAGTCGTCCGCCAGAAGTCCCCACTCTCAAACAGTGCTCTGTTCAGCCTGTGCTGGGTCGGCGTTTACGTCGCGCTCTTCTCGATCGCACGGACAAAACTTCCGAGCTACATCACCCCCTGTTACCCGGGGATGGCATTGCTCACAGGAATGTTTATTGACCACTGGGTGACTGGGCAGATCCAGTTACCGGCCGTCTGGCGGCGGCTCTCATTGGGAACACTGATCTTCGCCGGAGTGGGGATTGCAGTTGTGCTGCCGATTCTTTGTTCCTTCCTCCTTCCCGGGGAAGAATGGCTCGGCATCGCAGGAGTGGTTCCGCTCCTGGGCGGGCTTTTCGCTCTCATCGCGGCAGAAAAAGGACGCACACTTCTCGCGTCACGCTGGGTGGCCGGGACAGCGGTCGCCATGTCACTTCTGATCTTTTCCGTCATCGCGGATCGCGTCGACGGGCATCGCCGTCTCGAAGATCTCGTCTCGGCGATCGCGCCAGAAGGACAGCTGGAAACCACCGAAATTGCTTCACTCTCTGGCGGAGAAGGGAGCTGGGTCTTCTATTGCGGACAGCCGATTCGTCGCCTAGCCAGCACAGAACAGGCGATGGACTATCTCAGATCCCCGTCACCAGATGGAAAAACGCGAGTCCTCATTGCGACCGGAAAACGGTTACAGCAGGACGATGCGATCTCCCCACTCTCAGCCTACGTCGTCCATCGCGTTCCGTACTTCATGCGACGGGACGACATCGTCATTCTCAAGCCGCAAGCACCGGTTCTGCGGAGCGCAGAAGCTCCGAATCCTTACGAAGTCCGATAGGCCAGTTTGCTCATCGATCTGCAATTTCCGGGCTCACGGACTCCAGTTGTGACTGCAGATCCGAGATCTTCCAGATGGTTGCTCCCAGTAAACTGGCCAGCACGATAATCGTAAAAGCCATGCCGGAGATCGCAGGGTGCTTGAACACCGAACGCAAGACCTTCCTCAGCGAGGAGAGCGGTCGGGCATGGACGGGCCGACCGTTCAGAAAACGCAATAGATCTGCACTGAACTCGGCTCCACTCGCATAACGGTCGCGTGGGTCTCGAGCAATTGCTTTCAGGCAGATGCGTTCCAGATCTTTCGGCAATGATTGCACCAGCCGACAAGGCGATACAGGCTCCGCGTTCAAAACCTGTTGCAGAATCTGCTTCGGCGACCCTTCAAACGGAGTACGCCCCGTCAGCAGTTCAAAGAAGAGGATCCCGAGGGAATACAGGTCACTACGGGCATCAATCTGGTCGGAATGGCCGTTGGCCTGTTCCGGACTCATGTAGGCAATCGTCCCGATGACTTCACCGACGGGGGCGAGTGACTCGGTCGCATCTTTCTGCTTCGCGAGACCGAAGTCGGTCAGATACGTGTTGCCAGACTGATCCACCAGAACATTGCCGGGCTTCAGATCACGGTGAATGATTCCATGTTCGTGAGCGTGCTGCAGGCTCTCTGCAATTTGCCGACAGATTTCCGCAGCGAGTCGTGGAGCAATGCGAGTGGTCGCCATCCACTCTTTCAGAGTTGTTCCCTGAATCAGCTGTGAAACGAGGTAGGTCCCGATTCTCGACTGACCGACACGATAGATCTTGACGATCCCCGGATGATGCAGACAGGCCGCAGCCCGAGCTTCTCGAAGGAACAGTCTGTCCACCACACGGCTGACGAGTGCAGCACGGGGGACCTTCACGGCCACTGACCGCTGCAATTCCAGATCCCAGGCCTGCCAGACATCTCCGAACGAACCGGAACCGATCTGTTGCTCCAGAATCAGACCGTCCAGTTCCGTTGGCTGGAGGGGTTGAACATTCGTCGTTTCAACGCGCGTGAGCGCCGAATCGAGGAGAATGTTTTTGAACTGAGGAAATCGTTCGCAGTACTCGGCGGGATCAACCCGATCACCACACCGCAGGCGATAATTGAGTTCGACCTTCAAGAGCTCAGAAAAGAGCGTTTCCCGACCGGGACCATGAGTGTCGCCCAGAAAGTCTTCGATCCGCGGGATTTGCTGGTTTCGCCATGCGGCCTCGAATTCGTCGCAAGCGGCGTCAATGAGATTGGCACGCTTCAGCGAGTCATCCATTGAAGGCTCTTGCTGTGAATTGTTCATTGCGGCAGCTCGTGTTCCCAGGTCTTCCGAATTAAGCGCAGTTTTCGTGTGACAGTGGCGGTGGAAATTCCCAGTCGTTCGGCAATTTCCACGTTCGTATACCCTTCGAGCCGGCAACCTGCGATCTCTCGCAGGAGTTCGTCCCGAAGCAGCTCAAGCAGCCGACGATACTCTTCTTCCAGTATGAGACAATACTCAGGTGTCGGTGTTCTGGTTGCAGTTTCTTGCAACATGAGTTCATTGACGTCAGCAGGACAACGGCGCCCCGTTCGCTTCTGAGCGCACTCGCGACGAATATAATTAATCGTCTTCTGATTCGTAATCTGTAATAACAACCACCACAGCTCATCCCGATTCTGCACGCTCTGAAAACGGCCGGCGCGGGCTCCCCGATACAGACTCTCAAAGACCGACGCGGCAATGTCTTCAGGACCGACCACCGCTTGAGGACGAGCCTTCAGCCGGTCAGCCGCCTGATGGCAGAGGCGATCAAAGAAGTGGTTCCACAGCTCGAACGCGGCCTGCTCATCATTATTTTCAAGCCCCCGTATCCATTGTGATACGGAGGCTGAGTGTTCTTCAGATTCTCCGGAGTCAGCGATCATCAGACCTTCGCGAAATTGGTGATCACCACCTGACACCTTCGTTCCCGGAGATGTCAGCCCTCAATGCCAGAGTCACAAAATCGACCGTTTCCGGGATAGGACTTTGGTTGAACTCACTGATGCCTCTTCAGATTCGCAGCCCTTCTGAAGTTTGAGGGGCCAATCCGCTCACTCCATGAGCAACTCTCTGAAACAGTATCCCGCGTTGTCCCTCAAGAAACAATTGATCTTGGAACAGGTTTCCGATCCGTCGCATGCGACCTATTAATGTGCGGAACATTCCCCCTGCCCTAATGCTTACGGCATTGATAAAGTTTCAGAAGGATTACGTAAAAGACTTCCGATGGAACTGGCGTCCGTCCCTAAGTCTGCAGAACGAAATTTCGCATCACGGTCACAATCCTCAGCTCCTCTTCTCCGGGATCTCCAATGCGTTCATCAATTGTCCGCCTCATGTCGGTGTTCATTGCGACAATGCTAAGTACAGCGCATTTTGCGCAGGAAGTTGTTGCCCAGGATCCACCTGCCGTCCCCCCGATGAATGCTCCCACGACGGTTCCCATGACCGTCCCTTCGGCTCCGATGGAGGATCCTGCCTCTCCGGAAGGGGTCCTGCGGAACTTCCTGCTGGCGGTGATCGACGCCGACCTCGAGGCGGTCAAAGCGAACTCGCTTCCCAACAAAGGAATCGATGCGATGGTCAACTCCCCTGAGCGTCCGCCCGCAGAAGCACTGGAGCCGATCCGTCTTGCAATTACTCAGCTTCCGATCCGTCGCATGGAGATTGGAGAAGAAATGCCGCTGCCCAGCGGCAAGAAAATCAAAATCAGTAAAGGCATGGTGACCGAAGACCGACTCCAGCTGACGATGCCTCAGATGCCAATCCCGTTTGACGTGCGCCGCGTCGAGGGTGCCTGGAAGGTCGACCCACAGATGATGATTGATTCCCACAAAGCCGCTGCGAAAGCAAAGACGGCGAAGCAGAACAAATATTGAAAGTCGATTGATCGAGAGTCGACAGGCAACCAATCTCCGCCCGATTTTCGTATGATCCTGAAAGTCGGGCCGACTCCTCGTTTTTATTGATCTTCAGCTTCAGGGATGCCTGCTCTCGTGACTTCTCCCGGTGTAGTTCCCGGCCGCGATGATATCGCGGCCATGTATCTCGACCAGCTTCCTTACGCTCCTTATCCGGTTCAGGAAGATGCCCTGCTCACATGGTTCGAGGATCCTGAAGGGATTCTCGTTTGCGCTCCGACAGGAACGGGCAAAACGCTGATCGCCGAAGCAGCACTCTTCGAGGCACTGCACACCGGCAAAACGGCTTACTACACCACGCCGCTGATTGCTCTGTCAGAGCAGAAGTTCACAGAACTCCAGCAGGCCGCCGTTCGCTGGGGCTTCTCTCCCGATGACGTTGGCCTGCTGACCGGAAACCGCAAGGTCAACCCGCAGGCTCGCATTCTCGTTGTTGTCGCCGAGATTCTGCTGAATCGACTGCTGCACCCAGAAGGATTCGACTTCGAAAATGTCAGCGCGGTGGTGATGGACGAGTTCCATAGCTTCAACGATCCAGAACGCGGAGCCGTCTGGGAACTCTCCCTGGCTTTGCTCCCTCGGCACGTCCGGCTGATGCTGCTGTCGGCGACCATCGGGAATTCCGTCGACTTCCTACTGTGGCTGCGTCAGCACCATGGCCGCAAGATCCAGCTGATCCAAAGCACCGACCGCAAGATTCCGCTGGAGTTCCACTGGATCGGCGAGGAACTGCTGCCCGAGCAGCTCGAAGCGATGCAGTCCGAGGACCCGGAATCACGGCGTACTCCGGTTCTCGTCTTCTGCTTCAATCGCGAAGAATGTTGGACCATCGGCGAACAGCTCAAAGGTCGACGTCTGCTCAACAGTGGGCAACAAAAGGAACTCGCCCGTCGTCTCGATGAATGGGACTGGAAGATCGGATCTGGTCCCAAGCTGAAACAGATTCTGCTGCGAGGAGTCGGCGTGCATCATGCCGGACTTCTCCCAAAGTATCGTCGTCGCGTCGAGCAGCTCTTTCAGGACCGACTGCTTTCCGTCTGTCTCTGCACCGAGACACTGGCCGCCGGGATCAACCTGCCGGCCCGATCGGTGTTGCTGACCTCGCTGGTCAAAGGTCCGCCAGGAAAAAAGACACTCGTTGATCCGAGTACCGCCCACCAAATCTTCGGGCGAGCCGGGCGGCCTCAGTTCGACACGCAAGGACACGTCTTCGCGATGGCGCATGAAGACGATGTCAAAATGGCCCGCTGGAAGAAGCAATACGATCAGATTCCGGAAGACACCAAAGATCCCAATCTGATTAGGGCGAAGAAACAGCTCAAAAAGAAGATGCCCAAGCGTCGGGCAAACGAACAATACTGGAACGAAGAACAATTCCAGAAAATCATCTCGGCTCCACCGGCGCAGCTCGCAAGCAAAGGTCAGCTCCCCTGGCGTCTGCTCGGGTACATGATTCAGCTCGACCCTGACGTCATGCGACTCGCGAACTTCATGAGAAAGCGACTCCTGCCTGCAAAGACACTGGAGAAAGTTGACGAACGCCTCCTCGACCAGTTACGAACGCTCGCCTCAGGCGATTTCATCACACTTGATCCCCCTCCTGCTGAACCGATCATCCCGGTCACGCGCGACTGGCCGATGCCGGAAGATCCGGGGGTTCCTCAACCAGAATCAACAGCAGAGACAGGTGCGCCGCTGGAAGAACTCGGATTCGGCGATGGGCTGCTGGATGACGCTCCTGCCGACGAACCGACTGAGGCTTCCGCGGAGTCCACGGTCGAGCCCGCAGAAGAACCAGCCGAACCAGAGACCCCGAGTGTCGGCCTGTTCGGGACTCTGCTGAACGAGGCGCGAAACAAGAGTTCGGAACCAACCAAAACTCCGACAGCGAAACCCGCCCCGAAAGTGATTTCGCAGCCCGAAGCGAAGGCGATTATCCTGCCTCGTACGGCCACCGGCACGCCTCGCCTCGCAGAACTGATGATGTTCCGCAGCTGCCACCCACTGTATGGAATGTTCCTGCTCGATCACCTCGGGCTCGCCGATCGGGTCGAGCGGATTCAGATTCTCGAAAGTGTTCTGGAAATTGCCGGGTCGATTCTCCCGTTGGTCCGTGTTCCACCCCCATCGGAACTTCCACCCGGCCCGCTGGCGTTTCACCGCATTAACCCTGAGTTAACCCGCCGTGGACTGATCACGCAGCGCGAGATTGATCCCAGTTCGCAGGAGCCGGAATTCGATTCGTTTGGAAAGCCGATCCGCGTCTGGCCGGTGCCGCTGGGCGACAAAATGCGGCGGCTGTTCGACAATGAATATCCCGGCGTGCAGGATCTTCGCACCCGCTCCTGCTGGGTGGCCGGTGACCTCATCGCGGTCGGCGGCGACTTCCATAAGTATGTGACCACTCGTGATCTGACTCGACAGGAAGGGGTCGTCTTCCGGCACTGCCTGCGAATGATTCTGCTGTGCGAGGAATTCGCTCAGTTGACACCTGCCGGGACGACTGCGGAAGAGTGGCAGGCCGACCTGTCATGGATCTCGGAAATCCTGATTAACAGCTGCCGTGAAGTGGACCCGGAAAGCACCGACAAGGCGCTGGAAGCGATGGAAGAACAGGCCGCCATGCCGATCTGACCCGCGCCGCTCGCCAGCGACTCCCCCTCAGAATCCGAAAGCGAACAGACCATGAATCGACGGGAAGCCATTCAGTCTTTGTGTGGTCTGTGTGCGGCGGGATGGGCAGGGAGCCTGATGGCGGCTCCGGCCGCGAGAAAGACATTCCGCGTCCTCTCCTTCAACATCTGGGTCGGCGGAGACAAGATCAGCCTGGAGAAGACCGCCGAAGTCATCCGCAGTAGCGAGGCCGCGCTCGTCGGCCTGCAGGAAGTCAAAGCGAATGGCCCCCGGCTCGCAGAGATGACCGGGATGACCTTATACGAACAGGGGAACTCGGCGATCCTCAGTCGCTATCCGATTCAGGCGGAATCCCCATTAAAGATGGGTGTCAAGGTTGAACTCCCTGAGATCGGCCCTGTCTGGATGTTTAACACCCATTTAGCGGCCTCCCCTTATCAGCCCTATCAGCTCGCTGGCATTCCCTACGGCAAAGAGAACCCTGACATTCACACCGCCGCAGAGGCGATTGGTGAAGCCCTGCGTGCCCGGGGACAGCAAGTCTCACGACTCCTGATGGATCTGGGATTCGCACTCCAGACCGGGGCTCCGATTGTCCTCACAGGGGACTTCAATGAGCCCTCCCATCTCGACTGGACGGCGAATGCGGCTCAGACAGGAAAGTGCCAGCTTCCCGTCCCCTGGCCCACCAGTCGGGCGATCTGCGATGCAGGCTTCAAAGATGCCTGGCGTTCCGTCCACTCCAATGAAGTGACTCACCCCGGCCACACATGGACGCCAGTGCCGGGGAAACGCGAGATCCATGACCGGATCGACTTCGTTTACTCACATGGACTGGAAGCAATCAACGCCCTCCGCATTGGGGAGAATGCAGAGAACGCCGATCTCGTCGTCTCCCCCTACCCCTCCGACCACCGCGCCGTCTTGGCAGAATTCGCAGTGCCAACGGCATAGCAGAAAAATTCACAGGGACAGGCTGCAGACCAGCTTTTAGGAAGGCAGGCAGGAGCTTGCCCAATTCGAACTCATGAGTCGGGCGAATGCCCGCGCCCCCCAAAGGGCGTGCCACCTCGGCGGGCTAATCCAATCATGCGTGCCACTGCTCTGCGAGCTTGGCCTTACCCACAAATCTCCGGATTTTTGTTGGGAAAGCCGTGTTTTTCTGGGAAAATCGGGACTAATTGCCTGCGAGGCGACAAGGCGGGTTGCCGGGGGGCGACAGGGAGGATGCGGGCTGGCGGACTGAGCCATGCGGTGCGAAGGATCGATGCAGTGGGCGCGGATCAACTTTGAGCATGCGGAGC
>JAEZFD010000024.1 GCA_023417655.1 Planctomycetota bacterium | reverse complement strand
GCCACTACATGGCCCACCGTGCCTACGACAATCTGGTTGAGCAGTACCGTCGCCTGAGGAGCATCTCCCCGTTGACCGGCGGTCAGAACCAGATGCAGAAGTCGTCGGCATCTACTCTCGGCCGTGTGCAATTCTGTCGTCAGCCCTTCTCGGATCCGTCCCAGACAGCGTCGGGGGTGAGCGTCTTTTTTTTCGGTTGGATTGAGCCGTCTGGTCGACGAGACCGGATGGGCTTTCACACAGCTGGAATGCAGATGAATCTCCTCCAGATCAAGGGAGGAAAAGGCGTTTGCCCAGTTTCTCCCGGCTGCCGTTGGCACACTACCGGTCAAGTCGCTTCCAGACCGTGTTCGGATTCCCATCTCGCCCGGGCAAATCGGCCCAGGGGATGCCGGTATTGAGGACAAAAAGAACGGCATCAAGAAACTGACGGTTGTCGGCGCCGTGTGGCCGAGATCACTCGCTTTCCCCGGTAGCAGATCCTTCACCACCTCCCACTGGGCATCAGTCAGCTCGTGACGGCGACGAAGCAGGATTCACTCCTCCTTGAGATCCCGACAGTCTCAAAGAAAAGCCCATTCCACGCCAGACTGAATGTCCGTACTCTCCAATGCGAAGTCAGCAGAATTGCTTCAGCCCCCTGATGGTTCACTCAATCTGCGAGTGAGTGGTTCCGAGAGATGAGTTCGACAGTGTCTCTGTTCGTCTGACTGGATTCGAAACGGGCGTCGAGTTTCACTGGAAACTCAAATTCGGTGATCGTACCGAACGTCCCCAAAGCGTGTTACGTCAAAGAGCGACGCGGCAGGCGTTATTGAACAAGCCCTTTGGTGCCGCCGCGGTCGAGCCAGACGTCATCCACGGTTGAGGGACGAAGATCGTACTCCAGCTGCAGCGCAGTCGCGGCGGTCCTCACCTGCTCAAAGTCGCCATAAGAGTCGGGACGAACGACGACCATGAGATAGTGACGGCTGCGGTTGAACCTGGACAGCTGCTGTATCAGTCGCTGTTTCGAGCTTTCGGAGCCATCCAGTGGCACCCCGGCAGCCGGATTGGGGGACGTCTGAATTCCCGGTCCTTCTTCTCCCAGAATCAGAAAATTGTCTGTGTTCAGTCCTTCACGCGATCCATCGCTCGAATAGCGGTGCCAGAGATAGAATCGGTGAAATTGAAGAATAACCGTCACCTGAGACCTGATCCCGGGATCCCGGACAGCGGGCAGGTCAAGAGTTTTGCGTCGTGAATCCCGTTGTCGGGCCTGAGTCTTTCTTGCTTCGTCGATTTCCGACTGAAACGTCTTCAGGTTTCGCTCGAGTTGCTTGATCTCCTCGAGTCTCCTTTCATCCTCATTCTTCAACTCCAGCTGCCGCCGCTGGATCGCAGTGATTTTGGCCTTGAGCGATTCAAGCTGTGTCTCCTCGACCTGATATTGCGTCAGTGTCACGTCCGCATCGCGATCAGAGAGCGAGTCCAGCGTGGGGCGTTGTTGCTCCAGAGTGGATTGTAGCCGCGATTTTAATTCGGTCAGCGTCTGCTGCTGATGCTGCAACTCGCTCGCCTGCAGCATCTCAGTGGTACTCATTGCGGCCTGAGGCGTTCCGCTCACCTGCAGCAATAGAACGACAAGCAGTGCGATAAAAAGAATGCCTCCAAACGTGTTGCAGATCGTGTCGAGCAACAGGTCCAGACTATCCGCCGGTGCCTTGCGCCTTCGTGTCATTGTCCGGCACCTCGTTCAGGATGCAGCAAGGTCTGCCGGACACTTGCGACATCATAGCCGTATGCTGTCCCCGACTGCTTGAATGATTCTGTAATCTTCTCGAACTCACGCACGCCGCTCGGCCGGACGAATAGAAAGTAGTAGGGATGCGATTGACGATTCACATTGGAACTCCACTCCAGAAAAGCCGATTCGGCGGACTGCCTCTCCAGCAGTCCCTTGCGTGACGAACGGAAAACTTTGGGTTTCTCGGCCCTGCCGATGGGAGCGACTTGAATCTGTCCGCCCGAGACATCGACAATCCACCCTTGTCGGTGATTCCCGTTCGAAATCGTAAACAGAGGGCGATCCTCGCCGTGTTCTTCCTGGATCGTTCTCTGAACATTGGACAGCTCGCGCTGTCCCTGATCGAGTTCGGCCTGCAACTCTTTGAGTCGCTTGCGGCAGACATCCCGCTCGGGCTCCATCTGCTCCTGCTTGTTGAGTTCTCCCTGCAGCCTGTCGAGTTCCACCTGCAGGGCACTGTTGGCAGACTTCAGAAATGCGATCCGCTCTTTTCGGTCTGAAGTAGGCATTTGAGAAGCCGTATTCGCCAGTTGTGCGATCGCTGCTAGCTTCTTCTCCAATTCCTCGATCTCGAGCTGCAGTTGAGAGACCGCGTCTTCAACCTGTTCAACGGGGACCTCTGTGATGGCCGCGCTGAGTTCTTGACGTTCGATCAATTCCAGGCAGAGCATGAGAACGATCATCATCATGATCCCACTGGTCGACATGATGATGTCCTGAAAGAAGAACAGCGTAATGGTCGGCCCGGACCGTCGAGAACGGCGACTCATTCGCTGCTCCCCATCTCATAGGGAGTCAGACGCAGGCGTCCGACGACATTGCGAGTGCAGTACTCTGCGCAGTCGTCGAGGAATTCTTCCTCTCGTTTCTTCGTCTGATTGAGACACAGCTGCACCACAAGTGCCCCGACCAGCCCTTGCAGTGTTGTCTCAAAAGCGATTGCCAGACCTGCTGTGACACTCTGCAAGGACGATTTGATTTC
Organism: Planctomycetota bacterium; assembly: GCA_023417655.1. Classification (GTDB taxonomy): domain Bacteria; phylum Planctomycetota; class Planctomycetia; order Planctomycetales; family Planctomycetaceae; genus Planctomicrobium. Next base: position 12,359 of record JAEZFD010000024.1, on the reverse strand, counting down.
TGACAACTGTTCGGTCGTGGCAAGCACTTCGCCGAAGCCACCGATCGACATGGAGAGTCCTTCCACCGTGCCGATAAACCCCAGGACAGGAATGGCCCAGACAAATCCATTGACGATGGAGTAACTGGTTTCCACGGTCGACTCATCCTGATCGCCCTGTGATTTCAGGATCTCGTCGACATCCGTGACGCGTCCCAGGTTCTTCAGGTTCGACAGGGCAATCTCGATCCGGTTCAACAGCAGGAACTGGCGGGGGTCATCCACAAATTGATGAATCCGATGCGTCACTTCCTTGGCTGTCGATGGGGAGAGTACGAATTCCGGACTTTGAGGAAGCACGTCTAAATGCAAGGTCCTTCGCTGTATTCGCAGCTTCAACGTCTTGATGAAAAGGATCGCCATCGACCAGCAGAAGAAAAAAACGATGGCATAGGGAATTCGCCCTCGCTCCATGAACATCTTGGCGAAGTACGTCTCTTCGAATGGAATCAACGCGGCATAGAACGCGCAACTCGCAAGAAGCGCGAGCAGGAACGAACAGAAGTTGTTCACCCGGGTGAACCTCCCGCCACGAAAATGCAGCATCTGCTCCGGGTCGGAGCGATGCCAGGAAAGCTGTGGGGGAGCGATCACAATGAGTGGGGAAGATGATGACATTCTAAATCAATGGCGAGTGTTATATTGTGAGTCGAATGACTCGGGGCCCGTACAAAGGAAAACGATTCCTTCGATAAAAGAGATGATTGCTGGGATGAATGTCCAGCAAAACAAAAGATAAAGCACTCCGAGCGCGACATTTCCCAGATAGAAGTGATGAACGCCGAACCCACCGAGAAAGAATGCCAGCAGAGCTGCCACCAATCGATCTTTTCGATCCCCGCCCGCCGCAAGAGGTAATTGCCTTTCAGCGCCTGCTTTGTAGGGACTTCCACATTGCGAACAGAATGCACCGCCGGTCAGATCATGCATTCCGCACTTCAGACAAATTCTTCGCAAGCTCGGGGTGTCCGGGGTGATAGTCAGTGATGGCAGCGGCGGAAGTTCTCTGAAATCGAGATCGGGGATGTTGGCTGCGGGGACCCAACGTGGCATTCCTTCCCGCCAAACCAGAGTTTCGGGGGGAAGTTCGCCTGCTTGAAACATTGACTGAAGCTGGTCCCAGTCACATGGCCCCATTCGCCGCTCATTCAGGGCATAGTACCACTCACTCTCATCGTGGATTGGTCCTGCCTGCAGAGACGGCTGCTCGGTTGAGCTCAGGAAATCGTCGAAGGATTTCCAGCCAAATCGATCAGTTGAAATCAGATGACTTTGCCGGATTCGTCCTCGAGCGTAAAGCGAATCGAGCTGCTTTCGCTCAAACGGACCAAGGATCTTTGAGCCTGCTTTGATGTAAAATCGCTTATCCATTTGCAGAGCTGTACCCATTCTGAGTCTCCTCGGTCGTCCGGAGAGGAGACAAAGTTCTTCCGTCCGCGTGAATCAAGTTCTGGCAAACGTCTAAAAACAGTCCCCCTAACACAAACCAAAGATACGCCACTAAAGGAGAGAGACCGGCGATGATGAGATGAAGAATGCTAAATTGCGAAAGCTGGTTGAGCTCTTCAAGTGATTCGACAAAGTTTGATGAAAATATGGCCACCAGACTCGAAACGCCAAAGCCCACCGCTGAGAGAATTGAACTTGTCACAAAGACGAGCGCACTGAGCCGAGTGGCGAGTTTCAGGAGGAATGACAGCACCGCAATGCCTTCTAATCCTGCTCGCGATGTCGGTATGACTTCGACATTCATCCAGGTCGACTGGAGGAGAAAGCAGGCGCTCATGCTCAGCACGAAAAAGATCTCTCCTGCCGCCACAAAAAGGCCAGTCTTCTCTCCGAAGCTTGACACATGGATGCCTCGGTATACGAGCCAGGAAGAAATGAGAATTCCTGACGTGAGCAGAATCACTGACGCCATATTCACAGGTGCGTGAGAGGACATCTGATTCGGAGTTGTTCGAATCAAGGCGTCACTCGCCTGCAGCGAATGAAGTCCGATGTATTTCACTGCCGAAACCACGAGAACCATCGAAAGGCCCAGAAAAACCATGGGCACTGCATTCAATCGAATGGCGACCGTGGTGTAGTAGACAACTCCAAAGATCATCGTGAACGTCAGACTCAATCCTCCCAGTGAAGACAGGGAAGTCACAAATCGTTGCAACTGATTCGCAGAGAGATGCTCCCTTAGAGCATCCAGCGCCAGACTCCAAAGCCATGTCTGGCTTCTGGTGTTGGCTTGTCCGTCAATTGTCTCAGTTCCGCCAACGTGTCGTGAGAAACGGTTTCGTGTCGGAATCAAACCGGGTTGCTCGCCGGCGCTGATCCACTCTTCCAGGCCGGAGTGCCAGATCAGGTCACGATGAGTTAGCACTCCCTGTGCAGCCAGTTTCTTCAGCTCTTTAAAGGGAACGGGCCCTTCCTGCTTATCGCCGATGACATAAAACCATTCGACCGATTTCGAATCCGATTCGTGTGGGCTCGAGAATGAGGGAGCGGCCGACTGGTTTCTGTCGCCAGGCGGTGCGAACAAATCCGCAAGGGTGGACGCAGGCAGCCAGGTTCGGCGGTCCACCGAAACCTCGTGGTCCGAGTGCAACCGCCCGCGGGATTTCAATGAGCTGAGCTGATCCCGCCCGAAAGGGCCCAGGATCTTGCCATTGATCCGCACAAAGTGCTTCACATTCGAGTCAGACATCATCATTCTCAAGGTTTAGAGGAGCAGCGACTTTCACTCTCGATTCAGCGAGACCGAGGGCATTCCCGTGTTCTCTTTTCGGAGCGAGAAGACAGGGCGCCCTGCCGCGAGAAAGGCCGATGCTTCCGGCTTCAGGATGATCTCTTCCTTGAGAATCTGCCCGATATTTCGCCATTCGCTGGAGTCGCCCCCAGCTGGGGTAAAGGTCACCAGCAGATCGGCATCCGGAAGTGGACGCGAGCGGTCGACATGACAAGTCCAGCTGTTGCCAGGCTGCAGCCAGCCCACCATACAGGTCGGGCGTTTCATCAAATCCTGAAAACGCAATCGCTGCTGATCCGCTGCCTTCCAGACTTCGCCGAGATCTTTCAGCCGTCGAAAATGCGAGAGGACCTGTCGGGCGTCGTTCGTCGCTTTAACCCCATCAGAGTCATCCGGATTCATCCAGCGAGCGAGCGGGTTGATTGCAGCCGCCTGCACCTGTTTCAAATGCGGTTCAAGCTGCTCCTTGAGAAACACGTCACCATTGGCGGCGAGCTCAAGACAGCGTTTCAGCAGGTCCAGTTTCAGAAAATCGTTCAGATCCTGCTCCTCCAGTATGCGTTTGGTCAGATCCAGGCAGAAGGAATTCCATTCTTCAGGACTGAGTGTCGACAGGCGGTCTTTCACGTGGCGGGCAAGCAGCTGACATGGGGAAGGAGTCGCCTCCAGTGAAATCAGATCGGCTGGTGGAACCCGTTTCTGAATCTCGACATCTTCGTCTCCATACCCGACCAGAAACGGAAAGTTGGGAAGTCCGCTCGAGGCAATCGTCATCTTCTTCGGTACGTAGAAAACACGACCGTCGCGTGTCTTCAGGCACCAGGATCGTTCGACGAGCGCGCTTGAGAAGACTCTCAACAGGCGTGACTGCAGGCCCTCTCCGGATCCATTGACGTGTCCCGTGATCGAAACGTTGGCTTCCAGCTGTTCGAGATAACGCTTGACCACTGCAGTATCAGGAGCACCAGGATTGTCCGTCAGAAACTGTTGACACTCTTTGACTCGTGCAGCCATCACCGTGAGATCACGCGGCCAGACCTCGTCCCAGCTGCTCGATTGCTTTGCCCACCGCATCGCTGACTTCCAGCTGGTCTCTTCTGCGGCCGCCTTGCGATAGAGATCTGCCGCCTGCTCCTGCGGAAGAACGTCTGCGAAAGCGAGCAGTGCGACGCGATACTGGTCGACGGCCTCATCCGGCTTTGAAACATCACTCGCGATGCCCGCCCGAGTCGTCAGCTCTTGCGCCCTTTGCTGATAGGTCATTCGCTGACGCCGCAGATCATCGAGTTCTTTATGGCGTGCAACCAACAGTCGGAGCTGACTGGAGAACTCAGGCCGCATCCCTTGCACATTGACCTGAAGCTGTTCAATGAGTGACGTGGCCTGCCCTAAAAGTTCCCCCACGCGCTGATCGCCCGGCCCGTCTCCCATCCCATCGTGGATGGAGACCAGAATGTTACGAGTAGAAACGACTGACTCATTGAACGCCTTTTCTCGCGCAGCCATCGCTTCGTTGTGGGCTTTTTCTTTCGCTCGTTTCAGGTCTGCGACCTTCAGTTTTTCATCGGAAGTGATCGCCAGCTTCTGAGCCTGTTCGATCGCTTCGATCGAATCGCGGAAGGACTCTGTCTCCCCGGCAGACTTCAGGAGGCTCGAGAGTTTTGCCTTGCGTTCTTCATCCTTGCGAAGCTCTGACGTCAGCCGAGTCTGGACCGCTGCAAGCGGATCCCAGCGAAGAACATCATCACGAGAGCCAAGCAGCGATTCCGCTTCCTCAAACTGCTGCTCATCCAGGAGTCGGTTGATATGGTCCGCCAGTCGCTGCACCTCATTGGCAGCGACCTGATTCCGCACCAGAAATCCGACACCGACCGCAATGACCACCACCACTGCCATCGCGGTTCCGAACTGCAACCGATACGTCCGCGCCCGGGTGAGCTGTATTGCCTCTCGTTGATTCCTGTAGCGGATCGCGAGAAGTTCAGGGATCCCACGTTCGAGACGGTTGATCTCATGAACGAGCTGGTCAAGTTCTTCGAGATCACCAGACTGATCCAGCGAATGTTCCAGTCTGGCGATCAACGACTTAAACTGCTTTTCCGCGGCCTCCCGTTCCAGTTCATCCTGCACCCAGCCAAGGATCGGGGTCACTTGTTGGGTGAGTGCAGGAGAAACGTTCTGGCCGGCCTGTCGCTCCAGTTCTTTCCAACGCGTCGCGAGTCCACGCGCCCGGGGGAGATCAAGCTCATTGAAAGCCTGCTCGAGTTCCGCAGAAACCTCAACCAGCCCCCGCTGAGCCGACTGACGAGTCAACTCAGCCGCGCTGGCTTTAATCGTTTTAATGAGCCCCGTCGGCGGCGTTTCGAGCCAGTCCTCAGACGAGACTTCGACATGCAATTGTCTGAGCTGTGAAAAATTGCCTTCGCGTTGTGCGGTCCGACACTCCTGAGAGATCTCCTGCAACCGGGCCTTCTCAAACTCGCGAACATCTTCTTCCCAGCTGAAAGTCTCCGGGTCAGACACGAGGAGTTCGCGCAGGACTCCGAGTCGCATCTTCAAGGGAGCTCGATGCAACGCCAGTAGGCGATGACGGGACATCAAACTCTGCAGTGGCAGCTCGACAACCTGAGCATCGTTCAACTGCTCGATCACCCGCAGGTTGAGCGGCTCATTTCGGGGGAGATCGTAGATCGCAACAACATCCGCCCATTCCTCCTGCTCTGGGAAGTTGAGGATATTGACCAGGTCTTCGACATTTGGAGGCCCCTCGGCGAGCTGAATGGCCTCCGACCGCAGGCCACCATCGAGGTAGGTACCGATCTTCCGCAGCTGCAGGTTGACCTCACGACATGCCTGAGAATACTCCTGCGCCGCGAGCTGCAATGCGTCCGTCAGCTCACAGTTCTCCGACTGCAAGGCATAGCGAATCTCATCGACGATCTGTTGATAATCTGCCATTAGTTACGCCCTCCTGACGATTTACCGTCCGAGGGAATCTTTAAATCACCAGGGTAGACGATGAGAGGCACCGCCTCGCTCTTGGCCACCTCGGACAGCGGCCATGCAAGTACAAGTTCAACGACGCTGATATTGTCGAGCTCGGCTGAGAGCAAGCTTAACTTTTCGATTAACCCTTCTATTTCTGCTATCTCGGCCGGATTCGGTGTCGAATCGGCGAACTCCTTGTCTTTGATCTTCGCCTTGATATCCCCAACTAGCCGCTCTAAATCCGATGCTTGAGAGTACTTCTCCGACCACTTTCTCTCTTTCTCGGCTTTCGCTGGCGAGGAAGCTGAGGCTCCAGCTCCACTTTCGGTCTTAACCGGTTTCAGTGTGAATCGAACATCAATTATTTCGACCGCCAACTTGGTAATCGCGTTTAACAAATTGGTGCGAAGGTCTTCCTTTGCAGATGCTTGAATTCGGAATTTGCGGTAGTCGCTTGAGAAATCGACGAGACTCAACCGAACCGCATTTTTTTCCTTTATCCAGGCACTGATATCCGGTGAGGGCAAATCCATTCCCAAGAATTTCGTGTCGACAAGCTCACGCAATCGCAAGATGTGCACAGGATTAAAAGAGCAGCGATACTCGACCTTCTCGAGCGATGACGCCTTCAATTCAGCCTGCGGTTGTCCATCCGTCTCGGATACTTGCGATCCCTCGGAACCACCCACGAACGCGACATGAACGGTGCGGAGCTTTTGCAAGTGGGCGATAAAGTCAGCAGGCTTAGAAAATTGTTCTCCAAAACTCCCAACGCTCAATCCATCTCCTCCTTCCGAGATTGACGGTGGCTCGGAGAAAATCAAATAGGAATTCTGTTTAGCGTGATCGTCCCGAATGACTGCAAAAAACGGACTGATTTCACTCCACGGTACCGTACCCACATTCAGGACTGCCTGCGGATGTGATCGCCCAGTAACTGAGTCTGGGGTCACTCTCACTTCGAAAATTAGCTGCGGATCGCCACTGATTTCGTTAAAGAGTTGAACACGGCTTTGATTGGAAAGTCGCTTCAAAGTCGAGCGAACTGATCCATACGAATGTAACTCGAACAATAAACTCGGTCGACCATCGAGGTCGATTGCCTCGGCCATCCCGTTGCCAACAGTTACTTGCTTTTCAGATAAATATAGAACACGAGGCCAGCGCAGTATCGTTGGTGACACCTTGATCTCAAAAGATTGGGCGGCTTCCAGCGTTAATCCGCTGCTATCTGCGCTCCGGATCTGTATGGGGACTATCCCCCCTGCTGTTTTGTGGATGTTGATCTCTCTCGCTGCAACCAGCTTGTTTCCGTCGACTTTCAAAAGCCCCGCGGTCTCGGACTTAGCATCCTCCACGATGGAATATTGAAACTGCTCGGACTTATGAACGCCGACATCTGGATCAGTCGTGCTGAGCACTCCAACGACATGGCCAGCTGGAGCTCGGTCGGGAATGGTTTGAGCACTCAGCTGAACACTTATCGGCGGATCATTCATGTCCGTAACGTTGATCGTGAATTGATCCGCGCGGGTCAAAATCCCTTCGCCACTGACCTGGATTTGAACCTGATAGGACGACTGCTTCTCGAAATCGAGCACACTCTTCGCGATCAGTTCAGCGTTCCGAATCTCGAATAGCTTGTTGTCAGGAGAATCGCCGACCAGTTCCAAGAGTCCGGGGATTGACTGGTTGTGGTTCTCATCTGATATGACAATCAGACTTCCAACGGGCGTTCCGGGTGGCGAATTCTCATCGATCGCGTTCTTGTCCAGCTTGATTTGCACTTCTGTTGGTGCCCGTGGCATCGACGGTGTGACAGTCATCTGGGTTTCAGCAACCTTCGAGGTGGCTGCTGGTGCCGTCGTCCGTGAAGAGGAGGGCGTGTATGTGACAGCGAGTGCGACGGCTGTCGCGACTCCGACGAGGCCGACAGTGAGAGGCCATTGCCACTGGGAAGGCCGGCTGAGTCGAGGCGTTCGAACTCCGGGAGTAGAAAATCTTTGCACCCGTGGAGGCCCTGCAATTCCCTTCGGCACGCCACCAGCAATCTCGATCCGTTCAAAAGCTTCGGAGTTCCGCAGTGGTAGGTTGGGGACTTCGGCTGACTCCCCAACAGTTGATGAGGCGACTCTCCCGGTCCTGGCTGTTTCGACCAACTCGCCGCCGGAGGCCGGGGGGAGGGGGGTGGTAAGGTCGATTCGCAGAGATTGCACATAGCGGCGGGACTCATTTGCTTCCGGAGAGTCCGCGAGCACGCACCGCCACTGGCAGGTCGCTCCATTCGGGATCTTGGTGAAGTAGGTGCTGAACGTGACATCCCAGCGGCGGTGGGGTGGCAGCAGTGAAAGAGCCTCTTCGATTAATGTCAGTACGTCCATTCCGGGCGAAACGACGATGTACGCTGGTGTCTCCGGTTTCTTCAGGAATGCCTCGGCCAGAACACCGGCCCAACCTGCGTCACCGGCCAGCTTCTTCCAGGTCGAACAGACTTTGGCAGAAACGTTCGCCTGCGGAAGTTGGCGATCCCCCGAGACGAGACGCGGTTCCCCTTCCCATTGCGTTCTCATGACGCCCGGCTGCCTCATCAGCCAGGCCGGTCCGGCGTCGGGACGATTGTCGGCATCAACGACGAGATGGTGAGCGATCTTGTTCGTCCGCTGCGAATAGTCGAGCCCATAGTCTGCGACCCGGGATATGACGTCGCACCGACGCCCCGCCAGCGGCAACCTCAAATGGGAGTACACGACGGGATTCAGCTCCGCCTGCGGATCGCCGGGCGAAAAGACAGGCCGGTACCCGCTCAGAGACTCCAGTGCGGTCGCCACCGGTGCCGGTATTCCCGACGTACAGAGAACGGTGCAGAAACCTCGGCTCCCCGGCTTCAATCCTCGTGGTGCCGATGTGTATAGGAGTTCTTGAATCATGGCGTCCCTCCGGGGCGTTTCAGCACGGGAATCAGACCCGGATGACAACGGGCCAGGGCATAAAGAAATGGAACGGTCACCCAAAAAGGACGGGCTTCGGACGGCCGCATGAAGAGCTGACCATCGGTGCGGGTCGTATGCGTGCACCAGCCAACGGCACTGGCCGGAAGGAAGGTAACGTTTGTCGAGAAGTTCTCTGCCGCAGCGACAATGTCAGGGCAAGCCTTCTGCATCAGTCGCCTGGAGAATGAGGCATATCGCTCAATTCGAGGGAGATCGAGACCATAAAATGCTTCACCGCTCTTCGTCTTTCCGAGCGGCCTCCATGGTTCGTTGTGATTCTCTTCTCCAATCAGTTGCTCCAAGAGATAGGACCACATGTCATATTTGGTCAGAATCACGAAGAGCGGGCGTTTATGCTTTTCCGATTGCCGCAATTTGGCATAACGCCGGATTCGTGCGGCCGCTTCCTGCAGAATGGGTTCCTGACGTGACATGCGGGCCTGAACTTCCGACTGTTCCACGGAAGCAACCGACTGTCCGGAATCCATCACGTTTCGGAATCGCACGTCCTGCGTGGGATCGAAGACAAAGAACAGTGCTCGTGAGAGCGCCATGTGTCGAGTCACAGGGCTGGCGACGACATCTTTGCCAGGCTGAAACGACTCTCCCGCGTTGTCGTAAAGGCAGATCACCCGGCCCAGCCGGTTCGCCAGCGCACTGTTTGGATGCGCCGCCTGGGGCTGCATGGAGAAGAGAAACGGACGGGGGTAGCTAACGACCTGAGTGCCATACGAAACCGTGTTGTAGAGCTCCCCTTGCTCTTCCGTCTTGCGGATCAGGCTCGCCAGCGAACACATCTCGTGCGCACGCGGGTTGAGGAACAGCGATTCCTCATAATCATTGAGCTGCTGGTTAAGTAACGGATCTGCATCGGAGAAAGACGTCGCAAAGACAGAGGCCATGATCTGCCGCAACTGCCAGGTCATCGAGGCCAGAAAGAACGATTTTCCGCTTGCGGGGGCCCCGAAGATCGAGAGGAAAAGGGGCTCTAGATCAACCAGGGCACGCGGAATTTCGAGATGACACTTCGGACATGCGAGCGAATGACAAGGAAAGCCCCGAGCATCAACGGCTTCCCCATCGACAGTAAAGCGAGTGGGAAGAAACCGCTGCTGGAAATCAGGACCGAGCATCGGGTCTCCGAGGAGATCCCCGTGCTCAGCGATCCATAAGATCCGCTCTGCCGGGAAAACTTCCCAACAATGAGGGCAAGTAATGCGTTTGAGCCCCGCGACTTTCTGCGAGCTCGAATTCGCCGAAACAGGGAGGTCAGATGGTTTGGCGGAAGACAATGGCTTACTTCAGGATGAGGGGTTTAAATTGGTCGGAAGGTGGGCGACGGCCGGGCGAGAGTTTTTCAGCCAGAGATCTCAACTCACCTTGAATCTCCTCTGCGAGTTGCTGGCTGCTCGGGTCCTGACTCTCGCTGATTAGATCCCAGGCCTCTCTGGCCTCCAAGAAAGCCCCAGCATGATCCCCGGACTGACTTTTCGATTTCGCCAACTCCAGTCTCCGCTTTGCTGACTGGCGATTCGCGGAGTCCGCCTGAGAACCGTCGCCCGTCGCTCCGGAGGACTTCGATTTCACAGGTGGGGAGGGCTTCTTCTCCGGCAAAATCGCGCCGTCGGGTTGCCGAGGAGTTTCTCCAACAGGCATCGGCGGAGGAGCTGCCTCAGGGAGAACCGGTGAGGTCTCAAGAGAGTCCGATTGGGCCGGGGGAGGCGGACTCGGACTTTGCTCTGTGGGCTCAACCGGCTGGGGCACTGTCTCGACAGGAGGAGATTCTGGTGGCGTGGGCTGATCACAACCATTGATCAGAACGCAATAGATCGCGACCGAAGAGAAGTATGTAAAGAAACGTCGCGTCGCCCGCGCGTTAGCCCGCCCTACCATTGTCATTTGCCCGTACTAACCGCTTTGTTTGAAGTTGGCCCATAAAAAACGGTGAGTGCCATTCTGTACACGTACCACACCAGATGCAAGGGGCTTCCCCGAATTTGTCGATTCCGCTCACCGGTACTAATTCACTCCATAGCTAAACTGACTTCCCGGCGGCCGGATGTGTGCTGGCATTAAGTAGGAAAAAGTGCTTGCGGTTGCTGGCCCCAAGGACGAACCGGCTGATCTACCGCTCGCGGGACTACCCGGAGGGCACAGAGAGTGCGGAGCTGTCGTACTTCCTCATCTCTCTCCGCCAGGTTCCGGAACAGAAGGTTCATCTGGATAACGCTGGAGAGTAGAGAAGAGCTTGCATCACACACATGACGCCACGTCCAGGAGATGTCCGCCGAATTTGCCCTGGAAACGGTTCAGAAGCCGTTTCGACCTTTCTCCGACAGGTCCTGTCATCCCTGAGGTCGGGCTCCGTCCGTCAGACTAACGGCCGAGAGAAACGCCTCCTCGTCGGCTGGAATCACGAAATGATGCCAGCATTTCCTTTTGTTTAAGGACCCTTGGATTTTAGTATTTCCCGTGCCACAACATGGCGTAGGTCAGGGCCTGGAGTGCCACATGGGCAGGCTTCGCTCGCAGCAGGCGAGAATGCACCTCCAGTCCGCCGTGTGAGTTCACTCCGACAGGACACAACTAGCCAGCCTCTGCGATAGCGCATTTTTGTAAAGGTTTTGCTTTGTTGAAAATGTGCCTTGTATGATACGATGTGCTGGCGCTAAAAATGTCTGCAAGAGCCAGTCCTCCCGCACGAAACACATTTCTGGAAGTCACCTCACTGTCACTGCGGCTCGCGCGCGAGTATGTGGCACCCTATTCCTATCGCAGCCCCCCCAGAAGTTCACGCTGGAACAGCTGCTCACCTGCCTGATTCTTCGTACTTACCTGAAGACGAGTGACAGGGGTGTGATTGAAGTTCTGGAAGTCTCTCTGGAAGTCTCTGATGCTCTGAGGGATCGTGGGCCTGAAGACCTTGCCACTTCACTCGACGCTCAAGAAGATCGCCGACCGCTCCAACGTGCTGGAAATTGTCGATGCCCTGCTGCATGAGCTGGACCAGAAGTTTGCCTTGGATGAGGAGGAAGCGGCCATTGACTCCAGGGGAATGGAGACCAGTTCCGCGAGTGCCTATTTCCAGTCCCGTAGCGGGAAAAAGCGGACCAAATACGTGAAACTCTCGGTGTGCGTGTTGGCTGGACCACTGATTCCAAGTGTCTTGGCAGTGAGCTGGGGACCGTGCAATGACAAGACTGAAGCCCCCGAAGTGCCGTCCAAGGCGACGACCAGTTCGCAGCCGAAGACCCACTTTGCCGATGCGGGTTACGATGCCGAATGGGTCCATCGGTTCTTCCGGGAAGACTGGCAAGGCGGACAGCGTGATCAACCCGGCTGTGCATCGTGCGGATGGCCGACTTATATGGCAAGTATCGTTCCGAGATGACAGCAGACACACTCAAGGAGAAGGGCTACGGCAGACGCTGGCTGGTGGAATCGTACATGAGCGGCCTCAAACGCACGACCGGACACGCCCTCTCAGCCCGGAGTGAGCGCAGCCTCTTCGTCCAAGCGGCACTTCGAGTACTGGCAGACGCCCTGCGGCGTTAGGTCAATTTCAATAAACCAGACACCTTTCAACAGAGCAATTTCGA
>JAEZFD010000019.1 GCA_023417655.1 Planctomycetota bacterium | reverse complement strand
CTCTTCGTCGAAGCGGCACTCAGAGTCTTGGCATATGCCCTGCGGCGTTAGGGCAAAACCAACAAATCACAGGCCTTTCAACAGAGCATAAGAATAGCAAAACAACACACGGCTGTCGAATCCTTAGCGATTGTGGCGGTAATGCGACCGACGCCTCGCCCATTGGATAGTTACGTCGGATTTCGCCGGGGCCGTATTTAGGTAAGCGGGGTCCACTGCCAAGCCAACTCGCCCAATATCAAGACGGTCGGCATCCCAGCATGCTTGAATCGTCAGGTTTGGATGAGAGCGCATATCCGAATGACCTGCACACGCTTCGCAAAGAAGTTGAACATCGCGATCTGTTAAGTTATCAAGATAATCACTACGAAGTTCGCGGACGTATGCCACCGCGCGGTTACCGTGGCCATCATCGTCCCCGTCCGTCTCCCGACAAGAATCATGCAGTAACGCAAACGCCTCTATCAGACGCATATTGATTTCGAGGCACTCAGACAGCCGAAGCCCATTCTCATACACTCGCGTCCAATGACCCAATCCGTGAACCCCCCTCGTCATCTGAGGCTTGTCCGTTAGCACTTTCTGTAGAATGCGTTGACATGAGGCCGGCCATCTATCAATATAATCCGCCCACGCCTTCTCACGGACATAACAAGAGTCCACCCGATCAACAACATGAACAGGGAATGTGAGGAGGTGCTCCCACAGAGGCGTTTCTGTTTGTTCTTGATTCCAGTAGAGAAAAGCATCTGACTGGCTGACCCGCAATCGACGATTTCGAAATCTCATGTCAGCCCGAAAACTCTTGCACGCTTCGACTCGCCAGATAGGCGCGTCACCACCTCCACGTAATTCTGACCTGTATTGGATGGCGTCAGACAGACTTTCGAACGCAAAAAACGAAGCCAGCCTACTAGGCCTGTCATTACCATCACTGATCGACCTTCTGGCAACTTCCAGCGTGAGTTCCATTTCTTTCACATCATGGCCAGCAGGTGCTTTCAGAATGTCGTTTCCAAACTGGCTTAAACCCTCGGGGAACAACTCACGAGCGGGTAACATGCTCACATCCATCGGCATGAGAGACTGTCCGCCTGTAAGGGAGTTGAGCCAATCGACATGGAAAAACGTGGGCATGGATTGCTCTTGTGATTCTGTCGCCAAGAAGTTCAACCGCGAAGGTAAGCCTGTACCTGCTCACGAACATCGTAAGGAATCTGGTATCCGCTTCCTAAGGGTACCGCGAGAGTTAGCAGCCTGCCTTGAGTCTGCCAAAGCAGTCCCTTCCATTTGAGTTCCTCCAACCAACGTTCAACTGCTTCATCATCGGCAAGCGTCTTTAGAGTAGCCTTGCGACATCCAGCTTGGCACGCCCTGTATGCGGCAACGAATTGCGAATCGACGTAGGTAATTTCCAATTTGGCGTGAGACAGTCTTGCATCACAGATTAGGATCGACTCCCCTAGGTCGATCTCAAACAAATGCGCCTGATCATGTCGTGTCATCCATTCCGAAATCGCACACCTCAATGACTCGACACTTTCGCTTGTGCCATTGTCGCAGTCATCATTCGATTGGAAGCAATACGCGAGTTCCTGAATAGCCTCGGGGGGCAACCCACGATACACGTGGGCATAAGAAGGATGAGGTTCCAACACCAAATTCCACTTCTCTGGATTATTGAAATACGGGCTGAAGCGGTCATACCGTAGGTGGCTAACATCGCCGCTTTCTGGTGGGCAAAGATGTGGAATAAGCCGAATCAATCGACAGATTTCTTCAACGTCGCTATATGTTTCACCGGGGAATCCGACTAAATAGTTCCAAAGCACTCGGATTCCATACTGCCTACAGTACTTAAGTACGCGAACATTCTGTAACGGGGTGCTTCCTTTCTTCATTAACGACAAGGCCTCTTGTGACAGACTCTCGATTCCCGGCTGGAGCATTCGCACACCACCGCGAGAAAGTTGGCGGATTTCATCTTCGGTCAAGTTCGCCTTGACTTCGAAGAATATTTCAATCGCCAATTCCTCGGTAGCAGAAAAAACATCAGGAATTAGTTGGGGAGAAAGAATATTGTCTACAGCGATGAAGGCATTTGTCGTGCTTCTCCATCTACTGCTCAGAGATCGTAGTTCCTCAATGACGCGTTCCGGCGACTTTCTTCGAAACGCCATCCCCAACCCGTTGAGTCCACAAAAGGTGCAATGGCTACGTTCGCCCCACCAACATCCCCTCGAAGTTTCGAATGGTATTTCGATGTGCCCCACGATCGAATGGCGCAAAATCTCGTCAAAGTAGTCCTCGTACGATGGAATGGGGATCGAATCGAGATTCTGTACGAGTTGTCGAGAAGCAGTTGATTCAGAAAGGCCACGACTCGCTCGCGTTAGCATACCAAGTATATCGCTAGACTTACCCTCGATTTCATGTTCGGCAAATTCCGGAAAGCATTCGTCAGCCTCTCCCACACATACCGCATCGATGAATGGAAATACATCCATCAACAACTTCCCCATATTCCCTTCGCAGTTAGCTCCTCCAAAAACGATGCAGGTACGTGGGAAGCGGGTCTTTATGCGTGCGGCGAGTGCAAGCGACGCCGCATTTTGTTGAAACACAGATGAAAAGCCAACGATTCTGAATTGGCCCCATGGCAATTCAGTGAGCCAACTCTCCAACTGCCTCTCTGCCACCTCCCTGATATCGAAAAGGATACTACGTATTTCTGCGGTGGGTCTCCCAACGGTTGAACTGACGAGTTCCACAAATCTCTCGTCGGATGAAGCGTTGTCACCCCACAATGAGCGCGAAAAGGCCCAATCACCGGCGAGTAACTCGTATGGAATTCGCTCCAAGGAGTTGTAGAGAGAACTTCCCGCCACATGTGCAAAATCAACATTTAGATAGAAGACTTTGGCGGAGATATGACGGTTCGCTAGGTGAGATTTGAGCAATCCCAGCGCTAAACTTGGCCTGTGAATCGAGTACACAGGCATATTGACTAATGCGACGGTGGCACTCATAACGGCGTCATTGAATCCAATAATGAAGTACGTTCATTTGGATCAATGTCAACGCATGGCCTTTTCCGCAATTAGTACAAGGAATCAGCGATGTGTCTTTCACAAAAATTGTGTTGGGTGGTAATTTGCTTTTCATTTCCTCGTCGACACCGGCGGCGCATATCACGAGACGGCCCATCGTTCCCTCTAGGAGACGTTCAAGGAACTTAACTGTGTGTACGCCTTGACTAAGGGACGCCGATACGATGTCGAACAGCGTGAGCTTCCTTCCACACTCACACTGTCCGCCCGGACACTTCACTTCACAGTCTTTGACAAGGCTCAAGTCCAAATCAGGAAGCAATTCACCAAGTTTCGTCATGTCTTCGTCAGACATCTTGAACGAAGGCTCTTCCATTGCATCGAAGACCGCCTTTACTCGGTCAAATTCTGCGTCACTCAAGGCGGCTGCCTTGATCTCTTCGTGTCTACCCGACTCCATTCCATTGTGGTCGTCAAACTTGGTGGACATGGCCCCCTCCGGGTTAGTGATGAGAGCTTGGGTGGTTGCAAAGCCTTCGTGCGATAGTGTAAGGGCTCATTTATTAATGCTTTTGCGATGCGCATGCAAATCTTCGTATGCGATGGTAAAGCGCTCGCTTCGTGTGAAGTGTCTGCCGTCTTCGTCCGTTTGCGGTTGGGGCTCGATCACTGGGGGTCCCCGGCCGCGAAGGGATGAAGACGGCACATGGGCGGAAACGTGTTTGCTCTGTTGAAAGGCCTGTGATTTGTTGGTTTTGCCCTAACGCCGCAGGGCATATGCCAAGACTCTGAGTGCCGCTTCGACGAAGAGGCTGCGCTCACTCCGGGCGGAGAGGGCGTGTCCGGTCGTGCGTTTGAGGCCACTCATGTAAGACTCCACCAGCCAGCGCCTGCCGTATTCTTTTGCTTTGAGCGATTCCACTTTCATTTCGGATCGATACTTTCCATTGAGCCTGACATCTGCTCGGTGCACAGCAGGGTTGATCACGCTTTCCACCTGCCAGTCTTCCCGGCAGAACTGATACACACAGTCGGCATCGTAACCTGCATCGGCAAAGTGGGTCTTCGGCTGCGAACTGGTCGTCGCCTTGGACGGCACTTCGGGGGCTTCAGTCTTGTCATTGCACGGTCCCCAACTCACCGCCAGGCCACTGGGAATCAAAGAACCAGCGAGCGCGCAAACCGAGAGCTTCACGTATTTCGTCCGCTTTTTCCCGCTGCGGGACTGGAAATGAGCGATGGCCGAACTGGTCTTCATGCCGGTGGAATCGATGGCCGCTTCCTCCGCGTCCAGTGCTTATTTCTGCACCAGTTCGTGCAGCATGGCATCCACAATCTCCAGTACGCTGGAGCGGTCGGCGATCTTCTTGAGCGTCGAGTGAAGTGGCAAGGTCTTCAGGCCCACGATCCCTCAGAGCATCAGAGACTTCCAGAACCTCAATCAATCCGCGTTAAGTGGTCCTCAGATCGTCTCGCAGAATCAAGCAGGTCAGCATCTGTGCCTGGGTGAACTTCTGAGGATTGAATCGATGCGAAAACGGAGCCACGTATTTGCGTCCGGTTCACATCGAGAGGGAGGTGACTTCCAGCAGAATGTTGGTGCGTGATGACTGGCTCATCCAGACACTTTGAGCGCCAGCACGTCGAACAGACAAGAAACGGTTGCAACGAGGCAGCTCCGTTTCAAGTCCCCTTATAACTCAAGAGAGGCCTGAGTCTGCGGGTGATTTGAATAAGATCGCGCTGAGCGCGGAGCACCTGTTCAATTTCCTTGTAAGCCTCTGGAGCCTCTTCACGGAGCTGATGACTAATGCGGTGGTCGAACCAGACTCCGCGCAGCTGGTGTTCTAGCTTTTGAACACTGATTCGATGGCGAGCGGCCTCACGGCTGAGCCTGCGGCCGGCTCCATGAGCGCACGAACGCAGTGCCTCTGGATGCCCCTGACCGATGACATGCACGCTGGAGGTCCCCATCGAACCGGGAATGATGCCCGCGTTTCCAGTATCGGCCGACTGCGCCCCTTTGCGATGGACCCAGTAGTCAGTCCCGAAGTGAGACTCGCGCTGAACATGATCATGGTCGGTGTGGATCACAGAAGACCAATCCAGCCGGGTTGCAAACTCCGCAGAGAGAATTCGGTCCACCGCACGGAGCATTTCCAGTCGATTCTCAGCCGCGTAGGTGCGCGCCCAGGCGACATCCGCCAGATAGGCCTGTCCTTTGGCGGTTCCGGCCTCGAGACACGCAAGACGGGATCGTCGCTCGCAGCGGTGCGCATGGTAGTTCGTGATTGCTTGGCCCATTCCCCGGGAGCCACTGTGGACCATCACCCACAATCGGTCATTCTCGTCTGTTTGAAATTCGAGGAAGTGATTCCCACGTCCCAGCGTGCCGAGTTGGACTCGACCATCGCGTTGAGCCAGCCTGCTCAGCGCTGGGACGCTGAGCAGGCGAGGATGCAACTCCATGGGGAGTTCGCGAGCAACGCGGTGTTTGTTGGAAGGGACGTCGCGTGAAAGAGCAGTCAGCAACCGGGCCGCGTTTCTCGCATCCGAGAGCAGGTGAGAGTCGGAGTCCACGGCGACCGCGGCCATTCCGCACCCGATGTCACTTCCGACCGCCGCCGGATAGATGAGTTCCTTCGTGGCCAGGGCGATCCCGACACAGACTTTGTGCGCCAGATGGACGTCCGGCATCACTGCCATGTGATGAACGTCGTCCGACCGCCGCAGTTGCTCAATGGATTGTCGGACTTCACTGGGCAACGGTTCTGCGGTCCAGCAATGGAGAGAGGCCAGGGGAGTGGTCATGTTTGCTCCTCCTGATCTTGCCGGATCCGCTCCTGGTCGGAGCTGAGGACTTGAAAGGTGAGCAGTGGTGTTTTCTTGCGGGTAATCGCCTGGGCGATCGCGGTTCGGAGTTGTCCCTCGATGCCTGTCAGTCGACGTTCGATGTCGGTGTGGTCCAGCTCCGCTGCAGGGAGGTCTGCGACGACAGTCACAACAAGGCGGGACGAGTCGGCACCCGGTGTGATCGAAACGATCTTCAGGCCACTCAGGGATTCATCACGAATCTCACCAGAGAGGACCAGGTCCAGTGTCTTCTGCACCTGCCGGCAGAGCTGTCGGGCTTTACGGTGGTCTTTGTCTCGTTGACGAGACGGTTTAAACAACTCGCGTGGATCGATCCCGTCGTCTTCACGGAGCTCCCCACAGAGCGCGCGCATTTGCTCGCGCTGCCGTTGATTGAATGTCATGAATCTCTCTCATTGGTCTCAGGAAGGAACCAGCGCACACTGAGGGGGCGCTGCACAGTTGCCAGCGGGCAAGCAGAGAGAGTGAGCCTGGACCTGATGAGAGAATCTTCGTCGCGCGGATTAGCGGGCGGCATTCTCTCGGCAGAATGACAGGCTCAGTATGGCAGATGTGTTGAGAGATTGAGACTGCATTGGACACCTCCGAAAAGTCGCGATGAGTGACGTTGAATTGATCAGGGCTCGCGAATCACGACCTGTTTCGCCAATCCCAGGTTCGCGGAAATTCACAGCGAATCGAGAATTTCGCAGATTTCAACCATCGAAGAGGGGCGTTCGGAAGGTTCTTTTCTCAGGCAGCTTTCGATCAAGTGGAGCAGTGCCGATGGGAAGTTGCCGATGGGAGGAGTGAGCGGAGGCGGATTATGTGAGGAAAGTGTCCTCGCCAGAATCTCTGGCAGGTCGATCCCCGTCCATGGAGGCGACCCGGTGATCAGAGTGTGCATCAGTCCTCCCCAGCCGTAGACGTCGGTTCGCTCACTGATCGGCCCAAAGGCGTCGGATACCTGTTCCGGCGACAGATATCCAGGCGTTCCGCCCAGTGGCAATTGCTGTTGCTGAGAAAGTGACCGTGAAAATCCAAAGTCCGTCAGAATCGGAATTCCATCGGTCGAGAGCAGGACATTCGAGGGCGTGACGTCGCCATGCACAACGTCGATCGCATGCGCGGCCGCAAGAGCGTCAGCGATGTCACTGCCGATTCGAAGACAGTCTGAGGCCGCAAAGACTTGGTTGTTCCGAATTGTTTGCAGACTGGAACCATCGATCCACTCCATGACGAGAAAGGGGGCTCCATGCGGAGAACGCCCGCCACCGAAGATGCTTACGATGTGGGGGTGCGAAAGTGAAGACGCCTGAGAAACTTCGTTCAGCAGACTGCTGACAGCCCGGGGATGATTCCAGAACTGCTTCTTCAAGAATTTGACCGCCACGACTTGCTGCGTTGACTGTTGAAACGCCTGATAGACCTTTCCGAAGGCCCCCTGTCCGATCAGTTTCTTCAGCAAAATGTCTTGATAGTCAATGTGTGGCGGTTGAACTCGGGTCTCTTTCGAAAGAAGAGGTTGAGACTCAATCGGCGCCAGGGATGTATCAGAAGCGGAAACCACAAACGCAAAATCGGCACGCTCAATGCTTCCCTGATTCTGCAAAAACGTTTCGCGGATCCGCTGCAGGCTCCGCCGGACGGTTCGTTCCGAGCAACGCAACGCCGCAGCGATCTCCACCTGCTGTTCACCCTGAAGACGCCGAGACAGAACCTCGCGGTCCGACGGCTCCAGTTGAGACAGGAGCAATTCGACTTCGTCGACGACCATGGCCGCCTCTTCCGGAGAGGGCTCACTTGAAAGGAGTTGCCGCCAGTCCAGTTGCTCGTCCTGACTCACATCTCTCTCGATAGTTCGCCGTTGAGAGGAATGCCGTGCGGCCTGACGAGACAACTTACGCACGGTAAGTGTGACCAGCAGCGGCCAGAGATTGTCATCATCGGGGACGAAAACGCGTCCGCTTTTTACCGCGACGAAGAAACTGCGCCACGCCGACAGGACAATGTCATCCGGATCGAGACGGCGAGCCAGCTTGCGAGACAGTCTGCTTCGGGCCAGCGCCGTGAGCCGAACCATGTACCGTTGATAGAGAACTTGCGCCGCCGATTCATTCCCTGCCCGCCAGGCGTCCAGAAGCTCCAAATTGGTCGACTGTTCCAACATCGCGTTGATCAGAAGTTGTGAGGCTCAGAAAAGAATCTAAAAAGGCGTGTCCGGTGCTCCGAAGCAATCTGCATTCCCTCCCTGTTGAGATCGATATCCGGATGATCTGGAGGAATGAAACATGGCGATGGTCGTCACCGAACCTTGCTTCGGGTGCAAGTATACTGACTGCGTGGTCGTTTGCCCGATGGAATGCTTTTATGAAGGGGAATCGATGCTCTTCATCCATCCGGACGAGTGCATCGATTGCGGGGCCTGCGTCCCGGAATGCCCGGTGGAAGCGATCTACCACGAAGACGATGTACCCGAGAAATGGCAGGAATTCATCTCTTTGAACCGCGACATGGCCTCTCGGTGCCCGCAGATCACAGAGAAGAAGCGTCCACTCATCTGACGGCGACTTCTGAATTGGATCGTTGGACAATCTTCAGCACGATCGGGAAGGGGACTCTATCGTCCCTCGCAACCCTCGCAATGATGGTGGCGTAGTTCGAGTTGTGCGAGAATGCGCATCAGCTGAGGTGATTCATCTGCCCCAGCGGAAACTCGAACCGGGGACCCCACATGATCCTGCATGTCGACATGGACGCGTTCTACGCCTCCGTCGAGGAGCGGGACCGACCGGAACTCGCAGGGAAACCACTGATCGTCGGGGAACTGCTGACCGGCGCGGGGTCGTGGCCGCGGCCAACGATGCTGTCCGCAAGTTCGGTGTGCACAGTGCAATGCCGACCAGCACCGCCCTGCGACTCTGCACACACGTGATCGTCCTTCCCGTCCGGATGAGCTATTACGTGGAACTCTCCGAACAGATCCGGGAGATCCTGTTTCGCTACACGCCGCTGTTGGAGCCGCTCTCGCTGGATGAAGCGTTTCTGGATGTCACCGGATCGGAGCGGCTTTTCGGTTCGGCACGGGACATCGCTGTCCAAATCAAACAGAACATTTGGGAGGAATTGAGGCTGGTCGCCTCCATCGGCGTCGCGCCCAACAAGTTTCTGGCGAAGATCGCGAGTGACTTGAGAAAGCCGGATGCCCTCGTGGTTGTCGAGCAGGATCAGGTGCAGCAGTTTCTCGATCCATTGCCCGTCGGTCGTCTCTGGGGAGTGGGCAGAGCGACGAATCAAGAGTTTCAGAAGCTTGGAGTCGAGACGATCGGCGATGTTCGGCGTCTAGAGCAGGAAACTCTTTCCCGTCAGTTCGGGCAGGTCGGCGAGCGATTCTGGAAACTCGCCCACGGGCGGGATGATCGTCCTGTTGTTCCTGATCGAGAAGCGAAATCGAACTCTCACGAGACGACGTTTTCCGCGGATATCCAGGCCTCGGAGATCCTCAAGTCCTGGCTGCAAGAACTGACGGAACAGGTCGCCCGACGGCTACGCCGCTCCGAACTGCAGGGACGAACGGTCCAGCTCAAGCTCCGCTTCCCCGACTTTCGCACGATCACCCGATCCCAGACTCTATCCCATTTGACGGCCAGTACCGATGACCTCTGGCAGGCGGCGTCTTTGTTACTGGAACAGAGTCTCCCACGCCTCCATCGCGGCATCCGATTGCTGGGAA
Source organism: Planctomycetota bacterium (assembly GCA_023417655.1). GTDB lineage: Bacteria > Planctomycetota > Planctomycetia > Planctomycetales > Planctomycetaceae > Planctomicrobium. Next base: position 7,912 of record JAEZFD010000019.1, on the reverse strand, counting down.
TCGGCGTCAGCAGCCTCGAACGCCGTCAACAATTGCGGCAGCTCAGTCTCTTCGATCAGGAAGGAAAGGAGAAGCGCGGACAACTGGATACCGTCTCCGATCAATTCCAGGACAAGTTTGGCTCGGGACGACTGATCCGCGGCAGCGGGCTTCTGCGCCGGAACAGCGAGAAGCACAGGGAACAAACGCGCCTTGTAAGTTGAAGAGTAATTCACGGTACAACTGACATCGGAATTGTCGCTGGAGCGAAAACACCGATGAATATAAACCGAAAAACTTCATTTGGTTAAGATCCTATAGACCTTGCAGAGTCTGAGAACGTGTTTGAAAATTAGGATTTCATCTTTGCGAGTCGCTTGCTCATGAGATTGATCATGGCGATGTAGGTGACCGCTTCGCTGGACTCTAGTGTTCGCTCGTAGTCTCTCGCATGTCGGCGATACCGGGCCAGCCAGGCGAAGGTCCGCTCCACGATCCAGCGTTTGGGCAAGACGACAAACTTTTTGATCCCGACTGGCCGCAGCACGACGTGCAACACCCAGCCGAACGTCTGCCAAACCCACTCCGGCAGTTCCTTTCGGCCATATGCTGAATCGGCGAACGAGACCTTGAGGCGGGGGCAAACTCGCTGAAGTTTCATCAGCAGAAAGCAAGCTCCATCTTGATCCTGCCAGTAGGCTCCGTGCACGACAATCGACACGATCAGCCCCAGCGTATCCACGGCAATGTGCCGCTTGCGACCAGTGATTTGCTTGGCACCATCGTATCCACGCTCGACTCCACCCTCGGCTGTCCGCACCGACTGGCTGTCGAGAATGGCGACGCTGGGTCGTTTCTTCTTTCTGGCAGCCGGTTCGAACGACGTACAAAATGGCGTCGAGAATCCATCGCCGATCGATGCGAGGACGCCCCCTTCGAGACGGCTTGGGGAGGAATCGACGGATCAGTTGCCATTGCTCATCCGAGAGATTGCTGGAATAATTGGTCCTCAACACGGCTGCGGCTCCTTCCTTGGATTGCCAAGATGTTCACAAGGGAGCCGTAGCCGTTTTCTCCTTTCAAGGCAATTTCAAAACACGTTCTAAGAGCGTGAGAACGTTGGCGGAGCTCGGGGTTTCTGGAGAAATCTGGATTTTCCTGTTCAAAGGAGGAAGCTCGTTATTCGCTCGATTGCTGAGTGATGCCCTGTGAAATGAGAGTGAGCCGTTCTTCCCGGCCTTCGGCTTCGCTTTCATCGGCGGCCGTCCGCCGGCGGATCCCCGAACAACGTTCCTAACCTGCATTTGGTTCTCACTCAAGAGTTGCACCGTTTGGGAGGATCTTTCTCAAGGGCTGCAGTGCTCCTGCAGGATCTGCCCCCCAATCCAAGGAGTGGGTGAACTTGGGAGTCTATCAGACCATTCATCGCTAACTCGAGGTACAGTGGAACGCTGCCGGTCGCCTGGAGCTGAACAATGTGCTCGTGTCGAGTTGAAAAAAAGCCACTTGAGGGGACAAAAGCCGGCTCTGATCCAACGGACCGTGGTCGCTGCAGCAGCAAATCTCACCTGCTGTCCACCGCGATGGGATCCCTCAGGCGAAGATAGTTACTGCCGCAATTGTGTATGATCTGAAGCAACTGATACGGCGAGTTTTTCTGAAGTCTTCGACGGCGAAGGGGAGCAGGTAGGTCCGTTAGAGCGGCCGCTGAATGCGACAGCAGATGAAGGCCAAGACTGCCAAACGACTCGGAAAGAACTCGCCCTCACTGACAATGGGGCAGACCTCCCCGAGCGAGAAGAACAATCGAACTCGGCTTTGGACGCCATCCGCTGGCTGATCGAGAGGACGATCAGCGATAACGCCGCGACCAGGTTGAGTGTACTCACAGCCGGGTACACAGTTTCCACTGGACAAGCATTTCATTGAGACAGCAATGCTCCGTTACTCCGGAGAAAAGCGTCTCGCTTGTGTCCTCACCCAAATCAGAAGACGCTCAAGTCCCAGGCACCATGCTCTCTTCACTCAGAAACGGGTCGTTCACCTGACCGCTGAAGCGGACTTCAGCATCTCGGGGCAGAGGCGTCCGAGGGGGCAGATGCGAGCAGGACAAAGTGAGGTGACGTGCTATTTTTCAGCAAATGCATCTCGTCCGATCGACCGGACCGGTGCTCGAGCATACACCGCTGACCTCTTTATCAGCGCATAAAAAATGGGTTCCTTCAGGAGGAACCCAACGGATTGGACCGTGCGCGATAAAACCTTACTGTAATAGGAAGGAAGCACCGCTCGGATACACGTCTGACACTTTAGATACTTTCGCTGGGCTGTCAAGTTCTTTACGATCGCATTGCATTAAATGACTGCAGTTCAGGAACGAGACGACGGGGCCGTAAGCGTGATCAGATCTTTTTCATACCGACTCGGGCTCGATCTGGGAGCATCATCTCTCGGCTGGGCCGCCATTCAACTGGATCAGCCGAAAGGCGAGCCCGACGCCATTCTTGCAACCGGCGTTCGCATCTTTGAGGCCGGTGTCGAAGGCGATATCGAGCAAGGCAAAGACGCGTCTCGCGCGGTCGTCCGCCGGCAGGCGCGTCAACCGCGACGACAGCAGTGGCGACGTCAATGGCGGAAAGCCCGTCTGTTTGCGCTCCTGCAGGAATACGAATTGCTCCCCTCCACGGAAGGCAACGATTCCCGATCGCGGAAGGAATGCCTGGACACGCTGGACACCGAATTCTCGTCCCGTCTCATTCCGGATGCGAGTCACGACGCTGCCCAAAAACTCCCGTACCTGCTGCGAGAACGGGCGGCAGCACAGCCCGTCACTGCCTGCGAACTCGGTCGAGCGCTCTATCACCTTGCTCAGCGGCGCGGGTATCTGAGCAACCGCAAAAGCCAGGGGAACGATGAAGAGGAAGGACAGGTGCTCAGCGCGATCAGCGAGATGGATGCGGAACTTCTGCGAACCGGGAAGACACTGGGAGCCTATCTCAACAGCGAGACGAATCCGATTGAGAAACGCATTCGACGCCGCTGGCTGGGACGCAAACACTATCACGCCGAGTTCAAAGCGATTCAGGCGGCTCAGGAGAAACCGCATTCACAGCTCACAGCAGAGATGTGGTTCCAGATCGAGAAGGCCATCTTCTTTCAACGCCCGCTGAAGTCGCAGCGGCATCTCATCGGGCGTTGTGAGCTGGAGTTCGATCGCCGCGGCAAAGGGCTTAAGCGATGCCTGCTCGCCCTGCCGATTACGCAGCAGTTCCGCATTCTGCAGAAAGTCAACGACCTGCGGGTGACATCAGCGACACGCGCCGGAGATCCCCTGACCCGGGCGGAACGCGAGAAGCTGATCGTCGCTCTTCAGGAGACCGGTGAGATGAGCTGGTCGAAAGTAAAGTCCCTGTTGAAGCTCGGCAAACAGGCGACGTTCTCTCTGGAGGAATGGGACGACAAACTCATTGGCAACCGGACCAATTCCAAAATGCTGTCTGTCTTTGGTCCTCGCTGGAACGAATTCTCGGAAGATGAGCAGACTGCCATTGTGCTGGAGGTGGTGCACTACCGGAACCCGGAAGCGTTGAAGAAACGAGCGATCAATATCTGGGGACTGAGCGATACCGCCGCCAGTCAGCTGGCCTACAAAACTCGACTCGAGCAGGACTATGCGAGCCTGAGTCGACAGGCGATGCAAAAACTGATCGACGGCACCCCGGATGTCCCCGGCCTGAAGAACGGGGGTGCCTATAGCACCATCCGCAAGGCGATTTATCCGGAACGGTTCCAGACAGGCAAGGTGTTTTCCAAGTTGCCACCAGTGAACTCGTGGAAGTCGGACATCCGCAACCCGGCAGTGATCCGTGCATTGACCGAACTGCGGAAGGTGGTGAATGCCGTGATCAGCAAGTACGGGAAGCCGGAACACATTCACATTGAACTGGCTCGTGAAATCCGGAATTCGCGAAAGAAGCGGAAAGACATTCATCAGCAGAATATGGACAATCAGAAGCGGCGGGCGAAGGCCGTTCAGGAGATGCTGGACGAAGTCCCGGGCTTCCACGCACGACGCCGGGACATCGAAAAGTGGCTGCTCGCTGACGAATGCAACTGGGCCTGTCCGTATTGTGGAAAGGTCATCAACCGCAAGGCATTGATTTCAACCGATGCCGAGTTCAATGTTGAGCACATTTACCCGCGTCGGTATCTGGACGACTCTTACCTGAACAAGACGGTGGCCTGTCGAAGCTGCAACGACATTAAACAGGATCGGACGCCAGCTCAGGCTTTTCATGGGACGAAGCTGGAAGAGATCCTGCAGCGAGTTGAGCGGCTCAAAGGCACCGCTCGTGACCTCAAGCTGGCACGCTTCAAGGCGGAGGAGCCGGATGAGGGATTCGTGGATCGCCAGTTGAACGACACTCGTTACAACTCACGGATCGCGGCAGAGTACCTGCAACTGCTCTACGGCGGTCGTTCCGATGCATCAGGCGAAAAGAGAATTCTGTGCCCCACCGGGCAGCTGACGGGAAAAGTTCGCGCGAACTGGCAGCTCAACGATCTGCTGGGTGAGGAAAATAGCGAGAAGGAACGGGATGACCACCGGCATCATGCAATTGATGCGGTCGTCATTGGTCTGATGACTCAAAAGCAAATTCAGGCCCTGTCCGAGTTCGCGAGCAAGGGAGAGAAGCATCACTCCCGGCATTTCTTCGACACCATTCGCTGGCCGTGGCCCAGTTTTAAAAATGACGTCGCGTTCGCGATTGCTTCCATCCACGTGTCACACCGGCCGACGCATACGATCGCCGGGCCGCTGCATGCCGAGACCATCTACAGTCCCAATCTGGGAACCGAAAAGAAGCCGGAGCACCGTGTCCGCAGGCATCTCAGCAAGCTGACGCTCAAAGAGATTTCCGGTGACCAGATTGTCGATCCGCGGGTGCGCGCAGCCGTTCAAAAAGCCTGGAACGACGCGGGCAGGCCACTGCCGACCAAGCTCTGGGGCAACGATGATGATCGCGATCTGTTCCCCCGGCTGCTGGCAGAAGGGGAAACCAAAGGCGGATCCATCATCCGCAAGGTCCGTCTCCGCACCGACGCCAAACCGCGACGCGTCGGCAAGGGAGTTCGCGAGCGGAACTATGCCTCGGGCAAGGATTCCAACTATGCAAGTTTGATCTACGCCGTCCTCGACAAAGAAGGTCGGGAAGTGAAGTGGGAGCACGAGATTCTGGACCGCCTGTCCGCCCATGTGCAGCTCAGTGCTAATCACGGCAGCACTGGGGAAAAGGTCCTGTTTCCCACAGAGACCGAGAAACGCCGGTTCAAATTCGCCGTGCGGAAGAACGACATACTGCTGGTCGATGGCCCCGACGGAAAGCCACTCCTCTACCGAGTGCAGAAGTTCTCTCAGAATGAACTGCAGCTATGCGAGCACAACCTGACGACCGTAACCAATGACCAGAGAACGCCGTGGAATCGAATCTCCAGCATCGACAATCTGCGGAAACGCAATGCCCGGCCAGTCGCTGTGTCGCCAGCAGGGGAAGTGACAGAGGTTCGTTAAAAGATTGAGCGTTCACGGAAGTCTAAAATCTCCGTGAACGCTCTTCTCGTTCGCAGTCAGTGTGTACCCGAGCGGATGCCTCCCTGCGAACTACAGCGAGAAGTACTTGGACGGAACTTATGGATCACCGACCTGTACACCTCGCTGTGGATTCTACCTCGACTCGCTCACAGGGCTTCCCCCTTATTGTTTGGCTGGAGAATGTACTTTGGAAGGAACTATGTTTCGAAACTGGTCATATTATCGTTGCAAACCTCACCTGAGGTTGCGATCATCTCGAAAGCAAAAAGGCCAGAAGCGTCCACCGTGGAAAGTGAAAAACGCTTCTGGCCTGATTCCGATCGCCGATGGCGTCGTCAACCCTATTGTAGGGCATCTACGCGATCGATCAACCTCATTGCGGCGCTCGTACCGTCGGCTGCAGGCGTCAGAGGAGATTCGAAGTGTCGAAGTACTACAAGACTGGTGAAAAGTGCGAGCAAAAAGGGACCTATCGGTGGGTTGAGTACACCGATCACCCCAAATACTCCCCGTCACCAACTCGGGAGGAGATGGAGATTCCACTGGACGTTGGGGAAGTGTTTCCGCCAGTGAAATCCTGCAACCGTGGCTGCTTCCGGGAACGCAAGTGATCTGAAGAGACCTGCTCCCCCGGTATTGGGAAATCCCAATGCCGGGGGATTCTTGTTTTGGTTGTGCTGATTGCGCTGCCTCTCGTCGAAGAATTTTCCTGGCGTCACGATTTTTCTCTCGACTCGCGCTGAGCAACCACGGAGATTGGGAAGAATGGAAGTGATGTGCAGGCATCGGAGGTCGTTTCGTCCTCCGGAGCCCGGGCCCATGCGAAATCGCATTCTGGAGATTGCTGAACATCCTGCGCGATTGCGGGTCGAACGCCATCAGCTCATCGTCGATACCGGCGGAGCTCTTGCGAAAGTTCCCATCGAAGATGTGGCGGTGCTGGTCGTCGCTCATCCACAGGTCTCGTACACCCAGGCGGTGTTGAACGAACTCATCGCGGCCGGGGGAGCCTTCCTCACCTGCGATGACCGGCGAATGCCCTCCGGGCTGTTGCTGCCGATGGACGGCAATGTTCTGCAGACGGAACGATTTCAGAAGCAGATCCAGCTGTCGGTTCCCCGACGAAAACAGCTCTGGCGACAGATCATTCGGGGGAAAGTGCAGATGCAGGCGGCACTCCTGCAGGAGCGTCTGGGAACAGATCACGGGTTGGCACAACTCGTCCCGATTATTCGTTCTGGTGACCCGAGCAATGTCGAAGCACAGGCGGCACGGCGCTACTGGTCGGCACTCTTCGGAACTGACTTCCGTCGAGATCGAAATGCCGCTGGTCACAACCGGATGCTGAACTATGGCTACGCGGTCCTGCGGGCAGCCACGTCCCGAGCGATCGTCGCCGCTGGTCTGCACCCAACGATCGGACTGCACCACCACAATAAGTACAACCCGTTCTGCCTAGCGGATGATGTGATGGAACCTTATCGCCCATTCGTTGACCGCGCAGTCTCAAGCCTGCTGGATGGTCTGGAAGCAGTGCCAGAGATGACGCAGCTGATTCGAGCGGAGTTGCTGGCGACCTTTACTGAGCCGGTCACCATTTCCGGAGAAAGCCGGTCGCTGTTCGACGCGTTAGCGAGAACTGCCGGCTCGCTGGTGCAGTGTATCTTGGGTGAGAGCCGGGAACTGATTCTGCCAGAAGGGTTCTGCCATGCCGAGAGCTGAACACTATTTATCGGAATACAAAAGTATGTGGCTCTTCACCATGTTCGATCTGCCGGTCGACACAAAGCGTGCCCGCCGGGACTATTCCCGTTTTCGCAATTTACTGCTTGATCAGGGCTTCTCGCAGATGCAATACTCGGTTTATGCCCGGTTCTGCGGAAGTGAGGAGATCGCCGAAACCTACCGGCGCAAAATCGAAGCGAAACTGCCACCGGACGGATACGTCCGACTGCTGGCCGTGACCGATCGTCAGTTCGGGAAGATGCAAAGTTTCTACGGAAAAAAGCGAACGCCCAATGAGTCCGCTCCCAAACAACTGCTCCTTTTCTGAGCACCAATTTAGCCGTAACCGCAACGTCAGCCGAAGGTTCGGGGAAGAGTAGTGTATCCGAGCGGTGCTTCCCTGCGAACTACAGCGTGTTGATGACTAGCCTGCAAGTGTGCTCAAGTGTATCCGAGCGGTGCTTCCCTGCGAACTACAGCGCGTGGCAGTTCAGCATCCCGGACTGGGTCAGTGTATCCGAGCGGTGCTTCCCTGCGAACTACAGCCGAACGTGAACAGCAGCAACAGCAGGCAGTTAGTGTATCCGAGCGGTGCTTCCCTGCGAACTACAGCAT
>JAEZFD010000074.1 GCA_023417655.1 Planctomycetota bacterium | reverse complement strand
CATTCGCGGAAAAGACAATCTCGACATCGACTTCCGTGGGGGCTCAATGGTGACCTTCCGCTTTGTCGGCGATGCTCCGAGTGCGGATGAAGTTCGCGCTGCTCTGGACAAGAAGTTCGAGAAGTCACTCTCTCTCGAGCGACTGACCTTGGGAGAAGGGGATGGCAAGACCGTCCTGTTCCGCATGCGAACGATTGAGTCGGATCCTGCTAAGGTGAGTGCAAATATTAAAGATGCGTTCGCTGACACCAATATGAAACTGGTTCAGCAGGAAGTGAAAGTTGGGGAGCTGAAGGAAGTCGCCAAGACCGGAGAAGCCGATCTCGGTGGCGATGACCCACTCAAGGGAGCTTTTGCCGGCTGGAACGAAGCGATCATCACGCTGACACAGCCGATGATGCCAAGTTCCATTGCAGAGCAGGCGATTGATCACCTGAAGTCAAAGACCCACCTGACTCAGGTGGAAGAACTGGTCACGGCAACTGGCGTGAAGGCTGACAACGCCAAGAACGAAGAAGTGGTGATCCGGTTTGCTCCATCGGTTCCTGTCGCAGAAGCGAAGGGGGCATTGGACGCCTTCGTGGAACGTGTTCAGGGTGCTCCTCACTTTGAAGAAATCAACACCTTCGAAGCCGTCGTCGCTGGCGATACTCAGATGGCCGCTCTCTGGGCCATCGCGATGAGTCTGCTCTCGATCATTGCCTACCTTTGGATCCGGTTCCAGCATGTGACCTTCGGGGTCGCCGCTTGTGCTGCTCTGGTCTTCGATGTGTTGATCACTTTGGGGCTGCTGACGCTCGGTGCTTACATGAGCGGCAATACCCTAGGGGACCTGCTGATGCTGGAAGATTTCAAAATCAACCTGACCATCGTGGCATCGTTCCTGACGATCATTGGTTACTCACTGAACGACAAGATCGTGGTCTTCGACCGCATCCGTGAAGTGCGCGGCCGGAACCCGCTGCTGACAACCCGAATGGTGAATCAGAGTCTGAATCAGACACTCTCCCGGACATTGCTCACCGCCACCACGACGATCGTCGTGCTGATTGTGATGTACATCCTGGGGGGAGAGGGAATTCATGGATTCGCCTACTGCTTGTTGCTGGGGATTCTGGTGGGAACTTTCAGTTCTCTCTACATCGCCTGCCCGGTGCTCCTGTGGTTAACTAACCGGCAGGGACCAGCTGCGACCCCGACGACCGTTGCAACGACATAGTGAACTGAGTTCGAATCAACAGGCCGCCTGGCAGGAAGTTCTGTCGGCGGCCCTGTTTTTTTGAGTGGGACAATGCTTGAGGAACCTGATCTCTCTCAGATTGCTCTCAGCATTCAACAGCCTTGGGCCGAGTTGATTCTTCAGGGAATCAAGACTCTGGAGATTCGGGCGATGCCCACCCGAATTCGCGGTCCGGTTTATTTGTATACAAGTCGGCAATTTTCTCGCCTCCCCTCCGCGCGGGAGGCGGTGTCGTCTTACAATCTCGAGAGGACGTCACTTCCACGTGGGGTGATTGTCGGGACGGTCAACATTCTTGATTGCCGTCCGGCCGTTCCGAATGATTCCGGAATGGCATGTGTTCCCGCAGACGTGATCGCAGGGAACTTCAGTTGGATCCTGGGAAACGCGAAGCGTTCCCCGCAATTATGGTCAGTGACCTGTGCTCCGTTTGGTCCGTGGTTTTACCCGTTCCAGAGACGTGGGTCCTGAGATTCGAAGAGGGATGTATGGAGGAAGTTGAACTCGTTGCCGTTGCCGCATTCGGACTGGAAGCAATTGTTGTCCGGGAACTTCATGCGCTGGGCTACGAGAATGTTGCTGTTGAGGATGGCCGGGTGCGATTCCGTGCTCCCCTCTCTGCAGTCGCCCGCACGAATCTCTGGCTGCGATGTGCAGAGCGAGTTCAAATCGTCGTTGGTGAGTTTCCTGCCAAAAACTTTGATGATCTGTTCGATACTGTGAAGGAACTCGAATGGGAACGCTGGTTGCCGGTTGATGCCAAGTTTCCAGTGGAGGCACGCTGCGTGCGTTCGCTGATCCGCAGTGTTCCGAATACCCAGAAGATGGTGAAACGCGCTATCGTCGAGCGGATGCGGAAGATTCATTCACGGCATTGGTTCGCCGAGACGGGGATCGAATACACAATCGAATGCAATATCCTCGGTGATCGCGCACAGCTGACCATCGACACGACAGGCGACGGACTGCATAAACGCGGTTACCGCAAGTTCGCCGGTTCGGCGCCGCTTCGTGAGACCGTGGCCGCCGCATTGGTAAAATTGAGCTACTGGTCCCGAGACCGTCTGCTCGTCGATCCATTTTGCGGCTCCGGAACCATTCCCATCGAAGCAGCGATGATCGGCCGGAACATCGCACCGGGCCGAATCCGCAACTTCGCCGCTGAGGAGTGGCCGCAGATTCCTCGATCGCTCTGGACCGAAGCCCGGCAGGAAGCCCGTGATCTGGAAGACCGTCGTCCGTTCTCGGTGGCCATTATCGGTACTGACATCAGTCGCGATGCGGTGAAGAATGCTCGCATGCATGCCCGCACGGCGGGGGTCGAGACTGACATCCACTTCGAAAAGAAGGAATTCGTCGAGTTCCCCACGAATCGGGATTACGGCATCACGATCTGCAATCCGCCGTACGGCGAACGCATGGGGGAAGAAGAGGAAGTTCGACAACTCTATCGCGACATGGGCGAATTGCTCTGTCCACTGGAAGACTGGTCTCACTACATCCTGACTTCCTATGAGCGATTCGAACGAGAATTCGGTCGCCGTGCAGACCGCCGTCGCAAGATCTTCAACGCCCGAATTCCGTGTACCTACTATCAGTATCTCGGGCCGAAGCCGCCCGGACACCTCTTCGCCGAAGACGGAGAAGGGGATACGGAATCGAGACCGCAGCGGTCAGAGCAGTCCGAGCGATCTGAGAGTCATGGCCGCCCGGAACGCCCAGAGAATCGGGACCGGCCACAACGCGGCTTTGGGCAGGGGAACTTCAGAGATGAATTCCCCAGCCGCGACGATGGGCGCCACGATTGATTCTTATGACTGATACTTGGGGATGGCAGGTTCAGGGACTTCCTTCAGGAGCCTCTGAATGATGCCATCACTGTCGAAGCCTTCCGCCTGAGCCTGGAAGTTCGGCGAGATCCGGTGTCGGAGAACGGGGACGGCGACCCGGCGTACATCTTCAAATGAGATCGTCGGACGTCCGTCCATTGCTGCCATCGCCCGGGCTCCGTGAATCAGGTACTGCCCGGCACGCGGACCCGCTCCCCAGTCGACTAACTCACGAATAAACTTGGGAGACCCTGTGTCTTTCGGTCGGGTTGCTCTGACCAGTCGTGCGACATAGGAGATGATGAAGGGCGCGATCTCAATCTGGTTGATCTGCTTCTGTAGGAACTGGATTGCTTTCGCGCTCAGCACTTTGCGGACTTCCGCTTTCTCCCCGCGAGTCGTTGCTGCGAGGATTCGTTCTTCCTCTTCCAGATTCGGGTAGTCGACCACGATGTTGAACATGAATCGGTCGAGCTGCGCTTCCGGCAGGGGATAAGTCCCTTCCTGCTCAATCGGATTCTGAGTCGCGATGACGAAGAACGGGTCCGGCAGGTTATAGGTCGTCTGCCCGGCGGTGACTTCCCGTTCCTGCATTGCCTGCAATAGCGCGGCCTGCGTCTTCGGCGGTGTTCGGTTGATTTCGTCTGCCAGCAGCACGTTCGTGAAAACGGGGCCTTGAACGAACCGGAACTCGCGGCGACCGTTTTCGTTTTCCTCCAGTACGCTCGTCCCGGTGATATCCGACGGCATCAGGTCAGGCGTGAACTGAATGCGCTTAAACTCGACGTCCAGAATTCGGGCGATTGTGCTGACTAGCAACGTCTTGGCCAGACCGGGAACCCCGACCAGCAGGCAGTGGCCGCCTGTGAATATCGCTGCCAGAATCTGTTCAATGACAGCGTCCTGCCCGACAATGACTTTGTGCAGTTCATCCATCATCAGGTCGTGATGGCGTTTGAACTTCTCGAGGAAATCATCGAAATCTTTGCGTTCGGCGGCCAACGGAGTTCCTTACTGCAAAGGCAGATGCACAGTCGCACCGGGATGGACGCCCCCGACCAGATCACTCCCGTCGAGGACTCTGTCATCCTAGCGTGCGGCGGGAAGGGAAGAAACCGGATCCGGTCTCTCAGGAGAATGGCACCGGGGAAAACGAAAAAGGTCCGCACGCCAAAAACGTACGGACCATGCAGGTTCAGGGACAGAAATAATGTTCCACCTGAAATTGAATCAGGCGGGCTGAGCTTCTCCCAGTGCCTCCTTCAGTCGATGACGAGCAGTGTGCAGTCGCCGCTTGATTGTTCCGACCGGGCTGCTGAACCGATCGCTCATCTCCTTCAAAGACTGACCTTCGAAGTAGAAGGCAAGCAGGGTGTCGCGATCCAGCGGACGTAACCGCTTGAGGCCGACTCGCACCTGCTGGGCCTGTTCGAACCGGATCACCCCTTCGTGTGGAGTCGACTCCTTCTGAACGAAGCTCAGCGTTTCTGGAGCACAGTAGGTCTCTCGGGGACGCCGGACTGCCCGATTGATGGCCATCCGTACGGCAATCCGCTTCAGCCAGCCGGCAAACCGTTCGATCTCCCGCAGTTGTGGGAGCTTTCGCATGGCTCGCAGAAAGACGTCCTGAGTGACTTCCAGTGCTTCTGCCCGATTTCGCAATCGTCGCAACACGATCGCGAACACAGCAGACTCATATTCCGAAACCAGTTTCCCAAACGCATCCCGGTTACCACGTTGCGCCTGTTCCACCAGGATTAATAAATCATCTGTATCGATCATGACCAACCTCCCCTTCGTGGGGAAAGAATGTGTGGAAAATGTGGCTGCAGGTTTCCGCATTCGATTGGCGGAGGAATTCCTCTGATGAGGGCCGGAGCGATCTCAGTTCGCTCCGGAATGCCTGTCAGCACACGTTGTCTGCATCACCGTCAAACGCGGAACAGCACGAAGTCGGCTGTTCGGTTCTGGGACTTACGCCGCAAACGCAAATTCACACTCGGCCGCTGCTGGATGAATCGCCGCAATCCATTATTTAAAAGGGGGATGCGGAATCGGCTGATGTCGGATCGCAGGACTGTTGGCGTCAGCATTTTCGCGTCGGCGAACAAAGTGCGATCAGCACTCAGCCCCGGCAGGGCAGGCGTGTGAACCTCTCCAAATTCCAGGTCGAAACCCGGTGAACTGACCTTCCGGTCAGATGGAGATTGCCCCGTGGATCACGAGGCGGGCCCACGCGGCAGCCGGTGGCTCAAATGCCATGGCCGGCCACGCTGAATTTGCGGAGGAGGCCGCATAACGGGATGCGACTGTTCGCTTCGTTTCCGTCATCGTGTTGCCGCACATGGGTGGCGTTACGACAGGACCGCGGCCTACCTCAGGGCGGACGACGCGACGACGTGAAACGGGAACATCACATTTGCATAGCGGTTTCCATGAGCGCATTCCGAGCGCGGCAACATCATGGGCAGCAACGATGGCGACGGCTGAGCTGTGGCTCGCCTGAATGCCATGGACGTTGCTGCTGATGATGATGTGCTGACGCATCGGTGCACCTTCTGGGAGAATCTCCCAGTCCTTGGAAACACAACGAAACAAGCGGTTCCACACATTTGGAACCAGGTCGTGAAATCGAACAGTGTCGCGTCCTCAAGTTTTGAACTCACCTTTCGCGAGCAAGACCGAGGACTGGTCCGACAATGTCTTCTACGGATATCGACTCCACTTTGACCAAAAAGGTTCGGCTTCGGGAAGCGATTTTTCAAACTTTTTCGAAACTGATTCTATCAATTGGTCTGGATGGGAGGGAGGTGTTGCAAAAAAACAACACAACTCTCGTCGACCCATGCGGTTACATTAAAAGATTTCGTCGCTTTTTCATACACAGGAGAACCCTCCTGTCTAAACTAGACGGTGTAATCGGCGTAAAGCTCGATTCTTTACCCATCCTCTTCGTTTGACAGGGAAGGAACTGGAGCGGCACTTCCTGCCGATCCGATATCACTGAAGACAGGTTCACAGGGATGCGACGGACTGGGTTGTCCCGCCTGCGAAGAGGAAAGAATCCATTCTTCGCTTTGGGCCAAACGCTGCTGATACTGACTTCAAGAATCCATGCAAAAAATCATCCGCCGCCGAGCAACCAATGTTCAGAATCCGCTCGAGACCTATCTTCGGGAAATCAACGAAACGCCGCTGTTGACCGCTGAGGACGAACGGGAACTCTCTAACCGGATCTCCGAAGGGGATCTGGCCGCCCGTGATCGCATGGTGCGCGCCAACTTGCGCCTCGTCGTCAACATCGCTCGGGGATACTCCGGGAAGGGCCTGCCGTTGCAGGACCTGATCGAGGAGGGCAATCTGGGGCTGCTGCGCGCTGTCGAGGGTTTCGACCCCGACATGAACACGCGTTTCAGCACTTATGCGAGCTATTGGATCAAGCAGTCGATCAAACGGGCGCTGATTAACTCGGCCAAGACCATTCGGGTTCCGGCCTATATGGTCGAACTGTTGTCCAAGTGGCGTCGGGCGAATGCCAAGCTGTCCGATGAGCTGGGCCGCACTCCTACGGCGGATGAAATCGCCCGGGAACTCGAACTCCCGTCCAAGAAGCTGAAAATCGTCAAGAAGGCGATTCAGCTGTACAACACCACTCCGCAAGTGGATGACAGCGATAACAACGTCTCGCTGGGAGACCTGATTCCCGATGAGCGTCTGCTCGGGCCGGAAGACGACCTGATCAATACAGATAACCTCGTCCATGTCGAACGAATGCTCAAGGACATGGACGAACGGGAAGCAACCATTCTGAAAATGCGCTTCGGTCTGGATGATGGTCAGCCCCAGACGCTGAAAGAAATCGGGGAAGCTTTGGGCCTCACCCGCGAACGGGTTCGACAGATCGAGTCGGAAGCCCTGAAGAAACTGAATAAAGGTCTTCTCGGAGAGTAAGCTCTCCTTGCTCCTGCCTGAAAACTCCTGCCAGCTGTTCGTACGCCCCGGTGCTCCCCCCCGGGGCGAACGGCTTTCTGTGACTCTACTGCTGCCGCGAGTCGCTTTCTCGCGTTCCCGTGAACACTTCCCGGGGAAGAGTCATTTCCCCCGGGATTGGCCCCAAGGGAGCCTGCGGGTTTGAATCTTTTGCCTTGAACGATTCGAAGTCTCGATTCCTTGAGAAATTCGTATTGTTGTAAATTCTGGCATCCGGTATTCCTCCCCTCCGTTGAGGGCGACCTGCCTTCAATCGATCAAATCAAGTCTTCAAATAACCACGTCAAGGTCATCAAAAGGAGCTCGCAAGAGCCGCCTGAGCCTGCCCGCGCAGACTTCCAGACACCCACTACACTGCCGTTCCCCCCTTCAGTTTTTCACATTCGCACGGACGCGATTGCTCATCGAAATATTGTCGACTCTCAGGGCACACACCCTGATCGGCAATCCGGTGTAGCAGCGAACATGGACCGAAAGCAGAGTCGATGCCAGGTGTCGGTTCGGACACTCGTCGAGAACGCCGCTCGCGGACGCGAGGCTGGACTGCCATCATTGGTAGCAGCCTGCTCGTCTGGAGTGTGAGCGCTGCCGACATCTGCTGGGCGCAACGGCCGTTCCCCGGTGCGGCTGCACCGTCTGCCAGTGCGGAATCCAGTTCAGGTCCCGTCTCTTCTGAGTGGTCTCAACCTTCGACGCCTCCGGCCGTCAAACAGGTTCAAATTCAACAAGTCTCTGCTGAAGAAGCGGTTCCAGAAACGCGACGACCGGCCCCAGCTGTTCGCCCGGCACCTTTAGAGTCGATTCAGCCGCGTTCCGGCTCAAGTGTTGCTGCACCAGAGACCCCTCTGAAGAGCATCGATCCGAGCAAAAATACCGGCATCAAGCAGGTGAATTTCTCCGTTGAGAAGTTGCTCGAGACTCCGCTGAGTGACGTCGTTGTCGAAGGCAATGACACGATCCGCACTGACGCAATTCTGCGTCATGTCTCATGTCGTCCCGGTCGCCTTGCGAATCCCCGCATGGTCCAGCAGGACGTCACGCAACTGTTGAACACTCGCTGGTTCTACTCGGTAAACCCGACTTACCGGGAAACGGATGAAGGTCCGATTCTGGTCTTCAAAGTCGTCGAAAAGCCGATTCTGGAGAGCGTCAAGTTCCGCGGCAACAAGAAGATCAAAGTCGGCGAACTCGAAGCTCATACTGGGCTGCGCCCTGGTCATGCCTATGACGTCGCCGCAAACCGCGAGTCCGTCTACCGCATTCGCCAGCTGTATCACGACAAAGGTTATCGTTTCGCGGAAGTGACTCTGGTCAAAGGGGACTCTCCCAGTGACCGAGAAGTCATCATGGACATTGTCGAAGGACCGAAGCCGAAGATCTGGAGCATCAAGGTCAACGGTAACTCCGACATCAGTGCCTCGATTCTCAAGACGAAGATCAGCTCCAAAACTGTCAAGTTGTGGATTATTCAGGGGGACTATGACCCTGAAGTCATCCGCAACGATGAGTTGGCGCTCAAGCAGTATTACATGGGCCTGGGCTACTTCGATGTCGACGTCACTTCCGATGTTTCATTCAGCGAAGACAAATCCAAGGTCACCGTGAACTTCGCGGTCCAGGAAGGCCCTCGCTACCGCGTTAAGGGAATCGAGGTTGTCGGAAACGAAGTCATCGGTCGTGAGAAGCTTCTGTCGAGCTTGAAGCTGAAGAACGGCGACTACTTCAATGAGCGCTTCCTGAAAGAAGATGTCAACTTCATGACCGATCAGTACGACTCACAAGGTCGACTGTTCGCGAAGGTAATTCCGACTCCGCGTTTCCGCGAAGGGGAAGAGCCGGTTGTTGACCTGGTCTATTCCATTGATGAAGACGTTCCCCGTTACATCGGGATGATCAACATTCACATTCGTGGCGATTACCCCCACTCTCAGGAAGAAGTGGTACGACAGCAGGTCAACCGGTTCCTGAAGTCAGGTCACCTTGCCCGAAGCTCCGATTTGCGGATGGCACAGGCACGCGTGAATGGGAGTGGACTCTGGGATCGTGAAGATCCACCGTCATTCGACATTAAGCCGACAGCAGGCACTGAATACTGGCCGCAGACAACAGTCCGCGGACAGAGCCATGTTGAAGAATCCACGACGCCCACCGAGTCATTCTGGGAAACCGGTGACCTGTGGACAGATGACGGGATGGAACGTTTCTTCTTCGGGGGATCCGAACTGGATCTCTTCCCGCCAGCCGATGCGATGACACCTGTCTCGCCGGTACCGGGCGAAGTCCCTTCTGCTACGCCGCCTCCGACGACGGTCTCCGCATTGCCGCCGCCGAATCGCCGTCGCAGCGTTGCGAAGCCGCCGGTTGATTCCACACTCCCGGGAAGTGTTTTCCTCGCAGGGGCCGGAACTGAAACACGTTCGACAACCGTCTCGGCAGAAGCACCACCGTCAGAGTCGAGCCCATTCGTTGAACCGGGAATCATCTTCCGCGGACAATCGAGCCCGATGATGGCGCCTCCCCAGCAGTATGCTCCGGCACCTGAAGGGACGGTCTTCTTCGGTCCGCAGGGGAATGTGGTTCGTCCTCAGAGTATCGACCAATACGGACTTCCTGTTCCGCAGAACTATTTCGAAGGGGACTCCCCACAGGGCGATCCGTTCGGCGATGCATTCAGCGCTCCTCCTCCGGGGTTCGTGGATGTGAATATCGATGTCACCGAAGGCCGCACCGGACGACTGATGTTCGGGGTCGGGGTGAACAGCGATGCCGGGGTCGTCGGCTCGATCGTGCTGCAGGAAGATAACTTCGACCTGTTCCGTCCGCCCACCAGCTGGACCGATGTTCTGAACGGACAAGCCTGGCGTGGGGCAGGACAAAGCTTTCGACTGGAAGCGGTCCCGGGAAGTGAAGTCAGCCGGTATATGGTCAGCTGGACCAACCCTTACTTCATGCGAAGCGATTTCAGCCTCGGTGTGAACGGGTTCTATTACAATCGCTTCTTCGAATCCTGGACCGAAGATCGTCTTGGCGGTCGGATCAGCATCGGTTACGTACTCGACCGGTACTGGTCGGTGTCGACCGCTCTGCGTCTGGAAAACGTCGAAATGCGGAACATTCCGCTTGGGGCTCCTCCGGTTCTGGCCAGCACGAAGGGGGATAACTTCCTTTCGACTGGTTCAGTGACACTGACCTACGATGCACGCGATAACGCCTTCATGCCGACTCGCGGAAACTTTGTCAGTGCAACTTACGAACAGGGATTCGGAGAATTCAACTACCCACGAGCAGACCTCGCTGCCAGCCAGTTTTTCACCGTCTATGAACGGCCGGACGGCTTCGGCAAGCACATCCTGTCTCTCTCCGGTCAGTTGGGCTTCACCGGAAACGATACGCCGATCTTCGAGAAGTACTACGCAGGGGGTTACTCCTCATTCCGCGGGTTCTATTTCCGCGGAGTGTCACCTGTGCAGAACGGATATAAGGTCGGGGGTGACTTCATGGCACTCGGTTCCGCCGAGTACATGATTCCCATCACCGCCAACGACAACCTGCGAGCCGTGGTCTTCACCGACTTCGGTACGGTGGAACCTGACGTCAGCCTGGAACACTTCCGTCTGTCAGTCGGTGCCGGTCTGCGAGTCATCATCCCAGCAATGGGACCTGCTCCACTGGCGTTCGACTTCGGCTTCCCGATCATGAAGGAAGCCACCGACCGCGAGCGTATGTTCAGCTTCTACGTCGGCTTCACCCGGTAATGCAGCTTGCACTCTCTCTCGCCTGAGTCCACGCGTATCGACGGATGAAACACTCAATCTCGCGCGATGTGAATCGGCACCTCAAGGTCTAACGACCACTCATTCCCCACACTCCCGCCCCGGGCCTTCTCACCCCGATGCGGGAGTTTTTTTATTGTTTGCAGTTGAACAACTCGCGGACCAGCTTTCCGGTGCCCACTGCTAGGTCGACGACGCGAGTTCCCATGAGAAGACTCGGCGAGCTTCGAGGTTGTAAAGCAGACATTTCAGAGGAGGGGATGGGGATTCAGCACTCAAGCCCGTCGTTTAAGTCGCTCCACCACTTATTTTTCGGCTTGGGCATCGACCTCTCGAACTCAACTATGGAGGCAGGGAGCGGAGTTCCTTCGCCCATAATGAACGGTTTCTCAGCGTGGAAGCTCTTAATCGTCATGGGTGAGCTGGAAGGGATAGATGTCTCGTACCAATTGATCACTTCATCGTAAAAATGATCCTCGGACAGGATCAGCAGTTGCCTTCCCTTGGCCCGGGCAGAAACAGCGTCTTTCAACTTTCGCGTCGGCGACTTTCCGGCAGCCACTTCCGACATTTCTGCGGTGCTGAGAATAAGGGTGTTGGTAGGTCCCTGTGGATTTCTTGCTGATCCATAGAACGTCCCATCGGCGCCGCACCTCGCGCCGAGTCGTCTTATGAGCGGGACGAAATCGCCGCGCTCGATCGACATGTCGCCTGTGAGAGCCACAGCCCATTCTGAAAGGATCGGAGACTGGCAAGCATTCAGAATCTGAAAGCAAAGCATTGCTTTATCGCTGAGGTCTTCAGGGGAACACGCACTTCGAGCAGAAGTCTCAATGTTGCTCAGGGCCACACCGTCGGCCGGAGTTTCGATTGCAGGGATTTCGGGAGATATCTCAGCTGGCGAGGTACGGTTCGATGACCACTCAGACAAATAGATCAAGTTCGAATTCCATCTGGAATGGCTTCCAAAACACTCATGCATGTGGGCGAATATCTTCCCTGCGGCGACGGCGTCCGAAGTCGCATTGTGGTGATCCAACGGAATTCGCAGAAACTGGCAATAGTCGGAAAGGCGACCTCCATTGCAGCCTTGAAGGTACTGCGTCCCGAGCCTCATTGTGCATTGAGCGACTGAAGCCGGTCGTTGGATCTTCCCGTGATCCAAATGCGCACACAGGATTCTCACGTCAAACGGAGCGTTGTGGGCCACGAGGAGAGTGTTGCGGAAGTAAGGCTCTATTTCTTCCCAGCGGTCGATGATCCCCGGGAGTCCTGCCACTTGATCTAGGCGAATGCCATGTATCTGGGTCCACTTGGGCCAGAATTCGTCTTTGATGGGATGAAATCGCCAGCTTCGTGATTCAACGAGTCTCCAGTTCCGCCGAAACTGATACACCGCGACTCCCAGTTCGATAGCTGAGAGGTTATGTCCATTGCACGTTTCGAAGTCGAAGGCGGTGAATCTCATTCCGCCACCTCTTCAGTTCTACTCCCAACAATTCCAGAGACTCGAATGGTCTGCGAGAGAAGTCGGAGGGCATCCCAGAGCGAGTCTGCAATAACGGCCGCGCGGTCATTCGTCTTGTCACTACGTTTCTTTATGCCGAGTGTGTTGAGTTTGGCGGAACTTAAGAGCTTCTCGATCTCTTTACAGCAATGTTCAATGGCGACGTATGGGTCAGCCGTCGTCTCATGGCGGGGTTTAGGATCCTGCAGGTGCTGTCGAATGAGGGACCGCATTGCTGAGTAAAGTGCGACGGGGGTGGGGTCACTCGCAGGCAGGTGTCCCTCGCAGATCATAGATCCCCAGAGCAAATTCATTTTCTCATCGCGGGCAGTGACGGAGACCCGAGTGACACCTTTGTGTGTAATCGGCTCCAATACAAAGAACGAACGGTACGCTTTACTGGGAGACGTCTGTTTGTGGTCGAGGAGTTGATCTTCTGAAAGTTCCAGTCGTAGTTGATCAAATGTCTTGGTCATTGTTGGCCCCGCTTGATTTAGTAAGTGAGAGCTATTTCAATTTCACGGACCACTTCTGTCAATCAGCTCGGCGCTCAATGCCAGAGGAATGTGGGTGGTACAGCGATTTTAACGCCATGATATGTCGCCATCTGTCGCCTGGCGGACCTTGGAGATTATGTCAGGTGTGTTTTCCCGATTTCCTCTACGAGAGATTTCCCCGGACGCGGAACTCGTATAGCTTGATTCACGAGGTTAAGTCCCAGATGGCCGCAAGTGCGGACGATTGCATTGGGGATCGTCAGGGCCCGTGAGCCGGTGTTTGAGTCGAGGAAGGTATGGAACTCAGTTCTTTTGCTCGCATTCAGCGAACCGAGAATGATCGTGTGTTGTTCGGGCGGCGTGATCCAAGTTGCCCGACTTGTAATGTGAGCGAGAACTTCAATACTGGGCACGAATGGGTTCGCGCGTTGTCTGTTGATCTTTGACGGCCTGCGAACTCTGCACACTCAACGCGGGTAAAAGGAGATTGAAGATGGCTGCCACGAACGGAATGATTGACCCTGACGATACCGTTCTGCTGCTGATTGATCATCAGAGCGGGTTGTTCAACGTCGTCAAAGATCTCCCGATCAATGACCTGCGTAATTACGTCATCGCTTTGGCGAAGTCCGCGTCGGTCCTGAATATCCCGGTGATTACGACTGCTTCTGTCCCCGACGGCCCGAATGGCCCGCTCATTCCAGAAGTTCACAAGTACGCCCCGCATGCGCAGTATGTTCCACGTACTGGACAGATTAACGCCTGGGACAACCCGCCATTCGTCGAAGCAATCGAGAAGACCGGGCGGAAGACCGTGGTCATCGCCGGGACTCTGACCAGCGTCTGCATGGCATTTCCTGCAATCAGCGCGATTCAGGCCGGGTACAAGGCGTACTGTGTCGTCGATGCTTCCGGCAACTGGAGCAAGATGGCGACCGACATCACGATCGCCCGCGTCGCTCAGGCGGGAGCGATTCCAATCGACACGTTCGCGATTATTGGAGAACTGTTCCGGACATGGAACCGTCCTGAAGGTTCGAAGCTGGGTGAGATTCTTTCAGAACACTTGTGCCCTGAGTATAAGTGCCTGATTGAGAGTTTTACCAAAGCCCAGCAAGTCGTCGCCGACGGCCCGGAGACGAAGCTCGACAAATACAAGTAACCGCTTCGGGGTTCTGTATTCAGTGTTTCCTACATCTCGCTATCAACAAACAAAACCGCCCTTGCACTGAAGGCAAGGGCGGTCGCGAAGGTTTCGATTATTGAATCACTCTGAGCTTACAGGTCCTTCATTCCGGCAGGAGCCTGGATGGACTGAGGAACTCCATAACCGTTCGGGGCGAACCCTGGATTTCGCATTGGCCGTGGGACGGCGTTGTATCCAGGATAGTTGCTTGGGAAGGTCATGTTTGGAGCTGGCTGGCCGTAGTTCGTGTTGAAGTTGGGCTGGCCGTTCACATTCCAGTTTCCGTTTCCAGTGTTGGTCAGGTTGTAGCCTGGGTTGACTGGAGCACCGTAGTTCGGGGCTGTGTTTGGAGCGTTGTAAGGGACGTTGTTGAAGTTCGGGGCGTTGTTGTAAGCAGGATTGTTGTTGAAGTTCGGAGTGTTGTAGGTCGGTGTTCCATAGTTCTGGCTCATGTTCCACTGAGCGGCATTCCAGTTTCCGGCCATCAGCTGGGTTGGAGCTCCCTGGCTGATCAGGTTCTGAGCTGTCTGCACATCGAGGTCGTCACTGGTTCCGCGGTAGCTGGTGGTCTGAACATTCACTGGGACGTCTGGGGTCACACCGGCTCCGGCCATTTCGCGTCCATTTGGGCTGTAGAACTTGGCAGTGGTCAGCTTCAAGGTGGCCGAGACAGAGTTCATTGGGAAGTGGGTCTGAACAGTTCCCTTCTTGTAGGTGGTCCGTCCGACCACGATTCCCCGCTGATTTTCCTGAATGGCGGCTGCCAGGATTTCGCTGGCACTGGCCGAGTTTTCATCGACGAGCAGCACCAGAGGAACTGCCCAGGTCTTTGCGAACTTTGCGACTTCCTGAGTGTTGTCCGAAGCATTGCGGCCTCTGGTCGAGACAATTGTTCCCTTTGCGAGGAACATATCCGAGATCACCACACACACATCGAGCAGTCCACCTGGGTTTCCTCGCAGGTCCAGCACCAGATTCTTCATTCCCTGGTTGTGCAGGGTGAACATGGCCTTTTCCAGGTCGATGGCCGAGTTCTCAGAGAACTGCTTCAGGCGGATGTAACCAGTTCCGTTCTGATCCAGCATCTTTGTTCCCGACACACTGCTCACATGCACTTTGCGGCGAACCAGAGTTCCCCGGAACTTCTGTCCATTTCGCAGGATGTCCAGAGTCACCGAAGATCCAGCAGGTCCAGCAAGACGGTCAGCCACATCGTTCAAGGTCTTTCCGGCCATGTTCTGCTGAGCGATCCCGACAATCAGGTCTCCTTCTCGCAGGCCCAGTTCGCTGGCGGGGCTGTTGTCCACGATTCCGACAATTTCCACACCCTGAGCATGAGTCTTCAGTTCCACTCCGATGCCCACGATGTTCTCTTCCATTGCAGCTGTTCGCAGTTCGATCTGAACAGCACCCGACTTCCCGTTTCCATTTTCTGGCATGAAGGCCGAGTACTTATCCAGCGATTCCACGGTTCCGTTCAGGAACTCCAGGGCGATCGCTTCGCGGCGAATTCCAGTGGCCCGATTCACGATTTCTGCGGTGGTCTGCATCAGAGCCAGAGCCTGATTCACATCACGAGCTGGCTGAGCCTGTGCGGTCTGCTGCAGCTGCATCTGGACACTCTGCATCATCTGTGGGTTGACGTTGGCATTGTTCACTCGCAGGAAGTCGGTGTTGCTCAGGGCGTTGATCACATCCTGGACAGCATTCTGTCCACGGATTTCATAGCTTGGTGGAGTCACATGTCGGGTGTCGATCAGCTGGGAGGCTTCCCGGTACACCGTCAGCAGCTGCTGCATATTGGTCCGGGCGAGAAAGCTCTGCATCTGGGAGTTCGTTGCCCGGCTGCTGATCTTCAGCTGAGTTTCGTCAGCCGGAGTCGACAGGGTGCCAGGTAGTCCCGACACCGCAGTCTGGGGTGGGACAACATCCTCGCGGGCGAGTGGGATTTCGCCTTCGCTATTAAAGGTTCGCTCGTAAGCGGCCGGCAGAACTTCGACAACGTTATTCGCGGTGTTTTTGAGTTCTGTGACACTATTCAGCTTCGTCAGAACAGGTTCAGCGGCGTTGGTCATTCCGACGGCGATCAGCAGGCCGGCGGCGAGAATGATTTGCAGGGAGGTTGTTCGGAGAGCGTTGATGTGTGCGTTCATAGGAGTCATTCCTGTTGAGTGTGTGTTTCAGCTGTGAGTCAGATTCGTTCTGAGATTATTGGGCGACTCGGGCTGGGGCGGCGGAAAGAGTGACAGGTTGAGTTCGTTCCAGGGCTTCGAGCAACTCACCTCGGAGGACCCGAGTCATTGCAGGAGCCTCTACTCCGATTTTCACTTTGCCGCGTCCGCATGAGATCACTTTGATCACAATTGAATCGCCGATCTGAATCGTTTCGCCTTTTTTGCGGGTCAGAACTAACATGTTGTCTCCGTTTCCTTGGATGATCTGTTTTGATTTTGCGGGTCTTGGCGGCGAGTTTTTGTTTTGTTTTTCTCATCGCCATCGTGAGAATTGCTATTGCAGTGACCGTGCCAAACTTGTTTTCGAGTGAATGCTTTTCGTTGTATCTCATTTAGGTGCTGTGATTTGAAAATATTCTTCGGGTGATCGCGAAACCGGGGTTGACTCGTTTCGAGATTTGATTTTGTAACCTTGTCTCTGGTTCCCGACTCAAAATGGCGACCTTACAATCGGTCCGCAGTCGAATTGTAGACGATCGGCAATCGCTGCCGGTTCAAAGATTTTTCTGGGCGTCACTGAATCGATAATAAACCGACGTACACCATGCTACTTTGAGGAGAATCGATGGAGGGGATATAGTTTCCCAGAGTTCCCCCACTAGAAGAGATTCACAGATGACATTCCGCGTCGGTCTCGGACACGACACTCACCGATTAGAAGCAGGCCGTGACTTCTTTCTGGGGGGCCTGCGCATTCCGCATGACAGAGGATGCGTCGCTCACAGCGATGGAGATGTCCTGTTGCATGCCCTGACGGATGCAATCCTGGGAGCCCTGAGCTGGGGCGATATTGGTGAGTGGTTCCCGGATACTGATCCTGCTCACAAAGGTGCCGATTCCTCTGAACTGCTGAAGAGGGTTCTTGAGAAGGTCTTCGCGGAACGCTGGCAGGTCGTGAACGCCGATTGCATTGTCTTTGCCCAGCGGCCGAAGTTGTCTGGCTTAAAGATGGAGATCCGGGATCGCGTTGCTGGCCTCTTGAACGTCACCCCTGAACAGGTCAGCGTAAAAGCCAAGACCGGCGAACGCGTCGGACCCGTCGGCCGTGAAGAAGCGGTTTGCGCTGAAGTCGTCGTCTTGCTGGAACGACAGGCAGAATAGACCCGCCCTCTCAACGTGGGGGCTTTGCCTGAGAGATTCGGACGGCCCCCTCTTCGGGAATGCGCTGACCTGCAAGATCTGTATGCGCCGAATGCGCGCAGGCGAATGATTCTTTGCCCGAATGCTGGGCAATTCGACACACTCGATCGACGTCGATTGGGAATCTTCGGCCGAATTTCGTTTCGTCTGCGATTCAGATAGATCGCATGTAACCTCAGTCGGCACACGTTATTGAGATAAGTCGCATGTGACTTACCGAGCCGTTTTCGTCGGATGGGACACTACAGCGAACATTTACGGAATAGTGTTTGCTTTTCGGCTCTCCTCATCAATCTGAGAAAATGTCACGAGGTATCTGGCACTCTGTGTTATCCGAGGCTCGTGATCTCACCCTTCGCGGATCGGAGTTTCGGATGCAACGGAGAAGTGGCGGCTTTACGTTGATTGAGCTCCTGGTTGTCATCGCCATCATCGCAGTGCTGATTGCGTTGTTGCTTCCTGCAGTGCAGCAGGCCCGGGAAGCGGCCCGACGATCTCAGTGCAAGAACAATCTGAAGCAGATCGGGTTGGCCTTTCACAACTACCACGACGTTTACAGCTCGTTGCCGGCTCCGAACTATTCCTGCTGTCATGGGACTTGGGTGCTGGCTCTCATGCCGGCACTCGAACTGACAAATCTCTATCAGAAATACGACAACAACCGCATCTGGGATGACACTGACTACCGTTACAGCGCCACTCGCAATCTGCCGGTGACGCGTCAGCGATTGTCTGTCTTCACCTGCCCCAGTGACATGGAGGAGACCTACGGAGATAGCAACATCACGCAGCACAACTACGTGGTGAACTTCGGGTCGACCACGCTCGATCAACGGGCCACCTACAACTCGGTCGCTTTCAAGGGCGCCCCGTTCATCTACGGAAAAGCTCGCTCGGCTGGAGGATCACCGACAGTCCGCTTTCGCGACATTACTGATGGTCTGAGTGCCACCATGCTCGCCTCGGAAGGCGTGCAAGGGGGGAAGCGCGACATCCGAGGACTGACCTGGCATTCGGAGTGTTCGAACTTCACCACCTACGTCGCGCCGAACAGTGCTCAGCCCGATTCGATCTCTACTTGCACTTCTCGGCCGGAATTGGGGCTGCCCTGTGCTGTCGCAAGCTCTTCGTTGCCCAATCGCAACTCCGCAAGATCTCGGCATGTGGGTGGAGTGCAGGCGGCCTTCCTGGATGGAGCCGTTCGCTTCATCTCTGACAACATCGACCTTGAAACCTGGCGCTCCATTTCCACCTCACAGGGTGGTGAAGTTGTCGGAGAATTCTGACGTCACATCCCTCCGATGGACGCTCTCGCAGAACCAAAGCAATAAACCCCGATATCTAATCAGGTTGATATGTCGAGATATTGACCGAATTGAAGCCCTCTCAACGAAGATTGTCTGTTCATGTCTCTTGTTCGACGCCGTGATTCTAAAAAGTCGTATTCTGGATTTACTCTGATTGAACTGCTGGTTGTCATCGCGATCATTGCTGTGCTGATTGCGTTGCTGCTTCCTGCAGTGCAGCAAGCTCGCGAGGCGGCCAGACGTTCCCAGTGCAAGAACAATCTCAAGCAGCTCGGACTCGCATTTCACAACTACCACGACGTCCATCAGTCGCTCCCGGTTGGGAATTACGCCTGCTGTAACGGCACCTGGGCGCTGGCAATCATGCCGGGCCTCGAGCTGAATAACGTCTTCCAGCAATACGACCAGAATCAGATCTGGGGAAGTAACGACTACCGGTACAGCGCTCCGCGAAATCTTCCGGTGACGTCAAAGCGGTACGCCGTCTTCAGCTGCCCGAGCGATATGGAAGAAATCTACAACGCAACCAATGGTCTGACTCAGCACAACTATGCCGTGAATTATGGCAACACCACGATGCCGCAGACGCCGGTCCACAATTCGGTGACCTTCGGGGGAGCTCCGTTTCACTATGGCACGGTCGGCACTACTGCGCCCGGGTCAGGTTCACGCACATTTCGCTTCCGCGATATTACCGATGGTCTGAGCACAACGCTCCTCGCTTCTGAGCAACTTCAAGGCGGCGTCGGCGACGTGCGCGGACTGATTTGGTATTCGGAAGGTTCGAACTTCACGACGTATCTGACACCCAATAGCGCTCAGCCGGATTCGCTTTCCGCCTGTAAGTCTCGTCCTGAGTTGGGGCTGCCATGCGTGATTCAGACAAATCCCGCCAATCCAATGCGAGTCTCTGCCAGAAGCCGTCATATCGGCGGAGTTCAGGCGGCGATGCTCGATGGCTCAGTCCGCTTTGTCTCCGACAACATTCATCTCGATACCTGGCGGGCCTTGTCGACCACGCAGGGCAGCGAAGTCGTCGGTGAATTCTAGAGCAAACCGCTGTCGCGGAGATTCAACTCACCTCGCTCCACAGGTCTGAGCTGAGCTTCGATTTTCACCAGCCATTGAGAGAACAGGGGCGCCAATGTTCATGAAATTCACTGATGGTGGATTGTCTCGAGTGACAATCTCTCGAGCGACCGCTGGTATCCTTCTGCTGCTGGCGGCAGGCTGTTCAGCCGAGGACCCATTAAAACGTCAGGCCGTGTCAGGCACCGTGGAACTTGCGGGTCAGCCGGTCGAGCAGGGATCGATTGAATTCAGTTCGGTCCACTTTCAATCCGGTGCCACGATTGATGCGGGACGGTTTTCGATTCCGTCTGAACGGGGGCTTCCTCCGGGCGAGTATCTGGTTCGTCTTTATGCCAGTAGTTCAAATGGCAAAAACTCGGCTGCCGATGATGCGCCAGGAGAAGTGAACAATCTGGCCAAGGAACTGGTTCCAGCGGAATGGAATTCGAAGAGCCAGGAGAAAGTCGTCGTCGAGGTCGGGAAGAAGAATGACTTTCAGTTCGTCATTCCCAAGGCTGCGCGGTAACGACGCGAGTCGCTTTCCTTGCACAATGGTCCGACTCTGGCCTTACCGCTCCCGCCAGAGTCGGGCTCGTTCGATCCCCAACTGCTGACTGAGTGGTTCCACGGACTGGAAGAAGCGTCGGGCATCGAGTGGATAGCCCCGGGTCGGTCTCAGGTCAGGGCAGTGCTTCTTCCAAAAAGCATTGAGCTGATCCATGGTCAGTTCCCGAAGGTACTTGGCCACAATCGAAGCACACGCGACCGGGAGATGCTGTTCTCCTTTGACCTGAAAGCGGAGCTCGGTTCGGGCCACCCGATAGCGGCTTAATTCCGGGCCTTCTTCGAGCCGGTGAATGAACTCGTGGTCGACAATCGCGGCCAGAAATTCGTCGTAGCGATTCCGTCCACCATGTTTGTCGCCAACGAAGAGCGTCACTGTTGGCTCATGCCGTTGCCAGACTTGTTTCAGCAGGTCGAACGCCAGTCGGGAGAGAGCCTGACTTTTGTTGCTCCCTTCTGCGAGTGACAGCTGGTTGAACCGCTCTTCAACGACGACATCTCCGCGAACGCTTCGGAGCCGCAGACCAATCTGCTGCATGCAGTCAGCGAGCCGTCCTGAGAGTTCCTCGATCTGCCGGGGATCCGCTGCGACGGGAAGGGCCATGTCGTCGAGATACCACGGCGCCAAGGTCTCGCTGGGATGCACCGTTTCGCCATGCAGCGTGTTCCAGAGTTGATGCAGCGAGTTGACGCGAGCACCCGCGACGGACAATAGAGCCAGGGCCGACCGTTCAAGAGACGCGAATCCATGCTTCCCGACGAAGACCTGTTTTGAATCGGCCAGATGAAGCTTCGTTCCCTGATCATGACCCTCTGAAGAGACCACGGAGCTGAGTTCGGAGTAGAAGTTAAACTCCGCAGGCGGGCAGGGAGTGGTCCAGCTGGTGACCGTTAACAGTAACGGTCCCAGATTGGGTCCATATCCGGCTTCATCCATGCCGAGAAAACAGCCGCATTCACTCATTGTCTGCCTGAGAATTCCTATGGGTTCGGTGATGCCATCTGCGAGGGTGTCTGCCGTGCCAGCTCTTACTTTCCGATACAGAAGCGGCTGAAGATGCGGTCAAGAATGTCATCAGTGTAGACCTGACCGACGATCTTGCCCAACTGATCCAGAACATCTCTCAGTTCGACCGCGATCAGTTCATCTCCTGCCCCTTGCTGGATCAGCGATTCGGCACGTTCCAATCCTGAACGGGACTGTCGCAGGCTCTCCACACATCGGGCCGCCGTGCTGCCAATGATTTCAGACGGCGGCGTCGCCGACGAAAAATGATGAGCAACGCGAGACTTTAATAACTCAATGCCAGATCCTGAAGTTCCTGAGACCAGTGTGGCCTCTTCCGACCGAGGAACAGCATCTTCTGAGGCGAGGTCACTCTTGGTCAGCACAAGCATCTGAGGGCGAGAAGGAACTGCAAACTCGCTGCACAAATCGAAGTCATGCTGGCTCTCTGATTCTGACAGAGATGCAGCTCGGCACCAGAGAATCAGATCTGCCCGACGGAATTGGTCGTCCCGCAATTCTGCGGCGGCGAGTTCAATGCCATCGCGTGCTGTCTCATAGCCAGCGGTGTCGATGATTTCGACGGGAACTCCGTCACAGTCGATTGTGGTGGAGAGATAGTCCCGTGTGGTCCCTGCGATCGGAGAGACCAACGCCGCATCGGCCTGGGCCAGTGCATTAAACAGAGTGCTCTTTCCGGCATTGGGCTGCCCCGCGAGGACAACCTTGCGACGCCCGGTGGTTTGCAGCCGTTCATGCGCCTGCTGCAGCAACAGGTCGACCCAGTGTGCGGCTTCCTGCAGACGCTGCAGCAGTTCCGGTCGTGAGACGAACTCAATGTCCTCTTCGACGAAGTCGAGCCCGGCTTCCAGATCAGCGAGATGCAGCAGCAGCTGTTCCCGAGTGATGCTGATTTTCTCTGAGAGTCCGCCGCCGAGTTGCGAGAGTGCGGTCTTCAATTCCTGTTCATTTCCGGCATCGATTACTCCGAGAACCGCCTCTGCCTGAACAAGATCAATCCTGCCTGCGAGGAACGCCCGGAGTGTGAACTCTCCCCGTTCGGCTGGACGTGCACCGAGAACGTGTATCTGTTCCAGAACCTCTTCCAGCAGCACAGGTGCGCCGGGGAGGTGAAGTTCCGCCAGTACTTCGCCTGTGTAACTCCGATGATTAGGCCAGAGCAGCAGATCGCCGGTGAATTTCAACCGTCCCTGATCCAGCGGAATATCGACGGGGACGCTCTGCGGATGACGGATGTTCGTGAGGGGGGCCGAGTCCACCACGAGCCGTCGCAGAAGGTCGATTGTGTCGCCGCCACTGATTCGGATGATTCCACGCACGGCAGAACCGGGAGCAGATGCCAACGCGGCAATCGTGTCATGCAGGCTAAAGGCCATCTCTCAGGTACTGTCGTAAGAATGAAAGCGGGAGGGGGGAATTTCGATGTCCGGTGCGAACACAGGCGGATCCATGCTGCCGGCTCGACTGCAGATTCGCGGCTGAATCGGACTCGGGAGCCTGATGACTTATTCTTCTTTGATCAACTGCTTGAAGGCAGGCAACTCACGGATCGCAGCAAGATCCGGATCCTTCTGCATCCAGGAGAAGTCGCGGAATCCCTGGCTGATCGCTTTTTTCAGACCAGCAATGGCATCGCCTTCAAGTTCCAGAATCGTCTGTTGTTCTTCAAGGCCGGGCATTTGTTTTCGGATCGTTTCGATTGCCCGGGAATAGACACAGGCGAGGTTATAGGGATACACGCGGTCATGAGGAAACAGGTCAGCGCGTTCCTTCGCGAACGCGACAGCTTCTTTCCATTCGCCATGAATCGCCTGAACAATGGCGACTCCGGAGACCGCCTGGCTGTCATAGGGATCAAGCTCAAAGGCCTTCTTGAAGTCGCGCCCCGCCTCGTCAAATTTGTCCTTCCGCAGATAGATATTTCCTCGCATCGAATAGGCATCAGGCAAGTCAGGGCTGATTCTGACTGCCAGCGTATAAGCACTGAGCGCTGAGTCAAAATCGTTTGACGCAGCATGCAGATTTCCATTCTCCACAAACTTCCAGCCGGGGAGTCGGTTCTTCCATTCCTGGATTCCCGCATCGGCGAACCGCATCTTCATTTCATGTTTTTCTTCATACGCTTTGATCCGGAAGCTGCGGAGTTCCTTAACGGCGGGGGGAGTTCCGATTTCTCCGAGGGCGTAAATGAGATCGTTCAATGCATCGCCGTCCGCCGTGGAGAGCATTTGGGCAAGAATGCTGACGGATTCCTCATCACCCAGTTGTCGGAGAATCCCGATCGCCGATTGGCGGACCGATTGATTTTCAGATGCGGTCAACGACCTCGCGATTTTTAATTGTGCGGCTGCCGGCAAACGCGTCGCCAGGTCGATGGCAGAGAGTTTCTCTTCGTCTGTGAATTCAGGCAGGAGATCCAGTGTCTGCTGGCAGTGTTGATCCGTTCCGATTTCGCCGATGACTTCCAGCAGTCTGAAGCGAGGAACCTCCGTGGAATTCAGCAGTGCAATCAGGAGCGGGGCCGCCTGTGTCTCCCGCGAGAGTTCGATCAGACTCAGTCCCTCTTCGCTGATGTGACCGTTCTTCAATTGCTCGAGAGTAAAGTTCAGTGCTGCCCGTCGCGATTGAACATTCGGACTGTTCGCCAGTCCGGTGAATGCGACTTTTCGGACTTCGACGTCGCCATCCTGCAAGGCGTCGATGCACAGACTGTCCAGTCGCGGATGCCCGACTTCGAGCAGGGCCTTCAGTGCGGCATGCCGCACCGACGGGTCATTGTCTTTCGCGGAACGCAGGAGAAACTCATTCCATGCAGGGTGATAGTGAGCCGTCAGAATCTGGAGCGTTCGTGTCACAGGAATCGAGAGAGAAGTACTCATCAGGAGGTCCGAGATCAACTGCGGGCGACTTCCTGATGCGTTCATACACAGCGCCTCCAGTCCGAGCGCGGCTTCGTCAGCGTTCGTGCTCTTGGAAAGCGTGACCAATTCTTCAACGGCCGCCGGTTGAAACCCCATTGCCAGGAAGACGTCTCTACGAAGTCCCGGATCATTCTGCTGGCTCAGAGCTTTCAGAATAGGATAAGCAGATGGACTGAGCTGGTGCCCGGCAGTTTGAATTGCGGCCTGCCGCGACCAAGGATGCCCGTCCCGGATTTCCTGTAACAACGCCGCCTGATCGAGACGCGTGAAGACATCCTGCAGGAGAGCACTCGTGGCCTCTTCCGCCGACGCATACATGTAACGGTTCAGTTGATAAGGGCTCCACTGCAGTGCTTCTTCATTCCCTTCGGGCACCCGGGCGATGGCAACTTGGCGTGCGTTTGGCAATGCGGGAAGTTGCGTCAGCAACGGGTTCTCTTCACGTTGCGCGACCATGGGCGAGAGCAGCCATGTGAACAGCACCTCATCGCTCGGTTTGGCTGTCGGAGCCCAGGTGATGAGAAATCGTTCCACACCCGTCCGATGAGCCTCGGTGATTCGTTCCGCGAGTTTGACGGAGTTCACCCGGTTCAACTGGCCGTGAATCGTCAGCACTAACTGGCAGAGCTTTGGCCCAAGTCGGAGCTCCGACAGGCCGAGCCTCGCGTTCTGTTGGGCATTCAGGTCGAGTGTCTGCTCAGCTTGTCCATCTGGATGAATCTTCAAGGTCATCTTCGGAACCACGGGGAGGGGATCCAGTTCGAAGAAGACCGTCCAGAAGCTGATGGCCTTGCCAGCACGGGCTGTCAGCTTCTTTGGAGTTTCCAACAGCGTCTGGGGACGGGGATGCTGTTCCGGAGTCCAATCAATTTCCAGCGGAGAACTGCGGAGCCGTCTGGATGCAGTCTGGCCCACCTGAAACGTTCGGGTTTCTGTCACAAGCGAAATCTGATCCCGCTGCAGGACGATATCTTCTTTCGTCGTGTTCCCGAGTGACACCCGCAGGACCACGTAGCGGAACCCTGCTCCTGAGTAGACGTCCGTCGAGCCAATGAAGCAACGATCCACCCAAAGGATCAATGGGCTATCGACCAGGGAAGCGACGTCTTCAGATCCCGGCAGTTTTGACGTTTCGCGGATCCGTTCACGGAGTTCTTCCACCTCAGCTTCGGCGAGTTTCGAGAGATTGTCTTCCGCCTGCAGTCGCGCGGTTGAACTCGCCGACAGCAGCAGAACTCCGAGGCAGATCGCGAGCACACTTTCGCGGAGCAGGTTGGAGCCTCTCAGCAGGCACTGCCGATCCCGGAAACTCAGGCGAACATGAGAGATGGACATGAAAGACCTGTCTGCAACAAACCGTTTGCAATCGTGGTGCTTCGGAGTGATTACCGGACACCGTTTCATGGGCCCGTTGCCTGAATCCACGCAGAACCTTCGGCAGGGGGTGTTCCTTGCAGACAGGAATCCCGCCGAAAGTCGGGTGGTCATGACTCCGGGTGATATGGTAACACTCTTCCGGCCGGTTTTCTTGCGCAAATCCCTGCGCTGACCCGTCGTGGAATGATTCTGCTG
>JAEZFD010000027.1 GCA_023417655.1 Planctomycetota bacterium | reverse complement strand
GGCCCATTCGTCATCCGTGACGTCACTCGGGTAAGGCATCCGTGGCTTGCTCATTCACGGAAACTACTCAAACATCGCCACTTAAGTCCATAACAGACTCTAGGGCTTTTATTCAATACCAAGACCGTCGCCAGGAACTCGATCCCGGCGACGGTCTTTTTCATTCAGAATACGTCATCTGCCAGACGATCCCTGGTGATTCTGGGATGCGTCAGGCCAGACCCCATCTGTCAGTATCTATTATCAGTATCTATCAGTGCAGTGGAGGACCTGAGTCGTAAGCTGCATCGGATCAGCCGGTGGTATGCTGATCACCTCGAACGGTGATCTTCCCTCGGGAATCGACGCTGAGATTAATCACATTCTCATGCCAGCAGACAGGGCATTTCTCAATCAGCTGCTGTGTGGTTCCGCCGGAAAGATCAACAGGGAACTGGAATGACGCCCGGCAGGAGTCACAGATGCAATGCCCTTCGTCGACATACTCCGTCGGCCGGGTTGCTTGTTCCTCGACTGCGGCTGAAGCGTCCACATGCAGTCCACCGTCAATTTGACGAATGCGGCGCAAGTGTCGACCGCCAGCGAAGGGTGTTTCGAGCCACGTCTGCACAATGGCGAGAGCTTCATCGAAGTCCACCTGCCGCTCGCCGATCGAGATCATGTTGGCGTTGTTGTGTTCACGCCCCAGCTTCGCGGTTTCCACATTCCAA
Source organism: Planctomycetota bacterium (assembly GCA_023417655.1). Taxonomy (GTDB): domain Bacteria; phylum Planctomycetota; class Planctomycetia; order Planctomycetales; family Planctomycetaceae; genus Planctomicrobium. The sequence goes on along the minus strand of JAEZFD010000027.1, from coordinate 47,589 downwards.
CAGAGAGCACAGCGGACGCCAGGCACCCGGTTTGCCACGATGGCTTCGCCGTTGCCGCTTCCTCCGAGCACGATGCCGCGTTCACACTGACCAGCAGCGACGGCCTCTGCAGCGGGACGGATATACACAGGGTAGTCACAGGACTCACTGGAATGAGTACCGAAGTCGGTCACCACGTGTCCTACTTCCTGGAGGTACTGCTTGAGCCGCTCCTTGTAATCGAATCCGGCATGGTCACTGGCAATCGCAATGTGCATCGCTCACTCCTTAGCTCCCTTTCCGACATTTTCACTTCCCGGGAGCCCGGCCGGATCGACGGGCTCGCCTGACTGGAGAATGCGGCGAATGTCGTCGAATTCTCGCCGCAAACGTCAGCATATCCGGCGGATCCGCCGTCTGCGAATGCAAACCACGCGTCCGGGGGACATTTCCCCATCAATGCTCGCTGATTTCACCGTAAATACGAGTTGGAGATAGGTGTTACCACCATAGCGAGTGACGGAGCGTTCCCATCTCAACCGGCAAACAGACTGGCAGAATTTGATGCGATTGTCTGATTTCAGAGCAGAAATCGTTCACCGAACGGCCGTTTCGTTCCCATCAGGGCAAAAAACTGACATCAGTCTGAGTGCAGTTGATGTCCAAAAGACACGAAATCAGACAGTTGGTTTTTCATCATCCACTGCTCACAGGCCGTAACTCTCATTTAAAGAGTCACTTAGAAATTCCGGACAAAAAGTGCCCCGAACCCGGCATGGGTAATGCAACTCTCTCGGTGTACGCAATTGATGAAGTTGGAAAATGACAATTTCAAAAATTTCTGATTCGTAAGCGAACTTTTTTGAACGTTTCAATGGCACGACACGTTTAGACAGAAAAGACGCAGAAGGTTGGCTGTCCCGTTTCATAAGTGGAAGCGGGACTCGGAGAACAGGATTAATTCTCCAGCAATTCAACTGAGTGGAGTTGGAATCAACTTCACCTGCAGATTGGGAGGGACTCACCATGAGTGCGAAATATCTGAATCCCGCGCTGAAGCAGTTGACTGAACAGCAGAAGCGCTACGCTCCGCTGGACAAACGTGTCGAGCAGATGGATCGAGCTGAAGCACTGTTGGCGCAACTCGATGCGGAGAAGACATATCGTTATCCCGAATTGTGCGAAGCCATCACCGGATTCCGGACAGACAAATATCCCGATCTGCTGGTGACCAGCGCAGAACTCCAACATGACCTGCCGATGTTCGTCGAAGAACTCTCGGCAAGCCTCGACCTGCCCGTCGAAAAGGCCGGGGAACCGGTACTCACAGTCGACGAGCTGAGCGAGAAATATAACGTCTCCACAAAGACAGTGGATCGCTGGAGAAAGCGAGGCCTTGTCAGCCGCCGGTTCAAATTTGGAAATCGCTCACGTGTGGGTTTCCTCCTCTCGTCGGTAGATCGTTTCGTGAATGATCACGGTAACGAAATCGAGAGGGGATCACGCTTCACGCAGATTTCTGAAGTCGAACGCATGGAGATCATCTCCAAAGCACGGCGACTGGCGCGACATGGCGCTTGCCCGGCGGAAGTCGGAAAGCGGCTTGCCCGCTGGTTCAACCGATCTCCGGAAACAATCCGGTATACGTTGAAGCAGCACGATCAGGATCATCCTGAGAATCCAGTGTTCCCGAACGCAATGACTCCGTTGACTGAAGAAAGGAAACAGGAGCTGTACCAGAAGTACACCAATGGCTCCTCAGTCGAAACTCTGGCTGATGAGTATTGCCGAACCCGCACCAGCATCTATCGAATCGTCTCGGACGTTCGTGCAGAAACCCTGCTGAATACACCGATCGATTATATGGACAGTGCGGAATTCCATAAGCCGGATGCAGAACGAGTGATTCTCGGACCGCCTCCGCATGTGGAGAAGAAAACCGGTGCGGTGAAAGCTCCTCCAGGGCTGCCTCCGTACCTGGCGAGCCTGTACTCGGTGCCGCTGCTGACGCGGGAGGAAGAAGGCTATTACTTCCGCAAGATGAACTACCTGAAGTTCAAAGCGGCGTCACTTCAGAAGCAGATTGCAGATCGTCGACCAACCACGAAGGAACTCAATGAAATTGAGGAACTGCTGGACGGAGCGATCCAGGTCAAGAACTTCCTGATCCGGAGCAATCTGCGACTGGTGGTGTCGATCGCCAAGCGTCACATGAAGCCGACGTCGAACTTCTTCGAGATGGTCAGCGACGGCAACATGTCCTTGATCCGCGCGATTGAGAAGTTCGACTACTCGAAAGGGAACAAGTTCTCCACTTACGCCAGCTGGGCGATTATGAAGAACTATGCCCGATCGATTCCGGCCGAACACCGTGTTCTCGATCGCTTCCGGACAGGCAGCGAAGATGTCTTCCGATTCTCAGAAGATGAGCGAGGAAGTCAGTTCGCAGACGAGGCAGTCAACCATCGTCAGCACCAGATGATTATGTCCATCCTCGGCAATCTGGATGAACGCGAACGGGCAATTATTGTCCACCGCTATGGTCTGGAACGAGGCAGTGAATCGGAAACGCTCGAACAGGTCGGGACCCGGTTCAATGTCACCAAGGAACGAATTCGTCAGATCGAGTCTCGAGCGATGCAAAAGATTCGCAAGATCGTGACGGAAGAAAAACTCGATATCCCAGGGATTTGATTGAGAGCGCTCGCAATCAGTTCCAGGGAGACTTAAGCCCGTCCTGCAAGTGGGAGTGACATCCAGCTTGCAGGACGTTTTTATTTCACGGCATGCATATTGAGAGTCTGGCAAATCAGGTCAGCGATATCCCGAGCTGCATTCGGGCGACCACATGCTTTCATATTCTGGGCCATGATCCGCCGCCTCTCACGATCTTCCAGAAGGAGATTCAGCGTCTCACAAAATCGACCGTCGAAGTCTCCCTTCAACTGATCGAGTGAAACCGCGGCGTCCCGAGCTTCGAAGTATTTCGCATTCCGTTCCTGATGTCGGCGAATTGATCGAGGGTAGGGGACCAGAAGACTCGGTAACCCAGCACAAGCAAGCTCCGCTAGCGATGTTCCACCCGCCCGACTGATCACAAGTCCTGTCTGCTGATAAATGTCAGCCATGTTATTAAAGAAGGGGACACAGTCCGCAGTCAGCCCCGCTTGGTCATAAACGGATTGCGTGTGCCGGAACGAACTCTCACCTGCTTGATGAAAGATTCTCCAACCGGCCAGCTGTGATGAATACTGCTGGACAAACCGCTCCATGGACTGGTTCAGAATTCGGGCACCTTGACTCCCGCCGAGGATCAACAACCCGCGACGGTCAGGGAGATGCTGTTGGTCTGCCAGCCGGGCGATCTCTTTGCGAACAGGATTTCCGGTCAGGATTCCTTTCTCGCGACCTCCCAACACCCAACCAGTATCGGGGTAACTAAAGCAGATCTTCGTGGCGAGCGGACTGACTACCGAGGTCGCCCGACCCGCGACCGCATTCTGTTCCAGAAGAATCAGAGGAATGCGGTTTCGCCATGCAGCGATGGCACCTGGAAGACTTCCTGCTCCTCCCATCGAAATGAGAACGGGTCTGTGAAGCGACTTCAAAAGCAGATCGGCCTGCCGAACGGAAGCGGCGAGAGCTCGCATTGATTTCACGGGGGACCGTCGGGCGGTAACACTATCGAACGATGGCAATTGCACCTGCTCGATTGAAGCACCGGCGAGGATCGTTTGTTCGATCGCTCGATTGGAGGTCAGACAGATCACGCGTTCCGGCCTCTCATCCCGGCAACGCAATTCCTCCAAAACAGCGAGCGCAGGAAAGAGATGCCCTCCCGTTCCGGCTCCGCTGATCACGAGGGAATACGACATCAATGACTCTGACCCGGACTCCCCACAGGGAATTGAATGTTGGAGATTCAAGCAGACGATTGTTGCGCATCCGATTGCCTGAGGACAATCCAGCGTGACAAAGGATTCCACCGAAACCAGAAGCTCGAGAGATGCAGTTCTGATCGCGTCGGTCGGGTGAGACTCACAATCACACCGAGGGCGAGGATACTCACGATCAGGTTGCTTCCGCCATAGCTGATGAACGGATGGGAAATTCCTTTGGGTGGAAGCAGTGCGGTCACGACCGCCACATTCATTGCGGCCTGAATGACCAGCTGGGCCAGCAACGTGAGCGAAAGCGTCCCTGCAAAGCTGCCCGGTGGGACTCTCCTCATCAACCAGATTCCGGTGACATACAGTCCGCCCCACAATCCGATCACCGAGAGCGTTCCAATCAATCCGAGTTCTTCTCCGACGACGGCAAACGCGAAGTCGGTATTCGCTTCCGGCAGGAAGCTCAGTTTCTGCCAGCCTTTTCCGAGACCCACTCCGCTAATGCCACCGGCACCCAGCGTCGTAAGTGATTGCTGCACCTGATAGGGAGCATCTTCAGGATGAAACCACACGTTCACGAACCCTTTAAGCCGCGCGAACTGATAAGGCCGCAGGACGGCCATCATCAACGCAACCGGTACCGTGAGAACTGCCAGCACACTGAAATAGCGCGCAGGGCAGTCCGTCAGCCAGAAGACGAGCAGAGTCGTCATGCCTAAGAAGACTGCGGTTCCCAGGTCGGGTTCTAATGCGATCATTGCCAGGACGGGTAACGCCAACAGTCCCGACTGAAACAGATTTCTGAGGTCGCCAGATGGATCATTCATCTTGCGTCTGGCCCGCCAGGCGCAAAGCATCATTGGCAGTGCGAGCTTGGCGATCTCTGACGGCTGAAGGGAGATTGGTCCGATACGAAACCAGCGCTGCGCGCCATTGATAGAGCGTCCGATCCCCGGTATCAGCACAAGGATCAGAAGGAGCAGCGTCGCTGCATAAAACATCGGTGCAAAGCGCTGCCAGAAGATCCGGGGACGACAGGAAGCAGTGATTCCGACTAACCCGGAAGCGAGCAGAAACAGAAGCTGCCGTCCCAGATAGTATTGTTCTTCCTGACTCGGTCGAGCAGTAATACTAGAGCTATAAACAATGAGCGTCCCGATGGCGAGGAGCAGGCCAGCGCAGCAAAGAAACAAGCCCCCCCGAACATCGTCGTCTGTCTCCAGACTGGGGTTCTTGACACCTTTGCCGAAAGAAATTTTGGCCGAGGCTGACATCTCACCTGCACCGATTTGAAGCAGTTCCTGACGATTTGAAAACAACAGCTAACAAACGATCAACATTTTGATACACGAATGTTCCGGATCGTCGCCTCGTCGTAACCCATCACCAGCAAATATCTTGACTCGAAAAGTGAATTCGCTTCCGGCAGAATATTCCGCTGGAAGTCAGTTCTTTTATCGACTGAATCTGGTCGCTCCTCGCTCAGCTTCTCGATTTTGATTACCTCCGAATCTCCCCGACCGGCAAACTCGACTTATCCAGCGGGCACACTAAACTCCTCACATTCCCACATCTGGACCGGATCTGTTCCCGACATGCCAGAGAACGATTCAAGAGTTCGGATGTTGGTGTGAGTTCAGCCGATATCTGTAGAGAGCTTCAATTTTGTCCTGACAGGACGCAGAGCTTCCGGCAAGCCCGCTCAGGGCGCCGACGGAATGCAGCCCACTGACAGGACAAAGTGGCGACACGATCGAGAAGAGCAAAATGCTCCCCAGGGTGTTCAGCTTCGCTTTGTTTGAAGCCGGACAACTGACAATCGTGATCGCAGCTTTCACAGCGTGCTCACCTGCCAGTGATCGACATGCATCGTCATGATCTCTGGTTCAGTCATCGGTTGATCTCGTGAATGGAGACCCACACACTGAAGGAAAGGGATGATCATGGCGCGCCTGCAGCGCGGTTTGAGAACCTGTGCATTCATCATGCTGGCCTGTTGCTCGTCGGTGGCCAGCGCAAACTGGTTAAATGACCTCAACGAAGCCCGGCGCGAAGCCGAGCGTTTGAATCGCCCCATTCTCTGTCACTTCGGAGCAGAGTGGTGTGCTCCCTGTCGAAAGATGGAGACGACCGTCTTCACTCAGCCAACAGTAATCGATCATCTGAAAGCGTCCGCAATCTGCGTCAAAATCGACGTCGATAAGAACCCAGAACTGGCGCGGCGTTTTGGCGTCGACCGATTCCCCATGGATATCATCATCGAGCCCAGTGGGCAGCGACTGATGGAATCCACCGGGTTTCAGTCCGCCGAAGACTACATCGCTTTGGTGGATCGCGCGAGTCGGCGTTACAGCGACCTGATCGCATCACGCCAGCCAAAGCAGGCAGCAACGGCTGTCAGCACGACTGAGTCAGCAGTTGCCACGGCATCCGACGCGATGTTGGAAGGCTATTGCCCAGTGACACTCCAGACGAGTCGTCAGTGGGAGAAGGGTTCGTCAAAGTTCGTCGGATCTTACAAGGACCAGACATTCCACTTTGTCTCGGATGAGGCCCGCCAGAAGTTCCTGCAGTCTCCTGAGCAGTACGCTCCGCAGTTCCTGGGATGCGACCCGGTGCTGCTGTTCACGGCCGATCGTGCCGTCGGCGGAACCATCGAATGGGGCGCCTATTTCGATGACCGGCTTTATCTGTTCACGAATGAAGATAACCGTCGGTCCTTCAAACAGAATCCCGAGAAGTACGTCCGGACAAAAATCGTTCTGGAACCAGGCCAGATCGAAACAACCTTCCGGTAGGCATCACAAATTCTGTGTCCTCACTGATGGGTGACAAGAATTCAGATTGAAAAAGAAAAGCGGACGTTTGAGAAATCAAACGTCCGCTTTTTATTTGGAACCCGCCGGAATTCACTCCGGATCAGTATTCTCCCACAACCTGACCATCGGCCTGATTGCCGAGATTCTCCCACGTTCCCTTGTGAATATTATCGCTGACGAACCTGACAGACCCATCAGCCAACAAAGCGTGTACTCCGCCGGTGTGGTGACTGCGGGCTGGCGCATTCGCGTACACCTCAAATCGTGCACAGTCATCCCCCAGCGAATTCGGAACCTGCAGCGTGTTGAATAACCAGGACATTTCATGTCCGTACATCCAGGAGTAGCCTCGATTTTTATTGAGAGTCGCCCCCGAGGTATCACAAGGAACAAATGTTGAAACCGTCAGGGACTGCCACTCAGTTCCAACCTTACACTCCGAGACAGCCAGAGTATTTGAGGTCCCGTCTTTAATGGACTGAAACTTGGTGTGACTATTGGTCGCGAAAACGCCCTTCTGCATCCCGTCATTTAATACCATTCGTGCCCAAGTGCCATTCCCGATGATATACGACCCGTAACCCGCCCCCGAGGCTTGTCTGCCCCCGTCGCCGTACAGCGTCCATGCAGTCCCGATGCAAGCCACGTAGTTCGTCGGTGCATAACCGTTCGTGACAGAAAGCATTGAATCAGTTGGACATCGATAAGCAGGGATCACGACTTCCCGAACCTTCTGAGGATCCCAGTTGGCAGTCATTTTGCGGTTCTCGAAGTCCATTTTGGCATAGAGCGGCCCCTGATCCATAAAGGGGAGAATGTACGCCATCCAGGTTGAGCGGTTGCTCCCATTGGGCACGACATCACCGAGATCGGCGAACAAGGCGCCGATTGGCAAGCAACCGTGTGTATCCGCATAGTTGTGAAGTGCCAGCCCGATCTGCTTCAGATTATTTTTGCATTGTGACCGTCTGGCAGCCTCTCTCGCCTGCTGAACCGCCGGCAGCAGCAAGGCGATGAGCACTGCGATGATCGCAATCACCACAAGCAGCTCGATCAGAGTAAATGCTCGACGGATTCTGACCTGAAGCGGTTGAGAAGGACGCGCGCACATACAGGGGCCCATTCGAGAAGAGTCAGCAGGATGAAGTATGCTCATCCAAACGCATCAAGAACATTTTCTCTATAACTATCATTTCCGAGTGGTCAATACAATCGTTTGCAATAAGATGATCAATTTTGACCAGAAGGCGGTCGGCCCATCTCCGAATCCGCTGGCTGGCTCGCATCTGAGTGATTTGTCCTCCCCCATAGGTTCCGACTAAGTGGAGTTCTCATGCCGTCCTGTTTTGCGCAGCGTTCCTGGTTGATTGTGGCCTTAGGTGCTTTGGCTCTGTGCGGTTGTGGAAAGTCCAACGAAGCTCCTCGGGCGATCGTGGAGGGGACGGTCACTTTTCAATCGCAGCCAGTTGAAGACGGAGCGATTACCTTTGCTCCGATTCAGGGGCTGAACGGTGCTGCAGTTCAGCTGAAAATCAAGGACGGCAAGTTCAGCACAGCGACGGATGCGAACGACAAGCGCGGCATCGTCATCGGCCAGAATGATGTTGAAATCATCGCCTATAAGAAATCAGGCAAGAAGATCAAAGATCCTGACAACAACCTGACGGACGAAATCATTCAGTTCATCCCGGAGAAATACAATTCGAAAACCTCTCTCCGGCAAGAGATCAAAGCAGGGAAGAACGAGTTAGTGTTCGATCTGAAATAGTGTCGGCGACCGAATTCGATCTCGCTCTCGAGAGCGTGAGACGATGGTGCGTGGTCTCCCATCGGCGGACGAGTTCCGCCTGGGAGATCCCAACTTGCACAAAGTTGCGATTAACCCAATGAGTGACGTAAACCAGAATCGTCGCAGCTCGCCTGTGACAATTACCCCAGAATCGCTTAGTAGTTCACCTGCAACTGGAAGCGAAGGACCTGACCGTCGAAGGCGTTATAGGAACGACCTGATGTGACGGCATTGAGATTGGTTCGATCGGCGAAGAGATAAGATGTGGTGAGTTCAACAGCTGAGCAGATCTGCCACTCACAACCTAGCTCGAAGTCATCCATGCGGGAATAAGGCGCATTCCGAAACGATTTATAGCCTCCACGGAAATGCGAATATCGAGCGAACGGAAAGAACGTTCCCCAGGATTGGGTGTCATGCTTTGAAAACAGCATCGCATACCCGCCTGTGAGCGAGCGGTCTACGACAGCCGTTTGTGAATTGTCGAGAGCAGGGCCGCGACCGACATTCCATTCTGCCTGAAAACCGATGGGCTGAGGATAGATGATCAGAGAGCCTGCCAGTCGTCGATCCATTTGCCCCGAACCATCCCCCGTGTTTGCAGGAGTAATAACTGGACCGACTCCGCCTGGCTGAATCGGCGAGCCGAGCACGACGTAATCACCGGTGTATCCCTGAATGCCGAGTTCAACAATCTGGTCATTCGCCAGCACAAACGGATACGTGAACCGCACCACGGTATGCACGCCTTCGTTCCGGTCCCTTAATGATCCTCCCTGACCATTATAGATCCCGGCACCGAACATCCCGTAGTTCCCGGAGCCCTTCAGGTTTTCTTCCATGATGCGGAGAAAGACATCCTGCACCGCTTCCGGCGTGTAGTAGTACAACAATGCGAGATCCCGCTCGTTTCTCTGAGCACTGTTCAGGCCGTCAGCGCGATCGAGCGGAATCCGGTTCGAACTGGATTGCAGGTTCTCCCAGCCAAACGGAATCTTGGACTGCCCGGCACGAATACGATGCACCTTGTTCTCGGTGAGATACAAGTCGGCATACCAGTCACGCATTTGTCCGTAATAGTCAGCATCCGGGCTGCCGGGGACGCCGCTTGCAAAGTCTGCCTGCAAGTAAACAAAGACCCGTTCATGGACATCGCCGCTGATGATCAGACGGGCGCGGCGGATGAGAAAGTTCCGCTCGTCGTCGATGGAGTTATCGCCTGCGTAGCTTGGCGGTGCAGAGCCCGGTTCCGTCACCAGAACGTCGTTATACCGGAACTGGGCATACCCGCGGATACTGAGCTTGTCGTACCACTTGTTGGAGGGTTTGTCCGACTTCCCGGGGCCCGGCGGCAGCAGACCAGGCGAGAGTCGGGAATCGATGGGGGGGACGTTCGTCTCACCGTCGACGATTGCTCCGGGATCTGTCTGTGGGCCAATAATCCGCGACTGCTGAGCCAGTTGAATCGGCGCTGCTTGCTGGAACTCCGGGAAGATAGGAGGAACAGGATCGATTTCAGGCTCGCGGTCCCGGCGATCGAAACCCTGTTCCAGAACTCCCTGAAGGAATCCCGGGTTCTCCTGAGCAGAGAGACTGCTGCAACTGGCGCCCCAACACAGTGCCAGAGCGATCACCCTGATCAGGCAATGGATACGAAAGTTTCCTCTTGGCGCATGCGGCTGATTGCCACGCGACCCAAGCAAAACAGGCAATCTAATAAGACTGGCGACCTTAGGCACGACGAATCAAATATTCCAATAATTCCAAATTGGGGGACTTCTCCTCTCCATCGGCTGGAGTTGCTGTGAAACTCCATTAAGAACGGGAGAAGACTCAAGGTCCGCGAAAATGGCGGAAGTCGGAAGGTGAGCAGGGCAGAGAAATCGCAGTTCAAACTGATCTCACGTTCAAAGGCGAGAAGGATCCCGTAGCACAACCCATTGAAACAAAATGAGTTACCCGAAAAACGAATCGGACGGCGACCGATGATTGTCGCCGTCCGATTGGGGGATCACGAATTTTGATCGACGAGGGACGTTCGGCTTGGGAGGCCGGTCGCCTTACATGGCAGCGCGGCGGCCCGGTTTGGCTCGGTGGATGTGTTCGTTGGCACATCCGGCAGACGTGGGGAGCATCTTCTGCGGACTGCAGCGGCCGTCAGGATTGAAGACGCGGCGGACATCCCCCATCACCTCCAGATCGGTGGGGGTGAACAGCTTGTCCATGAAGCTGATTTTTTCGACGCCGATCCCATGCTCGCCGGTGACACTGCCACCAAGTTCGATGCACTTCGAGAGAATCTCGTCGCCGGCAGCAATCACGCGCCGCGTCTGTTCTTCATCACGTTCATCAAACAGCAGGATCGGATGGATGTTTCCATCGCCTGCATGGAAGACGTTCACGATCCGCAAGCCGTGACGTTTTTCGGCTTCCTGAATCGCGGCCAGAATCTGAGGAAGCTTGGTTCGCGGAACGACACCATCCTGAGTGCAGAAGCTCGGGGCGAGGCGACCGATTGCCCCGAAGGCCTGCTTCCGGCATTTCCAAAGAAGCAGCCGTTCCTGCGATGACTGAGCCCGCCGGACTTCTCGGGCCCCGTGGGCAAAGCAAATCTCTTCAATCTTCACTGCGTCGACATCCAGCCCGGCTTCGAGTCCATCGACTTCGATCAGGAGAATCGCCCCGGCATCCAGCGGGAATCCGAAATGGAATGCCTGCTCGACGGCTCCGATGATTCCCTGATCCATCATCTCCAGCGCGGCGGGAATAATTCCTGCCGCGATGATTCCGCTGATGGCCTCCGTGGCCTGCGTGACGGTTTCGAAGATTCCCAGCATCGTGCGGAAAGCAACCGGATCTCGGGTGAGACGAACCCAGACTTTGGTGCAGATACCGAATGTCCCCTCGCTCCCGACAAAGAGTCCCGTCAGGTCATAGCCCGGGGTCTCTTCGACAGGGCCGCCAAGCATGGCGACCTCTCCGTTGGGAAGAACTACTTCGATACCGAGAATGTGATTGACCGTCACTCCGTACTTCAGTGTGTGGGGACCACCTGAGTTTGTGGCGACGTTGCCTCCGATGGTGCATGCTCCCTGTGAACTGGGATCCGGGGCGAAGTGGAAACCCGAGCCCTTCAACTTTTGCGTCAGGTGGACATTCACCGTGCCGGGCTGCACGACGGCATAACGGTCACGCAGATTGACTTCCAGAATCTCCCGCATGCGTGTCAGGCAGATCATCACCCCGCCGCCGACTGGCAGGGTTCCTCCGGCAAGACTGGTCCCGGCACCGCGAGGGACAAAGGGAACCTGAAACTCATTGCAGAGTTTTACTATCGAAACGACATGCTCTGTCGTCGTCGGAAAGACAACGACGTCAGGCATCCGTTTTTCAACGATATAGCCGTCGCATTCATACACCAGTCGTTCGTCCGCGGAAGCAAGAACCGATGTCTCGCCCAGGAGGGACTGCAGTCGATTAATGAAGTCAGCGGCGACAGTGGTCTCGGTGGTGTTCATGGAGGCCGATGATAACGAAAGCATCCGCCTCCGGCATGTCCGGAGGCGGATGCTTCATCGAAATCAAACGTCGACTGACATCACTTGCCCGATATCATTTGGCGGGCGGAACAATCTGGAAGAGTGACTGCGTTCTCAGAATGACCAGATCGTCGGGGAAAGTGTGGAACGTATTGACCGTAATCATGCGGTCATTGCCTTCGAGCTGAATGAGACTCAGCGGGCCAGGCATGAGACGGTTCGTCGCCGGGAACTGGTAAGAAACGAACGCCTTGGCGGCTTCGCCTTCCAGTTCCATCTGCACGCGGGTAAAAATCGGGAAATCGACGGTGTCGATTTGACCAGCGAAGTGGTATTCAAACGGTGTGTGTGTTTCGAGAACGAGTTCTTCGTTCTCGCTGAAGAAATACGTCTGCTGGAGACCATACGTCGAGAGGATCTGACGGTCCGGAGCGGTCACTTCTGTGATCGTCCGACCGTTCGCTGTCATCTGCAAGTAGTGTCCCCCCTGACAGATTCCGACTGTGAGATCGTAGTTCTCAGTCTTCAACCGTCCGACCATCGCGGGACTGAAGAGTTCCGGGTGCAGCGGCCGGTCGAAGAAGCGATAGGAGGTTTCTGAAATACTAGGACGAATCGACTCTGTTGCCATGGTGCGGTGCCTTTCCTGATGCAGTTGCCGCTCTGTTCGACAAATCAATTCGGAACACAGCAGTCGGCGCCGCGGGGGACGCCCGATTACGGACAGTCAGTCATCGGTTTCCTTTGGTTCCTATGAAGTTTTTGCAAACGTCATACCATTCCGTTCAGGACAGACCTTTCTGCGAGCCGCAAATGTCTGTCCAAGCCGTCCAACGAGAGTATACGCACCACATTCTCAGGAACGTAGACTGTGTTTTTGAACTTTTTCTGCGACTCAGAGAAAGTCCGCGATTTTGCGAAATTGCGTGTTGCCAGCGATGGAAAAGACAAGACACAGCTCTCGCGAGTTCGCGCGCTTTGAAGGGGAACGAGGTGGAACTACGATGCAGCCTGCCTGCAACCTGAATTCGAGCGTGAATTGTCCCTGATGTTTCCCCCGACTTACGAGATGGTTGTCGAACCGGACGCGAACGGGATCCGCATCGACTCCTTCCTCGTGCGACACTTCCGCAATTACACATCATGGAGGATGCAGCGCATCGTGCGAGCTGGCGGAGCGACAATCAACGAGGCGCCTGCTGGACAAACAGATCGGATCTTTTCCGGACAGCTGGTCCGGGTTCAGTTGCTCGAACCACCGGATAAGCTGCTTGACCCCTCTCCGCTCCCGCTGGACGTTCTCTACCGGGACCCCTGGGTCATGGTCATCAACAAACCTGCGGGGGTCATCGTGCATCCTGTCGGTGAGGACCAGTCAGACACGCTGATGAATGCACTGCAGTTCCTGCTGGATCACGAAGTCTGTGATCGCGGAGTTCTGCGTCCCGGCCTCGTGCATCGACTCGATCGTCAGACCAGCGGGGCGATTGTGATCGCCCTGACACACCAGTCGCACGCCGCCTTATGCAGTGCGTTTGAGTCATCGCGAGTCGCCAAGAGCTACCTGGCGCTCGTTGAAGGAGTCGTCAAAAACGACAAGGGGACCATTGATCTCGCGATTGGGCGTGCGCGGACCGGAAGACATGTGCTGATGTCGTGTCGGGCGGATGCAAAGGATCGCAAGCCGGCGATGACGCTGTATGAGGTCATCGCCCGTTACCCGAGACATACTCTGGTCCGGGCCAGACCGCGAACGGGGAGAAATCATCAGATCCGCGTTCACTTCGCTGCACTCGGTCATCCGCTCGTCGGTGACGAATTCTATCAGACCGACGGTCGCTTCAAGCCGTTTTATGCGGATATCGACCCTGAGATGTCACGCGAAATAGAGACCGGATTACCGATTCGTCGGCACGCGCTGCATGCCTGTCAGCTCGAATTTGCTCATCCGATCGGGGGAGCCTGGCTGGAAGTGCAGGCTCCGCTCCCGGAGGATTTCCAGCAGTCTTTGACCTTGCTGGCAAAAGGGCAATCGAGCTGAATCCAAGGCTGACGGTCAGTTCAATTCGGACTCTGCATTGTCGCCAACGGCCACAGCCTGCATCTCTTCCCGGATTGTTGAGAACTCTTTGAACTCAGACCGCGGGTCGGTCGCCCCTTTGGTTTCTGTCGCGACGCTGGCATTCCATTTCACGACGCCAAAAGGAATGCCGGGTGAGCGGGTCACTTCGCAGGTGTTCACCGAGCGACTGGTTGGAGTTTCGATCACCAGTTCTCCCTGCTGAGTTGTCGCCGAGAATGTTCCTGCGGGTACGGTCACGTCGGCCGCGGCCTCGCCCCCCTTCAGTTCAGGATAGTGATTCATCAGCGTCACGACGGGGTAGAGCTGGAAGACGCCCCCTTCGATGGCGACGGCTTCTTTGTCGCCACTCTTTCGAGTCCCTTTCACGAGGGGAATCGCGCCGACAAAGGCCTTTCGTTCATCGACAACGGACTCATGCAGCTCACCGCGAATGAACGCTTCAGGCACGAGCAACTTATACAGCTGTGTGCCGCCGGGACCGATGTCGAGTTTCTTCTCGCCGTCACCGCCAACGACGATTCCGACTTCCACTTTGATTTCAATCCAGCGGCAGGGGACAGACTTCCCGCGAAACTCAGCGGTCTCGGTCGTCAAAGACTTCAGAGTCACGCTGCGATTCCACTGCAGCTTCAATTCCTGCGAGGCGTCGGTGGTGGCTTGTTTTACGTCCTGAAAATAAGTCCCCTCGTACCGGACCCATTGCCCAGTCTGGGGCAAACTCCATATGAGACCTTGCGCCTGGGCGGTACCACAGAGCGAGACAAGAATTCCGCACAGACTCCAGAACATTTTCATGATGCTGCTCCGCCACACTTCGGACGACAGAAACTCTCGTTATTCCACCGGGTTGCGTTATATGTGATGGCTGCGAGCGTCGGAAAGATCATCACCAGGAAATTGCCGCAGAAATGACGGAGTCTGGCCGTGAGACTCGGTTGTAAGGCGCTTCGCATCTCGCGAGAATCACTTCAGCAGGTGATGAGTGCCCGACTTCCGATCAGAAGGTCATTTCCTGTCTCCGAAGCCAGCAATCGATCAAAACATAAAGAGCCTTGATGAATCCGGTTTTGCAGAAGAATCTCTTTTTCGTCAAAGAACACATCGGGTATTTCAAGGCCGCAAAAAACTATGACATCTTCGATCCGGAAACGGGGGAGATGATCCTGATCTGCCGGGAACCGACTCTCGGATTTTTCACGAAAGTGGCCCGATTCACAGAATTTCGAACAGCCTCCCCATTCGACGTGCATGTCACCACACCGGACGGAGATCCGGTGGTTCGAATCAAACGCGGAATCAACCTGTATCGTTCGCGAGTGAATGTGCTGGATGAAACGGATGAGCAGATTGGAACGTTCCAACAGAAACTCATGAGTATCGGCGGCGCATTTCAGGTCCTCGGGGCCGACGGTGCTCCGCTGTGCAACCTGCAGGGAAGCTGGACGGGATTTCAATATCAGTTTGTTCACAGTGGGCAGGTGCTGGCCGAAGTCGACAAAAAGTGGACCGGCCTCGGCAAGGAAATGTTTACCTCGGCGGACAATTATGTTCTGCGGATCTCAGAGATCGTCCCCCCGGACAACCCCATTCGACTCCTTATTATGGGGGCTGTCTTCTGTATTGATATGGTACTGAAAGCGCGCTGACCTCTGATCATCGCTTCCTGTTCAACGCCATTGCCTGCAATTCATTCCCAATTTGATTGAACCGGATTTCGTTATGTCTTCACTGGAACGCACAACCCAGAACCACTCCCGCAGTCAGCTCGCCTTTGAACGGGCTCAGCGCGTCATTGCTGGAGGAGTCAACAGCCCGGCCCGGGCCTTTGGCGGCGTTGGTGGAACTCCTGTTTTCATCGCAAAGGGAGAAGGTCCGTTTCTGTATGACGTCGACGGCAACCAGTATCTCGACTATATCGGCTCCTGGGGACCGCACATCCTCGGCCACCGGCATCCACGAGTCATCGCAGCAATTCAGGATGCTCTGAATTGCGGAACGAGCTTTGGGGCTCCAACAGAACTGGAATCAGTTCTCGCCGAGCTGGTCATCGAGATTGTTCCGTCGATCGAAAAAGTCCGGATGGTGAATTCCGGCACGGAAGCAACGATGAGTGCACTTCGGGTCGCCCGGGGTTTCACCGGACGCGACATGATCATCA
Organism: Planctomycetota bacterium; assembly: GCA_023417655.1. Lineage (GTDB taxonomy): Bacteria > Planctomycetota > Planctomycetia > Planctomycetales > Planctomycetaceae > Planctomicrobium. The sequence goes on along the minus strand of JAEZFD010000027.1, from coordinate 31,332 downwards.
AGTTCGCAGGGTGTTATCATGGACATGTCGACAGTCTGCTGGTCCAGGCAGGGAGCGGGGCGCTGACTCTGGGAAGTCCTTCCAGCCCCGGGGTCCCGACCGGCTGTACCAAAGACACGCTCGTTCTCGAGTACAACGATGTCCCGGCCTTGGAAGCGGCATTCCAGCAACATGGTCAGCATCTTGCGGCACTCATTCTGGAGCCCGTGGTCGGCAACATGGGAGTTGTGGTCCCGACGCCTGAGTTCCTGAAGGCCTGCCGGGACCTGTGCACCCGCTATGGCACCGTTCTGATCTTCGATGAAGTCATGACCGGTTTCCGGGTGGCGTTCGGGGGGGCTCAGGCTCACTTCGGAATCACACCTGATCTCACAACACTCGGAAAGATTGTCGGCGGTGGACTCCCGGTCGGTGCTTACGGCGGGCGGGCGGACATCATGAATGTCGTCTCCCCAGCTGGTCCGGTCTATCAGGCAGGGACCCTTTCCGGTAACCCGTTGGCGATGGCCTCCGGAATCGCCACCCTGCAGGTTCTGAAAGAAACCAACCCGTACCCGAAGCTCGACGACATGTCGGCCACGCTGTGTGCAGGCCTCGGAGAAATCTGCGAGCGGAACCGGATTCCACATTGGATTGCGCGGGTCGGAAGCATGTTCACGCTCTTCTTTAATCCTGAACCCGTGACGAGTTACGCAATTTCCGCCAAGAACGACACCGCACGATACGCCCGGTATTTCCACGGAATGCTCGACCGGGGAGTCTACTTGCCCTGCAGCCAGTTCGAAGCGAACTTCGTGAGCGCTGCACACACGCCGGAGGAGATTCAGCAGACGCTTGAGGCGGCTGATGAAGTTCTCTCGGAACTTGGCAAGGAGTAGGGGACTGATCGCGTGAACCGGGGGCTGAGCTGATACCCAAGCAGGCCGAGGGCACAGGCCGGGCAAACTGCTCTAGGTAAAGAAGTCCCTGAATCGCTAATTTCCCCTGTGGAAACTGACCGATTTGAGAGGGAGTTGACGGAATGTTGTCGATTGTGATTCCGGTACTGAACGAAGAGGAGAGTCTGGTGGAACTCCACCGCCAGATTCGCCAGACCGCCGAGTCATTGGATCGACCCGTCGAAATCATTTTTGTGGATGACGGCTCGACGGATCACTCCTGGGAGGTCATTCAGAAACTCGCCGAAGATGACCAGAACGTCTTCGGGATCCGGTTTCGCCGGAACTTCGGGAAAGCAGCCGCGCTCACTGCGGGGTTGAATGCGATCCGCGGCGACCTTGTGATGACGATGGACGCCGACCTGCAGGACGACCCGGCAGAAATCCCTCGCTTTCTCACGAAACTCAATGAAGGTTATGACGTCGTCAACGGCTGGAAAGAACGACGTCTGGATCCTTGGCACAAGGTTTATCCCAGCAAAGTCTTCAACGCGATGGTGGGTCGCCTGACGGGACTGCACCTGCACGACCACAACTGCGGCTTGAAGATGTTCAAAGCGCAAGTCGCCCGGGAAGTCAGACTTTACGGGGAACTGCATCGATTCATTCCCGTCCTCGCGAACGCCCGTGGCTTTCGCGTCAGTGAGATCCCGATTCATCACCGCAAGCGTCAGTTCGGTTATTCCAAATATGGTGTGAAGCGGTTCCTGCGCGGGTTTCTCGACCTGCTCACCGTTTCCTTCCTGACGACCTTCGGACAGCGGCCGCTCCATTTCCTCGGCGGACTCGGCATCATCTTCTTCGGACTCGGAGCCTTGGGACTTGCGTCCCTGGGAGTTTCGTGGCTCCTGATGAATGTCTTTCAGGTCTGGACAACGCATCCAATCGGGACGCGTCCACTCCTGATTTATTCGGTCGCGTCACTCTTGCTCGGGGCACAGGCCCTGTCACTGGGAATGCTGGCCGAACTGATCGTGGCCAATACCGGTCATGAGCGGGATCGGTACAGCGTGCGAGAACGGACTCGCCTGCCGGAAGACGCCCCCTCCTGGGCCAAGTCGGCCACGTCCTGAGCACAACAACACATTTGAAACGACATTTGAGAGGATGAGCTCCACGCTCCCCCCATGCGACGGAGCGAGTTTTTCCTGTCAATCTCCGCACTGCGCGGACACCTGGTAGAGCAACGTGCTCTTGTCTTTTGAGCAGTCTCCCGGATTTTTCCAAGGATGGAAGCCGATGAGCCCTTACTCGCTCCCACACAGTTCGCACTGTGAGTTCTCTTCTGACCAGGACTCTGCCGCACATGTGGTCGACCTGCCATTCTGGAACAATCAGGTCGAGCAACTTGCCGAGATGTATCAATCGGCCGGGCCGTATCCACATATCCAACTCAATGACTTCCTGCATCCTGATGTCGCCGGCATCGCCGCAGAAGCCTTCCCCGATGTCGCAGATGAAGGCTGGATTCACTATGTCCATCTGAACGAACGGAAGCACGGGCTCAACAAACGGGACCTTCTGCCGGAATACCTGCGGATGGTCATCGATGAACTCAATACGCCGGAGTTCTGTCAGTTCCTGAGTCGACTAACCGGCATCCCGAATCTGTTGCCAGATGATTCCCTCGAAGGGGGAGGACTGCACCAGAGCCAGCGGGGCGGATATCTCAACGTGCATGCTGACTTCACAGTGCACCCGCATCAGGCGCACTGGCGGCGACGTGTGAATCTGCTGGTCTATCTGAATCCGGAATGGCAGCCGGAATACCGAGGGGAGCTGGAACTCTGGGAACGCGACATGAGTCGTTGCGCTCGCCGAATCCTACCGCTGCTGAATCGCGCTGTCATCTTCAATACAGACGAGGACTCCTATCATGGACTGCCTGACCCCATCCAGTGTCCCGCAGGGATGACAAGAAAGTCGATCGCGCTCTATTACTTCACTGAAGAGAAGGAACTCCCGAAGAAGGTTTGGACCAACTACCGCTCCCGTCCGACAGACGGATTAAAGGCGGCGTTCTTCTGGCTCGACAAGCGACTTGTCTGGGCCTACAGCACCCTCAAAAGCTGGCTGGGACTCAACGACAACTTTGTCAGTCAGGTGCTGAACCGACTGTCATGGCGTCGCTGAAATTCTGAACGCCGCCTCAAAAATTGAGCTGACTTGGCAGGCTACGGCTGTTCAGCCCCCGTTCGATTGCAACGATTCCACTGATTCTGCAGATGGGAATTTCTCGCTTCAGCCAGACGAAGGCCTTCCCGTGTCCATGACTTTGGGGAAGGGGGATTCTTTCCATTCTTGCGTGGTTTGCGTGACGAAAATTTGACTCGCACCGGCTTTGACATACGGTTCAGTTCAACTGTGACATGATGTCACACTTCGGAACGGGCCTGAAAGCAGGAGGGAGTCAAAATTGAATATCCGCCTGCTGAAAGGCCTGAGCGAAGCTGTCTCGTTAGACTGTTACAATACATCGAAGTACACATGGCGACTGTCTTTGCGACGCACTTGAACAGCACGAGCCGAGATCTGGAGCTTTCAAACGTCCATCCCATGGATTCGTCACAGCTGTTCATGATGCTGCTGAATCTGGTTCACGACAGTGACCCAGTGCCAGGAACTGCCGCGCCGCATCTCATTGCGGCCCCCATTCTGCGGAAACTGCTGTCTGCTCTTCATTTTCGCGATGCGAATACGCTGAAGCACTCTCGTCGGGTCGGCCTCATCAGCGTCGGCATCGCCTCCCGGCTGGGCTGGGAAGAAGCGGATCTGAGAATCATCGAGATCGCTTCGCTGATGCACGATATCGGGAAGATCGGGATCCCGGATCACATCCTTCGGAAGCCCGGGAAGCTTGGTCCTGACGAAGCCGAATACATCGCCGTCTATCATCGTGTGGCATTAACGCTGCTTCAGGCCTGTCAGGTGCATCCTGACATCACCGAGATCATCGCCCAGTCGCATGGGGTCGGGGAAGAATCCCGAAATCACCGCAACACTCTGAATCTCGGTGCCCGCATTCTTGCAGTGGCCGATGCCTATGATTCCCTGACAACCCAGCAATGCTTCCGGGCTCCGTTTGATCGCTGGGAAGCTCTACAGATTCTCGAAGAACAGTCAGGCAAACAGTTCGACCGGAATGTGGTCTCCGCACTCGGACGATGGCTTGATGGTGCGGACGCCGCCCGTCTCGCGGATGAACGCGCAGCGGAGGTCTCCATTCACGTCAATGCTCCCGTCGACATGGCTACAAGACTGAGTGCGACGCAGTTCTGCCACGTCTTCCATCATCTTTATCTGCTCGAAAGTCTGTACGACGCTGTCTATGTCGTCGACGCCAATCGTCAGGTCATCATCTGGAACAGCTGTGCATCGCACCTGTTCGGGCGGTCGACTCAAAATGTGATCCGAAATCGGTGGAACCGACAGCTGGTCAGCCCGACACACATGACGACTGATCCGATTGAGCTGGTCTTCAGAACCGGTCAGCCGATCTGTCATTCCATTACCATCAAAAGAGCCGACGGTTCACTCGCCGAGGCCGATGCCCAGACGATTCCGGTACACGGACCCGATCAGTCGGTCTGCGGTGTGGTTGAGCTGATCTGTAATAATGAGCAATCGAAGCTGCATCGCGGTCACTTCCGCTCTTTGAAAATCGCGGCCACCCGCGACGCACTGACCGGAGTTCTCAATCGTGGAGAACTCGAGAATCAGCTGAAGCAGATTTACGATACCTGGTCGGATCATCCGGAGTCGCCGTTCTCGGTGATCTTCATGGATCTCGACCACTTCAAATCGATCAATGATAAGCACTCGCACGCAGTCGGAGACCGCGTTCTGATCGACTGTGCCCGGCTGCTGCAGGATGAACTCTATTCCGGCGAGTATGTCGGCCGATACGGGGGTGAAGAATTCGTCATCCTCTGCCCGGAAACGAATGCTTCAACGGCAATGGAACGGGCAGAACGTCTCCGAAGAATACTGATGTCGACGACCTTCCCTGAGGCCGAGGGACTCAAGGTCACGGCCTCCTTCGGGGTCGCCGAAGTGGATGCCGACGACACCATCAGCACAGTGATGGGACGCGCCGACGGGGCTCTGTACGAAGCGAAACACAAAGGTCGTAACTGCAGCTGCCTTGCTGAGGTAAAACATAAACCGAAGCGTTCCGAGAAGGGGCGGCGACCCCGAGGGAAGTTCTCGCTGACTTCGACACTGACGACGTTTGTCGCGGAAGACATGCTGCAGATCAAACTGGCTGGTTTCGTCGATAGCCAGAGCGCGCGGATTCTGAAAGTCGAACCCAAGCATCTTGAACTGCAGGTCGGGCAGGGGGGGCTGCTGTCAGGCTGGAGTCGCCCGGCAGTCGAGCGGATTCCAGTGAAAATGACGATTGATGTTTCAGACCAACTGAAAGGTCAGGAGAACCCACGAGCTCCCCGACTGGTCCTGAATGTGACCATTGAACCCATCGGATCTGTTTCGAACGAAGAAATCTTCCGGGAACGAGCGCAACGCCTGATGGAAGATCTGCGATCCTATCTCATCGGCCATTAGAGCAGTTTGCACAATTTCCTCACATTCGACGCACGTTTTCTGCAACAGGAAACGTGCGTCGTGGCATTAAGGGGATGCGGAAATGACATCCCTTCAAAGAAGGCTGCTCTCGCGGCACGAGTTCCATAGCGAAAAATCAACTGACAGAAATTTGCACATTCCGTTCAAAATCACGTCTGACAGTTGCCGGAGTGTTCATCAATCTGAAATGATGCGTTCAGGCCGAAGCGGCCAGTTTAGATCGTTTTGCATTTGATCTGACCGTACTCGCCACGCGGAATTGAGCCTTTCAGCAACTGAAACGCACGCTAACGCGGGCAGACGGTAGAGCAAACTGCTCTAGCGGCCATCTTTTTGCCAGATCCGACTCGACTGATTGCGAATTTCGAACGTGAACTAACAGGTTGTTCTGAATCCATGTCACATCCCGTTCTTATCGTCGTGGGCGACGCCACAGAAACCGTTGATACCCTTTACCCTTATTATCGCCTGATCGAAGGAGGCTTTCGGCCGGTTATCGCCGCTCCTGAGAAGCGGATCTATCAGATGGTGATGCACGAGGTTCGCCCCGGCTGGACGATCACCCGTGAGTGGGAAGGCTATCAGATCAAAGCAGACGTGGCGTTCAGTGAGATCAATCCTGAAGAGTACCTGGGAATTCTTTTTTCCGGAGGTCGGGCACCGGAATACATTCGCTATGACGAAGACCTGGTCCGGGTGACAAAGCACTTCTTCGAAAAGAACAAGCCCGTCGCCAGCGTCTGCCACGGTGTCGAAATTCCAGCGTATGCTGACTGCGTTCGCGGGCGGAAAATGGCGACCGTTGCCAAGTGCCGCTTTGACCTTGAGGTCTGCGGCGGCATCTATGTCAACGAGCCCTGCGTGATTGACGGGAACCTCGTGAGCGGTCGCACCTTCCATGACAACGGGCACTACGTCGGCCCATGGATCAAGCTGCTCGAAGAAGCCCGCAGCAAGCTTTAGAGCGAACGACGTAACCGTCACCCAGAATGTGAGGAGGCTGCGAACCATAAACGTAGTTCGCAGCCTCTTTTGTCTTCATCACTCTTTCAAACAGAGTTTACTTGCGGTTCCGCCAGTCGACGTTGGACATCTCAGACAAAGCCAGCAGCAGGGCGTGAGTTCCATTGCGGCCATAGCCACGTGCCTTTACGGACAAGTAGAGCTGTTCGGCCAGCGCCAGACCGGGAAGGGAGAGTCCCATCTTCTTCGCCTCAGCCAGAGCGATTCCCATATCCTTGATGAAGTGTTCAACAAAGAAGCCGGGATCAAAGTTGTTATTGATCATGCGCGGCCCGAGATTCGACAACGACCAGCTTCCGGCGGCCCCGGTGGAGACCGACTTCAGCACAGTGTCGAGATCGAGTCCGGCCTTGTAACCGTAGAGCAGGGCTTCGCAGACGCCGATCATCATCGTCGAGATCAGAATCTGATTCACCATCTTGGTGTGCTGTCCAGCTCCAGCGTCTCCCTGATGAACGATGGTCTTTCCCATCGCTTCCCAGCAGGGCTGCAGAGCGTCAACAATGGCCTTGTCTCCACCGATCATGATGCTCAGTCGGGCTTCCTTCGCACCGATATCACCCCCGGAGACCGGAGCATCGATCGAGTAGACACCTTTCTTCTGAGCTTCAGCAGCGATTTCCTCTGCCAGTGATGGCTCGCTGGTTGTCATGTCGACGAGAACATTGCCAGCCTTGCTTCCGGCCAGCGCTCCATCGGCTCCGAGAAACACTTCTCGAACATCTTTTGGGAAGCCAACGATTGCGAAGATGACGTCAGACTGCTCTGCGACAGCTTTCGGGGTGTCAGCCCATTTGGCTCCTCGTTCAAGCAACGCGGCAGCTTTGTCCTTGGAACGATTATAGACGGTGACTTCGAACCCTTTGGACATCAGGTGCCCGGCCATGCTGGAGCCCATCACTCCGGTGCCGATCCAACCCAACTTCGTTTTTCCAGGAACAATCTGTAGCGAGCTCATTTCATTTTCCTCATGAAAGTGGGTGTGATTCCGTCGGTTGCTCTCATAAAGAGCGAGATTACTCGTACTGCTGAACGAGCTGCGCAAACTCACGCCGCAAATCTGGCATCGCTCCAGCACGGCTGGCGACCATTGCTCCGACCCGATTGGCGAACTCAGCTGATCGGCCAGCAGGCCATTGACGCAACTGGGCATAGACGAAGCCCGCTGTGAACGCATCGCCAGCACCGACCGTATCAGCCACCTTCACCGCCCGGCCGGGGACGTCGTGAACTTCTGTCGGGGTCACGATGAGACATCCATGGGCTCCGCGAGTCAGGCAGACCAACTTGATGTCATAGCGACTCATCAGCTGACGGGCGAACTCAATGGGCTCCACCGGCAACTGCAGGAGTTCGGCGATGACAGGCAGTTCCTCGTCGTTCAGCTTGACGATATTAGCGAGCTTCAAGGAGTCGCTGATCCACGCGGCGTCATAGTATTTCTGACGCAAATTGACGTCGTAGACGCGCAGACACTCGGCCGGAGTCGCCGCGACGGCAGCATGAATCGCCTGACGGGAACGGACGTCTCGCTGAGCGAGTGTCCCGAAGCAGACAGCGTTCGCCTGGCTCATGGTCTTCAGCAATTCTGGCGTCGCTTCCAGAGCATCCCAGGCGACGTTCTCATGAATAATATACTCAGGGTGGCCGTCTTTGAGGCTGACCGTCACTTCACCCGTCCGCAGAGCAGGGTCACGCTGCACCTGAGACAGGTCCATTCCCTGATCTGGCAGAGCACTCAACAGGTCGTCGCCAGCGGCATCCGCTCCCAGTCGGGTCACCAGCACTGCGCGGCAGCCTAGCTGACCGGCTTGAAATGCGAAGTTCGCTGGGGCTCCCCCGGTTCGACGGCCGTCCGGAAACACATCCCAAAGCAGTTCGCCCAGTCCGATGACGACAGGCCGGGAATTCGTGGGCTGTGGATTCAACGTGGTCATAACGGGGGGGCATCCCGAAGAAAAAGAAACGGCGTCTGTTCAGGGCAGTGGAGTGCGACGCGCGAACCCGGTGACTGCATACCTGAAGGTCATTCAAAAAGGACCCGAAGACGGATCGACGCCAAGCTATCAGACCATCCCGAGCACGAAAACCGTGTCAGCGGGAATTCTTCCGTCGAGAGAAACGCCGAATTCAGCCAGTGCCAATCAATAGCAGGCGAATTCAATGGAATCGTGGGCACGCATCAGCGGGCATGCCCCTCTCCGCGAAGCCGATCAAGCGGAGATTCAGAGCGGCGCGAGCGATTGGAGTCCCTCCCGTTGAGAGGTCGCTCCAATCGACGCATCAGTTGACTTTCAATTGCTGGCGAACCCGTTCAAGGGCCGCGTCGATGGCTGACAGTCGCAGGCGGCGGGCCTGCAGTCGCTGAGCCGCAGCTTCCGCTTCCGCAGTCAGAACAGAACGGTAGTCCGTGAACTCCCGCTGCATCCGTTGCAAAGTGGCAACGCCAGATTCGGTGCCAGATTCGGTGATCGTAGCCATGGGTTTCCCTCCAGCCAGAGACAGTACGTATCTCTATCATCGCACGGAAACCCAGAGACTCTGCAAAAACTTCACCGGTGAGTAAAGATATTCTGCCAAGTCAAAGTTGAAGGGCTGCGCAAAATTGACGACCGATTAATCTCCTACAAATAGCGCCGTGTTTCCTCAACACACCAAATCGTTACAACCGGACCCGAGCAATTCGCTCACCCGGGTGCCCGTGCAGGGCGATTTCATTCCCCCTGCTTGACCATTCGCAGGTTCGGGCGATTCCAGATCAGTCGGGCGACAAAGACGGAGTTATCACTGCCGTGCTTCTCGACTCCCTTGGGCTGCATCCACTCGGCAGCGGTGACCCAAGTCTCCTGAGGACTGACGTCGACCACGCCGAAATTCCCGAGTCGGGCCCCACGCTCCGGAACGAGAATCCGTTCGGTCGAACGAATGACGTGCAGTCGCTCCGGGTCGACCTGAGCCATAAACAGCGGTGCCCGATGGCGGAAGACGTGATCGTTGTTTGCCCCGCGTCGCGTGTACACAAGAAAGAGCCCATCTGAGTGCGTCACCCAATGCGTCTGGGTGTTGTAGCTGCCGAGTTCAGTTCCATCATCGAATGTCCATGGCCACGGGTCGGTGTAGTTCAGGCCGTCTTCCGACTTTGCAACATAGCTGCGGTCATCATGTCGAATCGTGAGGTAATAGCGGTTCTGGAAGGAGGTGAGAGAGGGCTCGCCGACGCCCCGCTTCACAGGCACAGTGAGCAGGTTGCCCCGTTCGATGCAGGTCAGGTCGCTTCCATCGAACTTGCAGCGGAGGACAGCGACCTTGGTAGCGGTTTCTTTCTCGGTTCGCCCATAGACAGGCAGCAGGATTTCGCCGTTCTTCTGATCCTGCCATTGAACGCAACCTGCACCGGAGACTCGCAACTCAGGGAAGGCCGACAGATCGAGCGCCTTCCAGGCGCGCCACTGTTTCGTTGATGGATCGAACGTCGAATACCCGGTGACGCGTGGCCGCGTCGGGAAGACTCGATTGTTGCGATACCAAGCGGTGTGCCCAATGCCAAGCAGTGTTGATGAAGCCTGATGCCATTGCGGGGTGAAGTCACACAGCACTTCGACGTCGCCGGGTTTCAGCAGATCAGAGAAACCAACGGCACCGGGTGAAAGCAGCTTCTGGTCCGGCTGATAACTCGTGCGGTGCATCGCCGACTGTTCGACCGGCTGGCTCCAGGTACGTCCCAGGTCTTGGGTGTGCAGCTCGTTCAACGGGTGAAAGATGTCCGAGCCCGCCAGCTCCAGCTTCTGCATGGTCATGACGACCAGCGGATTGTCACCGTCGTTGCCGGGTTTGCCGGGAGGAATGGATCCGGCCCGGGCATGGACCCAGCAGGTCTCTCCATCGAATCCTTGATGCGCTTTCTTCAGATCAATGGTGTATGACAGCGCAGGCTCATCTCCGAATGCGGTCGCCCTGAGACAGGCATCGGCGATGAAGAGGATGGCCGTGCAGAGAAGCATCAGACGCATGCGGACCTCGATGGTTCAGGCAGAGGAGGGTGAACTCGTGACGGGTCATCATACACAGACCGATCAAAGTTGCCTCATCAGTGAGTCTGAACGAGACCGGCATACTGGTTTGAGTGACTCGCTCGTCACTTCCGCGGTCCATAACGGACGGTCAGCCTGACGTCTGATGTCTGTTTTGTCTGAAGGAAGACGAAATAGCGACGATGACCATACGGCCACCAGTTCAGCGGGATTGTGCCGCTCTCGGCTATGGACTGCACAAGAGCTGTCTCAGGCTGGCCGCCGGACTTCAGCAGATCGCTGATCTCCAGCATCTTGTCAACGCCTTCAGCGTAATCTTCCTTCGCGTTGGATCGCAGCGCGAAAGGAACCACTGTGATCGTGACCGGACCGCTGGAGGACTCGTACTCGAGGCTTTGCGGCTGAATGGACATCGTCGCCCGACCGGTAGTCCGCGACGCCGGAATCACAACTGCCCGAGCGACCTCGCCGGCTTCAATTCGAAAACCATGGATGATCGGGTAAGGCGGGTTCAGTCGCGGTGCAAAATACAGACACGCCAGAATCACCCCAGTGAAGACCATCAGCGAGAGGATCAGGCGACGACCCGACGAAGCAGGGAGTCTGGATGGTGGCAATGCGTTTTCCATGCTCAGCTCCGCTGCTTCCGCAACACATTGATCTGCCGCGAACGAGTCAATCTTCTCATGAAAAGAGACGGACTTCGCTGGATTCGATTAGTACCGAGGAATCGACTCATCGATCTGCTGCGACCAGTGATCAATGCCGCCGGCCATGCTCTGGGCGTGATCGAACCCCTGTGCCCGTAGCCAGCGAGCAACTCGCAGGCTGCGTCCGCCGTGATGGCAGTGAACGACAACACGGCGATTCTTGTGTTCGTTCAGTTCCTGTAAGCGGTCCTGAATCTCACTCATCGGGACAAGCAGCGTCCCTGGGATCTTGGCAGTGTCGTACTCGGACTGTTCACGACAGTCGAGAAACAGGAAATCCTCACCGGCTGACTGCATCGCGGCCACGGAAGGAACATCAACTTCGATAGGAAGTTCAGCAGACATGAATACCACCCTGATTCAAAGCGAAAAACCGACGACAGATGATATTCATTGCGGGCTATTCCACGACATCGGCAGGGCTCCATTCTGAGTCAATTCTCCAAACTGGCGAAGTCGACTGGCGCTCTGAAGGTGTTTTCTTAAGTGAAGATCGCCCTGACAAAACAGAGAAGCCGTCATACAAAATCACGACTTCATCGTGTAGAGTAATTCGAATCCGCCCTCCCGTTCTGAGCCGAGTCTGTCGCATGTCCGCGAGTGAAATTCCGTTTGAACGTCGCTCTGTCAGCGATCCCAGCTGGACTGTCGATCACATTGTCGATGAGTTGCGGGTTCTGAGAGAGGAATCCCAGGTCGCCCGAAAGCGACTTGGGCATTCCGTGAAGCTTCCGTCCCGAAAGCGGCTCGCGTCCATCGTTGATCGTCTGGGAACGGTGCTCTTTCCCATCCGGCTCAGCAATCGCGAGTTCAGTCACGGAAACGTCAACTATTTTGTAGGACACACGCTCGATCAGGCCCTAACCGATCTTGTGGATGAGATTCAGCGGGAACTCCAGTTCTTCGGAGATGTCTCCGTTCCTGCCGCGTCGTACCGTGATCAGGCGATTCAGGTCGCCAGAGACTTCGCCGAGCAACTCCCGAAAATTCGCAGTCTGCTGGAGAGCGACATTCAGGCCGCGTTTGAAGGAGATCCAGCAGCGAGAAGTTCGGACGAAGTGCTCGCCTGCTATCCGGGCGTAACGGCCATTCTGCATCACCGGCTGGCACATGAGCTCTATCGTCTGCAGACGCCGCTCGTTGCGCGAGTCATCGCGGAGATCTCTCATTCCCAGACAGGCATCGACATTCACCCTGGAGCGCAGATTCAGGGGGAATTCTTCATCGATCACGGCACCGGCGTTGTGATTGGCGAGACAGCTGTGATCGGAAAGCATGTTCGCATCTATCAGGCCGTGACGCTGGGTGCGAAGAGTTTCCCGGCAAATGAAGAAGGCGTGCTCATCAAGGGGAATGCTCGTCACCCTGTGGTCGAGGACGACGTCGTCATCTATGCCGGAGCAACGATTCTCGGTCGGATCACGATCGGAAAGGGCTCTGTGATTGGCGGCAACGTCTGGCTGACAACCAGTGTTCCACCGGGAAGCCACATCTCGCAGGCGAAGCTGCGAACAGAAATCTTCGACGGCGGCGGGTCAGGGATTTAACAGGCGGCACGAACAGGCTCGACACAGTCACTCGTTCGACAAAAAGAAACCCGGACGCCGCGAATGACGCAGCGTCCGGGTTTTGCATTTCGATCGCGTCGAGTTGGAACTACGCCAGCAGTTTGCCGAGCAGCAGCTTGATGCGGGCGACCGCTTCTTCGACGTTTGCACGGCTGTTGAAGGCACTCAGGCGGAAGTAACCTTCGCCGGCGGCACCGAATCCGCTGCCGGGGGTTCCGACCAGGTGAGCGTTGTTGAGCAGGTGATCGAAGAAGTCCCAGCTCTTCATTTCGTTGGGAGTCTTCAGCCAGATGTAAGGAGCGTTCACGCCGCCGAACACCTGAATCCCGACCGACTCGAGCCCGTCACGCAGCAGCGCGGCGTTCTCGAGGTAGAACTTGATCAGGTCCTGGCACTGCTGCTTTCCGGCAGGGCTGTAGACCGCCTCCGCACCGCGCTGGACGATGTAAGAGACGCCGTTGAACTTGGTGGTGTGACGACGGTTCCAGAGTGGGTGAATCGCCTGTTCCTTGCCGTCAGCGGTCTTGGCAACGACGCTCTTGGGGACAACCGTGTACGCACAACGGGTTCCGGTGAAGCCTGCGTTCTTGCTGAAGCTGCGGAACTCGATCGCCACGTCACGAGCGCCAGGAATTTCGAAGATCGAGTGAGGCAGTGAGTCGTCCGTGATAAAGGCCTCATAGGCCGCATCGAACAGGATCAGTGCTCCGGTCTTCTTCGCGTACTCGACCCACTTGGTCAGTGTTTCACGAGTCGCAACAGCCCCGGTCGGGTTGTTGGGATAGCACAGATAGATCAGATCGACCTTCTGGCTGGGCAGTTCGGGATTGAAGTCGTTTTCAGCGGTGCAGGGGAGGTAGACCAGCCCGGCATAGCGTCCGCTTTCGTCAGCAGCACCGGTGCGGCCGGACATCACGTTCGTGTCGACGTACACCGGGTAAACAGGGTCCTGAACAGCGACGACGTTGTTCACGCCAAAGATGTCGAGGATGTTGCCGGTATCGCACTTCGAACCGTCTGAGACGAAGATTTCGTCAGCGTGAATATCACAGCCACGGGCACCGAAATCGTTTTCGGCAATGGCTGTCCGCAGGAAGTCGTATCCCTGTTCAGGACCGTACCCGCGGAAGGTGTCGCGATGAGCCAGTTCATCGACCGCCTTGTGCATCGCTTCGGTGACGGCTGGCGGCAGCGGTTCGGTGACGTCGCCGATCCCCAGTCGGATCACTTTGGCACTCGGATGCTGCTGGCAGAAGGCCGAAACGCGACGGCCGATTTCTGGAAACAGGTATCCGGCCTTGAGCTTCAGATAGTTGTCGTTGATCTGGGGCATGGTGTTTGTCTTCGGTCTCTCTTGAACACTTCAACGATTGCACTTCAGAGGAACGTCTCTCGCCAGCCGACGACCGATCGCTCTGGTGCTGTTACAAAATTATCACGGATCGTCATCTGGATGATACTCAGAGGCAAGGATCACCAAGTTCTCATCCCGATGCGCGCCAACCGGAATCCTTCAGTTTGACGTAATTCGCTGCCGGTCCGACAACGTCCGAGTGCCAGTGCTTCTGAGTCGTGCGCCGGTTCTTAATGAACCCGCATCCCAGGCGTAGCGCCGTCATCTGGGTTCAGCAAGAAGATCTCTTTTCCACCGGGTCCGCAGGCGAGGACCATGCCTTCGCTGACACCAAACCGCATCTTGCGGGGAGCCAGGTTGGCACAGCAGATCACCAGACGTCCCAGCAGATCTTCCGGCTTGTAGCAGGCTTTGATCCCGGCAAAGACGTTGCGGTATTCATCGCCCCCCAGCGACAGCTTGAGTGCCACGAGCTTGTCGGCCCCTTCGACTGGACCGGCTTCGACCACGCGGGCAACCCGCATGTCGATCTTCATGAAGTCGTCGATCGTGCAGTGCTCGGCAGTCATCGGCTCCTTCTCAAGAGCTTCAGGACCATCATTCCACTGGCTGGCAGCAGGGGCAGGGGCGGCGGCTTCAGCAGGCTTTGATTCTTCGATCATCTTCTCAACCAGTTTCAGGTCGACGCGTTTCAGCATGTGCTGGTACTCACTGACCTTGGTGCCGGTCAGAGGAGTCTGGGCGTCATTCCAATGGGAAATCGGGCAATTCAACAGGGCCTCTGTCTGCTCACGCACGCGCGGCAGGACAGGGGAGAGATAGACCAGCAACTGCCGGTACAGGTTCAGTCCGACTGTGCAGATGTCGCGAATTTCGTCAGCCCGGGCGGGGTCTTTGGCGGCTTTCCAGGGCTCTTTGGAATCGATGTACTGATTAGCTTTCTCGGCCAGTGCCATGATCTCCCGCATCGCGTTGTTCAGCGACAGGTTCTCATAGTGTGAGGCAATCGATTCGGATGCGGCAGCCGCCTGAGTGAACAGTCCACCGTCGTCCGGATAGGTTGCTGACAGAGTCTGGTTCGCCACGAATTTCGCACACCGGCTGGCAATGTTGATCACCTTGCCGACAAGGTCTGAGTCGATCTTGGCCTTGAACTCTTCGAAGTTCAGATCGATGTCATCGACACCGCTGCTGAGCTTCGAGGCGAAGTAGTACCGCAGGTAGGTCGGGTCGAGATGCCGGGCGTAGGTCGACGCCTGAATGAACGTCCCTTTGCTCTTCGACATCTTCTCACCGGCAACGGTGAGGAAGCCGTGAATATGCACCTTCGTCGGCAGTTGGAAGCCTGCGGTCTTCAACATGCCTGGCCAGAACAGGGTGTGGAAGTAAGTAATGTCTTTCCCGATGAAGTGGTGAATTTCCCCTTCCGGGTTCTTCCACCAGTTCTCGTAGTTGTCACCGTTCTGCCGGCACCATTCTTCCGTGCTGGCGATGTACCCGATCGGGGCGTCGAACCAGACGTACCAGTAGTTCCCTTTAGCGTCCGGAATCTCGAACCCGAAGTATGGAGCAGGTCGGGAGATGTCCCAGTCCCGCAATGGTTCGCCGAGAAAATGCCCCTTCAGATAGTTGGCGACTTCGGATTGCAGAGCCCCGCTGTTCTGAGTCCAGTCATCCAGAAACGCATGCAGCTGTTCGATCTCAACGAACAGGTGAAGCGCCTTCCGCAATTCAGGCGTGGCACCACTGAGCGTGCTTTTCGGGTCAATCAAATCGGCCGGTGTGTAGGTCGCGCCGCATTTGTCGCAGTTGTCCCCATACTGATTCGGGGACTTGCAGTTCGGGCAGGTGCCCTTCACAAACCGGTCAGCGAGGAACGTGTTCTCAACGGGATCGAACAGCTGCTCGATCTCCTTTTCCTTCACCAGTCCGGCCGCGCGAATTTCCTTCCAGATCAGATGACACAGCTCGCGATTCACTTCGCTGTTCGTGCTGCCGTAATGATCGAACTGCACGTCGAACGCCGAGAAATCCTGCACATGCGCCGTCCGCATGTCGGCGATCAGGGCTTCTTCGCTGCGACCTTCCTGCTTGGCCCGAATCATGATCGCGGTCCCGTGCGTGTCATCCGCACAGAAGAACCGGCAGTTGTGTCCCCGCAGCTTCTGAAAGCGCACCCAGATATCGGTCTGGATGTATTCGACCAGATGGCCAATGTGAATGTGGCCGTTGGCGTAGGGAAGCGCCGAAGTGACGAGGATGCGACGGGAACTCATTGGACGGAATGCCTGACGAGGGAAGAAATCAGAAATTCAAAATTCGAAAGGGGGAAAATTCGAAACGGGAAATTCAAACGGGTGTCGCCGGACTTCAGCTTCGATCCTCGGTCTTCTTGAGTATCGCATTGAAAATCAGGATCAGTTCGCGGGCTTCCTGGATCAAGTGGTCTCTTTCAAGGCTCAGCGTCTGATCTGGACCTGTGTCAATCAACCTCAACCAGTAGTGAGACTCCTTGGCTTCTTTCCTCGAAATCCTCAACCGATATCGGAAGTCCTTCTTACTGAGAGAACCATTGGCCTCCAGGGAGTTGGCCCCAATCGACCCGGAAGACCTGACGAGTTGTCTGGAATCGGAAATGTTGCCAGTCGATCGTGGGAGATTGGGGACAAACTGACGAACACGCCGAGCGAATTGGAAGGTTCGTTCTTCCAAATCAAACCGCGGCTGCCCGTCCCGGCCTGTCATGCGCTTTTTCCCAAGTATGATGCCCTGAAATCAGTTCGCCCCGCCTCACATCCCCCGTTTCGAATTTCTATTTTTTGAATTTCGAATTTGCTTACCGACTTCTTTGCCGCTCCAGTGCTGCACCGACGAAATCGCGGAACAGTGGATGCGGTTCCAGTGGAGACGACTTGAATTCCGGGTGGTACTGCACGGCCAGGAACCATGGGTGATCTGCAACTTCCACGATCTCCACCAGCGATCCACTTGGGTTCGTGCCGCTTGGGATCATCCCTGCTTCGATCAGGCGTTCACGGTAAGCAGGATTGAACTCGTAGCGGTGACGGTGACGCTCCATGATCTCGGTCGTGCCGTAGGCCTTGTGAGCGAGAGTTCCTTCCTTAAGCACAGCGGGCTGTGCCCCCAGCCGCATAGTGCCCCCCTTGTCCGTCACAGTCTTCTGTTCTTCCAGCAGACAGATCACCGGATCCGGCGTGTCGACTGCGAATTCCGTGCTGTTCGCCTGAGTGCAACCGAGCTTATTCCGGGCGTATTCGATAACCGAACACTGCATCCCCAGACAGATGCCGAAGAACGGAATCTTGCGTTCCCGGGCATACTTGATGGCCTTAATCTTCCCTTCGACCCCGCGATAGCCGAAGCCGCCAGGAATCAGAATCCCCTGAACGTTGCCGAGCAGCTGATCGAGATCGGCTGTATCACAATCTTCCGCTTCGATCCGCTTGATCAGGATGCGAGAAGCATGGTGGAAGCCGGCATGAGTCAATGACTCGTAGATCGACTTGTAAGCGTCCCGGTGCTCGATGTACTTGCCGACGACCGCAATTGTCACGTCGTGCTGTGGATTGCGGACGTTGTTGAGCATTGCCTTCCAGTCATCCAGCTGCAGTTCGCCCTTGGGGAGCGACAGCTTTTCGCAGATGAGCTTGTCGACCTTCTGCTCGGCGAGGCCGATGGGAACCTCGTAAATCGAGAACTCCATGTCGGCTTCTTCGATGACTGCATTCTGTTCCACGTTGCAGAACAGGGCGATCTTCTCGGCGTTTTCACGTCCCAGCGGACGTTCCGTTCGGACGATGAGGATGTCCGGTTGAATCCCGATCGTGCGGAGCTGACCGACGCTGTACTGGGTCGGCTTGGTCTTCGCTTCGCGGGCTGCCTTGAGATACGGCACCAGCGTCAGGTGAATGAACAGGCAGTTCTGCTTCCCGACTTCCAGTGGAATCTGGCGGATCGCTTCCAGAAAGGGGAGTCCTTCGATGTCCCCGACCGTTCCACCGAGTTCGGTGATCACGACGTCGACGTCAGGTCCGGCGAGCTGCAGGATGTTCGACTTGATCTCGTTGGTGATGTGAGGAATCACCTGAACGGTCGCCCCCAGGTAGTCGCCGGCGCGTTCTTTCTGAATCACGCTGCGATAGATGCGACCGGTCGTGAAATTTGAGAGCTTGGACAACGGGCTCTTGGTGAACCGCTCGTAATGGCCGAGATCCAAGTCCGTCTCGGAGCCATCGTCCAGCACGTAGACTTCACCGTGCTGGTAAGGGCTCATCGTCCCGGGATCGACGTTCAGATATGGGTCCATCTTCTGCATGCGGACACGGAGACCGCGTCGCTCGAGCAACAGACCGATGGAGGCGGACGTCAGGCCTTTCCCGAGGGAACTGACCACGCCACCTGTCACAAAAATATGCTTCGTCATCCCTGCAGTGTCCTGCCAAAACTATGAACCCCCGAACCGAGATCGGGGGTTGTCGTGAAATTCAAATTGAGAATTCCGGACCGGAACACCTATTCCACCCAATTTTGGGTCGAAATTCGAGTCAGTCAGCTGAAAAACCGGATCAACGAAATCACCGCAAGGCGATGAAACACGATCCACTCAGAGATCACTGACAGACAACGGATGATCCGTCTGCTGTTCCGGAAATCGAAATGCGAAATTGACGAGTGGGCAGGCTGGAATGCCGAAACGTTACCCGATCGCTTTTCGCTGTTTCTGTCGTTCCAGAAACGCAGCATAATCGGCGGCGGTGTCGATGCCAACGCACCGGTGAGAAACCGTCTTCACGAGAATCGACGCTCCTGCTTCCAGAGCGCGAAGCTGCTCCAGACTCTCCAGCTGTTCCAGCCGAGATTGCGGCATTTGCGTCAGCGCCAGCAGGAATTCTGGTCGGTACGCGTAAATTCCCAGGTGCAGCAACCAGGGACTCTTCTGATAAGCGGATGTTTCTTCGTCCGCGTTCAGCAGATCGCTCGGCTGGCCGTTTCGGTAATACGGAATCGGCAACCGGCTGAAATACAGAGCCCGACCGTCGGCGGTGCAGACCACTTTCACGCAGCTGGTGTCCTGCAAAACCGCGACCGAATGAATCGGACTGGCCAGTGTCCCCATCTCGACTTCCGGGCGTGCTTCCATTGCGGCGATCAGGTCATCGATCACGGCCGGTTCGAGTTCCGGTTCGTCTCCCTGAATGTTGACGACCAGCCTGGCCTCTTTGCAGGCGCGACGCACGACTTCGGCGATCCGGTCACTCCCGCTCGGATGGTCGCCCGTCATTTCGACGCGAGCCCCAAATCCGCGAGCGACCGTGGCAATTTCCTCACTGTCGGTGGCGATGATGACTTCGCTCAGCTTGCCAGAGCGACTCGCCGCTTCCCAGGCATATTGAATCAGAGGCTTGCCTGATTCCCGCAGCAACATTTTGCCGGGCAGGCGAGAGGACTGAAGTCGAGCCGGAATGATTCCAATGACAGACATGGGCGGATCTGCTTCAAATGTGAAAAGAATGAGGACTCGCAGCCAATGCTGAGAGTCCCCGTTTCTTAACGCAATTCGCACTTCGTGACAGCGCGTGTTTTCCGAAATCCACAACCTGCTATTCGCCGGGCTTGCGAACTCCGATGGTCAGCAGGAGATTGGCCCAGAGAGCCTGTTCCCCAGTCTGAATCGTCAGGACGTGATCACGGCTGGAAACCGTGTCATAGAAATCCCATTTCGCGATCGGGCGAATGGCGACGGAACTGCCAGCTTCCTGAAAAATCCGGCGGTACTCGTCCCAGATTGGAGGCTCTCCTCCCATCGCGTACTTGTCGTCTTCCGGAATTCCCATCGTGTTCGCAGAATCGATGGGAATCGCGGAGAGCAGGGCAGTCAGCACCTGCGTACAGCTCACGGTCCCCGGCATCAGATTCAAGCAGACCAGTTCGGCATTTGGACCCAGCGTGTGATAGGCCGGGTAGTTTCCATCAGCAATGAGAATCTTGGAGTGATGCCCGGCACGTCCAAGAATTTCATTGATCTTCGGGTGAATGAGCGTGTGTTTCAGCATCAGTCAGACCTTGAATGAAGGTTCACGAATGCGAGAAGTTTACTCCAACCCGACAATAAACCGTAGCTGATCTGATCATTTTCTGAACGAGTTCATTACTTCGCGGACCGCCGACGCCGCTTGTTCGATCTCACTCGCCGTCACATCAAGGTGGGAACAGCATCGCATTCGATATTTTCCGCCCCCCGGATTCACGCGAACCCCGCGCCGTTTCAGTTCAGAAGAAACTTCGGCGGCCGTTCCAAATGCGGGATCAATCGTGAAAAACACCAGGTTGGTTTCGACGGCATCCACATCAATCTGCACCCCGGGAACGTCTGCAATCAGCCAGGCAAACAGCTTCGCATTGTCATGATCTTCCTGCAGCCGCTCGATGTGATGATCCAGTGCGTACAGGCACGCCGCAGCTAGAATGCCTGCCTGCCGCAGAGCCCCGCCGAAGACTTTTCTCGCCCGTCGTGCCCGGGCGATCACGTCTTTGGGACCGATCAGAATCGACCCCATCGGGCAGCCGAGTCCTTTGGAAAAGCAGATCGAAACCGTCTCGAAGTGGGCGGAAACTTCCGCCGGCGAATACCCCTGAGCCAGACAAGCGTTGAACAGCCGGGCCCCATCCAGATGCGGAATCAGGTCGTTCTCACGAGCCCAGGCACATGTGTCAGCGATCTGATCGAGCGAATACGTCCGACCGCCGCCGATGTTCGTGGAGTTCTCCAGACAGAGCAGCCGGGTTCTCGCGAAATGGATGTTGCCGTCCCGCAGTTTGTCCTGCAGATGCTCGCGAAAGAGACGTCCCTGATCACCGGGAATCAGCCGTGCCGTGACACCACTCAAGACCGCTGGCCCACCGGCCTCAAAGTTGGCGATATGCCCGGTCGATTCGATCAGCAGTTCGTCACCGCTGCGACAGTGAGCCCAGATCGCCATCTGATTCGACTGCGTTCCTGAGCAGTTGAAGACCGCCGCCTCTTTCCCCAGCAACTCTGCCATACGAGCTTCGAGCCGGTTGACCGTCGGATCCTCACCGACCATGTCATCCCCAACCTCAGCAGAAGCGATCGCCGCCCGCATCCCGGCCGTCGGCTTGGTGTAGGTATCACTCCGCAATTCGATGTAGCTACTCATGCGAGCCATTTTGCCGACTCACCGCGACTCCAACAACTCGAAATCCAAACAGACGGAGCCAGAACCACCCCCTCAGCCAGCTTCAACCGGGCAATGCGGCAGGGTGGCTGGGGCGCTGGACCGGGTTTCCGTCGACAAGCGACGTTCATGGCCCCAGTTCGATGCTACACTGGGGCCATGGCGGCTTCTCATTTCTCCAGTCGCTTGTCTTCGACTCTTGCTCGCTTGTGGATGACCGCTTCTCGAACGCCCCAGCCACCCTACCGACTTGACCCGGGCACCCGGCCGAAAGGGCTTAGACCATGAAAGTGTCTGTCTGGATTGGCAATTCACCGTCTTGGGATGTCCTTGACGAGTATTTAACATTCCATTTCAACGAAGATGGTGAAGCGATTCCATGTCGTTTTGCAGAGTTATTTCAAATCGATTGGTTCGATGAGGATTATCGCGAAGCTTCTGTTTCGGAAGAGCGAACGATAAATGGCGATAATCTTCTTCAAGAACACTCGCAAGGAAAGGCGATTTCTGACCAACTTGGAAAGCTTTGCACAATGGCAACGCCATGCAATGCCGTGGTTCTGCTTTTTGATTTTAATTACTCTGGTCTTGTAAAGTCCGCCGATTTAGGCATGGCACAATTAGAGTTCATAGGAACTGCCGACATTTCCTTATAATAAGTTCAAGGAATACCGAGGCACCGGCAGGGTGGCTGGGGCGCTGGACCAAGTTTCCATCGAGATTCGACGTTCATCGCTCCAGTCCGGGCGACACTGGGGCCGTAGCGCATTCTCAATCGCTCAGGCGTTTGCCTTCGACTCTTGCTCGCTTGTGGATGATCGCGTTTCGCCCGCCCCAGCCACCCTGCCGTTAGAAGTGGAGTACGACAACGGTGTGATCTCGCAATATCCGGTGCAGGATGTCGAGGTCCAGCCATCCGGCATTGTTTTACGGCTGGGAACCAAGCATACCGCCTGCCTCGCCCCGGATCGATGTGGCATTGATCTGACGACCATCGAACAGAATCCGGCCTCGTCCTGCTGTACTCCCGGTTGTTGTTAGTCCAGTTCAGGGAGTCATCACCATGAAACGAATTCTGTTTGTTTGCATCGAAAACTCGAATCGCAGCCAGATGGCGGAAGCCTTTGCTTACATTCACCGAACCGGTCTTGTGGAAGCCCATAATTCCGGTTCTTGACCATCGGGACGGGTCAACCACAAGAGCGGGGTGGCATGTTCAATGGTGACTTGCTTTGGGTGCCATACTCCTGCCGCATTATCAGCAGCATCAGCATCCGACCCGGCCTGCCTTACGGAAACACGAATGCCAGTCGGACGCGTTGTGCTGCTCCATATCAATCATCGTGACAGGCCGAAGCCTACTCGACTCGTCTCGCACGAATTTCCCGCCTACAATTGATGGCGTTCGAAGATTAGGAGACGAAAGCCCCCGACAATAGCACTCCAAAGTGAATTACGAACTTCAGTTGATGACAAAGAAGACGCCTTTATGCCAGACAGAACCTCCATTCTCGTCCTTGGTGCTGGCGAGCTGGGCATGTCGATTCTTCGGAGCTTGTCCAAGCGGGTCAGCGAGCACTCGAACACCGACCTAACAGTTCTCCTCCGCCCCTCTACCATCGCCAGCAGCGATCCTGCAAAAAGGCGAGACATTGTCGAGCTTCAATCGCTCGGCGTAAAAATTCTCGCTGGTGATCTCGTGGAGAAATCCACCACTGCCCTTGCCAGCCTGTTCCGCGATTACCAGGTCGTCATTGGCTGCACAGGCTTCGTTACCGGGCCCCGCATCTTACTGAAGCAAGCCCAAGCTGTACTTGATGCGGGTGTTAAACGATTCATTCCATGGCAGTTTGGTGTCGACTACGACATCATTGGCCGAGGGAGCGCTCAGGATCTTTTCGACGAGCAACTCGATGTGCGAGACCTGTTGCGATCACAAGACCGCACGGAATGGGTCATCATCTCAACAGGCATGTTTACCAGCTTCCTGTTCGATCCATCTTTTGGTGTCGTCGATCTTGCTAATAATGTCGTGCGTGCGCTGGGCAGTTGGGATACGGCAGTTACTGTGACGGCGTCAGAGGATATCGGCGAATTGACCGCGGAAATTCTCTTTGCGGAACCACGAATCGTTAATCGTGTCGTATACACGGCGGGCGACACAATCACCTACCGGCGATTGGCAGACATTATCGATTCCGAACTGAACTCAAAGGTCCAACGTGTCGAATGGAGTGTGCCTCTGCTGAAAGAAGAACTCGCACATGATCCCGAGAATAAATTAAAAAAGTACCGGCTCGTTTTTGCGGAAGGGCGAGGAGTCTCCTGGGATCTAAAACAGACCTTCAATGCTCAACACGGGATCAACGTCAAGGATGTTGAGCATTGGATCAGAGAAAATCGACCAGACCGCAAAACACGTTGACGCCGCAGCCGCCCCATCTTCGCTTCCGTCTCGGCAGGGTGGCTGGGGCGCTGGACCAAGTTTCCATCGAGATTCGACGTTCATCGCCCCAGTCCGGGCGACACTGGGGCCATGGTGCCTTCTCATATCCTCCGGCGTTTGCCTTCGACTCTTCATCGCTTGTGGATGATCGCGTTTCGCCCGCCCCAGCCACCGTGCCGCGATCGCCCGACACGTGTCCACTCTCTGACGACAAGTGCCGAACGGTTTGAACTCTCCGGCTTGATACGACTCTCACCCAGAGCGGCTGGGATGGCGAATGAGTCACCCTGACATGAGAGAACCTGCAGAGTCGAAGGGATGATTCTGCCTGTTCGCCTGACTGACGCGATGCGAATCTGACATCCTGCAAATCATCTTTCTGGCTGACGGCTGCTTCCGGTATGCTGGCGCTTCTTCATTCGAGCAAGGAGGCCGAGAAGATGGGTCAACGGATTTCTAATTCGTCGGTCGCTTCTGCGATCGCAGCAGTCGTTCTGGCAACTGTGTTCGGCTCGGGTCATCTCGTGTGGTCGCAGGATGGTCTCACCACACCAGCACCTGACCAAGGACGCATCGAAGGGATCGTGACTGATGCGGAATCAGGCGATCCGGTTCCCGGCGTCAGAGTGATCTATCGCTTCGATTACGAACGACCGGATGCACCGGGGACATCTTCCGTCGAAGCCGTGACGCAGGCGGACGGTCGCTATTCGCTCGCCGTTCCCTTCGGCGACTATCTGACGTTCGAAATCAGGCCCCCTGCGGGCTATCTGCGGGATGATGAACACTCCCCGAAAATGATTTTTGAACGTGAAGGCCGGATGCCCACACGTCAGGAGCCGGTCCAGACCGTTAACTGGTCCGTCACACAGGGGACGCGGTGGCGGGTCAGCACCGGTGGAGTTGCCACAGGCTCCCCTCTGACCCTGTACGTCACAACTGATGGCGATGAAAAGAAAATTGGTCTCCACTCTGCGAAAATCGACGGGGAGGGCAATGCGGTCTTTACTCTGCCGAAGTCACAGTGTGAGGTCGTTTTGGAACCAGTGAAATCAATGTGGGAACCGTTCTCACTCACCGTTGAAACTGGCTTCCTACCTGAGCTCGCCACTGCAATTACGACCGAAGAACACGTGACTGTGATCCGAGATCGCGATGGTCGCACAGCGAAACTGACGAATGCTTCAGCGACCATTGACGAGCAGGGCCTGCGATTTCATCTCGTGAAGCGTGAGGGAAAGAAACACAAGATTAAAGGACTCGTCAGAGACGCCAATGGAAACGTTGTCGAAGATGCGGTCGTCCGGGTCTTCCTGCACTTACCGCAGGGCGTCGGTGGAATTCTTCAATACTGGACGAGATCAAGGAAGGACGGAAGTTTCCTCATCCCTGACGTCTTCATCGGGAATGATCACTGCCTGATTCAGTGTGAGGCATCGTCGCCCGGCTTTTCGCCGGCAAAGTCGAAGTCGGTCAGCGTCGATCCCAGCACGATCAGCGAGATCGAAGTCGGGGGCGTCGAACTTCGCCCCGGTCGTTCGATTCCGGTGAAAGTCGTCGATCCCCTCGGCCGTCCCGTGGAAGGAGCCATTGTTCGCCTCAGCGGGACTGATCACATTTTCCGAACGGACAGTCAAGGGAAGTGCGACCTGAAGGACCTCACTCTTAATGAGTGTGAGCTGAAAGTGTACCACGGACGCCAATCGACGAGCGCGGTACTCTCCAGCAGTATCATCGCAGATCGGCAGACCGAAATCTTGCTGACGCTGGGTGACATCTACACTCAGAAATTTGGAGTGGATGGAAAAACCCCGCCCAAGCTGAGACCTGTCGCCTCAGGAACGCCTGCTCCGGAGTTACAGATTCAGGAATGGACGGACGGCAGGCCCCGCAGCTTGAAAGACTTCAAAGGCAAAGTGGTTGTCCTGTTCTTCTGGAATCCCGCCGCGGGATTCTGCGCCGAGGAACTCACCATCATCAGCAACCTCGAGAAAACGTTCGAAGGTCGCGGTGTTGAGTTCCTGGGAATTCACGTGCCGACAGGGGATGCACAGAGCGTCCGAGACTTAATGGCGCAGCAGGACTGGGAGATTCCCACAGGCATTGATAGAGCATCAGCTAACCACGCAGGGAGTGGTCAAACGGCAGCCGCCTACGGAATTCAGGAGATGTCTTTCGTGGTAATCGGGAAAGACGGCCGAATCTCCCTCAACTGGGAGACGCTGGTTGACGACGAAGCGACACGAGCAATTTTCATCGAGGCCGCGAATGCGTTAGGAATTCCCTTGGATAATGAAGGGAACCCCAAAGATGACGGATCCGAAAGTTGTGAGCCCTGCGCCCGTATCATGGAGTACGTGAAAGCGAAAGCGATTGAAGCAGCGTTGAATCAGTGACCTCAGTGCCGTTCGTGAAGAGCATCCTCCCGCTTGATTGAATGAAGTAGACGTCGGCCAGTAGGTCAGGCCTGACTCATTAAGCTGACCCCGGGAGATCGTTCAGGGACACTGGGGAATTTTTCATGCTCGCCCTACCGGCGCGATGCCAACTTCTTCGTCGGCGGAGGCCCCATCCATGCCTCCAGCAACGCCGGCTCAGTCTAGCTTTTGTGCAACATAATATTGCAAAGTATTTATATGTAGAAATGTATTCGGCCGCAGGCTCCTTCGCTAAACTTGCCTCGCCATTCGTTCTCTCTCGGTGTTCTCACCACTTTCTGACCCGAGAAGCCTCCCCGGTGCCTGCGTATGACGGTTGTTTCATTTTCTATTCGAAACAGATTTCAAAGCAGCCGCTGTTATTGCTCGATTTCCTGTTAGTTTTTCTCCTGGAGCTGCGGTATGAGCCTCGAAGTGCGGTGGATTCCTTTTCAAGTTTCCGTTCCATCTCGTGGATCTCGCCGGCGCGGGTTCACGTTGATTGAACTTCTGGTGGTGATCGCGATCATCGCCGTTTTGATCGCCTTGCTGCTGCCCGCCGTTCAACAGGCCCGAGAAGCGGCCCGCCGTTCGCAGTGCAAAAACAATCTGAAGCAGATCGGATTGGCGCTTCACAATTATCATGACACTCACAGCATTTTTCCGCTTTCGATGTTTCAGGAGAACGGGTGGACCAGCAGTACAATGCTCCTCCCGTACCTTGAACAAACAACCCTCTACAGCGCACTGAATGTCAATGGTCCGGCCAATCTCGCTGATGCAAGTATTCTGGCATTAACACGGAAGACCATCCCTGTACTTATTTGTCCAACTTCGACCGATGGCGATCCGACGCAATCAAAGCACATTGTCTACACGAAGGACGGAACTACTGCCTATCGAATTGGCATCAGCAACTATTTCCCGACAACCGGGATCAGGGATCTTCGGTGCAACTCATCAGCAGTGACCCACACCGGGTTCTTCTCTCCAACTTATAGTTATCGGTTTCGGGACATGACAGACGGCACCTCGAACACCTTTGCCTATGGTGAAAGAACATCAGCAGGAACCCTTTTCTGGGGAGGAGTCTGGGCTGCCGTTGACGTGAGAGCCAATTCATCACAGGGGGGCACTGTGACTTATTGTGGGCCATACGGCTTTGAAGGAATTCGCAACGGGTCAATTCACACATTGAACGCCTACAACGGATGGGCGTTAATTAACGGTCAAGTTAGCCAGGCTGTAGGGCCAAGCAGTCTTCACGTCGGCGGTGCACAAATGCTGATGGGGGACGGTGCAGTTCGGTTTATCAGCCAAAACATCGATGCCAGCCGGGATCAAGCTCCTCTGAGTACCTACCAGAAACTCGGAGCTCGTAACGACGGTGAGTCCGTGGGTGAGTTTTAATGATTCGGTTTGATGATGTGCCGGCCAGCGGCGATGTGAGTGTTACGGCGAGCATTGTTCATAACCGTAACACGTCTCATCCATTCTGAACCGGTTTTGCATTCACTTTAACCTCTGGACATCGCCGAGAATGCCAGCTTCGCTTTCGTTTCGAACACTGGGATTTGCTATTGCTACCGTGCTCTCTTCATGGGGTTGTACTGGCAACTCAGCGGATCATCCGGATGTGGGGGTCGTGACCGGAGTTGTCACACTCGATGGTGCGCCGCTCGTGGATGCAAGTGTTGAATTCAGCCCGAAAAGTGGACGCCCCTCCAATGCACTGACGGACGCAGACGGGCGTTATTCCCTCATGTACCTGAATAACGTCCCTGGGGCGCTCATCGGAACGCATACCGTTCGTATTTCGACCGGGCGGTATGCGACTCAACCAGATGGTTCCTCGATCCCAGTGCCGGAAAAGCTCCCCGCAAAATATCACGCGAAAAGCACCATCACCAAGGAGGTCACAGCAGGGAAGAATCAATTCGATTTTGAACTGACTTCCAAGTAACTGGGATCCTTCACGTTCACTAAAGTCGGCAGCCGAGACACGAAAATGGTACATGGCCGACTCCATCGCCTCCGCCTCGAGGCCCACGTCATTACTTCGTCGGCTGCTTCGGGTTCATAATAGGCGTCTCCCATCCGGCCATGTCCAGTGGTTTCGCTCCGCGGCGGTAGCCTCCAAACGAGAAGGTCACCGGATGGTAAGGGCCGACGAAGGTGATGTTCTGGTCCGCCTGAATCTGGTTCTCCATTCCCATCGTCCACAGGCAGGCATTCACCAGCATTCGGCGGAAGTCGTCGTTCAGAATGTCTTCCGAGGCACCGTAGGTCGTCGTAAAGACGCGCCCCTTGTTTCCTGACTTGCCGGTGTACTCGCGAACCCAGGCGCCGGGGCAGGGCTTCTTTCCTTCGACAGGAGGAGAGTTCTGCGTCATTCCCTGAAGTGGCTGAGCCTGGGCGAGGATCGTGCTGTCTGGCATCGGGTCGGTCCAATACCCGCCGCACTGAACCCATGGCTGATTGACTCCCCGCAACACGGGATGCTGACGCGATTCCGGAACAAGATCGAGCCGCGTGCTCATCTTGTGATTGTCACCGTAATGGCTCACCCAGGTTTCGCCCAGAACCTGCCGCCCGAAGCCCTTGAAGTAATCCTTACCAGTGTAATTGTACGAATACCGGGCGAATTCACCGCTGGCAGGAATGTTAAAGGCATGTGTCGCAGTTCGCATCCCGATGACCGGACCGCCGCGATCCAGATAGTCGATAATGGGCTGCATCTGTTCCGCAGGCAGATTCTGGAAGCGGGTGAAAATGACCATCAGGTCCGCATCCTTCAGAGCATCGGTCCCTGGCAGATTGTTGTTCCCCGGAACGATCTCGCCTGTTACCGGATCGACGTTAAAGAGCACGACGCAATGAAATCCGAGATGCTTCGCGAGAATCCGCCCAAGCGCCGGGAGCGATTCTTCCGACCGGTATTCATGATCTCCGGAAATCAGCACGATCTTCTTTCCGAGCCCCGGACCGGCCTCACCCCGGTACTGAAGATGTTCCGCCGCGACCGGACTAACGAGCGACACGAGTATCAACGAAGCCAGACAAAGTAGCCTGTGAATGAGCATTCTCGAGAGATCCTGAGCGAGAGACCAACGGGCAGAAGAACGACAGCCTTCCCGATGATACGTTTGGCGAGTTCAGATTCCTACATGAAATACAGTTGCCATGCTCAACACGCACCAGCAGAATGAGCATGCGAACACCAGTGAGACGGGAGGACGGCGAAGTCGATAACAGAAAGCAGGAGCTCGATTTCGACTTCTGGCTTCCAACGCTGGGTTTCGCAAAATCCGCTCAACCCAGCCTACGGAACTGACTCCTCAAGACGCGTCCAGTCCCGTTCCCTCCCACTCGCAATCCTTTGTGTCAACCCTGCGAGACCGAGCTCTCTCACCTCCTCCGGTCTCAGAAAATACCCAATGCGCAAGAGTTCACGTTCTAAGCGTTTGTCCTGCTGGAGCAGGTGCAGGCGGAAAGGGGTCCGTCTGCGGATCTGGAAGGAGGAGGTGACGATCCAAGCTGCGAATCCCCATGGGGCAGCCGATGACGTATTACATAAAGTCTGCGGCCATGCGCATCGCTGAAAACGCTACATATGCGTCAGTTGGTGGAGAATCTGCCTCCTCGCCAGCCAGCCATTCATCAAGTAGATCATCGTTATCTACTACAATGCTCTTCAACTCATGCTTAATTGCTTCAGGTGCCTTTAAGACAAGGTGTTCTCTATCCAGATCGTCTGATATCCCTCAAAACATCGCGTATGGTATTAGATGGTGCAGCGACTGTGGAACATCAGACACATTAAATTAAATTTGAGGCTTCAAGTTGCAAAAGTCTCCGCAACTTGGATTTAAGTCGACAGGAGATGTGTGATGTTGGTTCATATTAGTTTTCTAGAGAAATTTTCATTTTGTCAAACCAGTCCCAGTACTCTTGGCGAATGTCCAGAGGGACGTTTGTCGTGATCCATTTTCAGCGATCATCGAAATTCGTCAAATCTCCACGGCGGACCGGTTCCCAGAAGGGGGCGTCCACTCGGAACGGGCGAGGGGGCTGGAGTGTACTCACGAAGCCCCGATATTCGATCCCCCGCCTCGGGTTCGTGCACCATTCCCCACTAATTCGCCCCCGCAGGGGCTTCCCGCTGGTCCAGCCCCTGCTGTCGTTTATAGAATGAAGTGGCAGGTACAGAGATTTTCCACAAACCCGGTCATTCCCCTCTCCTCGTGGGGAAGCAAGGTTGCTGAATACTCCCGGTTTACCACGAACTCCGAGCACACGCACCATTCGGCGGGACCTCATAGTTTAACCTGCCCTACCTTCCTTAATAAGATACGAATTCATTGTTCATCACTCCACAACTCTTCAAATACTAGTCCTTTCAGCCCCAGTCGCTCAACCCGTCCTTTGAATTCGTCATCGGGATCTTTCTGTCCCTCAATTGTCAAAATCTCAGTTCTATATGTCTCAGGTATTTTAAACAACGGAGTCTCAGGGAGGCGACGGGCGTGGAAATGGTACGTTTCTATTGGTCCCGAATTTTGCTCGTAACGCCATTGCGTTT
Organism: Planctomycetota bacterium; assembly: GCA_023417655.1. Taxonomy (GTDB): domain Bacteria; phylum Planctomycetota; class Planctomycetia; order Planctomycetales; family Planctomycetaceae; genus Planctomicrobium. The sequence continues at coordinate 462 of JAEZFD010000027.1, read as the reverse complement.
TTCTCTCGTCTAAAGCATTGACGCAGTCAGTGACGTTCAAGACATGATAGATGGATCCGTTGTGCGGGAGTGGTAACAATTCACCGGACATCTCTAGAAGGTCTGCAAGCTGTTTCAGAGCAACTTCGTCAACTACAAGTGTTGCTGTGGCACAGAGAGCAGGGAAATTTCCATTTGTTCGTTTTGGATTGAACGTGTACACGGCCGGTGCGACCCACTCTTCGGTCTTTGGGGTACAGTCGAAGTCCATCATTTTAGTTAACCCGCATTCATGATCGTCGAGCAGGAAATACTGAAACTTGTTGACGTCCGGACTAACTCGGTAAACTTTCATCGCATTCCTTTCAGAAGGGGAATTTTCCGTTCGCAAGTTCCATCGCAATTCGCTCGAGCTCCTGTCTCACGGTTCCAGGAGCGGCTCCCATGAGCCGTCGCTCGATCTCGAAGTGAGGTAGGGTTCGT
>JAEZFD010000012.1 GCA_023417655.1 Planctomycetota bacterium | reverse complement strand
GGCCCGGCTGTTTCGTTTTCGTCGTCAGCGAGATTCGCAAGACGTTGCCTGGGTGCCATCTCCGCATCGCGCCAGCAGGGCCGAGGTGCCATGCTCATGTCGCGTCAGCAGCATGAGCATGCGAATGTTAACCGGACGTAGTTTTCGGAAGTGACTCCCGATTCTCAATTTGCCCGTCCCGGGGAACTCGTATTCTCGGGCACTTGACCAGTCCCAAATCAATCGGACGCTGACACAGACTGCGACGAACGGGGTTGGCTGGGGCGGGCGGAAAGGCGATCTGGTATAAGCGACGAAGAGCCGAAGACGAACGCGTGAGGAAACGAGAAAGCACCATGGCCCCAGTGTAGCACCAACCTGGGGCCATGGACGTCGAATCTCGACGGCAACCCGCTCCAGCGCCCCAGCCACCCTGCCGCGTTCTTTCGTGAAACAAAAACAGCCGGACCAGTCTTTCACTGGCCCGGCTGGATCATTTTCGGCTTCTCCGATTTGCGTCAGACATCGCTGACCTCACGGGTGACCCCTTAAAGCCCCGGCTTGGGTGGCATGATCGGCTCTTTGAAATACTGGAGCCCTTGGGTCTTCACGTTCCGCTTGAACACCTTGGAACCCGCTGTGACGTACAGGGTCTTCAACTCAGGACCGCCGAACACCAGATTCGAAAGTGCTCCTGCATGCGGTCGCGAGATGATACTGTTCACACGACCGGGTTGGTCGAGAACCTGCAGGCCGGCTCGAGTGCAGACATACAGGTGCCCAAGCGTATCCACTGCCAGACCGTCGGCACCGCTGCGTGACGCATCATCTGGCAAGTGCAGCCAGCCGTATGGCTGTTTCGCGTGCAGGCTCCCATCCGGATGAATCTGGAATGACCATGTCATTCGCCCGACGGAATCAGCGACCGTCAACAGAGTTTGATCCGGAGAAGCGATCACCCCGTTGGGACGTTCGATCCCTTTGTCGACGACTTTCTTTTCCCCCTGCAGATTGAACCACCAGACCTGTTTGTTGATCGGCTCGGTCACGTATCCATGACCGTTCTGCAGAATGACGAGATCGTTGCCGACAATCCCGTCGACGACGACATCTTTCTTTCCGTCTTCACTAAACCGGACAATCTGCGAGGCCCCTGACTCGCAACAGTACAGTTTGCCATCAGTGGCAAACATCATTCCGCCTGGACGTTTCAAATCGCTGGCGAAGAGTGAAACCTGACCGTCGAGGCCGATCTTGTGAATCGTTCCTGCCGGGCCGTCAACGAAATAAACCTCCCCTGCCGCGTTCACGGCCGGGCCTTCGGTATAGGTGTGGCCGGAACTCACTTCGACCCAGGGCTCGTTTTCAATCAGAACATCCAGGCGGGCCTTCTGCGGTGGAGCAGCTTTTACAGGCTCAGGGTAGTTCTTCCAGATGAACCGCATCATGTCAGGGAGGATTTCACTGACATGCTTGCCGTTGTGGCCGCCATCTCCCCAGCGATGTTCAACTTCATAGCCTGAGTACTTCAGGGCAGACAACATATCGAGATTGGCAACATACCAGTCGCCTGCATAGATATTGAGGTCATTCGATCCGTCCTGAAGGAAGACACGAATCGGCTTGGGCTCTGTCTTCCGGATCAGCGTGGGGAATTGGTCCGCTCCTCGCAGACCGACATAGGTTCCGATCCCACTGAGCACCCGACGGAACTGATCAGGCCGTTCCCATGCCACATTGAATGCACAAATTGCCCCTGAACTTGAGCCACCGATCGCCCGGTCGTTGGGGTCATCGCTCAGGTTGTATTCCTTCTTCACTTCCGGAAGGATCTCCTCGATCAGAAACCGGGCGTACCGATCGCCGAGCGAGTCATATTCAAAGCTGCGATTGAAACGGGGCTGCGCCTTGTCATGCGGAGCCGGCAACACGCCGGGTTCGATGAGAATCCCGATCTGCGGAGGGATTTCCTTCTTGTGAATCAGGTTGTCGAGAACAGGAATCAGCTTCCATCCATTCGCTGCTCCCAATCCGTCCTGCATGAGCAGCACACAGGTTTTCTGGGCAGGGTCGTAGTTGGCAGGAACGTAAATCCAATACTTCCGAACGGTCCCGGGGAAGATCTCGCTCTCCCAAACACGCGGCCCGACCAATTTACCCTGTGGCACACCCGGCTGCGGCTTGGAGTCCTCGGTCAGAGCCACGTCTTGAGCGATCGCGACTGAAGCGAAGACAAGCAACGCGAGCGCCATGCCTGCCCTTCGGAAACATTGAATTCTCGTACCAGATGCCATCGCCATGCCGTCTCCTTCGCTGAAAACATTTCAACCATCACAGATGGGATTCTAGGGATTCCCGGGAAATCCTCTACTGAGTTGGCGAAAGGCGAGATCGGCGCGAACGGTGAAAACGGCCTTCTTTGATGACGAAGCCGAAGCCGAAAAAGAATGTCGGAACGGACAGTTGCCCCCGCCGGATCTCATCAGTAGATTACGTGACCCTGCCGTGAACCGCACGACGGTGAAATTTGTCCTCCTCTCAACAAGGAGTTCATCTTTCGCAGCAAATGCGGATCACAAAAATCGCTCGGGTGGCGAAACTGGCAGACGCGCTAGCTTGAGGTGCTAGTGCCCTTTACCGGGCTTGCAGGTTCGAGTCCTGTCCCGAGCATTGCCTTTTCTGCCGATGATTTCCGTTTTGCGGATTTCATCAATGAGGCGGAGAATAAGTCGATTTTGATAGAGAAGCCCGGTGTTTATGCACCGGGCTTCTCTGTTTAATGGCTCTCATCTGGTCGCGATACAACCGCGTTCGATGTCCCCGATGACGGCGGTGACGATCTCACGCGTTTCAAAGACCCTGAAAA